>NZ_JBMSEF010000002.1:0-592027 GCF_049446235.1 Enterovirga sp. CN4-39 | reverse complement strand
CGGGGGACCGTCCGCAGGACGGTGGAGGGGGCGCGGCGCGCACAGCAGAGGCCCACATCAATGGCTCTGATCAAGGAACTCGACACCGGCACGCCGCTCCGGCTCGCGGCGACCACCGTGACGCTGACGATCGACGGCCAGGACGTGACGGTTCCGACCGGCACCTCCGTGATGGCCGCCGCCGCCACGATGGGCACGCAGATCCCGAAGCTCTGCGCGACGGATACGCTCGAGCCCTTCGGCTCCTGCCGCCTATGCCTTATCGAGGTGGAGGGGCGGCGCGGCACGCCCGCCTCCTGCACGACCATCGCCGAGGACGGCATGGTGGTCCGCACGCAGACGCCGAAACTGGCGAAGCTCCGGCGCGGCGTGATGGAGCTCTACATCTCCGACCACCCGCTCACCTGCCTGACCTGCTCGGCGAATGGCGATTGCGAGTTGCAGACGCAGGCGGGTGCGGTCGGGCTGCGCGACGTGCGCTACGGCTACGAGGGCGAGAACCATCTCGACGCGCCGACGGACGCGTCGAACCCTTACTTCGCCTTCGAATCCTCAAAGTGCATCGTGTGCAACCGCTGCGTCCGGGCCTGCGAGGAGGTGCAGGGCACGTTTGCGTTGACGATCGAGGGGCGCGGCTTCGCCTCGAAGGTCTCGCCCGGCGGCACCGATTTCTTCTCCTCCGAATGCGTCTCCTGCGGCGCCTGCGTGCAGGCCTGCCCGACCGCGACGCTGAACGAAAAATCCGTGATCGAGATGGGGGTGCCGGAGCACTCGGCGGTGACGACCTGCGCCTATTGCGGCGTCGGCTGCTCGTTCAAGGCGGAAATGCAGGGCGACAAGGTCGTCCGCATGGTGCCCTTCAAGGACGGCAAGGCGAACGAGGGCCATTCCTGCGTGAAGGGCCGCTTCGCCTATGGCTACGCGACCCACAAGGACCGGATCACGAAGCCCATGATCCGCGAGAAGATCACCGACCCTTGGCGGGAGGTGACCTGGGCGGAGGCGATCGACCACGCGGCGTCCGAGTTCAGGCGCATCCAGGCGACCTACGGGCGCGACGCGATCGGCGGCATAACCTCGTCGCGCTGCACGAACGAGGAGACCTACCTCGTCCAGAAGCTGATCCGGGCCGGTTTCGGCAACAACAACGTCGATACCTGCGCGCGCGTCTGCCACTCGCCGACAGGTTACGGCCTGAAGGTCACGCTCGGCACCTCGGCCGGCACGCAGGATTTCCGCTCCGTGGCGGCGGCCGACGTCATCCTGGTGATCGGCGCCAACCCGACCGACGGCCATCCGGTCTTCGGCTCGCGGATGAAGAGGCGGCTGCGCGAGGGTGCCCGGCTCATCGTGGCCGATCCGCGCCGCATCGACCTCGTGAAGTCGCCGCATGTGCGGGCCGACTATCACCTGCAGCTCAAGCCCGGAGCGAATGTCGCCCTCATCAACGCGATGTCACATGTCGTCGTGACGGAAGGGCTCGTGAACGAGGCCTATGTCCGGGCGCGCTGCGACTTGAACGATTTCGAGACCTGGGCACGCTTCATCGCCGAGGTGCGCAACTCGCCGGAGGCGGTCGAGGAGATCACCGGCGTCCCCGCCGCGGATGTGCGGGCCGCCGCCCGCCTCTATGCGACCGGCGGCAATGCCGCGATCTATTACGGGCTCGGCGTCACCGAGCACTCGCAGGGCTCGACCATGGTCATGGGCATGGCGAACCTCGCCATGGCCACGGGCAATATCGGGCGCGAGGGCGTCGGCGTGAACCCGCTGCGCGGGCAGAACAACGTCCAGGGCTCCTGCGACATGGGCTCGTTCCCGCACGAGCTCCCCGGCTACCGCCACGTCTCGGACGACGCGACGCGTGAGATGTTCGAGGGGCTCTGGGGCGTGAAGCTGCAGAGCGAGCCGGGCCTGCGCATCCCGAACATGCTGGACGAGGCCGTGCAGGGCCGCTTCAAGGGCATCTACATCCAGGGCGAGGACCCGGCGCAGTCCGACCCCGACACGCAGCACGTGACCGCCGGGCTGCGCGCCATGGAATGCGTCGTCGTGCAGGACATCTTCCTGAACGAGACGGCGAAATACGCCCACGTCTTCCTGCCGGGCGCCTCGTTCCTGGAGAAGGACGGCACTTTCACCAATGCCGAGCGCCGCATCTCGCGCGTCCGCAAGGTGATGCCGCCCATGGCCGGCTATGCCGATTGGGAAGTGACGCAGCTCCTCTCGAACGCGCTCGGCTATCCGATGGACTACCGGCATCCCAGCCAGATCATGGACGAGATCGCGGCGCTGACGCCCACCTTCTCGGGCGTGTCCTTCGCCAAGCTCGAACGGGTCGGCTCCATCCAGTGGCCCTGCAACGAGGCCGCCCCGAACGGCACGCCCATGATGCATGTGGACCGCTTCGTGCGCGGGCTCGGCAAGTTCATGATCACCGAGTTCGTGCCGACCGAGGAGCGGACGGGCGCGAAGTTCCCGCTCATCCTCACCACCGGCCGCATCCTCAGCCAGTACAATGTCGGCGCGCAGACGCGACGGACGGAAAATTCGCGCTGGCACGAGGAGGACGTGCTGGACATCCATCCCTTCGACGCGGAGCTGCGCGGGATCGTGGATGGCGACCTCGTGGCCTTGGAGAGCCGCTCCGGCGACATCGCCATCAAGGCCAGGATCTCGGAGCGGATGCAGCCGGGCGTCGTCTACACGACGTTCCACCACGCCAAGACCGGCGCGAACGTCATCACGACGGATTATTCGGACTGGGCGACCAACTGCCCGGAATACAAGGTGACGGCCGTGCAGGTGCGGCGCACGAACCGGCCCTCCGACTGGCAGGCGAAATTCTACGACGAGGAGTTTTCGCTCAAGCGCATCGGGGGCTACCTGGACGCGGCCGAATGAGCTCTCTCCCATTTCTCTGCCCGCTCATCCCGGCGAAAGCCGGGATCCAGCCCACACGGCCGGTGGATGCCGGCTTGCGCCGGCATGAGCGGCTGGGATTTTGCACATGAGCGACGTCACCCACGCGGCGGCGGATCCCGCCGCCAAGCTCGTCCGCATGGCGAACCAGATCGCCTCGTTCTTCCGGTCCTATCCCGAGGAGGAGGCTGTCGCGGGCGTGCATAACCACATCGTCGCGTTCTGGTCCCCCGTGATGCGGCGCGACCTGCTTGCCTATGCGGATACGGACGGCACGGGCCTCGACCCGCTCGTCGCGGAGGCGATGCACCGGATCGGTAAGGGCCCGAGCCCGACCGCCCGCGAGGCCGCGGGCCCCGCCGAACTCGGCCAGATCGGCGCGAGCGACGCCGGCTGATTGCCCTGGTCGCTCCTGCCGGCAGCGATCCGTCAAAACCGCGCCGAAATCCCCATGATCGGGCCATATTCGAGCATGTTGTAGCGGTAGCGGGTCCGGCCGCTGCCCTGCTCGTAATCGACGAAGAGGGCCTTGTAGCCGATAAGCCCGGACCAGGTCGCGGTTGCCGTCTTGAAGAGTTCGAGGTTGAAGGCGCCGATCGCCTGCCAGGACAGATCGCTTCCTGCGCCGAACCCGCCGACATCGGCCCTGACGACCAGTTCGACCGCGGGCGAGAACTGATGGCGTAGCCTGGCGCCGATCATGGGATCGGCCCAGGCAACGTCACCGGAGCGGGCGATCGCACGTCCGCGGGCGATGGCTAGATCGTCGATTGTCACGGTGCCGGTGAGCGACAGGTTCAGGTTGGCCTGCTGCCACCACACCCGCGTCCCGGCATAGAGGTCGATAGCCGTGCTGCCGCCCTGTCCAAAGCCGTCGTCCCAGCGACCGACCTCGTAGGCCGCCGCGAGTTCCGCGATCAGCAAGCGCACCCGAAGAGAGGCGCTGGCACCGATGCTCCCGCCTATATCGGGCGAGAATTGCCGTGAGCGAAGGGCGTCGCCGGTCACGCCGACCTTGGAATAGGCGATGTCGGCCCAGAGCGAGAGGGGGCCCTTCCGTGCCTCGAGAACAGCGGCGGCCTGAAACAGGTTCTTCGGAAACTCCGTCCTGTCGACGATGTCGATGAAGCTCGCATCCACGTCTGCTGTGCGGCCCCGGACTGTCGTGAAGCCGCTCAGCGATGTCGCCCATAGGTAGGGCGTGATGGTGAAGCTCCAGGTCTGCGCTGGCGGCGGCGGAGGTTGCGCCGGCAGATCCGCCGAGATCGCCGGTGGGGCAAGCGCTAAGGAGGCGCTCAGCAGTGCCAATCGCGCGGACAGGTTTCGGAAGACGCTCATGGTCCATTCCCCGGCAGAAACCCGGCCGTAATGAGCACAATGATTGGCGATTCGGTCTAGTGTACGATTGCAACAGGTCGGAAAGTATCTCTGGGAAAGCTGTATCATCTCGCCTGACTCGCCATTATTTACAGGCATGAGATATTGAATGATGATTATCGATCTAAGTTATCTTCTTTGTCTTGCATGCGTTAGCGATCGCCAAGCCCTGCTGGGGCGGGGCGTAAGGTGGGCTGGGGCAAGAGGATCTTCGATGCGGGATGGGCACGCGCAGATCGAGGGCACGTCCGCTAAGGCCGGGCAGGCTGGCCGGGATCGCTCCGTCCCCTGAGTTGTCGGACGAGTTGCCGCAATTCGGCGCTGTCAGGCCGCAAGACGACTAGCCGCTCGCCATAGACCAGCGCCTTGTCCGGGTCGCGCCGGCGCAGCGCATCCTGCAGCAGGGCCGACAGGATCTCCGCTTCCGACGGGTGAGCGGCGTGGGCGCTTTCCAGCACTGCCCGGGCCTCGTCCATGTTGCCGGCCCCCTGGAGCGCGACTCCGAGCACGAACGCATATCGCCCGTTGCTCGGCTCGAGATCGGCCGCGCGGCGCAGGGGCCCGAGCGCCTCCGCCAGACGCTTCAGGCGAACCAGGGTCAATCCGAGGGCGTGGTGCGGCGCGGCGGCGCCTGGCGCCATCTGGATCGTCATGCGGAGCAACTGCTCGGCCGCCTGGTCTCGGCCTTGCACGCGGTAGAGATCGGCAAGATTCACCCTGGCGGGGACGGAGGCCGAAGCCAGCCGGATCGCTTCCAGGTACTCGGTCTCCGCCTCCGCCTCCGCCATCCTGCCTTTGCGAACATGGAAGTTGCCGAGGTTCACTCGGCTCTCCGGGCGGTCTGCGTTGAAGCGTTCCCCTTCGACATACTCGGCCTCGGCCCGTTCCCGGACGGCGCGCTGGCCGGCTGGAACGAGGGTGTCGGGAACGTTCGCGAGCGCCACCGCCGCCTCCCGGCGCACGGAGCGCACCGGGTCGGACAGCAGGGGATTGCCGCGGCTCCATCGCTGGTCTGGAGGAAGAGACTCGAGCCCGCGCAGGGCCGCGATGCGCACCATCGGGTCGGGATCGCCGAGCGCCGTCGCTCGCAGGGCGTCCGTTTCGGCCGAGGGGCGCGTGCGAAGTTCGAGGAGCGCCGTCGCCCGCGCGATGGCCGGCGTATCGGGATCCCTGGCGACCTTGAGTAGGAGATCGCGTGCCTCGGGCCGTCCCTGTCGGGCTGCCTGAAACGCGGCCGCATAGGTCTGAAAGCCCTTCCGCTGCGGCCCGTGCCATCTTTCGACGGCATCCGCCGCCCACCTCGCGGGCTTGTCTCCGTGGCAATCGTTGCAAGCGTTCGGCGTGCCGAGCGCCATGCTCAGATCCGGCCGGGGAATGCGGAAGGAATGGTCGTGCCGTGGGTCGACGACCATGTAGGTGCGCTGGGGCATGTGACACGAGATGCAGTCCGGCGCTGCCGGGCCGGCAGGATGCCCGCTATGCGCCGCCGTCGCGAAAGTCGCGGGCGCATGGCATTGCGAGCAGACCTCCGCCCGGACCGCCTTCAGCGTGCCCGCATGGGGGTCGTGGCAATCGGAGCAGACGACGCCTTTCGCGTACATCTTGCTCTGCAGGAAGGAGGCGTGGTTGAACACTTCCTCGCGCATTTGCCCGTCGGCCTCGAACAGGTCGGCCGTGAGGAGCGCCGAAAGGTGTGTGTCCGCGAGCGGCCGGCCCGGCCGCCAATCCTCGCTGAACTGGCCGCGGCGCGCATGGCAGCGACCGCACATCTCGACCTCGCCGCCGCCCGGCTGTGTGGCCGATACCCCCGGGCTGCCCGTTTTCGCATCGGGGGCCCAGGTGACGGCGGCCCGCTTCGTGACGACGGAGGTGAACCCCGAATTCTGGACATCGGCCGGACGGCCCCGCTGCGCCCAGGCAAGGTGGCCGGAGGCGGGCCCATGGCAGCTTTCGCACCCGACGCTGATCTCCGAAAAGGTCGTGCGGAAGGTGTTGGCGGCGGGATCGTAATTCTTCCTCACGTTCGTCGAGTGGCACTCGGCGCACATGTAGTTCCAGTTCTGGTCGAGACCCGTCCAATGTAGCGGGTCCGTGTGCGGCATCGGGCCTTCTGGATAGAGGTGGAACCAGCGCTGCCCGCCGGCCTCCCTTGGCCGCGTGTCCCACGCGAAGGGCAGCGCCTGCACCCGCCCATCCGGGAACGCGACCAGGTATTGCTGCAGGGGCTCCACGCCGAAGGTGTATTTCACCGTGAACGCGGCGGGCTTGCCGTCCTTGCCGTCCGTTTCGGCGACAAACCGATCGCCCTCGCGAAAAAAGCGCGCCTTTGAGCCGTGATGCTCAACGGAAACGCCGCTGAAGTCGCCCAGCACCGTCCGGTCCGTCGCCTCCTGCATGGCGCGCGCATGCTGGGAGGTTCGCCAAGCCTTCGTCTCGACCGTATGGCAGCCGGCGCAGGCCGACGAGCCGACATATGTGCCCTCGGCGGAAGCGAAAACCGAACCGCCGGTTGTCGGCTGAGCGACCGCGAACCAGGAAAGAAGAACGAAAGCAATCGCCGAAGCGCAGACCCATGCCGCCGGGACGACAGGTTCCTGTGCTTCGGCGGGCTGCATCGGATGCTAGTCGAACGGGAACACGCGCGACCAGTCGTTCTTCATGCTGATCACGGTCCAGCCCTTCTTCTTTGCCTCGTCGTAGAGAGCCGGCGTGAACGAACCGATCTTGCTGTCGGGCAGTCCCGAGGCCGGGCCGTAGGCGTATTCGCGCGCCGCATCGTCGTGCAGGAGGAGCATTCTCAGACGAGCCCCGCCACCTCCGCCCGTCCATTCCAGCATCTGGCGGTCGCCGATCGAGTTGCCAAACGCCGCGACGGGGCGGCGACCGATCATCAGGTGCATTCCCTCGGGCTTCCCGGCCTTGTCGTTGTTGAGCAGGAGCTTCGGCTCCTTTGTCAGGATGGGCGTGCCATCCTTCGCGTAGCCGTAGGTCGTGCCGCCCGCGGTCCCGACCACCTGCTCGGGCGGGATGCCGTAGACCTGACCCGCGTATATGCGGACGAAATCCTGGCCGCCCCCGGTCACGATGTAGGTCTTGTACCCGCTATCGCGCAGGTAGCGGATGGCCTCGAGCATGGGCTGGTACACGAGCTCGGTGTAGGGCCGGTCCCAGCGGGGATGCTTTGCCGCTCCGATCCAGTTCTTCGCCTCCGCGTGGAACTCCTCGACCGTCATTCCCGTAAGGGTGGCCGCCAGGATCCTTTCGAGGTCTCGGATCGGGAGCCTCGCCACCGCCTCCCGGTTGCCGGACAGCACGGTCTTGAAGGGCTCGACGTTCCTGAGCTCCGGCTTCTTGGCCACCACGGCGGGGACGCGATCGAGGCAATAGACCACCTGCGTGTAGATCGGGTGCTCCACCCAGAGCGTCCCGTCCTGGTCGAAAGCCGCGATGCGCTCCTCCGGAGGGAGATATGTCGGGCTCGACGGGTCGGTCGTCGCGCGCACGAAATCGAGGATCGCCTGTCGCGCCGGCCCCTCGTTCCAGGAGGGCAGCACGCCATCCGAAGAGGCCGTCTGCGCGGAGGACGGGATCGATGCTCCGGACAGGGCAGTGAGGAGGGCCGCTGTCGAGATCAGAACGCGGCGATTGATGCCGGCCGACGAAGTCACCGAATGCATGCGCACCTCCCCGGGATACGCGCCGGCTAGTTGCTGGACGGCGGGTTTCTGAGTTTCTCCATCACCCGCTCGATCGAGAAAGATCCCGGCTTCTGCCGAGGCGGGAATTGCTGGAAGCTGGCCAGGTGCTGAGCGACCAGCGCCTGGGCAGGGACGAGCACGAAGGCATGCTCGACAAACCACCTCACGTAGTCGCCGGCCTCGTGCTGCGCCCGCTCGAAGGGGTCGGACCGGAGATTGAACAGGAGCGGCATGCGCAGCTCGAACATCGGCTGCGACCACACCTCGAGCCCATGCGCCTTCTGTTCCAGGAAGGCAGCCTTCCACTGCTCGAACCGCAGACCGGCGAGGTTGCCGTCGTCCGTCCAGTAGAAGAACTCGCGGCGTTTGCTCGGGCCCTGGCGGCTCAACAGCTCGCGCTGATCGTAGCCGTCCAGGTGAACCCGGAAGGTCTTGCCGGCGGCGTCATAGCCCTGCAGGAGCTTCTTCCCGATATCCGGTTCTCCGGCGGCGGCCACCAGCGTCGTCGCCCAGTCTTCGGCGGAGAAGATGTCGTTGATCTGGGTTCGCGGCGGCACGAGTGCCGGCCACCGGACCATAGCGGGGACGCGGTATCCCCCTTCCCAATTCGTATTCTTTTCACCGCGGAACGGCGTCGTGCCGCCATCGGGCCAGGAGAAGGTCTCCGCCCCGTTGTCGGTCGTGTAGATCACGATGGTGTTGTTGGCGATGCCGAGATCATCGAGCTTCTTCAGGAGCTCCCCGACCTGCCCGTCATGCTCCACCATGCCATCCGGATAGATCCCGAGCCCGGTCTTCCCCTGGGACTCGGGCCGGAGCCGGGTCCAGATATGCATTCGGGACGAGTTGAACCAGACGAAGAACGGGTTCCGGTCGTTGTGCGCGCGGTCGATGAAGTTGATGGAGGCCTTGAGGAATTCGTCGTCGATGGTCTCCATCCGCTTCTTGGTCAGCGGGCCGGTATCCTCGCATTTCTGCTTGCCCCAGGGGCCGAAGCGAGGGTCCTCCCCTGCGGTGTCGGTGGCCGTGGCGACGCACTTCAGAACGCCGCGCGGGCCGAACTGAGCCTTGAATGCCGGGTTCTTGGGATAATCGGGGTGCTCGGGCTCGTCCTCTGCATTCAGGTGGTAGAGATTGCCGAAGAACTCGTCGAAGCCATGCACGGTCGGCAGGAACTCGTTCCGATCGCCGAGGTGGTTCTTGCCGAACTGGCCTGTGACATAGCCTTGCGGCTTGAGGAGTTCGGCGATGGTCGGATCCTTGTCCGAAAGGCCTTCCTTCGCCCCCGGCAATCCGACCTTCAGGAGGCCCGTCCGCATCGGGCTCTGCCCGGTGATGAAGGCGGCGCGGCCGGCCGTGCAGGATTGCTGGCCGTAATAATCGGTGAAGATCGCGCCCTCGTCCGCGATCCGATCGATGTTGGGGGTGCGATACCCCATCATGCCGCGGTTATAGGCGCTGACGTTCCAGTAGCCGATGTCGTCGCCCATGATCACGAGGATGTTGGGCTTCTGCGGCTGCGCGAGCGCGGGGCCGGCCAATGCGGAGAGGATCGAGGCCAGCACACCCAATCCGAGCTTCGTGACCATGCTCATCTTGCGCCCCGTGGCTCGTGAGGTGAGGCCAACCGGGCCCTCGGGAGGGGAAGAACCAGCCCGAGGGGCGGCGGTATTCGTGTGCTCGGCGAGGCCGCGAAGGCAGCGAGCCTCGGGCTCGCCGCCTCGCAGGCGGAGACGGGCTAGTCGCTCGCCTGACGGGCGTTCGCCTTCTTGACCTCCTCCAGGACGCCGGTGAGGTTGTACGTTTCCGGCGCCTGCAGAGGCGGGAAGTCCCTGTAGGTCAGCAGGTGCTGAAGCCACAGCTGCTGGCCTATGGGCAGCATGTTCCAGTCATACTGGAACGCCGTGACCGGGCCGCCGAGCGCGCCGCCAAGGCTCATGGCCGACTTCTGATCGATGCCCACGGCCTGCTCGAACGGATCACGCTTGACGTTCTGCACCAGCGTGAAGTGGAAGGGCACGAGCGGCATGATCCAGCCGGCCGGCCCGGGCTGCGACATCGTGTAGTACATCTTCCAGTTCTTGTAGCGGACGGCGGACGGCGTCGCCCCGGAGAAGTAGAAGAAGTGATCGCGAGCCGATTTCGCCGATTTTCCTTCGAGCAGGTCGCGCTGGTCGAAGCCGTCCAGCGTCGTCTTCACGATCCCGGGATATTGCCCGGCTTCGACCTGCCGTTTGAGGCCGTCACCCTTCGGCCCACCGGCGATATTGACCAGCGTCGGCAGCCAGTCGAGCGCTGCGAACAACTGGTTCTGCACGGTTCCGGGTCTGATGACGCCCGGCCAGCGGACCACCATGGGCGCCCGGTAGCCACCCTCCCAGGCCTCACCCTTCTGTCCCTTGAACGGGGTCACGCCGCCATCCGGGAAGGAGATCGACTCGGCGCCATTGTCCGTGGTGAACACGACGATGGTGTTGTTGGCCTGCCCCATGTCCTCGAGCTTCTTGAGGACGACGCCGATATTGTCGTCGAGCTGCTTCATGCCGGCTTCGTTGACGCCCCAATCCTTGCCGCCCCGCTCGCCGACCATGGCTTCGTATTTGGGTGACAGCACGGTCACGACATGCATGCGGGCTGGATTGTACCAGATGAAGAACGGCTTGTTCGTCCTGCGGGGATCGTTCCGGTCGAGGAAGTCGACCACCTTGGCCGAGATCTCCTCGTCGACCGTCTTGGAACGCTCCAGGCTGAGCGGTCCGGCGTCGGTGCATGTCTGGTTGGCCGCGGTCCCATCCGAGGAGCGGCAGGACAGGATGTTGCGCGGCGGCGTCAGGCACACCGTGGTCTTCGGGTCCACGGCCCCCGGGACGTCCGGAATGCCCGGGATCGGCGTATTCCTGCACGGCGGCGCGACAGCCTGCTGCGTCTCGGACTTGTTGATGTCCGGGAAGCTGACCTGCTGCATCGCGTCGAGGTGGTAGAGATAGCCCCAGTATTCCTGGAAGCCATGCGCCGTCGGCAGGGATGCCGTATGGTCGCCGAGGTGGTTCTTGCCGAACTCGCCGGTGTTGTAGCCGAGGTCGAGCAGGAACTTGGCGACCGCAGGCGTGCCGGGCTGGAGGTAGGACGGGCTGCCGGGCAGTTGCGGCGGGATCATGCCCGTACGGAGCGGGTACATGCCCGTGAAGAAGGCGTTGCGCCCCGACGTGCAGCTCTGCATCGCGACATAGTCGACGAACATCGCGCCTTCTTGCCCGATGCGATCGATGTTCGGCGTCTCGCCCACCATCAAGCCGCGGTGATAGATGCTCGGCTGCATCCAGCCGATGTCGTCCCCCATGATGAAGAGGATGTTCGGCTTCTGCGGAGGCGCCTGCGCGACCGCGGGTGTCGCAGCTGCAGCCGCAAAGACGAGAGCCGCCCCCCCGAATCCGATCGCCCATCGCGCAAGTCTCATGGCTTCCTCCCCGATGCCGCGCGCGACAGGTATGACGCTGTCGGTGCGCGCCGGACTCCGCTGCCTGTTCGCCCCCTGGTTTTCGTGCGTGAGCAGAGCGGAGGGCTTTCCAGCCCCGTTCCATCCCGGCTCATGGTGCCCTTCGGTGCGCGACGCCTGCTTGACCGATTTGGACAGCAGGCCTGCAACGGCGCCTTACTGGCAGTCTGTGCAGATTGCGCCGCGCCCGATCAGGTTCTCGTCGATGCGGCGCGCCCGCTGATCCAGTTGCGCGTTCTCGGCCGCTTCATTGGAGATGCGGGGCGCAGCTCCGACGTCCAGGGGCGGCGTGGTGATGGATCGGCGCTCCATGCGCTGGAGGTCCGCCTCGCTGGGAATGCGGATCTCCGCCTGGGCGAGTGTTTGCTCGGCCGATCGCCTGAAGCATTCGTCGGCGGAAGTCCCGGTCGCGGCCGCCGCGAGCGCGAGAGCCGCGATATAAGGTGCTGCTGAGGACGACATGGAGCGAACTCCGTCGGGTTATGGGCGGTGTTCGATCATCCACGCTGCCAAGGCTTGATCGGGTGGGACCTGGCGGAGGTTCGGCCGTGCGCGTCCGCTCGCGGACGCGAGCGCTGCCTTCGTGCACGAAGGGTCCCGGTCACGTCACAGCAGGCGCTCTCTCAGGCTGTTCAGCAAGGAGGCGGGCACGGCGGTGTTCGTCGGGCTTCCCCAGGGGGTAGGCACTGCGGCCTTGTCCGGCGGGAGGAACGGGAGCGAGGGACCCGTCAGGAGGCCGTTCAGCACCGCGAGCACGCTTCCGTCCCGGCAATCGAGAACCGGAGAGCCCGACGAGCCTGCATTGAGCAGGAAGCGATTGGTCCCCTGCACCTCGATGAAGGCCAGGCCGGCGAACTTCGCGCTGGCCTGCCGGCCCTCCCGCACGGTGCTGTGCGCGGCCTGCTTGCGGCCTCCGGGATAGCCCAGCACCAGGACGGTTTCGTTCGGCTCCGGCCGCCTGTCGTTGGCTTCGAGCACCCGGGCGCTCGGGAACGGGCGTTCGAGCTCCAGAATCGCGACATCGTCCGCATCGCCGGCCGCGGTCGCGGTCCGAACGCCCGGTCTCCCGAAGGATTGCCGGCCAGGCAAGACACGCACCCGCACCCGCAGCACGACATCCGGCCGGCCATCCTCCATCGACTGACGCAGTTCCGCCTCGTCCCAGCCCTCGGGGAAGCGCGCCGCGAAATGCGCGGCGGTCACCAGGAGGCGGGGGGACACGTAGAACCAGGCGGTCGCGCGTTCGCCGATGACCTCCCCGTCCCACTCGCGCCTGGGGGTGCCGAGATAATGCGTGATGCTCACCACCGAGCGGGAAAGGACCGCGCTGTCGACGCATGGTGCCGGGCTCTGGCCGGCAGAGCCGGGACACGTCGCGGCGATCCAGAGGCCAATCGCGAGTGACGGGATCGCATTCGCCCGGGCCAATGCCCGGGCCGGCGCTGGATGGCGCATCGACCTACCCAATCTTCCGCTCTGGCGCCGCGGAACATCGGGTAACGGTGACGCGACAAGTCCAGGATTTCCGGATCAACTTGATCGCCGGCTGAGAAGTTTCGATCCGCTTCCGGACAGAGAACACGAGCGACAGGGCGTGCGCCGCCCGGCCGGGGGTCGGGGCCCGTGGACTTAGGCGCTCCCCCCACCGGCTAGAGCTCCTCATCAGCGTCGCCCGGTCATTGCTCGGGGCACGTGTGGGACAAGTCGCGGTCCGGCGCGGGCTCGGTCGATCGAAGCAGGCGCCAGGGCTCGCAGCCGGCGAATGACCGCGGCAGGTGCACGGACGAGATGCAATGCGCCTGAGCGATGCACGCGGTAGGAACAAAGGTTTCATCAGCTCGGTCGTGCCTGAATTGGCTCTATCCGGGCCCTGCTAATGTAAAAAACAGACACGACCGCCACTGAAGTCGCAAATTTGCAACATCATATCCAAACAAGCGCCGGTGGTTCTTAGAAACATGTTTGCGTGGTTGTCGCTTCGGGCCACCGCCATTACCCTGTCTTCGAGGTGATAAATTCCTCAACGCGATCTAGTCGGGCTTGAAGCGGGGATATTTCGCAAAGGGGTGGGCGGCTGCGGATGCGCGATGTGTGCAGGCTCCGCAGGACCCGAGGCAAGCGGCCGGTCCCGAAGACCTAACTTTGGAGAGCAGAATGAAGCGCGTTAAGACCCTTCTCCTTGGGTCCGCGGCAGGTCTCTGCGCGGTTGCCGGGGCACAGGCGGCTGATCTTCCGGTTCAGAAGGCTGCGCCGGTCGAGTACGTCCGGGTGTGCACGGCGCACGGCGCCGGCTTCTTCTTCATTCCGGGTACTGACACATGCCTACGAGTCGGCGGTCGCGCTCGTTTCGAGTATCAGTATTCGTCCCAGAACGCTCGCGCGACGGATGTCTCCAGCTGGCGCGGCCTTGGTCGCCTGAACATCGACGCCCGTACGGCGACCCCCTACGGCACGCTGCGCGCCTTCATCCGCTTCGAGATCGCTTCCCGCACGGGTGGGTATCTGCGCTCAGGCACCCAGGAGCGCTTCGCCAACGCGTTCCCGGCGACGGGCATCGACACGGCTGGCCAGCTGCAGAAGTACGTCGACGTCGACAAGGCGTTCGTGCAGTTCGCCGGCATCACGGCCGGTCGCGCGCAGTCGTTCTTCGACTTCTATGCCGGTGACCTCGAGCTGATCGGCTCGGGCCAGTATTCGAACACCAACACCAACCTTCTCGCTTATACGGCGACATTCGGCAGCGGGTTCACGGCCACGATCTCGATCGAGGACCCAATCTACCGTCGCGCGCCGGTCTTCGCTCAGGCTGCGCCTCTCTCGATGGGGCAGGGCAACGGCTTCGGCCCAGCTCTCGGCATCGCTGGCGTGTCGAGCATCGCAACGGGCTATTTCCCGGGCACGACGATCCCGACAGGCGGCATCGGGGTCAATGTCATCCAGAAGAACGACATGCCGGACTTCGTCGGCGCGCTCCGCTATGACAGCGCGTGGGGTTCGGCGCAGGTCATGGGCTCCGTGCACGAGATCAAGACGATCGGCCGGATCGGGACACCTGTCGCAGTCGGGCCCGATGCCGAGTACGGCTGGGCGATCGGTGCAGGCGTGAAGGTCAACCTGCCGCAGCTCGCCCCCGGCGACCAGCTGTGGCTGCAGGGTGCCTACGGCCAGGGCGCCGGGTCCTACACGGGCCTCTATGGACCTCCCGGCGGCGACCTTGCCCTCAGCAACGTGACCAACAAGTTCCAGATCAATCAGGTCGACGCGGTCCTGCAGAACAACGGCCAGCTCAATCTGACCGAATCCTGGTCCGTGATGGGTGCTTTTCTGCACTATTGGTCGCCCGAGTGGCGCCAGGCCGTGTTCGCGACCTATGGTCAGCAGAATTTCGATCCGCGGCTGCGTAACAACAACTTCGGTCCGGTCGGCATCACGGGCGGTGCCCCGCTCGGCGCGACTGGCCCGGCCGGGCCCGGAGCGCCTTTTGTGAACGTGTTCAACCCGACGCTGATGAGCTACGATCAGTTCTACGGCGGCACAAACCTCATCTGGTCGCCCGTTCGCGATCTCGATATCGGCGTCGAGGTCGTCTACCAGCGCATCTGGCTGCCGCGCGCCGTCGCCAACAACAACCTCGGCACCTTCGCCCCGCTCGCTGGCGGCCTGGTGACGACGGGTGGCGCCGCGCGGGTGACCAGCTTCGACGATAACGTCATGGCCCGCATCCGCGTTCAGCGCGACTTCTGACCCCAATCGGCCGTCACCCCGGTGCCCCGGCCGAAAGACCGGGGCGACCGGCTGCGACGGGGCGCATCAGCCGCCGCTATGGCCGGCGGCCGATGGGGTTGGCGAATTGATGCGGACTTCTCGCGTCAGCTGAAAGCTGTCGCCTCCCTTGAGGCGGAACCGTCCGCCGATCGTCTTCCCGCAAGTTGCCGGTCAGCCGTCAAATCCGCTGTCTCGATCAGGTCCTTCCTCACGCCCGCACGGTCTTCCCGTCTTCCAGGATCATGGCGGCGGCTTTTTCGGCGATCATGATGGTGGGGGAGTTGGTGTTGCCGGAGGTGATGCGCGGCATGACGGAGGCGTCGGCGACGCGCAGGCCGCCGACCCCGCGCACGCGCAGGCGCTCGTCGAGGACCGCCATCGGGTTGTTGTCCGGTCCCATGGCGGCCGAGCCGGCCGGGTGGAAGATGGTGGTGCCGAGGCGGCCGGCCGCGACCAGCATGTCGTCGTCGCTCGCGACCCCCGGGCCCGGCAGGTGCTCGACCGGGCTGTAGCGGGCGAGCGCGGGCTGGCTCACGATCCTGCGGGCGAGCTTGAGCGAATCGACGGCGACCCGGCGGTCCTCGTCCGTGGTCAGGTAGTTCGGCTGGATGAGGGGCTTGCCGTCCGGGCCGCGATGCACGCTGCCGCGGCTCGATGGCCGCAGGTTGCAGACGCTCGCCGTGAAGGCCCCGAACGGGTGCAGGCCCTCGCCCCACTTGTCGAGCGAGAGCGGCTGGAAGTGGAATTCCAGGTTGGCGGTCGCGTAGTCCGGCGAGGATTTCGCAAAGGCGCCGACCTGGGAGGGCGCCATGGTCAGCGGCCCGGTGCGGAGGAGGGCGTATTCGACCCCCATCCAGGCGCGGCGGAGGAGGTTGGCGTAGTCGGTGTTGAGCGAGCGCACGCCCGTGACCTTGTAGACCGGGCGGATCTGGAGGTGGTCCTGCAGGTTCTCGCCGACCCCGGGCAGGTGCCGGACGGTGTCGATGCCGTGGCCCGACAGCCGCTCGCCATCGCCGATCCCGGAGGCCTCCAGGAGAACCGGCGAGCCGACCGCGCCGGCCGACAGCACCACCTCGCCGGCCACCGCCGCCCGGTATTGCTCGCCGCCGCGCGAGAAGATCACGGCGCTGGCGCGGCCCTCCGTGAACTCGACCCGGTCCACATGCACGCCGGTCTCGAGGCGCAGGTTAGGCCGGTTCAGGACGGGCTTGAGGAAGCCCCGGAAGGCGCTCCAGCGCCGGCCGCGCCTCTGGTTCACCTGGAAATAGGACGAGCCCTCGTTGTCGCCGGTGTTGAAGTCCGGGATCTTGGGGATGCCGGCCTCGGCGGCGGCCTCCCGGATCGCGTCCAGGATGTCCCAGCGCAGGCGCGGGTGTTCGACGCGCCATTCGCCGCCCGCGCGGTGGAACTCGTTCGGCGGCGCGATGTGGTCCTCGTGCTTGAGAAAGAAGGGCAGGACGTCGTCCCAGCCCCAGCCGGCGAGCCCGAGCTGGCGCCAGCCGTCGTAATCGGCCGCCTGGCCGCGCATGTAGATCATGGCGTTGATGGCGGAGGAGCCGCCGACCACCTTGCCGCGCGGATAGGCGATGGTGCGCCCGCCGAGCCCGGCCTCCGGGGCGGTGGCGAACATCCAGTCGGCGCGCGGATTGCCGATCGCGAACAGGTAGCCGACCGGGATGTGGAACCAGACCCAGTTGTCCCGCCCGCCCGCCTCCAGCACCAGAACCCGGTTCCGCCCATCCGCCGAGAGCCGATTGGCCAGCACGCACCCCGCCGAGCCCGCCCCGACGATCACGTAGTCGAAAGTTCCAAATTCCTGCATGGACCTGCGGTTCTCGGAGGCGGTCGGGCGCCGGAGAGCTATTGCCCCTGCTTCAGCAGGGGGCAGGCGCTCTCCGTTTCCGGCGCGAAGGCATCCGCGCCGGAGAGGCGGGTGACGGGCTTGTAGTAGTCCCAAGGATACTTCGACTCGGCGGGCGACTTCACCTCGTAGAGCGTGAGGTCGTAGATGGCGCGGCCGTCCTTCCGAATGCGTGCCTGCTGTCCGAAGAACTCCATCGGAAGCTCCTTCATCTTCGCGACGACCGCCTTCGCCTCTGCATCGCCCGACGCCTTGACGGCGTTCAGGTAGTGCATCACGGTCGCGTAGGTCGTGGCCTGCTCGCGGGTCGGCTTGCGGCCGAATTCCTTCTCGAACCGGGCGGACCAGGCCCGGCTGGCCTCGTTCATGTCCCAGTAGAAGCTTTCCGTGAGGAGTAGACCTCTCGCGGCTTCGAGCCCCAGCGCATGGATGTGGGACAGGAACATGATCTGGCCTACGAGCTTCTGCCCGCCCTGGGGCAGCCCGAACTCGACAGCCTGCTTGATCGTATTGGTCGTATCGTCGCCAGCATTGGCGAGGCCGATGGCCTGGGCGCCGGAGGCTTGGGCGGCAAGAAGAAACGACGAAAAGTCGGTCGTGCCCTGCGGATGCCGGATCCGGCCGACCACCTCGCCACCATTCGCGGCGAGCACGCGCGCGCTCGCCTGCTCCATGACGTGGCCGAATGTATAATCGGCCGTGATGAAGAACCACTTCTTGGCGCCACTATCGATCACGGCCTTCGTCGTCCCAGCCGAGAGGGCGCGCGTGTCGTCCGCCGTCTGGACGCTGAAGGGCGAGCAATCCTTGCCCGTGAGGTCCTCCGAGGCGGCGCCGGAGATCAGGAAGACCCGCTGCTTGTCGCGCGTGATGGCCTGGACGGCGAGCGCGACCGATGACGTGTTCACGTCCGCGATCGCGGATACATCCTGCTCGTCGATCCATTTGCGCACGATCTGCGCGCCGACATCCGGCTTGTTCTGGTGGTCGGCCGTCAGCACCTCGATGGGCCGGCCCAGCACGGAGCCGCCGAAATCCTTCACGGCCATCCTGGCGGCGACAGCCGAGCCCGGGCCCGAGGTGTCGGCATAGGGGCCCGACATGTCGTTCATCACTCCGATGCGGAGCGGTGCAGGGGTCTGAGCTTGCGCGCCGGCGCTTGCCGCCATGCCGACCGCCAGAGCAGCCGCGAACCGGGCCCACCTCATCATTCCCTCCCTGTTTCGTCGCTGGTAATCCCGAAGGACCCGCTCGATTGGCCTCGTCGCATGAGGACGAGTTGCGCGCCTTCAGGCGCCCGGCGATTGGTAGTCGGAAGCGCGGAGGGCGGTCAAGATAGTTCCATCCGGGACTATCTCGGCGACAACGAAAGAGCGAGGGCTGATCAGGTATGCCGAGTCTCAGGCACATCGAGATCCTGGAGCAGAGCCGGGTCCGGCACGGCTACCGGATGGCCGTGCTGACGAACTGGTACAAGGGCCAGCCCTACCGCCATTTCGAGCGCGAATACCTGCTGAACGAATCGGAGGGCGCCGCGCTGTTCTGCCTGGGGCAGTCCGCTGGCCTCACCGCATCGGACATCTGCGAGATCACCGGGCGGACGAAGAACAGCATCAGCCGGGGGGTGAACGTGCTTCTTTCGCGCGGTCTCGCCGTGCGTCGCGAAGACGTTCGCGATCGCAGACGCAAGATCCTCGACCTGACGGCCGAGGGCTACAAGATCTTCAAGGACACCGAGCGCGTCTTCGTCGAGAGCGAGCGAAAGATGCTCGCGGCGCTCACGCCGGAAGAGCTCGCGACATTCGATTCGTTGCTGTCGAAGCTCATCCACCAGACCGTGAAATGGGCGCGGGCCCAGTGATCGTCTTCCGGCCTGCCTGCCCGGTCAGCCGTAATACGTGCCGCCGTTCACGTCCAGGATGGCGCCTGCGATGTAGCCGGCCGCCGGCGAGCACAGGAAGGCGATCGGTCCCGCGATCTCCTCCGGGGTCGCAAACCGGCCCATAGGGACGACGGACGGATCGTAATCGCCCTCGGCTGCCATTCGGGTGGCGGTGGTCCCGGGCGCAATGCCGTTCACCAGCACGTTGTGGGGGGTGGCGCGCTGCGCGAGCCACCGAACCAGCGCGTGGACGGCGCCCTTCGAGGCCGCATAATGAGCCTTGGCCTTGAGCCCTCCCATATGGCCGGCGAGAGACCCTGTGAGGACGATCCGGCCCGATCGGCGCTGGATCATGGCCGGCATGAAGGCGCGGGCGAGGTTCATGGGCCCCCTCACATTCGCGTCGATCACCCTGTCGAACTCGGAGTCCCACTCCGGTGATTCCCAATCGCCGAACGGGCAGAGCCCGACGGTGTCGACGAGCACGTCGACGTCGCCAAGCACCGCTTGCAGGGCGGCTACCGCATCGCGGTCTGCGACATCGCAGATGTGAGCGCTGGCGGCCGAACCCCTTTGCCGCAACCGACCGACCACCGGTGCCGGATCGACGATGTCGCAGGCCAGCACCTCTGCCCCCAGGGAGGCGCAGAGCTCCGCCGTCGCACTCCCGATGCCGCCGGAGGCTCCAGTGATCAGGATGCGCTTTCCGGTCAGGTCGAACGTCCGCACTCCCGACATCGTCGTCTCCGTCCCGATCCGGCTTGATTGCCGGGAATCGCCCACGTATAGTTCCACATGGAACTAGTTTGCACGAGTCGAATGCGCGAAGCGCGATCGTGCAGGTGCCGCCGAGAGGCGGGCCATATCCGGGAGAAGCGCGTGGATTTCGGCATCTTCAATCTGATGGGTTACCGCACGCGCGGAACCACCACGCGCGAGGTCCTGGAGGACGCGGCGGCGCTGACCCGGCTCGCCGACGACGGCGGCATCGCCATATCCTGGTTCGCCGAGCATCATTTCTCGAATTACGGGATCTGCCCGTCCCCGCTCACGATGGCGGCGTATTGCGCGCCTCAGACGAAGCGCATCAAGCTTGCCACGGGGATCGTGGTGCTGCCGCTCTACTCCCCGGTCAGGCTCGCGGCCGAGATCGCGATGGTGGACACGCTCTCGCGAGGGCGCCTGATCGTCGGGATCGGAACGGGCTACCAGCCCTACGAGTTCGAACGCTTCGGCGCCGACCTCGCCGGCTCGAAGGACACCTTCGAGCAGTACATGCACGTGCTGGAGAAGGGGCTGACCGAAGAGTTCGTCGAGCATGACGGGCTCGGGCTTCCGGCGACCCACATCGCCGCCCGCACGCATGACGGCAAGCTGCCGGAGTTCTGGGTTGCCGGTCACGCGCCGCAGGTACACCGCTACGCGGCGGAGCGCGGCTATCCGATGATCGTGAACGGCCGATTCTACTCGATCCCGGAGGTCGCGGCCCAGCGGCCGATGCTCGAGGGTGTGCTCCGCAATGCGGGCCGGGATCCGCGCGAACTGAAATGGGGCGTACTGCGCTATTGCTGCGTCACGGACGATCCTGCCGAGGCTCTGGAATATGCCGAGAACGCGCGCTGGCAGCTCCGCGTCGCGAGCTCGCTCCGCCGCCGCGAGGAAGTGCAGGCTGGCACCATGATGCTGGGCGACAGCCCGTTCCCGCAGGAGCAGACCCTGGAGCAGATCGTCGGCAGTCAGATGATCGGCAATGTCGAGACCTGCATCCAGCGGGGCGTCGAAGAGATCCGCCGCACGGGCGTGAACCATATCTCCCTCTACTTCCAGCTCGGCGACTACCCACACAAGAAGGCGATGCGCTCGCTCGAGCGGTTCATCGGCGAAGTCATTCCAGGGATCGAGAAAGAGCTCGGGCCGCTGTCGGCCTACCCGCCTGCGAACTGGCAGCCGCTTCCGGAAGATCGACCGCAGAGCCTGAACTCGGCCGCGGCATAACAAGACGAACGAGAGGGGCCGCACGGAACAGGTGCGGCGCTGGGAGGAAACGATGCGAGGTCTGGTGGAACGCGCCTTCGTCGTGACGGGGGCGGGCTCGGGAATCGGGCGCGCCTGCGCGTTGCGGCTCGCCGCCGAGGGAGCGCTTGTCCTCGCCGTCGACCGATCGGCGGACGCCTGTGCCGAGACCGTGGGGCTCGGCGTGGATCATCCCGGCCGTATCGCGCCCTTCGTCCAGGATGTGCTGACGGATGACGCTCCCGCGAAGGTCGTTGCGGCGGCACGGGAGGCGTTCGGCCGGCTCGATGGGCTCGTGAACAATGCGGGCCTGGGCAACCCGAGCTCGGTCGCGGTGACGAGCGACGCCGATCTCGACCACTACATGGACATGAATTTCCGCGCGACGTTCCGGTTCTCGCGGGAATTCGTGAACGCCCGGACGGAAGACGGCGGCGCGATTATCAACATGTCCTCCGTCCTCGGTCTCGTCGGCTTCCGGCAGAGCGCGACCTATTCGGCCGCGAAGGCGGCGCTCATCGGCCTGACCCGCCAGATGGCCGCCGAATTCGGCCAGCGGGGCCTGCGCGTGAATGCCGTCGCGCCGGGCCTGATCATGACGCCGGCGCACACGCCAGAGCGGCAGACCCGGAACACCTGGTTCTACCACACCTTCATCGACGGGACCCCGATGGCACGTGCCGGACAGCCCGCTGAGGTCGGCTCCGTGGTTGCCTTCCTCTGCTCGGAGGATGCGAGCTTCGTCACCGGGCAGGTGATCGCGATCGACGGCGGCTGGAGCACCGCCAAGGTCGCCCTGTCGGCCCACGCGTGAGGTCCGCCATGCTTTCAGGGAAGGTCGCCCTCGTCACAGGGGCCGGATCGGGCTTCGGCCGCGCCATCGCAAGTGCGTTTGCCGCCAATGGCGCCGCAATCGTCGTCGCGGACCTCGACGGGGCCAAGGCAGACGCGGTCGCCGGCGAGATCGGCGGAAAGAGTGTCGGCGTGCAGGGCGATGTCGCCTCGCTCGGGGATGTCGCGCGCATGGTCGGCACGGCGCTCGAGGGTTTCGGACGGCTCGACATCGTCGTGAACAACGCCGGCATCCTGAACCGGAAGGAGCCGCTGGAGGAGGTCGACGAGGCGGTGTTCGACCGACTCGTGGCCGTCAACGTGAAGTCGCTCTTCTGCATGAGCCATGCGGCCGTCCCGGCCCTGCGCCGGCAGCCGGAGGGCGGTGTCATCATCAATATCGGCAGCACGGGCGCCATTCGTCCCCGTCCCGGCCTTGCCTGGTACAACGGCACGAAGGGCGCCGTTCACGCCATCTCGAAATCCATGGCGGCCGAACTCGCGCCGCACCGGATCCGCGTGAACTGCGTCGCGCCCGTGATGTCGCCGACCGGGATGCTGGGAGCGGCGCTCGGCGGCGCGGACACGCCGGAAGGCCGGCAGGCCGTCATCAGCTCCATTCCGCTCGGCCGCATGTGCGAGCCCGAGGATGTAGCCCAGGCCTGCCTCTGGCTCGCCAGCGATGCCGCGGCCTTCGTGACGGGGGTCGTCCTGCCCGTCGATGGCGGGCGAACTATCTGACTGGAAAACCCAAGAACAAGAAACCAGCAACCGCGAGATCAGGGGGGAAGATTACGATGAAGGTGTTTTACGGGGCGGCGCTTGCCGTGTCTCTGGTTGCCACTCCCGCAGCGGCCGAGATGGCCGTGAAGATCGGTGTCATGAACGACCGCGGCGGGACCTTCTCCGACATGGCGGGAGAGGGATCCGTCATCGCGGCCCGCATGGCTGTCGAGGATTACCGCGCGGCCGAAAAGGGCTTGAAGGTCGAGATCATCTCCGGCGACCACCAGAACAAGCCGGACATCGGCTCCAGCATGGCGCGGCAATGGTACGATCGCGACGGCGTGGACGTGATCGTCGACGTGCCGACCTCCTCCGTTGCGCTCGCGGTGCACGACGTCACGCGCGAGAAGAACAAGGTGCTGCTTGCCTCGGGTGCCGCCGTGCAGGACCTGACCGGCGCCCGCTGCTCGGCCAATACCATCCACTGGGTCTACGACACCTGGTCGCTCGCAAACGGCACCTCGCGCGAGGTGGTGCGACGTGGCGGTAAGGAGTGGTTCTTCCTTACGGCCGACTACACGTTCGGGCACATGCTCGAAGCGGAAGCCACCAAGGTCGTCCAGGCGGGCGGCGGCAAGGTGATCGGCTCGGCCCGTCACCCCTTCGTGACGGCCGACTTCTCGTCCTATCTCCTCCAGGCGCAGGGCTCGAAGGCGAAGATCGTCGGGCTGGCGAATTCCGGCGCGGACGCTACGAACAGCATCAAGCAGGCCGCGGAATTCGGCATCACCCAGGGCGGGCAGACCCTCGCCGCGATGCTCCTCATGATCACGGACGTGAAGGCTCTCGGCGCAGACAAGGCGCAGGGGCTGGTGCTCACGGGCGCGTATTACTGGAACCTCGACGAAGGCACCCGCGCCTGGTCACGGCGCTTCGCCGAGAAGAACAACGGCCGCATGCCGACGCAGATCCAGGCCGGCGTCTATTCCAGCGTGATCCATTACCTGAAGAGCGTGGAGAAGCTGAAGGACACCAAGGACGGCGCCAAGATCGTCGCCGACATGAAGGCCGTCCCGACGGAGGATCCGCTCTTCGGCAAGGGCTCCATCCGGCCGGACGGCCGCAAGCTGCACCCGCATTACCTGTTCGAGGTGAAGAAGCCGGCAGACATGAAGGAACCCTGGGACCTCTACAACGTCCTCTCCACCATCCCGGCCGAGGAGGCTTTCCGCCCGATGAGCGAAGGCGGCTGCCCGCTGGTCAAGAGCTGACACAGAGCAAGCGAGGCGCGAACGCAATGACGGCACGCTCGTGGCACCATACCAGGCCGATGATCGTCGGCTTGGGCGGCACGACCCGGCCTCAATCCTCCTCGGAGCGGGCGGTCCGTCACGTGCTGGCGGCCGCCGCCCGCCGCGGGGCGGACACGGAGATGTTCGACGGGCCGATGCTCGCGGGCCTTCCGATGTACGCTCCGGAGGTTCCGTTCCGCACGCCGGAGGCCCTGCGCCTCGTCGAGGCGATGCGCAGGGCGGATGCCATCGTCGTGGCCTCGCCCGGCTATCATGGCTCGATTTCCGGCATGCTGAAGAACGCGCTCGACTACACGGAGGACATGCGCGAAGACGGCCGGCCATACTTCGAGGAGCGGGCCGTCGGGTGCATCGTCTGCGCGGCGGGATGGCAGGCCGTCGGGACCACACTCACGGCCTTTCGCTCCATCGTCCACGCCCTGCGGGGTTGGCCGACGCCGCTCGGCGTCGGGATCAACACGGCGGCCGGCCGGGTTTTCGACGAGGCGGGCGCCTGCGTGGACGAGCGCGTCGCGGCGCAGCTCGACACGGTAGCGGAGCAGGTCCTGTCTTTCGTCGGCCGCGACACCGTGGGCCGCCAGGCGATCGCGATGGCATCATGACGAGCATCCCCGAACCCGCCACCGGTGACGAAGGCATGTATATGCGCATCGCCTGGGGCCGCCTGAAGCCCGGCCATTGGGAGGCCTACCAGGACGCGTTCGAGGCCGCCTATCGCGATGCGGCGCTTCCCGGGCTGAAAGCGCGCTACCTCATCCAGGACGTCACGCAGCCCGATTCCGGTTTCTCCATCTCGATCTGGGAAACCGAGGCGGACCTTGCCGCCTATGATCGCTCGGAATTCCTGGCGCGCCATACCGAGCTGATGAAGGAGCATTTCACGGGCGTCTTCAACGTCCAGCGATGCAGGATCGCTGCCGCGCACCAGTTTGGCAGTGCCTCCCCCGGCGACCTGTAGACCCTCGAGCTGGTCCGTGCGGGCGAGCAAGCCGTTGCGAAGCCAGGGGCTGGAGCGCGCCCCTTTCTGAAATCCGTGCCTGTCCTGGCGATTGCCCGATGTTGCGCGCATTTCGGAGGCCCAAGCTTTGTTCAGGGGGGTGTGGATGCAATCCGGCTCATTTGACCGGTTGACAGAGGCGGTCCCCGCGGTATTGCATCCAATCAACAAATAAGGGTGCTTGGGTGGAAACGACGGCCGGCCTCACGGCAGATGTCTCCGCGAGCGGTTCATCCGCGTCGCGATCGGCCGCAACGCTCGTCAGGCGAGCTGCCGCCAGTACCGTCGGGTCGCTGTTTCAGAATGCGGTTCGCCTCCACGCTCGCCGCCCTGCATTGGAGGACGGCGACAAGCGTTGGACTTTCGCCGAGCTCGGCGAGCGGGTGAACCGAACCTCCGCGCTCTTGGCGAGCCTCGGCGTCTCCCGTGGCGACCGCATCGCGGTGCTTTCCGAGAACCGGTCCGAGTACATCGAGGTGCAACTCGCGGGCGCCTGCCTCGGCGCGATCATCGCCTGCCAGAACTGGCGGCTCACGCCCGGCGAACTCACCCATTGCGTCGGGCTCGTATCGCCGCGCGTTGCGATTGCCTCACCGCGCTTCGCGGAGACGCTGTCGGCTGTCGCCGGTGGTTCGGAGATCCTGACCTTCGGATCGGACTGGGAACGCCGTCTCGCCCGCGCCGCAGCCGATGAGCCGCCGGAGGTCGCGGAGCCGGAGGATCCCTTCCTGATCCTCTACACCAGTGGCACGACCGGACTGCCGAAGGGCGCCGTCCTCAGCCATCGGTGTGAGGTCGCCCGCATGCTGGTCGTGCCCTTCGACCTCGGAGTGCGGCCGGGAAACACAAACCTCGCCTGGCCGCCGTTCTACCACATGGGCGGGACGGAGCCTGCGCTGCATGCGCTGCTCACCGGCGGGCGCGTGATCGTCATCGACGGATTCGATCCCGATCTGATCGCGCAGAAGATCGAGACCGAGCGCTTCGAGTGGGTTTCGATCATGCCGGGCGCGATCGGCCGGATGATCGAGGCGCTGGAGCGGCGTGGGACGAAGCCGCTCGGCATCAAGACCTGCGGCGTGATGGCGGATCTCTCGCCCCCGCACGAGGTCGAGCGCGTTGCAAAGCTCCTCGGCTGCGATTTCCTCAACTGCTTCGGCGCGACGGAAACCGGCACGCCGCCGCTCTCCGGTCGCCAACTCCCGAAGGGGAACGCATCCGATCTGGGCAAGGCGCCCAGCCAGGGCGCGGAGATCCGCCTCGTCGATGCCGACGACCGCGATGTCCCCGATGGCGAGCCGGGCGAGCTCGCCATGCGCGGGCCCACCTTGTTCAGCGGCTACTGGAACAACGACAAGGCCACCGCCGAGGACTTCCGGAACGGCTGGTTCCACATGGGAGACCTCTTCCGGCGCCGGCCAGACGGCCTCTACGATTTCGTCGATCGCGCGAAGTACATGATCAAGTCGGGCGGCGAGAACATCTATCCCGCCGAGATCGAGCGCGTTCTTGTCGGTCATCCGGATGTGATCGACGCTGTCGTGGTTCGGCGGAAGGACGAGCGCTGGGGCGAGGTGCCGGTCGCGCTCGTCGTATCGAGCAACCCCGGCCTCGACATCGCCGTCCTGCGCGAGCGGTGCCGCAAGGAACTGGCCGGCTACAAGCAGCCGAAAGGCATCCGGCTCGTCCCGGCGGATCGCATCACACGCTCGACGACCGGCAAGATCCAGCGGCACGCGATCGAAGCCTGGGTCGCCACCGAAACGATGGATAGCTTCTCGTGACCTCCATGGCCGACGTGTCTCCTCGCGAGACGGAGGAGGAGCTCGAACTCCTCGTGCGCACCGTTCGCAGCTTCGTCGACCGGTCCCTGGCGCCGCACGAGGCGGCGGTGGACGAGGCCGACGAGATCGAGCCCGCCCTGATGGCGAAGCTGCGCCAGGAAGCGCTCTCGCTCGGGCTCTACGGATACAACATGCCGGCCGAAATCGGAGGGCCGGGCCTGAGTCGGGTTGCGATCGCCGCCATCGACGAAGCCATGGGCCACACGAGCATGGCGCTCGGCGAGGCGATCGGCCACCTGCCGGGCTCGATCCGCTTCGCGAACGACGCGCAGCGCGAGTGGTTCGTCGGTCCCTTGATGCGGGCCGAGACCACCGTCGCCTATGCGCTGACGGAGCCGGACGCCGGCTCGGACCTGAACGCGCTGCGGACGCGTGCCACGCGGGTCGAGGGCGGCTGGCGAATCGACGGCGCGAAGCACTTCATCTCGCATGCCGAGACCGCCGACCATACGATCGTCCTTGCCGTCACGGACAAGGACGCTTCGCTCAAGCAACGTCTCGGCACCTTCATCGTGAAGCGCGGATCACCCGGCTTCACGATCGAGCGCCGGTTCAGGAAGCTCGGCTGGCGCGGCTACCCGCTCTCCGCTCTCTCGTTCGACGAATGCTTCGTGCCGGACAGTCACGTGCTCGGCGAGCCGGGCAATGGCTTCGCCATCATGATGGCGACGATCAACAACGACCGGCTCTTCGTCGCCTGCCGTTGTGTCGGCATGGCCCAGCACCTGATGGATCTGGTCCTCCCCTATGTGCGCGAGCGCAAAACCTTCGGGAAGCGGCTCGGCGAGCATCAGGCGATCCAGTTCATGCTCGCGGACAGCGACGTCGAACTCCAGGCCGGTCGCCTGCTGTGCAGGCAGGCCGCCGAACTCGCCGATGCGGGCCATCCGGATACGCGTATCGCGGCATCCCGCGCCAAGCTGTACTGCAGCGAGATGGCCGGCCGGGTCGCGGACCGCGTCCTACAGATCTTCGGCGGGGCGGGCTTCATGACCGACCTGCCGGTCGAGCGCATCTTCCGGGATGTGCGCGGCCTTCGGATCGGCGAGGGCACATCCGAGATGCAGCGCCTGCAAATCGCGCGCAATCTGGTCGGTTGAGCAGCGGCATGGATCCCGTCGTCCTCTCCCAGACGCTGCTCCTCGCGATCACGGTCGCGGGGCTCTACGCGGCGATCGCCTCCGGGCTCACGCTCGAATTCGGCGTCACCGGCATCATCAACTTCGCCCACGGCGAGTTCGTGATGCTGGGCGCGTTCATCACCTACTTCCTCTATGTCGGGCTCGGCCTCACACCGATCCTCGGCATGCTGGTCGCGGGCGTGGCGATCGCGGCCCTGTCCTGGCTGGTCTTCGATAGCTTCCTTGCGCGGGTGCTTCGGCAGGACGAGCACAACCAGATCCTCGCCACGATCGGATTGTCGATCCTGGTCATCAACCTCGCGATGATCGCCTGGACCCCGGATTCCCGTGTCATGCACGCGCCGGAGCTCCTGCCGCCTCTGCGACTTGGGCCCGTCACGGTCCCCGGCAACAATCTCGTCGTCCTGATCGTCGGGGCCATCCTGTACGGGGCGCTGATCTGGTTCATGCGGCGCACCCGCTACGGGCTGCTCCTGCGCTTCGCGAGCGAGAACCACGAACTGGCGATCTTCTCGGGCGTGAACGTGTGGAGTATGTTCCGCCTGTCCTTTGTCATCGGCGGCTTCACGGCCGGCATCGGCGGCGGCCTCGTCGCGCTGATCCTCTATGTCCACCCGCTCGTCGGCGTGGACCTCGTGATGCGCGCCTTCGCGATCGTGGCGCTCGGCGGGCTCGGCAGCATCGGCGGCGCGCTCGTCGGCGCCGCAATCCTGTCCATCGCGGAGAGCGTCACGGCGACCTTCGTCCCCGGCGGAGGAAGCTGGGGCTACGGCATCGCCTTCCTCCTGATCGTGATCGTCCTCGTGGTGCGACCGACGGGCCTGTTCGGGTCGGAGCAGCGCGCATGACCAGCTGGACAGGCCGCGTCCTGACCTACCTCGCGATCATCGCGGTCGCGGGCGGCATCGCCTACGCGAACAAGCCGTTCTGGATCCAGCTCGCCATCGGGGTGGCGATCAGCGCCATCCTAGCCCTTGCCTGGGATATCCTCTCCCGGACGGGGCAGGTCTCGCTGGGCTCCGCAGCCTTCTTCGGGCTCGGCGCCTACTCGACCGCGCTGATCGAGCCGCTTCTTGGCATCACGCTCGCCTGGGTCGGTGTGGTCGTCGTGTGCGCGCTCGCCGCGACATTGCTCGGCCTCATTACCCTCCGCCTGCGGCGGATGTACTTCGCCATCGCGACGCTCGGCTTCATGCTGTCGCTGCAGGTGGCCGTCCTCGTCTTCGGTGACTGGACGGGCGGGGCAGGCGGAATTGCGCCGCCGGTCGTGGCTGGCGGGGAGCCGTGCTGGCAGCTCCTCATCATTGCGGGGCTCCTGCTCGCGGCGGTGATCACCTCCGACATCTTCCTCACCCTGCGCTTCCGGCCCGCCTTCTTCATGATCCGCACCAACCCGGAGCTCGCCGCCGCGAGCGGCGTACCCGTCGTGAAGACGAAGCTCCTCGCCTTCATCGTCTCGGGCGTCTTCGCGGGTCTCGCCGGCGCGTGCTATGGCGGGCTCTACGGCTATGTCGTCCCGACCGACGTCTTCACGCCGAACTGGAGCGTCCTCCCGCTCGCCATTGCGATCCTTGGAGGCATGGACACGACGCTCGGGCCGCTGCTCGGCGCAATCCTGCTGAAAGCTCTGGAGGAGGGCGCTCGGACCTTCATCGGCGGCACCGGCTACCAGGTCGTCTACGGCGCCGTGATCATCATCTTCGTCATGGCGTTGCCGCAGGGCGTCGTCGGCTTGCTCTCGAAGCTCGTACGGGCGGTGCGGAAGCGCGAGACGAAACCGTCGAGCGTGAGCCCCGTCGCCGGACTCAGGACGGAGCCATGACCATCTCGTCCCAGGAACTCGCCACGGAAGGGCTCGTGGTCGCCTTCGGCGGTCTGCGTGCCCTGGACGGCGTTACGACGACGTTCCCGGCCGGGCAGATCACCGGCCTGATCGGCCCGAACGGCTCGGGAAAAAGCACGCTCGTGAATGCCGTCTCCGGCCAGATCAAGCCGCGCGAGGGGGCGGTCCGGCTCGGCTCCCGCGCCATTACGGCGGAGCGCTCGGACCGCATCGTCCAGCACGGGCTCGCCCGCACCTACCAGATCCCGAAGGTTCCCCCGCAGCTCACGGTGGAAGAGGTGATCGCCGTTCCGCTCATCTACGGGCGCGGATCGCGCCATCTGATCCCGGGCCTGACGGACGCCGCTTCCGTCGCCTCGTTCTGCGGATTGGGCCCGCTCCTGAAGCGCGCGTGCGGGCAACTCTCGGTCACCGACCTCCGCCGCCTCGAAATCGCGCGCGCCCTGGCCTGCGGTCCCTCCGTGCTCATGCTGGACGAGGTGATGGCGGGCCTCTCGCACGAGGATTCCGTCGGCGTGATGGCCCTCGTACGTCAGATCCACAAGGCGGGCCTGAGCATCGTCATCATCGAGCACGTGATGCGGGTCATCACTACCCTCTGCGAAAGCGTGATCGTTCTCAACAACGGGAAGCTGCTCGCTTCCGGTTCGCCAGCGAGCGTGCTCGCTGATCCGGCGGTGCGCGAGGCCTATCTCGGCAAGGGGTTCAAGGGATGAGCCGCTTCCAGGCAGCGCTCGGCGGCGCATCCTACGGCCGCCTTCAGGTGCTCGGCGGGATCAATCTCGCGGTGAACGAGGGCGACCTCCTGGTGGTGCTCGGCTCGAACGGCGCGGGAAAGACCACCGCGCTGCGCGCCATCATCGGCACGGTCGCAAGCAGCGGCCGCCGCATCATGCTCGACGGGCAGGACCTCTCCGGCCTGCAGCCCTTCATGCTGCCCGGGCGCGGCGTCTCGCTCGTTCCCGACGGGGCGCGCTGCTTCCCCAACCTCACCGTGCTCGACAATCTGCGTGGGGCCTACGTGGCCGCCTCCGGCCATCGCACGCTTCCCGAGATGAACGGCCTGCTTGAGCAGGTCTACGGCTACTTCCCGATTCTTCGCGAACGCCGCTCGCAGGCCGCCGGAACCATGAGCGGCGGCCAGCGGCAGATGCTCGCCGTCGGTCGCGCCCTGATGACGGCGCCGCGCGCCCTCCTGCTCGACGAGCCCTCGGCCGGGCTTGCGCCGAAGATCGTCGAGGAGCTTTTCGGGACTCTCGCCGAGATCAAGCGGAATAGCGGATGCGCGATCGTCATGGCCGAGCAGAACGTCGGCTACGCGACGCAGATCGCGGACCATTGCATCGTCCTCGAAGAGGGCCGCGTCGCCCTGTCGGGACCCATGGCGGAGGTCGTCGAGAGCGACGAACTCCGTAGCGCTTATCTCGGATTGTGAGACCCATGTCCGCCGAAGGGATTGCACCATCATGCCCGCGGTGAGCACCGAGGCGGTCATCGTCGGAATCGGCGAGACGCCGGTCGGCAAGCTGCCCGGCATGTCGTCCGTCGAGATCCAGGCCCTTGCCGTCCTGGATGCACTCAAGGATGCCGGCTGCGCGCTGTCGGAGCTCGACGGCGTCATCAACCTCGACCCGTACCAGTCGCCGAACAGCATGTTTTCGACGACCCTCTCCGAATACCTCGGCGTGAAGCCGCGCTTCAGCGCGACCGTCGATGTCGGCGGCACCGTCACGGGCATGACGATGCTCCAGCAGGCGATCTGGGCCGTCGAGGCCGGGCATTGCGAACTTGCCGTCTGCGTCTATGGCGAGAACGGCCTCACCGGACGCGCCGAGGGGACGCACGGGTTTCACCTCAAGAACCTGCTCGGCGGAGAAGAGTGGGAAGAGCCGTTCGGCCTGCAGGGAATGGTGATCCCCTATGCTCTCGTCGCGCAGCGCTACATCGATCTCTACGGCGCGACGATTGCCGATTTCGGCGCGGTGGCGGTGAGCGCGCGGCAGCATGCGCTGCTGAACGACAACGCCATGATGAAGAAGCCGATCACCCTTGAGGCGCATGCCGCCAGCCGGATGATCAGCTCGCCCATCCGGCTGCTCGATTGCTCGTTGGTCGCGGATGGCGGCGGTGCCCTGCTGGTCGCGAGCCGCGACCGGGCGAAGCGCTTCGGCGACCGCGCCGTCCAGATGCGGTCCCTGGGCATGAAGACGACGCACAACTCGGTCGTCGACATGCCCGACATCCCGGATTTCGGGATGGCCGAGGCGGGCCGCGCCGCCTACGAGGCTGCCGGCATCGGGCCGGCGGACGTGCAGGTCGTCAACCTGCACGACGCCTTCACGATCTCCGTCCTCGTCACGCTGGAAGCGCTCGGCTTCTGCGAGCCGGGGCAAGCGGGAGCCCTCGTCCGCTCAGGCGCGACCACGCTGGGCGGGCGCTGGCCGGTCAACCCGCATGGCGGCCTCCTCTCTCAGGCGCATATCGGCGGCATGCTGCATCTCGTGGACGCCGTGCGGCAGCTGCGGGGCGAGGCCGGTCGACGCCAGGTCGACGGGGCCCGGCGTGCCCTCGTCAGCGGCAACGGAGGCGTATTCTCCGTCTGCGGCGTCGCCATCCTCGAGAAGGTTTGAACGATGTCGGAGCTGCGCGCCGTCCTGCCTCAGCCGACCGCCGCGAGCGCACCCTTCTGGGATGCTTGCGACCGTGAGGAGCTCGTCCTCCCGGTGTGCGACGATTGCGGCGAAGTCTTCTTCTACCCGCGCATCCACTGCCCGAAATGCGCAAGCCGGAGCCTCGGCTGGAAGCGCGCCTCCGGGCGCGGCAAGGTCTTCTCCTTCTCGCACGTCGCCGTTTCCTTCCACGGCGAAGAATGGGCGAGCCAGCTGCCCTACACGGTCGTCCTCGTCGACCTCGAAGAGGGGCCGCGCATGGCGAGCCGCCTGATCGGCGAAGGCCGCGACGCAGTGCGTTCGGGCGATTCCGTCACCGTCACCTTCCCGGAGATCGACGGGCGACGGCTGCCATTCTTCCAGCGCGACGAAGGTCGCTGAGATCAACCACAAGAGCCAGGGAGGTCACCATGAGTTCCTCAAGACGCCAGTTTCTCCAGGTCACGGCTGCGACCGCCGCCGCCATGGCCGCCCGTCCCGCCTTCGCGCAAACGGGCGAACCGCTTCTCATCGGCGTGCCGCTGCCGATGACAGGGGTGCTGGCCGTCGGGGGGCAGGTGATCCTCGGAGGCATCAAGTACGCGGCGGAGGAGCTGAACAAGAGCGGCGGCGTGCTGGGCCGGCAGGTCAAGCTCCTGATCGAGGACACCAAGAGCGAGCCGAACACGGCTGCGACCATCGCGTCCAAGATGGCTACTGAAGACAAGGTCTACGCCTTTGTCGGGGGCTACGGCAGCACGGCCGACTTCGCGTTGCTGTCGAGCGTGCGCCGATACAAGCCGCTCTTCATCCACACGGGATCGTCATCCGTGAGGCTGGAGACGACTTTCGGCAAGGAGGATTGGTACTACCACGTCTATATCTGGGATTATCACCGGCAGAAGGCGGCGGCGCGCTTCATCGCGTCGATCGAACCGAAGCCGAAGACGGTCGCGCTCGCATTCGAGGACGGGCTCTACGGTGCCGACGCCGCGAAGTACGCCGAGCAATACATGAAGGCCGAGGGTCTACAGCTCGTCATGAAGGAGCCCTTCAAGACCGGCTCGCCGGATTTCTCGCCGATCCTCACGCGCGTCAAGTCGCTGAATCCCGACGTGTTCTTCTCCGTCGGCTACTCGGGCGACAACCTGCAGCTCGTGCGGCAGCAGAACAGCCTGGGGGTGAAGCCGAAGCTTACCATGGTGGTCTCTGCCGGCGACAAGCGCGCCGATTACGGCGACCTCAGCGAAGGCACTGCCATGATCGCCGAGTGGTCGGCACATGAGACCACGCCGGGCGTGGCCGAATTCGTGAAGAACGCTCAAGCGGCAACAGGCCAGACGATCATCTCGCCCTTCCTGCAGGGCTATGTCGGCCTGAAGTCGCTGACCGATTCCATCAAGGCAGCGGGCAGCACCGACGTTGCGAAAGTGCAGGAGAAGCTCTCGAGCCTCACCTTCGACACGCCCTACGGGAAGATCGGCTACAAGGCCTCCGATGCCGCCAAGCACCAGCTGCTCAGCGATGAGACCATGGTCGTCACCCAGCACCGCAAAGAGGGCGAGGAGGTTGTGTTCCCGGCCGCCAAGGCGGGCGGGAAGCTTGTCTACCCGGTGAAGTGATGGGTGCTCGCTTCGAGCTCCGCGGCACGGTCGGGCTTCTCACCCTGGCGGAGCCCGAGCGCCGGAACGCGCTTTCGACGAGCCTCGTCGAGGGTGCGCTCGCCGCGCTCGCATCGCCGGAGGCGAGCAGGGCGCGCGCGCTGGTGGTCGCGGGCGAGGGGAGGGCGTTCTGCGCCGGCGCGAATATCGGCGACCTCCTCGGCGCCGGTTGGATGACGGGCGCTCCGACCGGGCCGACGCCGATGGACCTGTTCCAGGCGATCGACGCGGACAGGCGCGTCACGATCGCCGCCACGCACGGGCTGGTCTTGGGCGGAGGTTGCGAGCTGACGCTCTGCTGCGACCTCGTGGTCGCGGCGGAGGATACGAGCTTCGCCCTACCCGAGCTCGGCCTCGGCGTGATGCCGAATACCGGCCTCGCGCGCCTCGTCCAGCTCGTGGGGCGGCGGCGCGCAATGGATGTGATCCTGACCCGGCGGCGGGTCGAGGCGCCGGAGGCTTCGACCCTGGGGCTGGTCAGCCGCATTGTCCCGGTCGGCGAACAGGTCGAGGCCGCCATCGCGCTCGCGCGCAGCATCACGGACGAGGTGCCGCCGGGCGCGCTCGCGGCCGTCAAGGCAGCGGCCCGGCGGGCAGCCCCGCTCGACTGGGATTTCGTCCGTGCGATCCTTGGCGACATCCCCGAAGCCGAGTGGCGCGAGGGCCTCGGCTCCTTTGCCGAGCGCCGAAAGGCCGATTTCTCCCGCTTCTGGAATGCCGATGCGTAAGCCCCAGGACTTCCGGGTCTTCGACCTGCACCACCATGTCGGCTCGCTCGAGATCGTGTCGCACGGCGCTGCCGGCGCCGGCACGATGGAGGACGACGCTGCCAAGCGCATCGCCTTCATGGACGCCAACGGTATCGAGCAGGCGCTGCTCATGCCGTCCAACGGGTATCCGGCGCCGAACGGTATTGCCGACACCCGCCGCGTCAACGACCAGGTCGCCATCTATCGCGATCGCTGGCCAGATCGCTTCCCCGCCGCCGTCGGCACCGTCTCCCCGCTCGAAGGCGAGGGCTCACTCGACGAGATCGACCGCTGCGTCACCCAGCTCGGCATGCGCGGAATCATCTGGCATCACCGCTTCCAGGGATGTGCGATCGACCATCCGCGGATGGACGCGCTCCTCGAGCGCGTGCAGGAGCACAATGTTCCGGCCTTCATCCACATCATCGGAGATTCGAAGCTCGAAGCGCCCTGGAAGCTCGAGATTCTGGCTGACAAGTTCCCCGATCTCACCTTCGTGGCGCTCGATGCCTTCTCGTCACCCGACTTGGCCCACTGGATGCCTTATCTGGCGAGCAAGCATCCCAACATCGTCTTCGACACGGGCGTCATGATCCCAGTCTCGCACATGATGGAGACCTTCGTCGCAAAGAACGGGGCGGAGCGGCTCCTTCTTGGCACCGACTTCTACTCGTCTCCGAAGCTCTTCAGCCATCCGTTCCCGCTCTACGAGATCCTTGCCTCCGATCTCTCGGACCAGGATTGCGAGCTGGTTTTGGGCGGCAACGCTCGTCGCCTTCTTGGCATCCGCTAGCCGCTGGAGCACCGGTGGCCGCCGCGATACAGCAGGCATACGAAGCGATCCGGGGGGCAATCGCGTCCGGGACCTATGGGCCTGGGCAGCATCTGCGTGCCGCGGAGGTCGCCGACCGCCTTGGGATCAGCCGCACGCCTGTCCGGGAGGCCCTGCGGCGGCTCTCGGCCGAGGGGTTGGTGGAGTTCTTCGCGAACCGCGGCGCCTACGTTACGCACTGGTCCCAATCGGACGTCGAAGAGGTCTTCGCTCTGAGGACGGTGCTTGAGGCGCATGCTGCCGAGGTCGCCGCCGCTCGACTGACGCCTGCCGCGCTCGAAGAACTCGAGCGCTATGCGACAGAGATGGAGGGCGTGGTCGGATCGGGACCCGATCGCGACCTTGCCGAGCTTGCGCGGCGGAACGGCGAGTTCCATCGCATCATCATCACGGCCGCGGCAAATCAGAGGCTCTCGGCCATGATCTCGAGCGTCGTCGAGATGGCGCTCGTGACGCGGACGTTCCACGTCTATTCCGACGAAGACCTCGCCCGCAGCATGACGCATCATCGCGAGCTGATCGCGGCCTTCCGCGGCCGGGACAGCGTATGGGCTGGCTCCGTCATGCGCAGCCATATCCGTGCGGCCCATCACGTCTTCATCTCGTCATTGAGGCGCTCGGCACCGCCGAACATATCGACGCCGACGGTCGCCAACGGCCCAGGTCGGTCAACGACCTGATCTGCGGGACGTCGCTGCGAAGCATCAGAGCGCCACTACAATGATGGCGCTCGATCGTATTTGAAGTACCAAACCAAGTCTAACCCGCACCTTCCTCCAGCAACATCGGAAACAATCGCCATTTCGGCTGTTGAGAGACGATCAGCGTTGTGGCCACGCCCGGCTGACGGTGGCCCGGTCTCTCGGAGCTGACGAGGGCGGATCTGATGACGATGTACGGGCGGCTGAAGGCGGCGTTCCTCTATTTCGAGGGGGCGGTGCCGTTCAGGCTCAAGCCCGCACTGATCGCCACGGTCGTGCTCGCGATCCTGCTGCTGGTCCCGGCGCCGGCGGGACTGACGGAGAAGGCCTGGGCGCTCCTTGCGATCTTCCTGACGACCATCCTCGCCATCATCCTCAACGTGATGCCGATCGGCGTCATCGCGATGATGGCGATCGTCGTCGTGGCGCTGTCGCAGGTTACGGCTGCGTCCTCGCGGGAGGCCATAGCCGACGCGCTGAGTAGTTTTTCCAGCCCTCTCATATGGCTGATCGTCGTGGCCGTCCTGATCTCGCGCGGCTTGAGGAAGACAGGTCTCGGCAGGCGGATAGGCCTGATCTTCATCGGGCTCATGGGCCGCCACACGATCGGTATCGGTTACGGCCTGGCCACTTGCGAGCTGTTGCTGGCGCCATTCACTCCCAGCAACACGGCCCGCGGCGGCGGGATCGTGCACCCGATCATGAGGTCCATCGCCACCTCCTTCGATTCCGACCCGGCCAAGGGAACGGAGGGCAAGATGGGCACCTACCTGGCGCTGGTGAACATGCATGCGAACACGATCACGTCCGGCATGTTCGTCACGGCGACTGCGCCCAATCCGCTGGTCGTCGACTACATCGCCCGCGCGACGGACCAGAGCCTCGAACTGAGCTGGACCACGTGGGCGATATGCATGGCGGTTCCAGGGCTTGTCTGCCTGGGCCTCATGCCGCTCGCGATAGCGGTCCTTTCACCGCCTGCCGTAAGGGCGACACCTCACGCAGTCGAATACGCGCGGGCCGAACTGACGAAGATGGGCCCGCTCTCCGGGCCCGAGAGAGTGATGATCGGCACCTTCGGCCTGCTGCTGGTCCTTTGGGCGAACGTGCCTGCGCTTGTGCTCGGGGAGGCGGCCGTTCTCGACCCCACCGTCGTCGCCTTCGTCGGGCTGTTCGTGTTGATCATCACGGGCACGCTCGATTGGAACGACGTGCTCTCCGAGAAGAGCGCGTGGGACACGCTGATCTGGTTCGGCGCGCTGGTGATGATGGCCGAGCAGCTCAACGAGGCCGGCGTGATCGCCTGGCTGTCGGCGCGCCTTCAGGACGGCATCCTGGCCTCCGGGGTCGGCTGGCAGGCTGCCGCCGCGATCCTCGTGCTGCTCTTCGTGTTCAGCCACTACCTCTTTGCCAGCACGACGGCGCATATCAGCGCCATGATGCTGGCCTTCCTGACGGTCGGCGTCGCGCTCGTGCCCCCCGACTATGTCGCTCCCTTTGCCTTGATGATGGCGGCGGGGTCCACGATCATGATGACGCTGACGCATTACGCCACCGGGACCTCGCCGATCATCTTCGGCAGCGGCTACGTGACCATGGCCACATGGTGGAGGGTCGGCCTCGTCATGTGCATCGGCGAGCTGCTGATCTACGCCGTGCTGGGGAGCGCCTGGTGGAAGCTCCTGGGCCTCTGGTGATCTGCTCATCGTCCAGGCCTACGACGCAACCCGGTCTTACCGAGACGGGCGGACGCGTGAGCCCAGCTCGCTCCGGGCGCTCTCCCACTAACCCGGCTTGTCCGCCTTGGATCGAGAAGCGGGTTGCTCGGCAGCTTTCTGCTCCTCGACCACTTCGAGGAGCAGCTTGGCGGCAGCCATCGAGCCCGGCCAGCCCGAATAGAACGCCAGGTGAGTGATCATCTCGCTGAGCTCGTCGACGGTCACTCCGTTCGAGAGGGCGCGTACGAAGTGGCCCTTGAGCTGGTCAGGCCGGTAGGCGGTCAGGAGCGCCGCGCATGTGATCAGGCTTCGGTCGCGCTTAGAGAGCCCCTCCCGCTCCCAGACATCCCCGAAGAGGACCGTCTCGGTCAGCTCGATCATGTGGGGCACGATCGCCGAGAGCTTCGCTCGGACGGGCGTGGATGGCGTAGCGGCCATGGCGGGATGCTCCGAAATATGATGCAGAGACCCGGAGATCCGAAAAGAGGACATCCCGGTGGGCACAGCTTTCATATGCACCGCGTGCGGGCAGCAATACCCCGAGGCAGATGCTCCACCGGAAGGTTGCAAGATCTGCCTGGACGGACGCCAATATGTTCCGGCGTCAGGCCAGGGCTGGACGAGCTCCCCGGCGCTTTCGGCCCGTCATTTCGGCACCTGGCGAATGCACGAGCCCGGGCTATACGGGTTCGGCATCTCGCCAAAATTCGCAATCGGGCAGCGGGCGCTCTTCGTCTCGACCGGCGAAGGGCTGATCTTGTGGGACCTTGTCCCCTTCCTGGACGAGGCGACCCGGGAGATCGTCGCTTCGCTCGGGGGCATCAAGGCGATCGCCATCAGCCACCCACATTACTATTCCAATCTGGTGGAATGGAGCCGCGCCTTCGGTGACGTGCCCGTCTACCTGCACGAGAACGACCGATCCTGGGTCACGCGGCCGGATCCGTGCATCGTGCACTGGTCGGGCGACAGCCGCGAACTCGCGCCCGGGGTGACGATCGTCCGGACAGGCGGCCATTTCGAGGGGGCTTCCGTCCTTCACTGGGCCGCCGGCGCTGAGGGTGCCGGCGTGCTGCTGACAGGCGACAGCGTCCAGGTCGGGCCCGACCGACGCGTGAGCTTCATGCGCAGCTACCCGAACATGGTTCCGCTCAACGAGGCGAGCGTCGCCTCCATCTCGGCGACGCTCGAGCCGCTCGCGTTCGAGCGGATCTATGGCGCCTTCTTCGAAAGCGTTGTCCCTCGAGAGGCCAAGATCGTTTTCCGCGAGAGCGTGAGGCGTTACCTCGCGGCCCTCAAGGGCGATTACCGGCTGCCCGGGAACGGCTGAAGCCGCGCCAGCATCCCGCTCTCAGGCGGGTACGAGCGGACAGCCGCCCTTGTTCGCGGCCCGGAATGCCCGCTCGGGCGGCGTCGATTCGATGAGCTTGTAGTAGTCGTACGGGCCACGGCTCTCGGCCGGGGTCTTCACCTGGAAGAGATGCATCGGGTGCAGCTTACGCCCGTCTAGCCGGATCGAACCCGGGCCGAAGAGCGGATCGTCGGTCGGAATCGCCTTCATCCGCTCGACCGTCGCTCGGCCGCTCGCCTTGGCGGCTCCGACACCCAGCGCGGAGACCGCCTTGAGATAGTGCAGGACGGCGCTGTAGGCGCCTGCATGCGCGATGCTCGGCATCTGGCCGTTCATCTGCGCCCCGAAGCGCTGCGAGAAGGCGCGGGTCCCGTCGGTCAGGTCCCAGTAGAACGGTTCGCTGAGGAGGAGCCCGCCCGCGACGGCGAGGCCCATGCCGTGCACGTCCCCGAGCTGGATCACGAGGCCCGCCACGCGCTGCTTGCCTGACATCATGCCGAACTCGGCGGCCTGCTTGATGCAGGTCACCACATCCTGCCCGCCCTGGGCCAGGCCGACCACCTTCGCGCCGCTCGTCTGCGCCTGCAGCAGGAAGGACGAGAAGTCGTTCGAGGGCGAGGGTGTCAGCACGTTGCCGATCACCTTCCCGCCCTGCTCCGTCACCGCGGTCGCGGCGTCGCGCTGGAGCGCCTTCCCAAACGCGTAGTCGGCCGTGAGAAAGAACCAGGTGTCGCCGCCGCCCGCCATGATGCCTTGCACGGTTCCCTGGTTCAGAGCCCAGGAATCGTAGGTCCAGTGGATGCTGTTTGGCGTGCAGGCTGAGCCGGTCAGGTCGCTGCTCGCGGGCGCGGTGAAAAGCGCCACCCTGTCGCGCTCCTTGACCAGGTTGGCGACTCCAAGCGCCGCCGAGGAGATCGGCACGTCGATGATGCAGTCGACCTCAGCGCGGTCGATCCACTCGCGGCTGAGGGTGAGGGCGACGTCCGGCTTGTTCTGCTGGTCGGCGCTGACGAGTTCGACCCTGAGGCCCGGGTCGATCTTCTTGTAATCCTCGATCGCCATCGTGGCGCCGAGGACCGAGCCGCGTCCGGTATTCGTGGCGTAGATCCCCGACATGTCCGTCAGGACCCCGATCTTGACCGAGCTGGCCTGGGCCCGCGCGATCGCAGGACAGCCGAAACTCGCACCGAGCGCGGCGGCGGAGCCCAGGACGTGACGTCGTGACAGCATTGATTTCCCCCCTTGGCTGATGAGCTGTTGTCGGCAGCCCTTTCCGAGCGCCCTTATCGAAGCTCGCTCATAACCTCTTCGATGCTCGCGACCCGGCAGACGGGCCGAAGCGCCGCGAGCGCGGTCTCATGGGTCTCGAGCGAGAAGGCGGCGCATCCGTCACTGAGCACCGCGACGTCGAGGTCGCGCACATGCGCCTCCCGGACCGTCGAGGCGACCCCGCCATTGGTGACGATGCCGCAGACGAAGAGGTGCTGGATGCCGCACTTGCGAAGCACCCATTCGAGGCGTGTCTGATAGAAGGCCGAATAGGCGAGTTTCTCGACAGAGAGATCGGCCGGCTGCAACTCGTCCACGAGAGCGTGCCCCCAGGAGTTGGGGGCGAAATCGCCCTTGGCGAGGAAAGGCCGCAGCTGCTTCAAATGAGGCGAGATGATGGGCTCGCCGCCCTTTTCGGGAACAAGCGTGAACTGGGTGGAAACAATCCAGCCGCCGCGGCTGCGCAATAGATCGGCCAGAGGCTTCACCCGGGCGGGAAGCGCCGCAATGGCCTCGTGCCCTTGGCCTGCACGGCTATAGGCTCCGGCCGGATGCACGAAATCGTTCTGAAGATCGACGATCAGCAGTGCGGTGTCAGAAAGTTGTTCGGGCCGGGACATCATCTTTTCTAGGATGCTCGAGCTGCCCGCGTCCATCTGCGCGCGCCGCCGGGTAGGTCAAATCGCGGCTATCGAGCTTCCCATCGACGGTGGCGATTCACTTCTAGTCCCTACTGAGGCGGACATGATCATGGTCTTCCGCCCCTTCAGCTCTACGCAAATACTCGCTGCTAGTGAATCAAAGGCCGAGATAGGCCCGCCGGACGCGGTCGTCGTTGGCGAGCTCGGCTGCCGGGCCTTCGATCGCGATGCGGGCATGTTCGAGCACATAGGCATGGCTCGCCTGCTTGAGGGCGAGGGCCACGTTCTGCTCCACCAGCAGGATCCCGATGCCGCGGCTCGCGATGGTGCCGATCACGCGCATCACCTGCTTGACGACGATGGGCGCCAGCCCGAGCGACGGCTCGTCGAGAAGGAGATAGCGCGGCTGCGACATCAGTCCCCGGGCGATTGCGCACATCTGCTGTTCACCGCCGGAGAGGGAGCCGGCCGCTTGGCCGAGCCGCTCCTTTACCCGGGGAAAGATCTCGAACAGCCAATCCAGCGTCTCGGCCTCGCGCTTGCGGCCGCGCGGCGCATAGGCTCCGAGCTCGAGGTTCTCGCGCACGCTCATGAAGGGGAAGAGCTGCCGCCCCTGGGGGACATGGGCGATGCCGGCCTCGACCCGCTCGTGCGGCGACATTCGGCCAAGGTCCACGCCGTCCAGCCGGATGGTCCCGGACCGCACCTGCGTGACGAGGCCGGAGATCGCGTTGAGGGTCGTAGTCTTTCCATTGCCGTTGGCGCCGAGCAGGGCCACGACCTTGCTCTCCGGCACCTCGAGGCTGACGCCGCGCAGGACAGTCACGTCGCCGTAGCCCGCGACAAGATCGCGAATCTCGAGGCTCATGGCTCATCGCTCCCGAGATAGGCCGCAACCACGGCCGGGTCGCGGACGACCTCGGCCGGCACGCCATCGGCGATCTTGCGCCCGTAATCGAGGACGACCACGCGCTCGGCCAGCGACATGACCGCGTGCAGGTTGTGCTCGATCATGATCACGGCGAGGCCATCCGCCTCGGCAAAGCTGCGGATCAGATGGAGGCTGTCGTTGACCTCCGAGGGGTTCAGTCCTGCCAGGATCTCGTCCAGCAGCAGGATCTTCGGCTGGATCGACAGCGCACGCGCGAGTTCGAGGCGCTTGCGCGCTTCGAGGGTCAGGCTGCCGGCAGGCCGGCCGGCGAGGGATCCCATTCCCACACGCTCGATGATCGCCGCGGCTCGCCGGCGCGCCTCGGCAATCGGATGGTGGAGGAGAGCGCCCACGGTGACGTTCTCGAGCACCGTGAGCGTCGTCAGAGGTTTCACGATCTGGAAGGTGCGTCCGATCCCGGCTCGCGCGCAGGCGGTTGCAGAGGCCTTGGTGACAGGGGCTCCTGCGAAGACGACGCGGCCGGAATCGGCCCGTATGTGCCCACTGATGATGTTGAACAACGTCGTCTTGCCGGCGCCGTTCGGGCCGATGAGGCCGACGATCTGCCCGGGCCGAACGTCGAAAGAAACATCGTCGACCGCGACGAGCCCTCCGAAGCGGCGTGTCACGCCCTCGATCCGCATCAAGGCGGAGGAGTTCGCGCTCATTGCGCCCGCCTCCTGGCCTGGATGGCGCCGACTACGCCCTGCGGCGCCAGGAGGACCACGGCGAGAAGCACGGTGCCATAGATGAGGAGGCGCGGCCCGCCGCCGACGAACTGGCTCAGCGCGCCGTCGAGTGGCGTCATGATCATCGCGCCGACGATGGGGCCAGCGGGCGTGCCGAGGCCACCGATGATCGCGAGCAGCGCCACCTGGACGGAATTGTTGATCGAGAACACGCTCGGCGGGTCGATGAAGAGGATGTACTGGGCGTAGAAGAATCCGCCCATCGCCGTCAGAGCGGCGCTGATGAGCGTGATGAGCAGCTTCACCCGAAGCGGATCGACGCCCATGCTGGCCGCCGTCGCCTGGTCGTCCCGTACGGCTACCAGGTACAGCCCGAGCCGGCCGCGATGCATCCAGCGGGCGACGCCGTAGACGAGCAGCATGAACAGCGCCGCCGCGATCAGATAGGCGAGGCGGGAGGAGAACATGAAGTTCTCCAGCCCGGGCCGAAACGGGATCGCGATGCCGCTCGACCCGCGAGTCATGTCGGACCAGTTGTTCGCGACGATCTCCATCGCGATCGGGAAGACGAGCGTGGCGAGCGAGAAGAAGGCGCCGCGCAGCCGGAAGCAGGGCCAGCTGATGAGCACCGCGACCGCCGACGTAATGACGATGCTGGCGACGAGGCCGATCCAGGGCGACAGGCCGAACTTCGTGTAGGCGATGGCCGTCACGTAGGCGCCAATACCGAGGAAGGCCGCGTGACCGAGCGAGACGAGGCCGCCATAGCCAGCCATCAAGTTCCAGGCGCCCGCCAGACCCGCCCAGAGGCAGGTCATCACCAGGATGTTGAGGTAATAATCGTTGAAGAGGCTCATTTCGTCCCGACCTCTTCCATGCCGACGCGGCCGAAGAGCCCCTGTGGCCGAACGAGCAGGATGAGGAGAAACAGCCCGAGCGCGATCAGGTCCTTGAGTTCGACGGAGATGAAAAACCCGGTCAGCGTCTGCGTGATGCCGATGATCAGGCCGCCGACCACCGCTCCCGTGACGCTCCCAAGCCCCCCGAGCACCACGACCACGAAGGCCGTGATGATGAGATCCACGCCCGCGCCGGGGAAGGTGTAGTAGATCGGCGTGAGGATGCAGCCGGCGACGGCCGCGCAGGCAACTCCGACCCCGAACGCCACGCGATTGAGACGCTCGGTGTCGATTCCCATCAGGCTCGCCGCGTAGCGGTTCTGCACCATCGCCCGGAGCGCGCGGCCTTCGCGCGTGAAGTTCAGGAAGGCGACAAGCAGCGCCGCCATCGCGAGCGCGGTGAGGAAGGCGTAGAGCGAGGTCGCGGCGATAGAGACCTGGCCGACCACGAAGGAAGTGGTCGAGTAGGAGGCCTGGACCGATCGGTAATCCGGGCCCCAGAGCGTCAGGGCGAGGTTCTGGAGGATCACGGAGACCGCGAATGTCGCGAAGATCTGCATCGCGTGGGGCGCGTGCAGGATCGGCCGCACGACGATCCGTTCGGTCAGGAGGCCGAGTACATAGATCGCCGGCGCAACGATCAGGATCGACAGGTAAGGGTCGATCCCGAACAGCAGGTTCAGCCAGAACGCGCCGAACATCGCCAGCATGATGAATTCGCCCTGCGCGAAATTGACGATGCGCAGGACGCCGAAGATCAGCGTGAGGCCGATCGACAGCAATCCGTAGACGCCGCCGATCAGGATCCCCGACACGATCAGCTGGGGGAGGATGTCGAGCATGATTCTGGCCTGGCCAGCTTCTGGAGGCTAGCGGTTGCTCCAAGCCGGGAGGGGAATGTTCGTCGCGTCGGTTGTCTTCACCTTGTCCGGCGAGATCACGACGAGCTTGCCGTCCTGCCATTGCTGCGCCACCGGGAAGGAGCGCTGGTTCTGGCCCGGCATCGCGTCGCCTTCGGGTGCGAACTTGATGCCCCAGCCGAGAACAGTCTTCCCCTCGGGGATGTCGAGGGCGAGTGCCGCCGCGCGCACCTTGGCCGGCTCCGTGGAGCCCGCCTTGGCGATCACCTCGCTCAGGAGAGCATGAGTGCCGACGAAGCCCTGGGTCCCGACATAGGAGGGCGTCTTCCCGACCTTCGCCTCGAAGCGCTTGCGGAACTCGGCGAGCAGCGCGCGCGATTCCTCCGACAAGGCGTCCGGGTTCACGTTGGCCGACCCCTCCGTGTTGAAGATGCCGTTCACGGCATTGCCGAGCCCCTCTGCATAGCTCGGAAGCCCGTGGATGCCGCCCGTCCCGATATAGGCGCCGACATTCACGTTGAGCTGCTTCATCTGCCGCTGGATGAGGAGCGCATCGTTGGCGTAGGACGAGGCGATCACGATGTCCGCGCTGCCGGCTCGCATGCGAAGCACGAGCGGTGACAGATCTGTGGAGGACGCCTTGTAGGGGAGGCGGCCTGCCACCTTGAACCCGTCCGCCTTCGCCTTTTCTTCCGCCGCAGAAGCGACGGAGGTGCCGTAGTCCGAATCCTCGTGGATCACGAGGACGGTCAACTCGGACGGCTTCTTTCCGAGTTTCGGCGCGATGACGTCCTTTGCGACGGTCGCCGCGAGCTGTCCGTTCTGGCTCGCCGTGAACGGCACGCGGAAGAAGTTCTTGAAGCCGCGCTTGGTCAGCCCGTCCGCGATGCCGCCCGTCTCCCAATAGATGCCGCCACGGCGCTCGACGACCTGGCTCGCCGCGTAGGATAGGCCGCTGGAATAGGTTCCGGTGATGACCTCGAGCTTCTCGAGCGAGGCGAGGCGCTCGGCCTCCGATTGCGCCTTGTCAGGCGTCGAGGCGTCACCGGTGACGATCTCGACCTTGCGGCCGTTGATCCCGCCTTTCTCGTTGATCATCTCGACCGCGACACGGGCGCCTTCCATGTTCTCGTTGCCGAGAAGGGCGAGAGGTCCGCTCAGCGGGTAGAGCGCGCCGATCCGGAGCGGCTCCTGGGCCGCTGCGCCCGTGACACCGACCACGAAACAGGCGGCGGCGAACAGGCTGAAACTCGCTGTCGAACGGGTCATGTCGGCTGTCCTTCTGTCTGGCGCGGGAGGTCTTGCAGCTGGCGTATGACGTCGGCGGTCGACATCACGTCCGCGAATTGCCGGTCCATGTCGAACAGGCTGATCGCGTGCGAGATCGGGAGCCGGTCGAACACGGCATCCGACGGCACGATGGTGCGGAAGTTGTAGGAGGAGGAATCGAACACGGTCGCGCGAACGCAATTGCTCGTCGCGCCGCCGACCACGATCACGGTGTCGATCTTACGGTCGACCAAGTAGGCGAGAAGCGGCGTTCCGAAAAAGCCGCTCGGCTTCTTCTTCACGAAGACGATATCGCCCGGCTCGGGGCCGACCTCCGGGAGAAGCTCGGAGCCGGGCGTGCCCTCGAGACACCAATCCGGACGATCGAGAAACGCGCGCTTGCGGCCGTACACGCCGATGTCGGCGGCCGTCGGATCGAGGGCGAAGCGAGTGAGGAAGACCGGCACGCGAACGGCCCGGGCGGCCGCGAGAAGCTGGGAGATACGGTCGACGGCCGCCCAGCCGATCTCGCCGCAGGACGACGGAAAGCGCTCGTCCTTCACGCCGCGCTCGCCGACCATGTAGCGCTGACAATCGATCGCCACGATCGCCGGGCGTATGCCGAAGCCCATGCGCTGGGCGAAGCGGCCGCGGGCGAGGACCGCGCGGTCCTCCTCCCCTAGGTATCGCGCCCAGGGCAGCTCGGCCGGTGACGTGGGTTGGCTCATCGGGCGGTCTCTCCTGCGCCTCTCGGGGCGGGATGCTCCGCGATCCAGTGGCGGGCGATGTCGATGCGCCGGCAGACCCAGACGCGATCATGCTTCATGATGTGATCGAGCACGCGGGCGAGCGCATGGGTTCGGGCGGGACGGCCGGTGACCCGGCAATGCAGCCCGACCGACATGATGGCCGGACGCTCCTCGCCCTCCTCGTAGAGGCGGTCGAAGGCAGAGATCAGGTAGTTCTCGAAATCAGCCGGGGTGCCGAAGCCGGAGGGCGTCGCGAACTTCCCGTCATTCGCATCCATCGTGTACGGCACGACGAGATGCTGCCGCCCGCCGACCTCCGTCCAATAGGGCAGCTCGTCGTTGTAGGCGTCGGAATCGTAAAGGAACCCGCCCTCCTCGACGACGAGGCGGCGCGTATTCTCGCTCGGCCCGAAGCGACAATACCAGCCGAGCGGCCGCTCCCCGGTGGTCCGAGCGATCGATTCCACCGCCTTGTGGATGCGCTCGCGTTCCTCCTCCTCCGAGAGGCGGAAATGCTCTTCCCAGCGATACCCATGGGCGCAGACGTCGTAGGCCGACGCCACGATCTCCTCGCAGACCTGCGGGTTGCGCTCCATCGCGAGCGCACAGCCGAATACCGTGAGCGGCAATCCGCGCTCCTGGAAGAGCCGGAAGAGCCGCCAGACGCCGACGCGGCTGCCGTATTCGTACATGGTCTCGAAGGCGAGATCGCGCCGGCCCGCGGGAACCCGGCCGCCCGGCGCCTCGGCGAGGCCGAGCTCGGTGCGGTTGTCGCCGTCCAGGATCGTGTATTCGGACCCTTCCTCGTAGTTGACGACGAAGTTCACTGCGACACGCGCGCGGCCCGGCCAGCGCGGGTCGGGCGGCGTGCGGCCGTAACCGACAAGGTCACGGCCTAGGGGCCCGTTCATGCCGGCTCTCCCTTCCGGGCGCGCAGCCGATCGGCGAGCTCGGCGAGGATGTCGTCGCGGTGCTGATCAATTCGCCCGCCCGGGAACCGGATGCTGCCCGGGGTCCGCGACAGGCGCGGGAACACGTTCTGCATCTTCAGCGGCCCGAGATCCTCGTCCTCGACGGTGGTGATCGACTCGCGTGCCGCAAATTGCGGATCCTCGAAGATCTGTCCGACATCGTAGATCGGCGCGATGGCGGCCTCGGCCTTCTCGAAGGTCTCGATGACTTCCTTCAGGTCATGGCGCGCGATCCAGCCGCCGACAATCAGGTCGATCGCATCGACGTGCTTCACGCGGTCGAGATTGGTCTGGAAGCGCGGGTCGTCCGCGGTCCCCTCGCCACCGGTGAGGTTCAGAACGCGGCGCACGATGCTCGGAGCCGCAGCCGAGAGCGCGACCCATCGCCCGTCCCGCGTCTTGTAGGCATTCCGCGGCGCATTGTTGACGGAGCGATTGCCCGTCCGGTTCTGGATGATGCCGAGCTGATCGTAGACGGTCGGCTGCGCCCCCAGGAGGGCGAAGATCGGCTCGTAGATGGCGAGGTCGATGAACTGGCCCTTGCCGCTGCCCCGCACGTCGCGGTCGTAGATCGCGAACATGGAGGCGAAGCAGCCGAAATAGGCCGCGATGCCGTCCGCAAGGCCGAAGGGCGGCAGGGTCGGCGGGCCCTCGGGCTCGCCCGTGATATGGGCGAAGCCAGACATGGCCTCGGCGAGCGTGCCGAAACCTGCGCGTCGGCGGAACGGGCCCGTCTGGCCGAAACCGGTGACCCGGACCATGATCAGGCGTGGGTTCAGCTCGGACAGGACGTCCCAGCCGAGGCCCCAGCTCTCCAGCGTGCCAGTGCGGAAATTCTCGACCAGGATATCGGCATCCGCGACCAGCGACTTGAAGATTTCGGCATCCGACGCCGCCTTCAGGTCGAGCGCGATGCAGCGCTTGTTGCGCCCTGCGACCTTCCACCAGAGCCCGTGCCCGTCCTTCCTGTAGCCCATGTTCCGGATGGGATCCCCGGATGGGTGCTCGATCTTGATGACGTCTGCGCCGAAATCGCCGAGCAGCGTCGAGACGATCGGACCCGCGAACAGGGTCGCGCAATCGATGACCCGAAGGCCCTCGAGGGGTCCCTTCGCGGGAGCGCTCGTCTGACCCTCGCTCATCGAGAGGTCTCCCCGGCTGCCGTGAGGATCGCGCGGGCCCGCGCGATGAAGGGCTCGTCGACCATGTCGCCGTCCAAGGTGAAGGCGCCGACGCCGGCGCCGAGCTTCTCCTCCGCTGCGGCAAGCACCCGGCGGGCGCGTTCGATCTCCTGCGCGCTCGGGCCGAAGACCTCGTTTGCGATCGCGATCTGGCGAGGATGAATGCAGCTCTTGCCCGCGAAGCCGAAGCGCCGCGCCGTCTCGCATTCGCGCCTGTAGCCATCCTGGTCTTCGACACCCACGAAGGCGCCGTCATAGGCAGGTATGCCCGCTTCCGCAGCGGCCATCCGGACGGCGAAGCGCACAGCGGTGAGCGCGCCCTCCTGAGCGCGGTCGATCCCGAAGGGCTCGAACAGGTCACCAAAGCCGATCTGGAGTGCCATCACGCGGGGATGCGCGGTGGCGATGTCCGCCGCGAGACGCAAGCCACGCGGGGTCTCGATATTGGCCAGGATGGTGACCGGATCCGTCCGGCCGTGCTCGCGTTCGAGGCGCTCGAGGCGCTCGACGACCTCACGGACCTCGTCTGCGCTTTCGAGCTTGGGGACGTTCACGACGGCAAGGCCGGCCGGGACCAGCGCAGCGAGGTCGCCGCCAAAATGATCACTGTCGATCGCGTTCACGCGGACGATGATGAGGGGGGCGCCGGCAGGGCGGGCCTGCTTCAGCCACTCGGCAACAGTTTCGCGCCCCTCGGCCTTGCGCTCCCGCGCCACCGCGTCTTCCAGGTCGAAGGAGAGGGCATCGGCGCCAGAGGCCAGCGCCTTCCCGAAGAGCTCCGGCCGCGTTCCGGGCACGAAGAGCTTGCTCCGCATCGTCAAGTTATGCCCTTGAAGCATGTTGCTCTTGGAACCCGACCGGCTCCCTCCCGGATAGCCGACGGATTAGAGAGGCTCGACCGAGCCCGATCAAATAGTATGATCCTCTAGCGATATTCCGCCAAGGAATGGGATTGTGCGATGGACGTGCGCAAGCTTCGCTATTTCGCGCAGGTCGTGGAGGCGCGCAGCCTCTCGCGCGCGGCCGAACAGCTCAACGTGGCGCAGCCGGCGCTCAGCAAGAGCATTCAGGCTCTGGAGCGCGACCTCGACCTGCAGCTCCTGCGCCGCTCCGCCCAGGGCGTCACGCCGACCGAGGCGGGCGTGCGGCTCTACGAGCATAGCCAGATCATCTTCCAGCAGCTCGACCGTGCGCGCCTCGAGGTCCGGAAAACCGGAAACCGACCCTTTGGGCGAGTGGTGGTCGGGATGCCGCACAGCATCGCCGCCGTGCTCGGACTGCCGCTGCTCGTCGCCGCCGCGGAGCGGCTCCCGGACATCCGGCTGGAACTCGTCCAGGATCATAGTCACCAGCTGACCGGCGGCCTTCGGGCTGACCGGGTGAACCTCGCCATCATGGCCAACCCGCGGTCGCGTGCCGATCTCGCGGTGGAGCCGATCCTCTCCGAGCAGCTGTTCTTCGCGGTTCGCCTTCAGGAATCCGAGCCGGCGGGCCCGATCTCGTTCGCCGAGGCCGCCAACTACCGATACGTGCTGCCCGGCTCGAGCAACGGATTGCGAGCGACGGTGGAAAGCTATTTCCGCACGCGCGGCCTGTCGCTCGTGGTCGAAACCGAGGTGGATGCGATCGGGCTGATCCCGCGTTGCGTCGAGGCTGGGCTCGGCGCAACCGTTCTGCCCGGCGGCAGCCTTTCCGACCCTCGAGGAGCGAAAATGCTTCAGGTCCGGCCGTTTGAAACCAGCTTCGAACGCGTCGTAGTCCTCGCACGCAGCGCGCAAACGCCGCTGACGCCGGCTCCGGAAGCCGTCATCGAGTTGGCGATAACGCTGTGTCGCGAGCTGGCAATGTCAGGCAAGTGGCGGGGCGGATCCGTCCTCGCTCTTGATAGTCACTAGTGCTTTCTCGAGCCCTGAACGGTCATTTTCGTGCCCGTCGATCGACGTCGCCCGGGCGCGGCCACCTGGGGCTAAGCTGGCGGGGAGGAAGCGGCCGGCCGTCCTCGGCACGTCGTTACCGTGCGATGGACCAGATGAGGCGGGTCGGCTGGAAAGGGTCGGGGTTGCCGTAGCGGCGGGGGCAGTCGCCCGGGATCGCGAAGGAATCGCCCTCCCGCAGCAGCAGCCTTCTGCCGTCCAGCCAGAGTGCGAGGCGTCCGGACAGGACGTATCCATTGACTTCGCCTGGATAGGAATAGGGCTCCTCGCCCGTCCCGCCTCCTGGCTCGACCGTGATGAGAAAGGTCTGCAGCGGTCGTGTACGGTCCGGACTGAGCAGCTCCTTGGTCATGCTCGTCGTGTGCATGGCGATCCGCGGCCGAGCCTCGCGGCGAACGACGAGGCTGTCTTCGCCGTCATCGGCGGCTACGGCTTCGTCGAAGAACCAAGCCATCGGGACGTCGAAGGCGTTGCTGAGAGCGACGAGGTTCCTGACCGACGGCGAGGACAGGCCGCGCTCGATCTGGCTGAGAAGGCCGATCGACAGGCCTGTCATGCCGGCCACCGCCTGCAGCGACAGCTCGCGCGAGCGGCGAAGGAGCCTGAGCTTGCGGCCTACTGCGGCCTCCGCCGCTTGCGCCGGGCTGTCCCCGGGCGAAGCCGCGGCCCTGGCGTTCATCGCCGGGTTTCCGCCTCGACGAACAGCTCCAGCCCGACGAAGCGCTGGAGAAGCACGACGAGCACGATCGTGACGAGCACGAGGAAGCTCGAGATCGCGGCGACGACGGGGCTCGCGCTCTCCTGGATATGGGCGAAGATCCGCGTCGGCAGCGTGATCACCTCCGGGCCGATCAGGAAGATCGTGACCGTGACCTCGTCGAACGAGATGATGAAGCTGAAGAGGAGCGCGGTTACCAGGCCTGGCCGGAGCAGCGGCAGCGTCACCGTCCGGAACACGTAGGTGGGCCGCGCGCCGAGGCTCATGGCCGCCTCTTCCAATGCAAGATCGAGCTTGCGCATCGAGTTGACGATCGGGCGGTACGCGAAAGGCACGCAAAGGATCACGTGCGCGAGCAGGATGCCCGGATAGCGCCCGATCCAGCCCATGGCGGAGAGGAGGCTGAGGAGCGCCACGCCGATCGCCGCATGAGGAAAGAGAAGGGGCGAAAGGAGCAGTATCTCGAACGCGCCGCGCCCTGCGAAGCGCCTGCGGGTGGTCGCGAGGGCGGCGAGGAAGCTGATGACGGTCGTCAGGATGGCCACGACAAGCGCCACCACGAAGCTGACCGCGAGCGCCTTGAGCCAGGTCTCGTCGGTCAGAAACTGGGCGTACCAGCGCAGCGACAAGGCCTGGGGCGGGAACTGGAGGTAGCCAGTGCGGGAGAAGGACGACACGACCACGATGACGATCGGTGCCGGCAGAAAGAGCAGGACGGCCGTGAGCCACACGTTCAGGCCGAGGCTCGCGGGCCTCATGCGTCGGCCCTCCGGAGGTTCCTCGTGACGCGCCGCTCGACGAGCTGGAGTGGCCAGATCAGAAGCCCGGCGATCGCCATCAGCATGAAGGCCATCGCGCCGGCCTTCGGGAAATCGAAGAGCTGGAAGACGTCCTGGTAGATCTGCGTGGACAGCATGCCGTTGCGCGGCCCGCCGAGAAGCAGCGGCGTGATGATCGCGCCCGTGGACAGGAGGAACACGATCGTCGAGCCGGCGACCACGCCTGGAACGCTGAGGGGCAGCGTGACCCGGAAGAAGGTTTCGGTCGGGCCCGCGCCCAAATTGGCGGAGGCTTCCTCGAGCGACCGGTCGACATGCATCAGGACCGTCAGGATCGAGATGATCATGAACGGGCAGAACACATGCGTCAGGCCGATGAGCACGCCGGTCTGGTTGTAGAGGAGACGGATCGGGCCGTCGGTGACTCCGAGCGACATCAGGAGCGAGTTCAGCGTCCCACGATTGCCGAGGATCACGGTCCAGCCATAGGTGCGGACGACCACGCTCACCAGCCAGGGCAGGATGACGAAGATCATCAGCGTGTTGCGCCAGCGACCGGCCCGCGCGATGCCGTATGCGGCCGGGTAGCCGATCGCGAGGCAGAGCGCGGTCGTGGCGAGCGCGATGGAGATGGTCGTCACGAGCACGGCGCGATAATCGGGTCGCGCCAGGAAGGCGAGGTACTGCCCCAGCCCGACGCCGCCGTCCTCGCCATGCAGCGACTGCCAGCCGAGCTGGCCGAGCCCGTACACGAAGGCCGCCATGACCAGGCCCGCGGGCATGATCAGCGCCAGCAGCCAACGTCCGAAATTCATGACGTGGGACCGCCCAGCCGCGCAGCCCCCCGAGGAGGCTGCCTCACTTGATCCCCGCGATCGTCTTCTCAACGAAGGCCACGCGCTCCTTCTGCTTCTCGGCGATATAGGCCCAGTCGGGCTGGATCAGCTTGGGCTTCAGCACGGCGAGCGGCATGCCGACGATCTTCTCGAGCGGCGGCGGCAGGACGGCGGTCTCGTTCAGCGGCATGTAGCCGGAGATCTCGGTCGCCCTGAGCTGCGGGTCGGCCTTGCCGACGAAGTCGAGCCACTTCTTCGCCGCCGCCATGTCGGGCGCGCCCTTCGGCACGACGACGAGATAGGGCAGCATCAGGGCGCCTTCCTTCGGCACCACGAACTCGACATTGGTCAGGCCCTCGCGCTTCATCTGCCAGATGCGCGTGGAGTAGTAGGCGCCTCCGGCGATCTCGCCCCGCGTGAGGAGCTGGTTCATCTGCGCCATCGAGCTGAAGGCCGTCATGCCGTTCTGGGCGATCTGCTCGTAGAGCTTCATGCCCGGCTCGATGTTCTTCTCGTTGCCGCCGGTCGCGTAAGCGAGCACGGTCAGGTCGTAGGTGGAGGCATAGATGGGCCGGTTCAGCGCCAGCTGGCCCTTCCATTTCGGCTTGGCGAGGTCCGCCCAGGACGCGAATTCGGCCGCCTTCGCATTGTCCGTGTTCAGCGCGATCCCGTAATACATGAAATAGACCGGCATGCCGAGGAGCCGGCCGTTTCCGTCGAGGAGGCGGTATTTTTCGGCTATGTTCTTGATCTCGGGGAAGTCGGCGACGTCGAAGGTCTCGATCAGGCCGTCCTTGTTCATGTTCGCGGCCTCGAAATAGGTCGCGATCACGGCATTGTATTGCGGCGATCCCTTCTGGGCCCGGACCTGCGCCTCAGGGTTCGGCACCTCCGTGATGGTGACCGGCGTTCCTGTCGCTTCCTGGAACAGCTTGCCGAAACTGTTGCGCCAGGTCTCGCCGACGCCGCCGCCCCAGGTGGCCATGGAGATCTTCTGCGCGCAGGCCGGCCCCGCCGCGAGCCCCAGAGAGAACAGACTTCCCAGCGCGAGGGCCAGAACGCGGGATCGCTTGGGGGGACGCATCGCTGGTTCTCCTGTCAGTGGGCTGAGATCGTGTCGGATATCGGCGCCGGCCTATCGGCCGGGACCAGCACGGAAGCCCCCGCATCCCAGTCGATATCGACCTCGTCCCCGGTGGCGAATGGCGCATCCGCGCCTCCTGGACGACACGGCATCGTGGCGAGGATCGAGCGGCCGCCCGCCTGGACGGTGTATTGCACGTTCGAGCCGAGATAGACCTCGTCCCTCACGATGCCCCGAAGGGCGCTGCTGCCGACAAGGGCCGGCTGGAGCCGGATATGCTCGGGCCGGACCGCCAACATCAGCGCACCATTCGCGCTTGCGGCCTGCGGCGCCTGCCGGATGATCCCAAGCTCCGGCAGCCTGAGCCCGCCGGACACCCGCTCGGCCGAGAACATGTTGTTGTCGCCGACGAAGCTTGCCACGAAGGCGGTTCGCGGCCGATCGTAGATTTCCTTGGCGCTTGAGAGCTGCTCGACCTTGCCGCCGTTCATGACGGCGATGCGGTCGGACATGCTCAACGCCTCCTCCTGATCGTGCGTCACGAAGATGAAGGTGGTGCCCACTCGCTTCTGAAGGTTCTTCAGCTCGACCTGAAGCTGCCGCCGAAGCTTGAGATCGAGGGCGCCGAGCGGCTCGTCGAGGAGAAGCACGGCCGGCTTGACGACGAGCGCACGGGCGAGCGCCACACGCTGGCGCTGTCCGCCGCTGAGCTGATGGACGGCGCGTCCTGCAAGCGGGCCGAGCCCGACGAGCTCGAGGGCGGCCGCAACCTCCCGGGCGATCGTCGCGCCGTCCCGTCGGCGCACCTTCAAGCCGTAAGCCACGTTCTCGCCGACCGTGAGGTGGGGAAAGAGGGCGAGGTTCTGGAACACCATGCCGAGTGGCCGGCGGTAGGGCGGGGAATCCGTCTTCCGCTCGCCCGCGATGAAGATGTCGCCGCGAGTCACGCTCTCGAAGCCGGCGATCATGCGCAGCAGGGTCGTCTTCCCGCAGCCCGACGGTCCGAGCAGCGTCAGAAACTCACCCGCCTCGACGGCGATGCTGACGCCACGCACGGCCGTGTGGCCGGCGAAAGCCTTCCACACTTCGCGCGCTTCGAGGATCGCGCCTGCGCTCGTCATAGTCGTTCCGGCCACGGTGGCAGATTGCGGGCGATCACCCGGCAGTGCAAGCCTCTTTCACGATCATGGAATTCCGGCGCGCCGCAGAATGGAAGATCGTTGTTGATGGCGCAGGTTGAGGCAGGAAGGCGCGTTCCTGATCTTCACGTGAGTGAAAATTCGGGCGCTCGTCGGCATTGCGCCGAGGCCGGATTGATGCTTCACCCGACGGACGATGTCGGCCGTATGACGGAGTCCTGGATGCGGGTCGGAGTGGAGATCGGCGGCACGTTCACCGACCTCGTCGCGGTATCGCCCGAAGGCGTCCGTATCGTGAAGGTGCCGAGCGTTCCCAGCCGGCCGGACGATGGCGCCTTCGCGGCGATCGAAACGGCAGGCATCGCGCTCTCCGACATGGAGGAGTTCGGTCACGGCTCGACCGTCGCGACCAATGCGGTGCTCGAGCACAAGGGCGGGCGCCTCGCCTTCCTGGTCACGGCCGGGTTTCGCGACATCCTGCTGATCCAACGCCACGATCGCACCCGCATCTTCGACCTGTTCTATCGGAAGCCCCGCCCCCTCGCGACACGCGAGGACACCTTCGAGGTGCCGGAGCGGGTGCTCAGCGACGGCACCGTCGAGAAGGCACTCGATCTCAAGGCCTTCGAGCACGAGCTCGCCGCCTTCCTCGACCTTGGGCGGTACGACGCGGTCGCGATCTGCCTCCTGAACTCCTTTGCCTTGCCGGACCACGAGCACGCCCTGGCCGAGCTCGTCGGCCGGCTGGCGCCGGGATTGCCGGTGACCTGCTCGTCGGACGTGACGCGCGAATTCCGCGAATACGAACGCGCCTCCACGACCACGGTCGCCGCCTATGTGCAGCCGGTGATCGGCGCCTATCTCGATCGGATGGAGCAGCGGCTCGCCGCGTCCAGCTTCGACGGCCATTTCAGCATCATGCAGTCGAATGGCGGCCGTATCCCGGCCGTCGCCATGCGCCGCAACGCGGTCACCGCGCTGCTGTCCGGGCCGGCGGCCGGCGTCACCGGAGCGGTCCGCCATGTCGGCCTCTCCGGCTTCCGGGACGTCATCACGCTGGATATCGGCGGCACGAGCGCGGACGTGTCGATGGTACCGGACGGACGGCCGCAGCTGCTGCGCGAGAGCCGGATCGGCGGCCTTCCCGTGCAGATGCCGATGGTCGACATCGCCACCATCGGGGCCGGCGGCGGCAGCCTCATCTGGCGGGACGAAGGCGGGGCGTTGCGCGTCGGCCCGGGCAGCAGCGGCGCCGTGCCAGGCCCGGCCTGCTATGGCCGCGGCGGCACGGAGCCGACGCTGACGGATGCGCATGTCGTCACCGGTCGCCTGCGGCCGGACACGAGACTGGCCGGATCGATGCCGATCGACGCCGCGGCCGCATATGCCGCCTTCGAGCCGCTCGCCGCGGCGCTCGGCATGTCCGTTCCCGACCTCGCCGACAGCGCGGTCCGCATCGCAACCGCGAACGTCGTCGCCGCGATCCGCCTCGTCTCGACCGAGCGAGGGCGGGACCCCCGTGGCTTCGCGCTGGTCCCCTTCGGCGGGGCCGGGCCGCTCCATGCCGGGCTCGTGGCCGAGGAGCTCGGCCTTACCGAGATCGTCATCCCGCCGAATGCCGGCGTCATCTCCGCCTATGGCCTGCTCGCGGCGGACCACACCTTCTTCGACAGCCGGACGCGCCGGACGGAAATCGACGCCGATGCTCCGGCCATCGTGCGGGAGACGGTCGACGGCATGGCGCGCGCCCTGACGGCGCGCGCGGACGAACTCGGGCTTGAGGGCAGGCGGCGCATCGAGGCCTCGCTGGACATGCGCTTCGTCGGGCAGGCCTTCGAGGTAGCCGTTCCGATCGACGCCGAGCGGCTCGATGCCGTCACTAAGGAGTCGCTGCTCTCGGCCTTCCACGAGGAGCACCACAAGATCTACCGGCATGGTGCGGGCACCCGGACGCGCGTCGAGATCGTCTCGTTCCGCGTCGGCCTCCATGTGGAACAGGCGAGCGTGCCGGGCCTGATCACACCGGCCCCGGCCACGACGCGCGAGGAGCCCTGCGAGGTCTACGAGAACGGGGAACGCCTTTCCGCAATCGTGATCTCGCGCTCGCTCCTGCGTGAGCGCCTGCTGCAGGGGCCGGCGGTCGTCGAGGACACGACGGCGACGCTCTGGGTGCCGCCCGGCTGGACCGCGACGGACGATGCGCAGGGCAACCTGATCATGCGCCGCAGCCACTGACGGAGCCGCCCGCGATGAGCACCCAGAACCGGATCAGCCCGGCCGATTACGCCATCATCAGCGGCTCGCTCATGTCGGCCGCCCGCGAGATGGGCGTGAACCTCTGCCGCTCCGCCTATTCGTCCATCGTGCGCGACGCGAAGGATGCCTCGACCGGCCTTCTCGACGCCCGTGGCGCCTCCGTCGCCCAGAGCGACGAGCTGATCCCCATCCTGGTCGGCTCGCTGTCGCACACGTTCCGGCGCTGCGCAGCCGCCTATCCGATCGAGACACTTCGCGAAGGCGACTTCTACGTCACCAACCACCCCTACGAGGGCGGCGGGCAGCACCTGCAGGACATCTTCATCTTCATGCCGATCTTCTGGGAGGGCGAGATCGTCGGCTTCAGCGCCGCGGTCGCGCATCATCTCGACATCGGCGGCGGCTCGCCCGGCATCACGACGGCCTCGACCGACCTCTTCGGCGAGGGCATCATCCTGCCGCCGATGAAGTTCAACGTCGCGACGGACTGGAACGGCGGCGTGTTCCAGCGGCTCCTGACGGCCAATGTCCGGGTTCCGGAGCAGACGATCGGCGACGTGGATTCCCAGTTCGCGGCCTGCGGCACCGGCATCGCTCGGGTGCAGGACCTCTGCGCGCGCTACGGGGCCGGGAAGGTCACGGCCGTGATGACCGAGATGCAGGATTATGCCGAGCGCCGCGTCCGCGCCGTGATCGCCTCCATCCCGGACGGGACCTATGTCGGCGAGGACGCCGTCGACGACGACGGCCTCAGCGAGACGCCGCTCCGCGTGCGGGCGAGCGTGACCGTCAAGGGCGACTCGCTCACCGTCGACTATGCCGGCACCTGCGACCAGGTCGCGACCAACCTCAACGCGCCCTTCGCCTCGACGGTCGGGTCGACTTTCTCGGCGCTGAAATCGGCCCTGACGAGCGACGACGTCCCGTACAACGAAGGCGTTTTCCGCGCGGTCGAGATCAAGGCGCCCCTCGGCTGCCTGCTCAACCCGCGCTTCCCGGCGCCGGTGCGGGCCCGCATGGAGGCGATCTACCGGGCCTATGATTGCGTCGTGAAGGCGCTCGGCCAGGCGATGCCGGACCGCGTCGCGGCCTGCGGCTTCGATACGACGGTCGCGACCTGCCTCAGCCAACTCCGGGACGGGCGCTACAGCGTCTACCTCGAGATCCACAACGGCGGCTGGGGAGGCTCGATCGAGGGCGACGGCTGTGACGCGGTCGCCGGCCCTCTCTCGAACTGCACGAACGTGCCGATCGAGGCGCTCGACATGGATTTCGACTTCTTCCGCGTCGAGGGCTACGGCCTCCTGCCCGATACCGGAGGACCGGGCCGCCATCGCGGCGGGCTCGGCTTCTTCCGCTCCTACCGGGTGCTCGAGGACGGGGTGAAGTTCTCCATCTATGCCGACCGGTTCCGCATTCCGCCCTCGGGCCTTGCGGGGGGTGAGAGCGGCACGACGGGAAGCTGCACGATCGAGCGCGGAGAGGAACGCATCCCGGTCCGATCGAAGGACACGGTCATGCTGCGGAAGGGCGATCTGCTCGTCCTTCGGACGGGCGGTGGAGGCGGTTACGGCGACCCCGCCGAACGCTCGCCGGCCGAACTCGCGAGTGACCGCCGGATGGGGTTCGTCACCCGGTGGCCTTCGACGACCGAAGCCGCCTGACGCGACAGGGAGCGGGCCATGATCTCCGGGCAGGTCTATTGGTGGCGCGAGGCCCCGGTCGGGTCCGAGCCGCAGCAGCCCGTCGATCCAGCCTGCGACGTGGCCATCGTGGGCGCCGGCTACACGGGCCTCAGCGCCGCCATCACGCTCGCCCGCGCCGGGCGCTCCGTCCAGGTCTTCGACCGGCAGAAGCCGGGCGAGGGAGCGTCCACGCGGAACGGCGGCATCGCGAGCGGAAACCTGCGGCCCAGCCATGCGACCCTCGTGCGGCGGTTCGGCGAGGCGGGCGCAGAGGCGCTCCAGCGCGAAGCAAAGCTCGCCCGCGAGGACCTCGCCCGCTTCATCGCCGACGAACGCATCGAGTGCGACTTCGCGCTCACGGGACAGTTCAAGGGAGCGTCGGCGAGCGGCGATTACGAGGGCCTGGCCCGCGAGGCCGATCGCCTCAGGCAGATGCTGGGCATCGAGGCGTACGCCGTCCCGCGTGCGGAACAGACCGCCTTCCTTGGGACCGACTACTATCGAGGCGGGGCGGTCCGCATGGATATCGGCGGCCTGCACCCCGCAAAATTCCACGCCGGCATGCTGAGGGTCGCAAAGGAGGCCGGAGCATCCATCCATGGCGAGACCGCGGTTGGCCGCATCAGCCCCGAAGGGGCAGGCTTTCTGGTTGAGACGGCCCGTGGGCTCGTCCGCGCCCGTGAGGTCATCCTCGCGACCAACGGCTACACCGATACCGTCGACCGGTGGCTCCAGCGGCGGATGGTGCCCGTCCGCAGTCGCATGATCGCGACGGCACCCCTGTCCGACAATCTCATGAAGACGCTCATGCCGCGGGGCATGATGTGCGCCGAGACGCGGAAGCTTCACTACTACTACCGCCCTTCGCCCGACGGCACCCGGATCCTCTTCGGCGGGCGGGACGGCACGATCGCCGGCGATCCGGCCTGGCCGATCCAGAGCCTGCGGCGTGCGATGGTCGACGTCTTTCCCGAACTATCGGACGTGGACGTCGCGCACAGCTGGTTTGGCCATGTGGCGATGAACCGGGACAACCTTCCTCGGGTGTTCTCGCACCAATCGAAGCGCTACGCTTGCGGCTACTGCGGGTCGGGCGTGGTCTGGGCGAGATGGGCGGGACGCAAGGTCGCCCTTCAGTTGCTCGGCGACAAGGATGCACACTCAGAGCTGGACTGCCGCCCGCCTCCAGCCATTCCCGCCTACAACGGCACCCCTTGGTTCATGCCGGCGGTCTTCGCCTGGTTCACGATCCAGGATAAGATTGCGCGGCGGCGTGAAGGTTGAAGGTTCTAGGATTACACATTGCCGGCACCGTTTGAGGCACACGAACTCGCACTTGGGCGGCTGTTCAAGACGTCCCCCGACCGCCACCTCGAACATGGCGGGCCCTCGGGAAGATCTCGTCCTCGGCGGTGAACGGGACCAGGATGGTTCCGCCTTGCCGCAGGAGAGCACAATCCGGCTTAACTGGGAGGCGCATTCGCCTAGTGGCGCGGAGGGGCACTATCTCTTCAGAGGTCAGCGAAGCCGGGCAATCGAAGAGAGTTTCACAGCGTGCGAGGAGAATGTTCCCGTGAGAACCCCGCTGAGAGGCTTCTCCGCGCCCGTGAGACGGAGAGTGGTGATTGGCACCAGCATTGCGGCGCTCCTCCTGGCGCCGCTTCTGGCGATGCAGATCACCGATGAGGTGGCCTGGAGCGCAACAGACTTCCTCCTCGCCGCCGTTCTCCTCGGCAGCACCGGTCTCGCCTACGAGATTGTAGCCATCAGTATCCAGGAGCCAACGCACCGGTACGCGCTGACGGCCGTGATCGTCGCTATTGCGGCCACGATATGGGCGCAGGGCGCGATCGGCCTGTTCGAGTAGTGTCGGGGCACATTTGGTGAAAGGTCAGTGTGAGCCACCTCGGAAGGCCATCCCATGAATGTGGCTCGCCGGCGGAGAGATGACCCAAATCAAGACACTGGCCGCGCATCGCTCAACTGCCGAACTCCGAGCGTTAGCATTCGAGTTGCACGATGACCTGAAGATCGCAGCTTCCGGCATCTGTACAGATCTGGCGGAATATCTCCGCCGCGTTCGCGACCTGGATTTGGGGAGGAGTTCCTGTTCCGGAGCCCGTAATGGAGTTGGCGATCGGTCCCGCCTTCTCACCGACCCCGTAAGCTGCTCGTCACTGGCGCTCAGGCCGCACGGGTGCGTGACGATCTTCCCGGCCAACGAAGCGGGGTGTCCCGCTCCGGCTTGGAATCTGACAGGCTCTGCTCGCCGCGCCGGCCGCGTTCGAAGGTCTCAGAGCACCCCGATCGAAATCGCGGGAACGAGCGCGATGGCGATCAGACCCAGCACCAGGGCGCCCAGATAGAACCAGATCGTCCTCATAGCGGCGTCCGGATCGACCTTCCCGATGGAGCAGGCGATGTAGTAGCCGATGCCGATGGGGGGTGCGAACAGCCCGATGTTCATCGAAACCACGACGACCATCGCGTAGTGGACACCGTGGATGCCCAGATCCTTTGCGATGGGAAACATCAGGGGTGCCAGCAGCACGATCGCCGGGAGGCCCTCGAGGAGGCAGCCGAGCGTGAGGAACACCGCGATCGTCACGCCCATGTAGACGATCCAGCCTCCCGGGAGGCCCTTCATGACCTCCGCAAGGTACTGCGCAAAACCCGTCTGGGTGAGGACCCAGGCCGCGGCGGATGCGGTTCCGAGGATGATCAGGATCGCGCCCGTCATGGCGGCCGTCTCGACCAGCATACGGTACATGTCGCGCGCCTTGATGCCGCCGTAGAGCAGCATTCCGGCGATAAGCGCATAGACGACCGCTATGGTCGAAACCTCGGTCGCGGTTGCGATGCCCTCGGTGACCGCACCACGAACCAGGAATGGTAGCACCAGCGCGGGGGCGGCAATGACGAGCGCCTTGCCGATGAGGCGGAAGGGCGCCCGCCGCACGCCCTGCATCAGCTCGCCGCGGGCTTTCCAGCGAGCGGCCGCCGCCAGGATCACGAGGAGGAAGAAGGCAACAACGAAGCCGCTGGCAAAGAGTGCGGCGATCGAGATTCCTGCAACGGAGCCAATGACGATCAGCACGATCGACGGTGGGACGGTGTCGGCCATGATGGCCCCCGTGCCGAGAAGCGCGACCATCTCCTCCGGCTTGTTGCCGCGCCGCTTCATCTCCGGGAACAGAGCCGGAGCAACGGTCGCCATGTCAGACACCTTGGAGCCGGAGATGCCGGAGACGAGGTAGAGCGACCCGAGCATGACGTAGGACATGCCAGCTCGCACATGTCCGAAGAGCGAGGCGAGGAAGTCGACGATCGCCTTGCCCATCCCGGTTGCATCGAGGATGCATCCGAGCAGCACGAAGACGGGCACCGAGAGCAGGATCAGGCTCGACATGCCCTCGTCCATCCGCCCCACGATGACGGTCGCCGGAAGCTTGGTCGAGAACACCAAGAACGCCATCGCGCCCGCGCCGAAACAGAAGGCGATCGGCACCCCGATCGCCAGGCAGACCGCGATGATCGCGACGAGAAGGATGAGGATATTGGCTTTCCCAAGCCCGGCGAAAACGGGAGAGAGCAGCCACAAGGTGCCGATCGCCGCTCCCACGACCAGGAGGGCCGTCAGCAGGTCACGCTTCGAGACGTCCTGCCACAGCTTCACGGCCAAGACCACGAGCATCAGCGTGATGCCGAGCGGAATCCCGGCGACGCGCCACGCTGTCGAGATTTCCAGACCGGGCGAGACGACCGGAAACTCATCGTACCAGTGTTCCAGGGCCGACGGCAGCAACCCGGCAGGTTGAGCCTCGACCGCGAGGGCGGATGTGCCGTTCAGCGCAGTGGATCCGCCGGCCGCGATCGCGCGGCCGATGGTTCCGGAAGGTGGATAGCTGAACTCATTCCGAGTACGGTCGCGAAGCTGGTCGTATGTACCCGGAAGGACGATGCCTCAGACAACGCGCTTCGACGGACGGGTCGCAATCGTAACGGGGGCGGCGAGGGGGATCGGGGCGGCGACCGCGCGGCGACTTGCGGCCGAGGGTGCGAGGGTGCTGCTCGCGGATCGCGAGGACATGGTCGAGGAGACGGCTGCCGGTATCGGCATTCCTGCCGTTCTAGACATCACGGCCGCCGATGCCGGCGAGAGCCTTGTGAAAACCGCGCTCGACGCTTTCGGCCGGATCGACGTCTTGGTGAACAACGCCGGGATCGGCGGCTCGAAAGCCCTCGAAGATTCCGATGACGCGCTTCTGGCACGCTTCATCGACACGAACCTCACTTCTGTGCTGCGCGTGACGCGGGCTGTGCTCCCGCATCTCTCCCAGCCCGGCGGCGCCATCGTGAACGTGTCATCGATCTTTGGAATCATCGGCTATCCCGGGAGCACGGCCTATGCGGCTGCGAAAGGCGGGGTCGCGCAAGTGACCCGTCAGCTTGCGGCGGATCTCGGCCCGAAAGGCATTCGCGTGAACGCGGTAGCCCCCGGGGTCGTGCTGACTCCGATGACGCAGAACCACTTCAAGGATCCGTATTACAGGCGGATGCTGGTCGATAGCGCCCCGCTGGGGCGCTATGCCGAGCCGGAGGAACTCGCGGCGGCCATTGCATTCCTGGCCTCAGACGACGCGTCCTTCGTCACAGGGGTGGTTCTCCCCGTCGATGGCGGCTTCCTGGCCGCTAGGCGTCGCTGGGATGACGTCTGAGGAGCAAAATCGACCATGTGGGACATGAGCGTTCGGTGGCCGAACGGCGCGCGCTGCGCCGTGATGCTGACCTTCGACTTCGATGCCGAGACCCTCTGGACCTCCCGCGATCCGGCTAATGCTACTCGCCAGGGCGTGCTCAGCCAGGGGCGATACGGCGCGAAGGTCGGTGTCCCGAAGATCCTCGACGTGCTCGCAGAAGCCGACGTGAAGAGCACGTTCTTCATTCCCGGCTGGACGGTCGAGAATCACCAGGACCGCGCCGAGATGGTGCTGAAGGCCGGGCACGAGATCGCCCATCACAGCTATTCGCATCGCTGGATCGAGAACGATCCGGCGGCCGAGATGGAGGAAATGGAGAGGGGCCTCAGCGCGCTGAAGGCGCGGCTAGGGATCGTGCCCAAGGGATACCGGTCGCCCGCCGGCGAGGTCTCGGCCAACCTGTTCAAGCTGCTTCAGCAGTTCGATTTTCTCTACGATTCGTCGCTGATGGACGACGTGAACCCCTATCGGCACACCATGCCGGACGGATCGAAGGGACCGATCGAGCTACCCTGGCACTGGAGCTTGGACGATGCGCCCTATGCGCTGTTCTCGGTGAAGAACCCGCGGCCGATCTTCACCAACGAGCACATGCTGTCCATCTTCAAGGAGGAGTTCCGCGAGATCTATCGCTGGGGCGGCCTCTACGACATCATCTTCCACCCTCAGGTCAGCGGTCGGCCGAGCCGCCTGAACCTGATCCGCGAACTCGTCGCCTTCATCCGCACCTTCCCGAATGTCTGGTTCGCGACCGGGACGGAGGTGGCGGAGGCATGGTCTGCAGCCCACGAGGGCGGCGCCTGACGCCGCCTTATCTCGCTGGCCGGCTCCTCAGTAGACGGCGGGCGTCACGACCCAGATGAGGTCGACCGGTTGCTCGCCGACGCACCAGAAGCGGTGCAGCTTGATTGCCGGGAAGGCGAAGCTGTCTCCTGTCGCAAGCTGGTACTCCGTGCCATCCACCTCCAGTCCGAGCGTGCCCGCGAGAACCGTCCCGCATTTCGCGCCGGCCTCGTTGTTGTAGGGCAGATCACCCGAGCCCCCGCCCGGCTGGATGAGGATGCGGATCATCTGGACGCCCGGGACCGAGTCGGGCGAGAGCAATTCCTTCGTCATGCCCTTGGGGCCGAGGGTCATCACCCGGCGGGAGGATGCTCGCACCACCACGTCGCCGTGCTCGCCCCCCGGCACGTCGAAGAGCCAGCCGACAGGCATGTCGAGCGCGGCGCAGACTTGGCGCAGCGACTTCAGTGACGGCATCGTGACGCCACGCTCGATCTGGCTGAGAAGGCCGATCGAGATCTCGGCCCGGTCCGCTACCTCCTGAAGCGAGAGGCCCTTGATGGCCCGCCTGAGCCGGAGCTTGCGGCCAATCCCGTCATCCTCGGCATCGCTCGCCGCCATCGTCTGACCCTGTCTAACCATGCAGGCAAGCCTCCCGCGGACCATGATACCCCAGGATCCGACAGACCTTGCAGCAAGCATGAAACTTCGAGGTCTGATTTTCAACAGGGTTGCAATCCTCGGCCAGTTCTGGCCCAATCTCTGAAATCGCAGCCAGGGAGGGGGTATGCGGGTCGGTATCGAGGTTGGTGGCACCTTTACGGACCTGGTTGCCGTGGACGGCAGCAGGGTCGAGGTCGTCAAAGTCCCGAGCACGCCAAGATCGCCGGAGATCGGGGCTTTCAACTCGTTGCAAGCCGCCGGGATCGCCGCCGAGGGCATGTCGGATCTCGTCCACGGCTCCACCGTCGCCACCAACGCCATCCTCGAGCGCAAGGGCGCGAAGGTCGCGTTCGTCACGACCCGCGGCTTCAGGGACATCCTGTTCTTTCAGCGCCATGATCGGCGCAACATCTACGACCTCCACTATGCGAAGCCGGAGCCGCCGGTCCGCCGGAAGGACTGCCTGGAAGTCAGCGAGCGCGTCGATGCGAGCGGCAGGGTCATCCTCTCCCTTGACGAGGACGAGGTCCGCGGCAAGCTCCTTCCGCAGCTTGCCGCAGGCGGCTACGAAGCGGTGGCCATATGCCTCCTATCGGCCTACGCGGCCCCCGCTCATGAGGCGAGGCTCAAGGCGATCATCGCCGAGGCACTGCCCCAGGTAAGGGTCGCCTGCTCACATGAGGTGGCGAGCGAGTTCCGCGAGTTCGAGCGGGCCTCGACGACGGTCCTCTCCGCCTATGTACAGCCTGTCATCGACGGGTACCTGTCCCGGTTCGAGGCGACGCTCGCCGAGGCCCGCTTCTCCGGCGGCTTCAGCGTCATGCAGTCGAATGGCGGCCGCCTTCCAGCCGTGGCCATGCGGCGCAACTCGATCACGGCGCTTTTCAGCGGGCCGGCCGCGGGCGTTGTCGGCGCGATCCGCCAGGCGGAGCGCTCGAACCGGCGGGACGTCATCACATTCGACATGGGCGGCACGTCCACGGATGTCTGCCTCGTCCAGGCGGGCGTCCCCTCCGTCTCGCCGGAGACGGAGGTAGACGGGCTGCCGATCCGCACGCCCGTGCTTGACATCGTGAGCGTGGGCGCCGGCGGCGGATCGCTCGTATGGATCGACGACGGCGGCATGCTGCGCGTCGGCCCGCGTAGCGCCGGCGCCAATCCCGGTCCGGCCTGCTACGGCCGGGGCGGCACGCAGCCGACCGTCACGGATGCGCATGTCGTTCGCGGAACCATCCGGCCGGAGGCGTTCCTCGGCGGGACGATGATGCTGGATGCCGACAGGGCTCACCAAGCATTCGAGGAGATCGCCGCGAAGCTCGGCATCCCGGTCAGGGACGCGGCGGCGGCGGCGATCCGGCTCGCGGTCGCCAACATCGTGCGCGCCGTCCAGCTCGTATCGACCGAGCGCGGCCGAGATCCGCGCGACTACGCGCTCCTGCCCTTCGGCGGCGCCGGTCCGCTCCTTGCGGCCGAGATCGCCGAGGAGCTGGGGGTGCGGGAGATCGTGGTGCCGCCCAATCCGGGTGTGATCTCGGCCTTCGGGCTCCTTGCCGCCGATTACGTGCGGGTTGCGGGCGTGACACGCCGGGTCGCGCTGTCGGACGATGCGCCCGCGATGCTTCGCGAGGAATTTGCCCGCTTTCGCGAGAATGCGGAACGCGAGTTCCGCGATCTGGGCCTCGACGGTGCGCTCGTGTTCGAGCTCACGGCCGAGATGCGATTCGTCGGGCAAGCGTTCGAGATCCCGGTCGAGATCGATCCCGGCAGGCTGATGGGCCTCAAGCCTTCGGACTTGGCCGAGGAGTTTAGCATCGCCCACCGCCGCATTTACTTCCATGGTGGGGAGCCCGGCCGGAAGGTGGAAATCGTGGGTCTCCGGTTCGGCGTCCGGCGACGCCTGGACAGTCTTCCGGAGTTCCGCGAGCGGCCCTCCGAACTGAAAGGTCCCGGAGAGATCGAAGTCTGGACACCCGGGGGCGCCGTGCAGGCGAGGCTCGTCGAGGCCGCATCCCTCAGGCCCGGCCGCGCCGTCGAGGGCGCAGCCATGATCGAGGGCTACAGTTCGACCCTTTGGGTGCCGCCCGGTTGGCATGCGGAGCGCGACGAGCCCGGCAACATCATCATGCGGAAGGCCTGAGCCGATGACTGAGCGCAAGCCACTGGATCCGGTCGACTACGCGATCATCAGCCAATCGTTGATCGCGGCTGCGCGCGAGATGGGCGCCAAGCTGATCCGCTCCGCGTATTCCACCGTGCTGCGCGAAGCCCGGGACGGCTCGGCCGCTCTCCTGGACGCGCAGGGGAATACGATCGCGCAGGCGGAGCTGATCCCCATGCAGCTCGGCACGATCGGCCATGTCTTTCAGCCCTGCACCCGCCTCTATCCCAACGAGACGCTGGAGGAGGGCGACTTCTTCGTCATCAACGACCCATATTCCGGGGGGCAGCACCTCCAGGACGTTTTCTTCTTCCACCCGATCCTCGTGGACGGGAAGGTCATCGGCTTCTCCGCCTCCGTCGCCCACCACCTCGACATCAGCGGCGGTGATCCCGGACTGAACATCGGTGCGCCCGACGTCTATGCGGAGGGGCTCATCATCCCGCCGCTCAAGCTCAACATGAAGCGGGATTGGCACGGCGGCGCCTTCGAGCGCCTGCTTCGGGCCAACGTGCGTGTGCCTCACCAGACGATGGGGGATTTCGACGCCCAGATCGCCGCGAACGCGATCGGAGCGCAGCGCGTGACCGAACTGGCAGAGCGCTACGGGGCGGAAAAGATCACCGCCGTGATGGCGGCCTTGCTCGACTACTCGGAGGCCCGGATGCGGGCCGCGCTGCGCGAGATCCCCGACGGTGTCTATACGGGCGAGGATGCGGTCGATGACGACGGCCTGTCGGATACCCCGCTTCCCGTCCGAGCGACGCTCACGATCAAAGGCGATTCCGCCGAGATCGATTTCACGGGAACGGCGCAACAGGTCCGCCGCAACCTGAACGCGCCATTCGCCGCGACCGTTTCGGCGGCGCTGTCCTGCCTCAAGGCCGCGCTGACAAGCCCTGACATCCCGTTCAATGCCGGCGCATTCAGGCCGATCAAGGTCACGGCCCCGCTCGGCACGATGCTGAATCCGCGCCATCCGGCGCCGGTGCGAGCTCGCATGGAGGTCTGCTCCCGCGCCTGGAACGCCATCATGAAGGCGCTCTCGCAGGCTGTCCCGGACAAGGTGATCGCCTGCGGCTTCGATACGACGACGTCCTTCGTTCTGTCGCATCTCGGCGAGAACGGCTGGTCGGTTTACCTTGAGATATTCGGCGGCGGCTTCGGGGCCGGGCTGGACAAGGACGGCTGCGATGCCGTCGACAACCCGCTCTCGAACTGCTCGAACACGCCGGTCGAGGCGTTGGACCAGGACTTCTCCTTCTTCCGCGTCGTGGAATACGCGATGCGCACCGACAGCTGCGGCCACGGCCGCAGCCGTGGCGGTCTCGGGTTCGTGCGCAGCTTCGAAGCGCTTAAGGACGACGTGAGGATCTCCCTCTACAGCGACCGCTTCCGGCGCTCGGCCGAGGGGCTCTTTGGCGGCCTTCCGGGCGCAACGGGGTACTGCGAGGTGAGGCGCGGGAGCGAGGTGATCAAGCTTCGCTCGAAGGACGCCATGGATCTCAAGCGCGGGGATGTCGTTACGCTGGCGGTCGGCGGCGGAGGTGGCTACGGCAGCCCGAAGGAGCGTTCGCCGGAGAGCGTTGCGGCCGATCTCGAGGACGGGATCATCTCGGACGCGGTCGCCCGGTCTTGGCACCGGCAAGACGCCTCCGCCTAAGCATGCACTCCTCGGCGGACAGCGTTCGCGACGCGCTCTGGACGACAACGGCTCGCGAGCCTGCACCGTCGGGCGACGCGTTCGCGTCAGGCTCGACCGTTGACGTGGTCGTCGTCGGCGGCGGGTTCACAGGCGCAAGCGCGGCCCTTGCCGTGGCAGAGCGCGGCAACAGCGTGGCGCTCATCGAGGCCCACCGCGTGGGTTGGGGCGCCTCCGGCCGAAATGGCGGGCAGGTCATACCGGGCCTGAAGCTCGACCCGTCCGAGATGCTCGCCGCCTATGGCGAAGAGACTGGCCGCCGCCTCACGGAGGAGGTTGGCGGGGCGGCGGACCTGGTGTTCGATCTCGTCGGGCGCCACGGGATCGATTGCGAACCCGTACGCGGGGGCTGGATACAAGCCGCGCATGCCGAACCCGCGCTCGTTCGCGTCCAGAAGCGCGCAGGCGAGTGGGCGGCCCTCGGCGCGCCTGCTGAGCGGCTCGACGCGACTGCCGTCGCGCGCCTCACCGGCACCAATGCCTATCTGGGCGGCTGGATCGACCGGCGCGCCGGCACGCTACAGCCGCTCTCCTACGTGCGAGGGCTCGCCCGAGCGGCCCAGCAGGCCGGAGCCAGGCTCCACGAGGGGATTACCGCGACGGCTCTCACCAGGGACGGGGCCGGCTGGAAGATCACCACCTCGCAGGGCACGATCGCGGCGAGGCATGTCATCATCGGCCAGGACGGCTACGCCGACGGGCTGGTCAAAGGGCTCGCCCAGACTCTGATCTGCGTTCAGAGCGCCCAAGTCGCTACCGAGCCGCTTCCGTCCGGTCTCGCCGCAGGCATCATGCCGGGCGGCATCTGCGGGTCGGAGACGCGCCGGCTCGCCTTCTACTTTCGCCAGTCGCCCGATGGGCGGCTCGTGTTCGGGGGGAGGGGAGCGATCGGGGACAGACAGAACCCGGCCTTTTTCCAGGCGCTCATCAACGCGATGCATCGGACCTTTCCCGAGACGAAGGGCCTTGCCATCGCGCATCGCTGGTCCGGGCAGGTTGCACTAACGCTGGACGGGCTGCTGCACATTCACGAGCCTGAACCGGGATTGCTGATCGGGCTCGGCTACAACGGGCGCGGGGTCGCCATGGCCACCTTGATGGGCCGATGGCTCGCCGCGAGGGCGCTGGACGGCCTGGCCCACCCGCTGCCGGTCACAACGCTGGCGCCCATTCCGTTTCATCAACTGAGAGGGCCCGCAATCCATGCCGGAATTGCCTGGGCCTGGCTTCGCGATCGCATGGGATTTGCCGGATGAGCGACCTGCCGCATCTTTTCACGCCGATGACGCTGCGCGGGGTGACCATCCCGAACCGGGTGGTGGTCTCCCCGATGCAGCAATACGTAGCCGGCGACGACGGATTCCCTCGCGACTTCCACCTCCAGCACTACGGCCGGCTCGGGATCGGCGGCGCCGGTCTCGTCTTCACCGAAGCTCTGGCTGTCACCGCTCAGGGCCGCGTCACCCATCATGATCTCGGCATCTGGTCGGACGAGCATGTCGCACCGCTGAAACCGATCGTCGCTGCAATCGCGGCGGCCGGCGCGGTGCCTGCGACGCAGCTCATCCATGCGGGCCGCAAGGGCAGCGTATCGCGGCCCTGGCAGGGCTACAGTCCCCTCGATGAGAGCACCGCAGCGCGAGGCGAGGCTCCCTGGACCACCGTGGCGGCGAGCGCCATTCCGGCCAATCCAGGCTGGCACACGCCGGACGCGCTCGATGAGCGCGGTATCGAGGAGTTGATCGCCGCCTATGCGGCGGGCGCCCGCCGGGCCGCGGCCGCGGGCTTCCGGGTCCTCGATATTCACGGCGCCCACGGCTACCTCCTGCACAGCTTCCTGTCGCCGCTGGGCAACAAGCGCGACGACCGCTGGGGCGGGGATTTCGAAGGCCGCATCCGTCTCCTGCTCGAGGTCAGCAAGGCTGTCCGCGCAGCCTGGCCCGCGGACCTGCCGCTCTTTGTGCGCCTTTCCTGCGTGGACGATCAGGAAGGCGGCTGGACGCTGAACGATTCCGTCGCACTGTCGCGCCGGTTGAAGGAGGTCGGCGTCGACGTGATCGACTGCTCCTCGGGCGGCCTCGGCGAGCGCACGACCACGAAGATGATCCGCCGTCCGGAGGGGTATCAGGTGCCCTATGCCGAGCGCATCCGCCTGGAGGCGGAGGTTGCCGCGATGGCGGTCGGGCTGATCACGACCCCTGCCTTCGCCGAGTCCGTCGTCGTCGAAGGGCGCGCGGACCTCGTTGCGATCGGGCGCGAGGCACTGATGAACCCGCACTGGCCGTTGCACGCCGCCCGCGCGCTCGGCCACGATACGTCCTTCGCGAGCTGGCCCCCGTCCTGGGGGTGGTGGCTCGAGAAGCGCGCCCGCGCGGCCTCCGCGCCAATCACGGACAGAGTGGAGACAGGTCAGTCATGAGGATCGATCGCAGAACACTCCTCGGCGGGATAGCGGCGTCGCCGGCCGCGCTCGCCGCGCCCCCCTTCCTCCGGCATGCCTCGGCCCAGGCGAACACGATCGACATCGCGGCCGTGTATTCGCTGTCCGGCACCTTCGCGAATGTCGGCACCATGCTGAACGACGGCAGTCGTTGGGCCGTGGAGAAGTACGACAGCGTCCTTGGCAAGAAGCTGAACTACATCCTCCTCGACGATCGAGGCGACCCGGGTGAGGCCGTCCGTAAAGTCCAGGAGGTGATGACCCAGCGAGGCGTAAAGCACATCATCGGCTGCACGAACTCGGCGATCGCGCTGGCGGTGCAGAAAGAGGTCTACGCGCGCGGCGGCGTCTATGTGCAGGAGGCCGGCGCGGACGAATCGACCGGCAAGGATTGCAACAAGTCGAATTTCCGCTGGCCGGTCGCGAGCTATAGCGCCGTGAACGCCACGGTGCGTCCTCTGCTCGAAAAATTCCCGAATGCGAAGAAGTGGTACACGATCACCGGCCAGTATGTCTTCGGCGACAGCCTGCTGACGAATTGCAAGGAGATCTTCAAGGAGAAGGGGATCCAGCACGTCGGGAACAGCTATCACTCGCTCGCCGACCGTGAATACTCTGGCTACATCGCAACCGCGCTCGCGGCCAATCCGGACGTGCTTGCGATCTGCAACTTCGGCAACCAGACGGTGGACGTGATCCGTCAGGCCATCAGCTTCGGAATGAAGCGCAACACGAAGATCCTCGCGATCTGGTCCACGGGCCTCGACCAATACCAGGCGCTCGGTCCGGACAATTGCGAGGGCGTCTATTTCGGCTGCAACTTCTGGCACGGCGTCGACACGCCGGGCGCGCGCGTCGTGGCCGATGTCGTCAAGGCCAAGACGGGCGACGTGCCGAACTACCTCCATGCCTGCGGCTACGCGGTGGCGCAGGTGTTGATCGAGGGCATCATCAAGGCGGGGACCACGGACGTTCCAGCCGTGATCAAGGCGCTGGAGGGGATGACTTACGAAGGCCCGACTGGCACCGAGGTCGTCCGTCCCGAGGATCACCAGGTCATCAAGGACTACTACCTGATGCTCGGCAAGGCGAAGAGCGCCATGAAGGACAAGAACGACTACGCCGAGATCGTCGCCGCCACAAAGGCTTTCCTTCCGCCGGAGAAGACCGGCTGCAAGATGGCCTGACCGGATACCGGTAGCGAGTTCACCCGATGTCGATGCAACTTCTCGTCTTCCAAGTCCTGAACGGCCTTGGCATCGGGATGATCTATTTCCTCCTGTCGGTCGGCTTGACGCTGATCTTCGGCCTCATGCGCTTCGTCAACTTCGCGCATGGGGCCTTCTACCTCGTCGCCGCCTACATGGCCTTTGCCATCACGCGTTCGACCGGAAGCATCTGGATCGCGCTCGTGGTGGCGCCTCTCTCGGTGGCGCTTCTTGCCGTGATCGTGGAGCGTGTCCTGCTTCGGCACACCTACCGAATGCCGCATGAAGTCCAGATCCTGATCACGTTTGCGGTTGCCCTGTTCCTCCAGGAGATGGTGATCGTGGTGTTCGGACCCCTGGCGCAGAACGTCCCCGTGCCGGCCGCGCTGTCCGGGGTCGTTTTTCTGGGCCCCTATGTGTATCCGGCCTACCGCCTCGCGGTCGTGTTGGTCGCGGCAATCGTCGCCGTCGGGCTATGGTTTGTCGTCGAACGCACGAAACTCGGCGCCGTCCTGCGTGCGGGATCGGAAAGCGCCGAGATGGTCGGTCTGCTCGGGATCAATGTCGACCGGGTGTTCATGGCGACCTTCGCCCTTGGCGGGGCGCTTGCCGGTCTGGCAGGCGTTTTGGCCGCCCCGCTGCGCGGCGTCGAGCCCTTCATGAGTGTCGAGGCGCTCGGCATCGCCTTCGTGGTCATCGTCGTAGGTGGCCTTGGAACTCTCTCCGGCGCCTTGGTCGGCGGTCTCCTGATCGGTCTGGTGCAGTCCATCATGAGCACCCTCTGGCCCCAGGGCGCTCAATTGATGATCTATGCCGCGATGGCGCTCGTGATCCTTGCCCGCCCATCGGGCCTGCTGGGGCGCTTCTGAGATGGGGGCCCAACGCTTTCCCGACGTGACAACGGCGATCGTCGTCGCCGTGCTGGTCGCCTTACCGATCTTTGTTCCGACGACGTTGGCGAGCCAGGTCGCGATTTTTGCCACCGCGACGCTGTCCGTCACGCTTCTGCTCGGCTCGGTCGGCCTCCTGTCCTTTGGGCAGGGCCTGTATCTCGGCGTCGGCTCCTACGCGGCTGGGATCCTGCTCCGGGATGCCGGGTTTGGGCTCGGGCCTACGCTCGTGACTGCGACCGTTGCCGGGGCGCTGCTCGCCGGCGTCCTCGGTGCCGTGATCGTCCGACGCCAAGGCGTCTATTTCGTTATGCTCACGCTGGCCTTCGCGCAGATGGGCTTTTTCGCCATGCTCGCCTGGAAGGATGTGACGGGCGGCGAGAACGGCTTCTCGGGCCTGTCACGGACATTCACTCTCTTCGGCCTGCCGATCGCCTCCGCACTCTCGTTCTATCTCCTCAGCGCCGGCGCATTCCTCCTGGCCTTCCTGGCCGTCCAGCGCATCAACAGCTCGCCGCTCGGCACCGTACTGACGGCCATTCGGGAGAACGAGGCCCGAAGCGAAGCGATGGGCTACGACGTGAAGCTCTACAAGATCGTGGCGCTCGCCGTTGCTGGCGGAATTGCGGGCCTTTCTGGCGGGCTTCATGCCGCCTTCCTGGGCTTCGTGCCGCCGAACAACATCGAGCTAGAGATGAGCCAGCGCATCCTGGTGATGGCCATCATCGGTGGTGTTGGCTCGCCCGCGGGAGCGCTCGTCGGGTCGGGCTTCTACACGCTTGTGTCCGAGCTTCTTTCGGAGCTCTGGGCACGCTGGCTCGCGCTGATCGCACTCCTGTTGATTGCGATCGTGCTTTATCTCCCTGGAGGATTGTGGAGCATCGGGGCGCGGCTTGCCGGGAGGCGCGCCGATGGCTGAGCCGATTCTCCTGGCCGACGGCATCGGCGTTCGGTTTGGCGACTTCCAGGCGCTGACCGACATGTCCGTCTTCGTCCTGCCGAATACCATCCACGCCCTGATCGGCCCGAATGGCGCTGGGAAGACGACCTTCTTCAACGCGGTGACCGGGGTTCGCCGCCCGAACGCCGGGACAATTCGCTTTGCCGGCCAGGACGTTACCCGCGCGTCCGGGCACCGGCGTGTGCGGGCCGGCATGGCCCGCTCATTTCAGGTGACGAACATCTATCCCGCCCTGACCGTGGCCGAGAACGTCCGCCTGGCCGTGCAGGCGCGCCACCACCGCGAGGCGTGGGTCTTCTGGCGCTCACCCGCCGCCCGGCGCGACATCGCGGACGAGGTCGCGCAGATCCTTCGCGAGGTCGGCATCGAGGATCGGGCTGCCACAAGGGCGGGCGATCTCTCGCACGGTGCGCAGCGATCGCTCGAGATCGGGATGGCGCTAGCGGCTCGGCCGAGGATGATCTGCCTCGACGAGCCGCTCGCCGGCATGAGCATCGACGACGTCCACCGGACCAAGGAACTCATCCTGGGCCTCAGGAAAAGCATGGCCGTGCTCCTGATCGAGCACAACATGAGCGTCGTGCTCTCCATCTCCGATCGCGTCACCGTCATGGCCCAGGGGCGCAAGATCGCGGAAGATGTCCCCGACCGGATCCGAAACGATCCGGCGGTGCGCACAGCCTATCTCGGGAGCCAGGCATGAGCGGCGGCACAGTGCTCCTGGAGGCCGCCGGGCTCAACGGATGGTACGGCAAGAGCCATATCCTCCAGGGTGTGAACCTCACGATCCACGACGGGGAACTCGTCGCCCTGCTCGGCCGGAACGGGGCGGGGAAAACCACCACCATGCGGGCGCTCACCGGCCTTCTCGCGCGGACGGAGGGCAAGCTCACGTTCCGGGGCGAGAACGTGCTGGGCCTTCAGCCCTACGAGATCGCACGACGGGGCCTTTCCCTTGTTCCGGAGCACCGCGGCATCTTCGGCTCGCTGACCGTCGAGGAGAACCTGACGCTCGCGGCACAGCGAGGCGCACAGTGGAAGCCGGCGGATGTATTCACGATGTTTCCGGCGCTCGCGGGCCGTCGGCGTACGCCGGGGGGGAAACTGTCCGGCGGGGAGCAGCAGATGCTCGCGATCGGCCGCGCCCTCGTGACCGGCCCGAAGGTGCTGCTCCTCGACGAACCGACGGAGGGGCTCGCGCCCGTCATCGTGGAGCGATTGGTCGAACTCGTCCGCGAACTCAAGAGATCGGGCCTTAGCATGCTCCTTGTCGAGCAGAGCCTGGATGTCTGCATGGCCGTAGCCGATCGGCTGCAGATCATCGACGGCGGGACCATCGTCTGGGAAGGCGACGGTCCCGCGCTTGCCCGGGCCGAGGAGGTGCGCGGACGCCACCTCACGCTGGAACACGCATAGCCCGGATCATCCCCGGCCCTCACCGAGGAAGCCACAGCCGGCCCGTCGAGACCCGTTGCGACTGCGGGCCCGCTTTGAGCCGAGCTTCAGTCCAGCGCTCCTTGACGCCCGGTCGTACTGGAATGACCCTTCGGCCGTACTCCTCCCCGGCATTCGCCGGTAACAGAGGAGAGACGGCGTTGTCGCTTCATGCTCGGCTTCGGTGATGTCGAGAACCTGCTCGCGGGAGCGCTGGCTCGGCAGGTTGCTTGTATGTCAGAGCAGCCGGCCGAGGACTCTGCCCACCGCCGGGAACGTATCGAAGATCTCGGTCGCGAACGCGCCGACCTCCGCGAGGTCGCGCCCCATGGCAGCCAGTCTCTCCCGAGGATCTCCGTCGCGAAGGCGCGGTCCTGGAGATTCACATCCTTGGCGCCCGTGATGCCGCGCCCCGATCACAACGGCCGCGACGGAGATGCCTGGCTCGCTCTCGACATCGAGGATGAAGAGCTGCGCCGATAAAGTCTTGGCACCAGCGCCGTCATGGGTTCTTCGTGATCGGGACGGCGGCCACGACGAGCCGGGGAGGGCGGATTTGGCGAGGCGCTGTTACTCTGTCAGGCTTAGGGAGGAGCATCAGCGAGGTGTCAGATGGCCACCACCGTCAAAGAGTTGCTTTCGGCAGCGAACTCTTCCGTGCCGAAGCTTTCTCCCCAGGAAGCGGCCGACAAGCTCAAGGCGCAGAATGTTCTGATCGTGGACGTTCGCGATCCGTCAGAGGTCGAGAAGACTGGAAAGCTCAAGGGCGCCGTTAATGTCTCACGCGGGATGTTGGAGTTCCGTGCCGATCCCGAGAGCCAGTATCACGACCCGGCTTTCCAGAGGGACAAGACCGTCCTCGTCTACTGCGCGTCCGGGGGGCGCTCCGCCCTTGCCGGGAAGACGCTCCAGGAGATGGGGTTCCGGCAAGTGTTCAACTTGGGTGGCTTTAAGGATCTGGCTGAGGCGGGCCATCCGACAGAGCCCGCAACCTCGGCCTCATAGCGGCCGGGATCGCGCTCATTGCTCGCGGTGAAATCCGATAGATCTGAAGGGCTCGGGATCGTCGGATCGACGGAGGACTGGCGCGGAAGTTCAGGCCCGGCCCGCGCCAACGCCGGACTTCGGCTGCAAGCCCGAGAGCCGAAATTGCCTCAACGCGGGGTGTAAGCGCGGCGTCTGTTCGGCCGCAAGGTCCCGCGCATCCACGGTGTAGGCGGCGCGCGTTCCCCTTGCCGCGGATCGTAACTTGCCGGTATCTCGGCCAGCCCGCGCGATTCCAAGCTCGCCGTCGGACGGGAGGAACTGGTTGGCGCACGAGAGGGCTGAGAGCGCCCCCAGAGCGGGATCCGTCTTTTCAGAACCCGATTTCGTCAGGCTCTGGATCATTGGCGTCTCGACCTTCACGGTCAGGTGGCTCGAGACGCTGGTGATCAGCGTCTTCGTTTATCAACGAACCTCGTCAGAATTCACAGTCGCGCTGATGATGATGTGGCGCGTGCTTCCGATGGCGCTTTTTGGCGCCTTCTTGGGTGCCTGGTCGGATGTGATCGATCGGCGCCTGGCCTTGATGGTTATTCTGATCGGTTCCCTGGGGACGTCCCTCAGCATCGCAGCGCTGGCATTCTGGGGGACGCTTGAGATCTGGCAACTCGGAATCGCAAGTTTTGTGAACGGCATTGCTTGGGCGTGCGACAATCCCGTGCGCCGCACCTTGTTGGGGCAGGCCGCCGGCCCGTCGCGTCTCGGAACCGCGATGGCCGTCGATGTCGGCAGCAACAATGCGAGCCGTGTTCTCGGTCCGGCGATCGGCGGCATCCTGATGGTTGCCGCCGGGATCCATGGAGCCTTCTTCTGCGGGGCGCTCCTATACTTTGTTGGGCTTCTGGCAGCCCTTGCTCTTGAGCCTCGGACGAAGGATCAAAACACCACAGCGACTCCGGTGCTGACGCAATTGCTCAACGGCTGGCGCGAAATCAGCCTCAACGACCGATTCCGCGGGCTGCTGCTCATCACCATCCTGTTCAACATCTTTGGCTGGCCGATGGTCAGCCTGATCCCGGTCATCAGCCAGGACGTGTTGCGCCTGAAGCCGGATTGGACAGGGGTACTGACCGGCATCGATGGTGCCGCGACCCTTCTTGGCGCGATCCTGATCGGCTCGTTTGCTCCGCGGCGCTGGTTCGGCCGGTTGTACGTTCTGGGCGCTGGGATCTTCGCTGTCATGATGGGAGCGTTCGCAACCGCGGGTGACCCGGTCGCAGCTGTCGCGATCCTCCTCGCCGTCGGCCTCGGCGGGGCCGGCTTCAGCGTCATGCAATCGACCCTCGTTTTCATGGCCGTCCCGCCTGCTCTGCGCGGAGCAGCCTTCGGCATCCTTTCAGTCTGTATCGGCGTTTCTCCCTTGGGGCTGGTTCTGGTGGGATCGCTGGCGAACGTCGTCGGCGCCCCCGCCGCGCTCAAGATCTTCAGCGTTCTCGGGGTGTTCAGTATCGCGGCAACCTTCACGGCCTGGCGGAAGCTCTGGACGAGCCGATGGGCGCCGGGGTGAGTTAACGTTCGTTGCTGTTTGTAGCCGTGCAAATCCTCGGCGGCTCTGCGCCTGCGAACCGGCTCCGCGCACCGACCTGTACTCGGGATTCTTCCGAACCGACTCCTCTGAAACATTCGCCCTGTGTGTTTCGGGACACGGACACAGCTGGCCGCGCGGGCTTAGTTTCCGGGTGTGAGCCAGGAGGCGAGCATGTTCCAGATCGTCATAGCCGAGATCGTGGTCTGCACGGTCGCGATCGCAGCGAACCTCCTGCTGCTGGGCTGAGGCCCGGCGGGCTACCTCCCAGGCATTTCGGCACTACCCGGGAGCCGCAGCGGTCGGAGATTAGGGCCAGAGCCGGCCCAGGCTGGCGATGAGCCGATTCTGGAAGCCGACGAGAACGAGACATGAAAACGCCCGCTCGGCTCTCACCGGCGGGCGCCTCTGCCCTACACGATCACAGCGCCGGACTGTCTGCCGGGACGGGTGCGGTAGGTACAGGGTCGCTCAAGCCGAAGAGGCGAGCCCAACCCTGTGACGGAGAGATGGTGTCGAACACGCCAAGTTCAAGGTCTCAGGCAGGCAGCGCCACCGAAGCCCCCGATTCATCCTGAGGCGCCCCCATCGGCGAGCCCCAGCAGGAGCGCTTCCTTGACAGCCCGGGCGCTTGAAAATTAATATCCATCCGGTCGGATATTCGAATGAGCGAGAATGGGTCGTCGTAGGGTTATCAACCGAGATGCCGTGCTGGATGCCGCGCAGCGCGTCGTTAGCCGGGACGGCGCGGCCAAGCTGACGCTCGAGGCGGTCGCGGCCGAGGCGAATATCAGCAAGGCAAGCGTCCTCTACGACTACGGCACCAAGGAAGCCCTGATCCGCGCGATCATCGAGAAGCGTGTGGCCGCCGAGACCGAGCGCGTCGAGACGGTCACGGCGCAGATCGGGGAGAGGGCGGACGCGGCAATTCGAGGGCGCATCGCGGCGGCGGTCAGGTCCGTCAGCGACGAGGACAGGGCCGTCGCGATCAGCCTTTGCGCCGCGGCCGCGCAGAACGCGACGCTGCGGCACCCGATCCAGGAAGCCTATCGTCGCTGGATCGAGGAGATCGAGGCCACGTCGGAGCACCCGCGCGGTGCGCTCCTGGCCTTCCTGGCGCTCGAGGGTCTCACGCTTCTCGAATGGTTCGGCCTCCACGCCTTCCCGCCAGAGCAGCGCGAGCGGGTCCTGAGTGAGATCGATTGGCTCCGCACCCAATCACCGGCGCACGTCGAGCACGACGCTGCGCTGCCCAACAAAGTTCCTCGGTGACGTGACCAAGACTCACCTCACCAATCTCAATCACAGCGCAAGGTAACCTTCGTGCAGGCTCGACTGTGCTCGTTCATTCTCGTCGCGTTGCTTGTCAGCGCTTGCACCGATCAGGACCGCAAGGCCGCGGCTCCTGCAGAGGCGCCGCCGATTGCGGTCGGCACAATCAAGGTCGAGCCGAAGCCCCTCCCGGTCACCAACAATCTGCCGGGCCGGATCGCGCCTACGCGCATCGCGGAGGTGAGGCCGCGCGTGTCCGGTATCGTGGTCGAACGCGTGTTCACGCAAGGCAGCATCGTCAAGGCAGGCGACGTTCTCTACCGGATCGACCCGGCGCCTTTTCGGGTCCGGGTGGAGAGCGCCGAGGCGACCCTGAAGCGAGCCGAGGCGGTCCGTCTCCAGGCGCAGCAACAATCGGACCGCGTGCGCGAGCTGCGCGAGCGCAACGTTGCGAGCGCGCAGCAATTCGAGAGCGCGACGGCCGCTCTGGCGCAGGCTGACGCCGATGTCGCCATCGCCAGGGCTGGCCTCGCGGCCGCCAAGCTCGATCTCGAGTATTCCGAGGTTGCCGCCCCCATCGGTGGCCGCATCGGCCGTGCGCTCATTACGGAGGGAGCGCTCGTGTCGGCCAATTCCCCCGAGAGCCTGGCCACGATCCAGCAGCTGGACCCGATCTACGCCGACTTCACGCAATCGGCCGGCGAGCTCCTCGGGCTCAGGCGGGCCTTGCAGGAAGGCGCGATCACCAAGGGCGATCCGGATGCGGCGAACGTCCGGCTCCTGTTCGATGACGGGAGCCAGTATCGGCATCCCGGACGCCTGCTTTTCTCGGAAGCGACGGTCGACGCGACGACAGGGCAGGTCACGCTGCGTGGCGAGTTTCCAAACCCGGACGGCGACCTCCTGCCGGGCATGTATGTCCGCGTCCTGATCGAGCGCGGCGTCCAGAGCGACGCGATTGCCGTCCCGTTGCAGGCCGTGCAGCGCGACGGGGGCGGTCAGGCAAGCGTCTACGTGCTGCGGGACGATGGCACGCTCGATCTCCGGCCTGTCGTGACGGGCCGAGCGCTAGGCAACGATCAGGTCATCGACGGTGGCCTGAAGCCCGGCGAAGAGGTCGTCGCCGAGGGCTTCCAGAAAATACGCCCTGGCGCGCGCTTCAAGGGTGAGCCGTGGAAGCCCGCCTCGTCCGACGCCGCCGAGAACGGCAAGCAGGGTTGATCGATGCCGAGCTTCTTTATCGACCGGCCGATCTTTGCCTGGGTCGTCGCGATCTTCATCATGCTCGCCGGGATCATCGCCATCCCGATGCTGCCGATTGCCCAGTATCCGAACGTCGCTCCGCCGCAGATCACGATCGGCACCAACTATCCCGGGGCCTCTCCGGAGGAAATCTACCAGAGCGTCACCCGCCCCGTTGAGGAGGAGCTCAACGGCGTTCCGGGCCTGCTCTATTTCGAGTCCACCTCGGAGGCGAACGGGCGCATCAACATCACGGTCACCTTCGCGCCGGGCACCGAGATCGGCGAAGCGCAGGTCGAGGTGCAGAACCGGATCAGCCGCGTGGAGCCGCGGCTGCCGCGCACCGTCGTGCAGCAGGGCATGCGGGTCGAGCAGGCGGGCACGAGCTTCCTGCTCTTCGCCGTGCTGATCTCGGAAGACGGTCGGCTCGATGCCGTCGGCCTCGGCGACTACATCAGCCGCAACGTGCTGGGCGAGATCCGTCGCGTGCCGGGTGTGGGCAGTGCCCAGCTCTTTGCGACGCAGCGCTCGATGCGCATCTGGATGGACCCGGAAAAGATGCTCGGTCTCGGGCTGACCTCCACAGATGTCATCGACGCGATCACAGCCCAGAACGCACAGGTCGCAGCCGGACGAATTGGCGCCAGACCCAACCCGATCGGAACCCAGCTGTCGGCGACCGTGCTGGTCAAGGGCCAGCTTACCTCGCCGGAGGAATTCGGCGCGATCGTGCTGCGTGCGAATACCGACGGCTCCTCGGTTCGCCTGCGCGACGTGGCCCGGGTCGAGGTCGGGGGTGAATCCTACAACTTCTCGACCAGGCTGAACGGGCAGCCGGCCGCCGGCATCGGCGTGCAGCTCTCGCCCACCGGCAATGCCATGGCGACGGCGACCGCGGTCCGCGCCAAGATGGAGGAACTCGCCCGCTTTTTCCCGCCCGGGCTGAAGTACGAAATTCCCTACGACACCTCGCCCTTCGTCAAGGTCTCCATCGAGAAGGTGCTGCACACGCTCCTCGAGGCGATGGTGCTCGTGTTCGTCGTGATGTTCCTGTTCCTCCAGAACTTCCGCTACACGGTGATCCCGACCCTGGTCGTTCCCGTCGCGCTGCTCGGCACCTGCGGGGTGATGTTCGCGGCCGGATTCTCCATCAACGTGCTCACGATGTTCGCGATGGTGCTGGCGATCGGCATCCTCGTGGACGACGCGATCGTGGTGGTCGAGAACGTCGAACGCATCATGGCCGAGGAAGGGCTGCCGCCGAAGCAAGCCACCCGCAAGGCGATGGCCCAGATCACCGGTGCCATCATCGGGATCACGCTCGTGCTCACGGCGGTGTTCGTGCCGATGGCGTTCTTCCCCGGTGCGGTCGGGATCATCTACCAGCAGTTCAGCCTGACGATGGTGGTCTCGATCCTGTTCTCGGGCTTCCTGGCGCTGACCCTGACGCCCGCACTCTGCGCCACCTTCCTGAAGCCGGTCCCGAAGGGGCACCACGAGAAGAAAGGCTTCTTCGGCTGGTTCAATCGCAAGTTCGACAGCGCGACCAACGGCTATGCCGGCATGGTCGGTGGGATCGCACGCAAGCCCGGCCGCTACATGGTCATCTACCTGGCGTTGCTCGTCGGGCTGGGCTGGAGCTTCGTGCGCCTGCCCTCCGCGTTCCTGCCCAACGAGGACCAGGGCTTCCTGCTCGTCGACGTCCAGGCTCCGCCGGAGGCGAGCGCCAACCGAACATTCCAGGTCATCCAGCAGATCGAGAAGATCGCGCTGGCGGAGCCTGCCGTTTCGCGCATCCTCGGCATCTCCGGCTTCAGCTTCTCCGGAGCGGGCGAGAATGCGGCGCTCGCCTTCATCACGCTCAAGGACTGGAGCGAGCGCGGCCGGAGCGATTCCGCCGCCGCGATCTCGGGGCGGATCAACGGGAAGATGCAGCAGATCAGGGATGCGCAGACCTTCGCGCTCTCGCCGCCTCCGATTTCCGGCCTCGGCAACTCGACCGGCTTCACGTTCCGGCTGCAGGACCGTGCGGGTCGCGGCCAGGAGGCACTGTCGCAGGCGCGAACCCAGTTGCTCAACGCTGCCCGCCAGAGCCCGATCCTCGCCGGGTTGCGCGTCGAGGGCCTAGCCGACGCCGCCCAGGTCAACCTCGTCATCGACCGCGAAAAGGCGAACACGTTCGGCGTCGCCTTCGCGGACGTCAACGCGACGATCTCGGCCAATCTCGGCTCGGCCTATGTCAACGACTTCCCCAACGACGGTCGCATGCAGCGCGTCACCGTGCAGGCTGACGAGGGACAGCGCATGCAGGCGAACGACCTGCTGCGCCTGAACGTGCGCAACGTCCATGGCGGAATGGTGCCGCTCTCGGCATTCGCCACGATCGAGTGGCAGAAGGGGCCGACGCAGGTGGTGGGCTACAACGGCTATCCGGCCGTGCGCATCGCCGGTCAGGCCGCCCCAGGATATTCCTCGGGCGCTGCGATCGCCGAGATGGAGCGGCTGGCGCGCGACCTGCCGGCGGGGTTCGGCTACGAGTGGACCGGGCAATCTCTGCAGGAGATCCAGTCAGGCTCGCAGGCGCCGTTCCTGATCGCGCTGAGCATCCTGTTCGTGTTCCTGCTGCTCGCGGCGCTCTACGAGAGCTGGTCGATCCCGCTCTCGGTGATGATGGTCGTGCCGCTCGGCGTGATCGGCTCTGTAGCGGCCGTGACGCTGCGCGGCATGCCGAACGATGTCTACTTCATGGTCGGGCTGATCGCGATCATCGGACTGTCGGCGAAGAACGCGATCCTCATCATCGAGTTTGCCAACGACCTGCGCGAGCAGGGCATGTCGCTGCGTGAGGCGACGGTCGAGGCCGCGCGCCTGCGCTTTCGGCCGATCCTGATGACCTCGCTGGCCTTCACACTCGGGGTGGTGCCTCTCGCCATCGCTTCTGGCGCGAGCGCGGCCAGCCAGAATGCCATCGGTACGGGCGTGCTCGGGGGCATGATCTCCGCGACGGTCCTGGCGATCTTCTTCGTTCCGGCCTTCTTCGTATTCGTCATGTCGATGTTCGGCCGGGGCGTGAGACCGGTGTCCGCGGAAGGGAGGCCTGAGACTTCGAGCGGTACGCCTTCCGCCATCGGCCGGACGGAAGGCGCGGCCGAGGCTCATTGAGGCGTCTCGGTGCTGGATGTTCGGACCGAATGGCGCCTCTCTGATACCCGCACTCGAATGCCGACACGCCGCCCGTTCATGATGCGGGCGGTCACGCGCGGGCAAGAACACCCGAACTTTTCCGGCGCATTGGGAGGCGGCAGTAGGCCGGAGCATCGTCCTCAAGACATTGGCTCACCGGGGTTCGGGAACATACTGGGAAGACGAGGGGAGTCGGTTCGGTACCGTTGATGATGTAGCGTCTCACCCGCGCGGGCGCTGGCCTGAGAACGGTGGCTTTGGCGGGGCTCTGCCCCACACCGCTGACACCCGGCGGAAGCGAACAGGGCCCCGCCATGAATGTCACATCCGCAGCTGTGCTCTTGTTCATCGTGATGGACCCGCTCGGGAACGTGCCGTTGTTCCTGTCCGCGCTCAGGAAGGTGGACCCGGCGCGGCACCATGCCATCATCCTGCGGGAACTCGGTATCGCCCTGCTCGTGATGCTGGCGTTCCTCTTCGGAGGGCAGGTTTTCCTGCGCCTGCTCAATGTCTCCCCGGCAGCCCTGACGGCGGCTGGCGGTATCGTCCTACTCCTGATCGCCGTCCGCATGATCTTCCCCACACCCGATCGGCCACTTCGGGAGGATGTTGCCGAGCCGTTCGTGGTTCCTCTCGCGGTCCCCTACACGGCAGGGCCGTCCGTGCTCGCAACAGAGCTCCTCCTCATGACCCGCGAGCCTCACCGCTGGCCGGAATGGGTGGCAGCCATTTGCCTCGCGTGGCTTGCTGCCGCCGTGATCCTTTACCTGGCCAGCGACTTCCGGAAGCTGCTGGGCGACCGGGGATTGCTTGCGATCGAGCGGCTCATGGGAATGCTGCTCGTTATCGTTGCGGTCGAGATGATCATGAGCGGCGCGGCGCAATTCCTCTCCAAGGTGACTGCGAGCTGAAACGTCCTTCGCCGGGCTCGCTCTGTGCGAGAAGGCGGAGCGCGTTTTCGCACGCGGCCCTGGCGGCACGCCCTGGAGGCGTCGAGGCCGTTACCGTTCGGGGTTCCTGCTAGACCGTGCAGGCTTCCCGGGTCCAGACGCGCTCAACTGCTGCCCCAGCCGTTCGAGATTGTCCAAAGGCGGCGAGAGCTTCAGCCGTACATAGTCCTCCTCAGTAACGTAGACGCACCGTTGACCGGCATCGACCATCACCTTGCCTGCCGAGATCCAATGTAAGCCCCGCCACTTCATCTGCTCCTCCGCACGATACGAACGGCGCTGCCAGCGAGTTAACGGCTTTGGCTCGGCTGAGGTTGCCACGCCGCCAGTTCGGCTCCAGGCCTCCTGCATCTCCTTGCATTCGGCCGGTTACCTGTTCCGAGATGACGCATCTCTGCGGGCTCGATACGATCCGCGAGTCCGAGTGGGGAACCTCGATGCGCATGGCCATCCCTCCGCTGCTGGCCCTTATCGTTGCGGTGGGCCTCAGCTCCGTGCTGGCGTCCGCCTCGGAGGTTCGGGCCGAAACTGAAGTGGACGTCGCATTGGTGCTCGCGGTCGATGTCTCGCGCTCCATGGACAACGATGAGCAGCGACTTCAGCGCGATGGCTTCGTCGAGGCTTTCCGGTCGATGGCCGTCCACGACGCGATCCGAAAGGGGGCCATCGGACGGATCGGTGTCGTCTACATGGAGTGGTCCGGCCCAACTCAGCAGACCGTGGTGGTGCCCTGGACGCTGCTATCGGGCCCGGAAGACTCGGCCGCCTTCGCCGATCGTCTAGCCCAAGCACCAATCGGGCGCATCTACTCGACATCGATCTCGGGCGCGATCGACTTCGGACTCAAGCTGCACAGCGAGAGCGGGCTCGATCCCGTTCGTCGCGTCATCGACGTCTCCGGGGACGGCCCCAACAACGTGGGACGGGTCGTCACCGCGGCGCGGGACGAAGCCATCGCTCAGGGCATCACGATCAATGGACTCCCCTTCATGGTGAAGCGGCCGACGGGCTTCGGCGACATCGAGAACCTCGACCATTACTACGAGGACTGCGTGATCGGCGGGCCGGGCGCGTTCATCGTGCCCGTTCGCGAAGCAAGGGACTTCTCTGACGCGGTCAGGACGAAGCTGGTTCGGGAAATCGCCGCGGCTCCCGTGTCCGAGCCGCTGACCCGGCTTATTCAGGGCCGAGAGCGGTCGAATTGTATGATCGGCGAGATAAACCGGCGGCAGCGATATGAGCCGTAACCGAGCGGAGCCGAAGACCGTCCGCGAGGTAGCGCGCTGCCCCGAGATGCCCGAGGGAATAGGCTACCTCGTCCAGAGTGCGCCGTCAGCATGCCTTCCCCTTCCCACCGATCATGAGCCTTGATGATCTCGGCGGGTATGAGCCGCCGGTGACTGGTTCAGAGGTCCGTCCGCTCGGAGGGGACCAAGGCGTCGTCCATCTCGATCCCGAGATATCGGACAGTGCTCGGTGGTGCGAAGCCGGATCGGGTTTCCGATGCGGATATGGGCGACACGAAGTCGGACGAGGTCACAGCCCCCCCAAGTTCGCGACGGTTCGAGCCGCGGCAACATCCATCTCGGCCCGCGATGGCGAGCCCCTCATTCAGCCAAACTACGTACCCATGGACGAGGGATCGCCGCGTCGCCGTCGATTCGCTCAAGCCATGCCGAGCTGATCGGCCCGCCATGCGCTCATTTTGCGGTGATTCGCACGAAGAGCGCCTCCCTCTGGCCAGTCCACCGCCCGCGACACGACAGCGATCGCGCCGCTTCGGAGAGTTCTCAAGGGACCCGAGCTCAGCAGCGTCCCACACACTGTTGCTTGCAACATCTGGTGCTGGACTGTTCGGTCTGATAGGTCCAGGCTCACGCTTGAGGTCGGCAATTCTAAGTTGTTCGCGCGTTGCACCCATTCATTGCTCGCGGATGTCTTCCATATTCCTGTGAATTCGTGCCGCCGTCACAGCAAGACAATCTAGGAAGCCCAATTAAGGGTTTGGAAACCATAGGTTCGCGACAGAACCTTGGTTGGGGCAAAGCAGAGAGTCATGTTCGATTTGTCTGGGCGCGGCGACTCGCTGTTCCTTTCGTGGTGGATGCGGCGGCTCGGCGAGGGAATCAGCGCGGTTGCGATCCTGAGCCTCTCCGCGACCCAAGTTGGCGCGGAATCGATCGACGGCCGGACGGCGCCTGTGCGCCGGATCACGGTCGGCGCGCCGGGAGCGGACGGCACGGCGCCGAAGCCAGGCACCGCCGGCCCCGCGGTGGACCTCGGCCTTGGCGGCACCGTCACGGCGCCGCAGCCGGACCGGCCGGCGGTCGAGCTCAGTTCCACCGGCGGAAAAGGCGGCGGCATCACTTTCACCGACTTCGTGACGATGAGCGGTGGCGCGGGAGGCCCGGGGGGCGAGGTCACCTATCGCCACAACGGCGTCGTCGAGGCCTCGACAACGGCCCCCACCAAGGGCGTGCCTCTGATCTGGCTGCTCTCGGCCGGCGGCGTGGGCGGGAACGGTCCGGGCACGGGCACCGGCCGCCTCTCACGTTCGGGCGCCGGCGGAGCGGGCGGAGCGGTATCCGCCACGATCAACAAGGATATCGGGACCACGGCCGCCAACAATGCCGCGATCCGGGCGACGTCGCAGGGCGGAGATGCTGGCGGCGCGATGGGAGACTCGACTTATCCCTGGAACGGCTCCGGCGGGGCTGGCGGCGCAGGCGGCAAGGCAGCCGTGACGATCGACGGCAAGGCTTCCGTCACGACGCTGGGTCACAATGCTCCCGCGGTGGTCGTCGAATCCCTGGGCGGGAACGGCTCCCGGCTGCTCACCCGGGCGCCAGGGGGCGGCGGGGCCGGAGGCGCTAGCCTGGGGACTACGCTCGCGGATCCGGCCGTCCGGTTCGTCAACCGCGGCTGGGTTTCCACCGAGGGCGACCACGCGGTCGCCGTGGTGCTCCAGAGCATCGGCGGCAATGGCGGCGGCTCGTACAACATCGGCCCCGGCGGTGCCGGGGGCGCCGGCGGCTATGTGCGGGCCGAGAACCCGGGCACGATCATGACCTCGGGCGATCTCTCCTACGGCATCGTGGCCCAATCCGTCGGCGGCTCCGGCGGGAAGGGCGCGGACGGCATTCTGTTCGGCGACCGCGGGGGCGCGGCAGGTCAGGGCGGCGGCATAACCGTGGCCAATAGCGGCCTCGTCGTCACCTCCGGCCTCGGTTCCTCGGCGATCCTGGCCCAGAGCGTGGGCGGCGGAAATGCGCTCGATGCCTTCCAGCCCAAGGCGCTCACCCTGAAAGAGCTGACGGACGGCGCCGGGGGCGGCGCCGGCGGATCGGGCGGCTTCCTGTTCTTCGGGAAGGGGGGCGAGGGCGGCTCCGGCGGCAATGGCGGCTCCGTCGAGGTCATCCAGCGGGGAACGATCTGGACTGAGGGCGACGACGCGGCCGGCATCGTGGCTCAGAGCGTCGGCGGGGGCGGCGGCAACGGCGGTACTGCCAGATCGTTCGGAGCCTTCCTGTCGTTCGCTGTCGGGGGCGCGGGCGGCGGCGGGGGCGATGGCGGCCATGTGCTCGTCACCGGCAGCAGGAATCCGGACGCACCCGCGAGCATCGACACTTGGGGTGAGCGCTCCTATGGCCTGTTCGCGCAAAGCGTCGGCGGGGGCGGCGGCGTCGGCGGAAGCGCGAGCGCCAACGCCGCAGGCGTGCTTGGAAGCTTTGCGCTTGCCGTCGGAGGGCATGGCGGAAAGGGCGGCAACGGCGGCCGGGTAGAGGCGTACAATCACTCCGAGATTACCACGGAGGGCGCGGGCTCGGGCGGCATCTTCGCCGAATCCATCGGGGGCGGCGGCGGGTTGGCCGGGGCGGCCAATTCCTACGCGCTGTCGATCGGACTTCCGCAATATCCGACGGTGACCCTGTCCGTGGCGGTTGGCGGCAGTGGAGGCGACGGCGGCAACGGCGGCTACGTGACTGTCGGCAACCTGGCAGCCGTCACGACCCACGGGGCAGGCGCGATCGGCATCGAGGCGCTCAGCACCGGAGGCGGCGGCGGCAAGGCGGATACCGGTGCCGCGACCAGCAACTTCGTCGGCCTGTCGCTGGACACGGCGCTCACGATCGGGGTCGGCGGTTCCGGCGGTGGCGGCGGCAAGGGGGGCCGCGTCGAGGTCACCAACGATGCCCTGGTTCAAACCTTCGGGGAATTCGCGACGGGCATCTCCGCAGCCAGCATCGGCGGCGGTGGTGGATCTGCGGGCAGCGGTCAAACGGCAGCGTCCCAGGGCTTCTCCTGGAGCGACATGGCCGACGCCGCTGTGAAATCCTTCAAGCTTGCCAATTCCTTCACGCTCAACCCGACGGTCGGAGGCACGGGCGGGGACGGCGGCATCGGCGGAGCGGTCGTCCTGACAAACCGCGCCAGGGTGCAGACGGAGGCCTCGAACGCGACCGCTATCTTCGCCCAGAGCGTCGGCGGCGGGGGCGGCACGGCCGGAGGCTTTCTCGGCCAGGGAAGCGGCACCGCGGCCCTCAACCTCCAGATCGGCGGCAAGGGCGGCAAAGGTGGCGCCGGCGGTACCGTCGAGGTCACGAATGCCAAGGGCGCGTCCATCCGCACGGACGGCGCAGGATCGCACGGGATCCTGGCGCAATCGGTCGGCGGGGGCGGCGGCGTCGGCGGGACCTTCGCGGGAGAGCGCAAGAGCGCCCCGGGCTTCGAGGAATCGCTGCGACTCATCGGAGACAAGATCGCATCCATCATCAGGGACGAGCCGAGCCTTGCCAGCAACGACAAGCTGAAGGCGATCGTGACCCAGCTCGGAAAGGACGGGGTCAATGCCTACAAGACGGGAGACGCCCTGAAGGGCTACATGTCGTCGGCAAAGGAGAAGGACGACAACAAGCCGGCGACTCGAGGAAGGAAGGCCCTGAACGCGGCGAAGTCGCTGTTCAGCGCTGTCACGGCGCTCGGCAAGGACGATCCGATCGCACAGAAGATCCTCAAATCCAGCTATTTCGTCGCGCTGGCCGCGGCCCAGTACAAATTCACGGACAAGATCAACGAGCTCAACCAGGACGTCCTGAAATCGAAGGACGCGACCAAGCTGCCGAAGGCGTCGGTGAACTTCACGCTCGGCGGCATCGGTGGGGGCGGTGGCGCGGGTGACGCGGTGACGGTCACCAATGCCGGAACCATCGATACGCACGGCGCGAGCGCGTTCGGGATCCTCGCCCAGTCGATCGGAGGCGGCGGCGGAGCCGGCGGGGCCGGCTTCACCAGCGGCGAGAACGTGATGAACGTGAACCTCACGTTCGGCGGCAGGGGCGAGGCGGGCGGGGCCGGCGGAACGACCACCGTCACCAATTCCAGCACGATCACCACCCGCGGCGACATGGCCTACGGGATCCTGGCTCAGAGCGTCGGCGGAGGCGGCGGTGTCGGCGGCGCGAGCGCCAACGCCAATTCCTTCTCGGTTTCGGCGAATGTCACGTTCGGGCGGGCGGGCGGCCTCAGCGCCGATGGCGGCCTCGCGACCGTGACGAATTCCGGCACGGTCGAGACCAAGGGGGCCGGCGCGCATGCGGTCGTTGCGCAGAGCGTCGGCGGGGGCGGCGGCGCATATTTCATCCAGCAGGCCAAGCCGAAGGAGCCGCTGAGCTTCCTCCGTTCTCCGGATCCGGAGGAGCAGGAAGCACTCGATGCTCTGGTCGGGATGCTGACGAAGCTCGGCGTTGCGCCGCCAGCAGGGCTCGCGACGTATGACGACGATACGACCATCATCCCGGCTCCGGGCCTGAACCTGAATTTCGGGGCGAACGGGACGGGCGGAGGCAATGGCGGCCGCGCCGAGGTCACGCATTCGGGCACGATCCTGACCCACGGCCCGGGCTCATTCGGCATCTTCGCGCAGTCGATCGGCGGCGGCGGCGGCTTCGGCGGCAGCGCCGCCGGGGGCGGAGCGCTGCAGGGCTATGCGGCCTTCGGCGGCAAGGGCGGCGCTGCCGGCAATGGCGGCGCCGTCACGGTCCAGTTCGACGGGACATCCTCCATCACCACGGATGGCGTCGGCTCGCATGCCGTCTTCGCGCAATCCGTCGGTGGCGGCGGTGGTTATGGCGGCATGGGGAATATCGGGGTCTCGGCCAAGTCCTGGCCCGCCTTTGTGGCGGATGGCGGGTCGAGCGGCGATGGTGGCGCGATCACGGTCAAGACGAAGCCCGGCGCGAGCGTGGAGATAGCCACCAGGGGCGCCGCAGCCCATGGCATCTTCGCGCAAAGCCTTGGCGGCGGCGGCGGCCTGGTCACTAACGCGGACGGTGCGCGAGTCGAACTGAGCTCGAACCAGGATGGGCGGAAGCAGGCGAACGGCGCGGGAGGCGCCATCACGATCAACGTCGCCGGCAACATCGCTGCTTCCGGGCCCAATGCCTACGCCATCTTCGCCCAGAGCGGCGTGCAGAAGGCCGACGGCACGATCGACCCGCGCAGGCGAGGCGGCTCGATCAATATCGACGTGCAGGGCAAGGCTGCTGGCGGCAGCGAGGCCGGGGCCGGGATCCGGATCGACGGCGGGTTTGCCAATGTCCTCGCGGTGCAGCGCGGCGGCGCCGTCAGCGCCCGATCCGGTCAGGCCATTCAGACCGTTGCCGGCAGCGGCACGATCCGAAATGCCGGGGCCATAACGGGCAACATCGATGCCAGTGGCTACGATCTCGAGAACCTCGGGACCGGCACCATCGTCACGGGCGCGCGCGTGAATCTCGGCGGCGCTATCGCCCGCAGTGCCGGCATCTTCGATGTCCGCGGGACGGGCACGATCGCGTCCACGGACCTCGCCGGCTATTTCATGCTCGAGAGAGCTGGGACGCTTCAGGTCGACGTCTCGGCGGCGACCGGCAGCGGCGTTCTCGGGAGCGACCTGCTCCACGCGACGAAGGAAGCCTACATCGCGGGCACCGTGCGCCCGAACATCGTGGGCGGCCTCCTTCCTGGCAATTATACCTTCCTCAGATCCGACGAGACCCTCCGCGTATCCGGTACGGCCTCAGCGACGCCGGCGACGCTCCAATCGGGCTCCGTGCCGGTAACCTGGCAGCTCGTGCAGGCCGGGAACTCGCTTTCGCTCTCCCCCAAGGCGAACTTCGCCGATCCCTCGGGTGTCACGCTGTCGGCAGACCAGAAGGCAGTGGCCGGGCAGGTCCAGCAGGCCTGGGATACGCGCTCAATCGGCCAAAGCCCGCTTTTCGCCCGCTTCGCCTCGACGATCTCCCAGCGCGGCTACGGCGCCGACCTGTCCGAGCTCACGCCGGAGGCTAACCAATATGCCAGCGTGACCAACGTGCTGCGGACCCGGTCGGGGCTGAAGGCCGTCATGAGTTGCCCCGGCTTCGTGCCAGGATCCGCCTTGCTGCAGGAGGGCGATTGCGTCTGGGGTCGGGTCACGGGAACGCTCAACCGCCACGGAACGTCCCATGACGACAGCGGCTATCGCCAGAGCGGACTGACCTATCGGATCGGCCTGCAGAGAGAGTTCGCGAGCAACTGGTTCTTCGGCCTGTCGGGCGGCTACACGGCCGCCGAGCGCACCATCCCCGACGGCATTTCGCTGACGCGCGAAAATGCCGGGGACGTGTCGGCGGCTCTGAAGCACCAGATCGGCCCCTGGCAATTCGCCCTGTCCGGCAATCTCGGCATCGGCCGCCTCGCGAACAGGCGATCGATCGACTTCGACGAGAACCGCGCGCTTGCCCGCAGCCGGGCGGACGTGCTCTCGGCGGCAGGCCGCTTTCGCGTCTCGCATCAGTTCGTGTTCGGCGACTGGTATGCCAAGCCCTATCTCGACCTGGACGTCATCCACGACCGCGTGTCGCGCTACGGGGAATACGGGGCGCCCGGCTACAACCTGGATGTCGAGGGTATCAACAAGACGGTCTTCGTCGCCAACCCGGCGATCGAGATCGGCGGCCGACTGGAGGCGGCCGGCGTGACATTCCGCCCCTACGCGTCCGTGGGCATGAGCTTCCTCTCCTCTGACCGGGTGGTCGGCACTGCGCGCCTCCAAGGCGCGCCGGCGGCAGTGGCAAGCTTCCAGACCGTCGCGCGCACTCCCGACACCCTGGCCGATCTCGGCCTGGGCCTGCAGGCCATATCGGCCGGCGGCTTCGAGGTGACGGCCGAGTACCACGCGCAGCTCGGGCGCGACTTCACGGGCCAGATGGGAAGCGCCCGCTTGTCCTATCGCTTCTGAGGCCAGGCAGGGCCCGTCGGCTGCATGGCAAGGAGCGTGCGGGCCGCCAGCAGCAGGAGTCCTTTCGTCCTCCTGCTATAATCCTCGAACTCGCGCTAAGCCCGCCGGTAGCCCTCGAGGAGGGAATCGTCGACGTCGTCGAGGTTGACGACGATGTTGTCCGGGGTCCGGCAGGTGATCCAGACGAGCTCCTCCGTCGTGCTCATGTTGGCTTCGACATGGTTGAAGTTCGGCGGCACGAAGACGAAGTCGCCTTCGGTCATCTCGACCCACTCGGAGTAGTTCTCGCCGAAATAGATGCGGCCCCGACCCTTGAAGAGGTAGCCGCCCGTCTCGGCGTCGCCGTGGTGGTGGGGGAGGGAGCGGAAGCCCGGCTCGTTCGAGACCTTGCCGTACCAGATCTTCGTCGCGGGCGTGTGCTGCGGGCTCACGCCCGAGATCCTGACCGCGCCGCCCGACTGGCCGGTGCCGCGGTCCTCCTCGTTCTTGCGCGTGACGACGGGCCTGACTGTTGCGCTCATGGTGTGCTCCTTCAGTTCTGGATCTCGGGGAGGATGCCGGTTTCGGCCGCGACGCGGCGGTAGGGAGCGCCCGCGATGAAGCCGCCATCGATGACGAAGTCCTCGCCGGTGATGAAGCTCGACGCGTCGCTGGCGAGGAAGAGGACGAGTTCGGCGATCTCCTCGGGAGTGCCGGGGCGCCGCATTGGCGTCATCCGGATCATGGGCTCGAGATGCGGGGAATTCGCATTCAGGCCGGTCACGACGAGCCCGGGGCAAACGGCGTTCACGCGGATGTTGTCGGAGACGAGCTCCATCGCGGCCGTGCGCGTGAGGCCGCGCAGGCCCCATTTGCTCGCCGTATAGGCCGGGTCATAATGGGCCGAGAAGGCTGCATGCGAGGCGATGTTGACGATGGCGCCCCCGCCGGATGCTTTCATGGCTGGCGCCGCGGCCCGAATGCCCAGGAATGCGCCTGTCAGGTTGATCTCGATGAGGCGCGACCAGGCGGCCGGCTCCGTCGCCGCGATCGTGCTGCGGTTGATGATGCCGGCATTGTTGACGAGGATGTCGAGGCGGCCGCGCCAGGCCGCGACCTCGCCGACCACTCGCGCCCAGGCTTCCGGCGAGGAGACGTCGAGGTGCCAGAAGCGGCAGGCGTGACCGGCCGCCTCCATCTTTCGCGCCAAGTCGGCCCCTTCTGCCTCCAGCACGTCGCAGATCGCCACCGCAGCCCCGGATTGTGCGAACAGCCGCGCCTCGGCCGCGCCCTGGCCGCGAGCCCCGCCCGTGACGATCGCCACCTTGCCGTCGAGTGCGGCCATTCGAGAATCTCCGTTCGCTCTGCGCGACCTAGTGGATGAGGAGCCCGCCGTTCACATCCGTCTCGGTGCCCGTGATGTAGGCCGAGAGCTCGGAGGCGAGGAACAGGCATGCGCCCGCGACGTCTGCCGGGGTGCCGAAGCGCCCGAGCGGGATGTTGGCGAGCATGCCGGCCTGCTGCTCCTCGCTGAACACGCCGCGATTCATGCCCGTCATGATGACCCCGGGATTGATCGCGTTCACGCGGATCCCGCGCGGGCCGAGCTCGCGCGCCATGGCCTTCACGAGGCCCAGCACGCCGCCTTTCGAGGCCGCGTAATGCGGGCCGCCCATCAGGCCCCCGCCCCTCTGCGCCGCAATGGATGCGATGCAGATGATCGAGCCCGCCCCCGCATCCGTCATCGCGGGCACGACCGCCTGGCACATCTGCAGGGTGCCGCGAAGGTTCACATCGAGGATGGCGTCGAGGTCCCCGGGCGTGACCTCCAGGAGCCGACGGGTCTGGACGATGCCGGCGCTGTTCACGAGCGCATCCACGCGGCCGAAGGCGTCGAGCGCCGCCCGCACCATCGCTTCGCAGGCGGCCTTGTCGGCGACGTCGAGCTCGAGCCCGAGCGCGGCCGGACCGAGTTCGGCGGCGAGCCTCTTCGCGCCGGCTCCGTCGATATCCGCGAGGAGCACCTTCGCGCCCGCCTCGACGAAGAGCCGGGCCGTTGCGAAGCCGATCCCGTCCGGAGCCCCGGCTCCCGTGACGATCGCCGTGCGGCCGGCAAGGATCGGGGTCATCCGCCGCTCCGGGTGTTGCCGGTGACGAGCGGGCAATTGCCCTTGTCGAGGGGGCGGAAGGCCTCCTCGGGCGGGATGGTCGCCAGGAGCTTGTAGTAGTCCCAAGGGCCCTTCGACTCGGCCGGGCTCTTCACCTGGTAGAGATACATGTCGCGCATCACGCGCCCGTCCTCGCGGATCCAGCCGCGCTTGGTCATGAAGTCGCTGATCGGAGTCGCCTTCATGGTGGCCATCACCGTGGCGGCGTCGTCCGTCCCCGCCTTCTCGACCGCGCGCAGGAAGTGCGTGACCGCAGTGTAGTCGCCGGCCTGAAGCATGCTGGGCTTGCGGCCGTTGAACCGCTCGGCGAAACGCTTGGAGAAGGCGCGGGTCTCGTCCGTCTGGTCCCAGTAGAAGGCCTCGGTCAGCATGACGCCCTGGGCCGCCTCGAGGCCGATCGCGTTCACGTCCGAGATGAAGAGGAGGAGGGCGGCGAGCTTCTGGCCGGACTGCGTCAGCCCGAACTCGCGGGCCTGCTTGATCGAGTTGATGGTGTCGCCGGAGCCGTTGGCGAGCCCGACGACCTGCGCCTTCGAGCCCTGCGCCTGCAGGACGAAGGACGAGAAGTCCGGGCTGTTCAGCGGGTGGCGAACCTCGCCGACCACGGTTCCGCCGAGCCGCTTGACCACCTCGGAGGCGTCGCGGGCAAGCGCATGGCCGAAGGCGTAGTCGGTCGTGAGGAAGAACCAGCTCTTGCCGCCCTGCTTCGTCACCGCGGCTGCCGTGCCGCTCGCGAGGGCATAGGTGTCGTAGGTCCAGTGCAGGCCGTACGGCGAGCAGGCCCGTCCGGTGAGATCGGAGGAGGCCGGGCTGACATGCATTGCCAACCGCTGCTTCTGGCGCGCGAGGTCCTGGACGGCGAGCGAGACCGCGGAATTCGTGAGGTCAACGATGACGTCGACGCCCTCGTCGTACCAGCCGCGCGCAATGCCGGCGCCGATATCCGCCTTGTTCTGGTGGTCGGCGGAGACGACCTCGATCGGCTTGCCGAGCACCTTCCCGCCGAAATCCTCGACGGCCATCTTCACGGCGACGACTGCTCCGGGACCGGAGGAATCTGCGCTCGGGCCGGCCATGTCCGACAGGACGCCGATCCGCACGACGTCGCCGCTGAGGCGAGGGGCGCCCTGAGCCGCTACGGCGCCGGCGTGACCGAGAAGACCGGCGAGCGCCGCGGCCGCGATCCAGGAGCCATGTCGAACCGATGTCATGCCGTTCCCTCGCTCGTTGTCCCGATTTCGATCAGGAGATCGTCAGGCCGCTATCGACCTGGAGGATGTGACCCGTCGTGCGGGCCGACTCGTCAGAGGCGAGAAACAGTGCCGCCATGGCGACGTCCTCCGGCTCCGCCAGCCCGACGAGATGCTGCTCGGCAAGCTTGCGGGTCGTCTCCAAGGCCCCGAACTGCTCGACCACGCGGGGTGTCCGGGTGACGCAAGGCGCGACGGCATTCACGCGCACGCGTTGCGGTGCGAATTCCACCGCCATCGAGCGTGTCAGCGCGGCGATCCCGCCTTTAGCGGCCGTGTAGGCGTCCTTTCCGGGCCAGCCCATATGGGCCACCACCGACGAGGCGTTGATCACCGACCCGCCGCCCGCCTTCACGAGCTCCGGGATGCCGTGCCGGCAGACCAGCCAGGTTCCGAACAGGTCGAGCTTGATGGCGCGCCAGAACTCGTCGGTCGGGCACTCGGTCACCGGACCGTCCGCGAGGGTCGAGCCCCCGGCATTGTTGTAGAGGATGTGGAGTGCGCCGAAGCGCTCCACCGTGGCGGCGACCGCCGCCCTCACGCTCTCCTCCTCGGTCACATCCGTCTGGATGAAGAGCGCCTTGCCGCCGGCCTGCTCGATTCGGCTCCGCGTCTCTTCGCCCGAGGCGGCGTCACGCTCGGCGATGGCGACCTTGGCGCCTTCGCGGGCGAAAAGTTCTGCCGCGTGGCGCCCGATCCCGGATCCCGCTCCGGTGATGAAGGCGACCTTTCCCGCCAGCCGTCCCACACGTTCCATCCCGTGATCTCTGTGCGTTAATCGCACTATACGAGACTTTTGCGCGATACTGTGATTGGAAGGCAAGCGATTTCTGACCGGCTCGATGCGCTTTCCGGCAGGTGGGGCTTCGGCTCGGCGCTCCCGGCGTTCTACATCGCGCCATGACGCAACCGAGATCGGCGATGAGCAGCCTCGATAAGATGCTAGGAATCCTCGGCCTCTTCCGGGAGAACCGGACGAGGATCCGGATCGAGGACGTCATCGATCTGACCGAGGCGTCGCGGGCGACGGCTTATCGCTACCTGCAGTCGTTGACCGATGCCGGGCTTCTCGCGCCGGCGACCGGCGGGACCCATGCGCTGGGGCCCCGCATCATCGAACTCGACCGGTTGATGCGAATGACGGACCCGCTGCTGACCCAGGCGGCCGGGCCGCTTCGGGAACTCTCGGCCGCACTGCGCGCCAACGTGATGCTGTGCAGCTATTACGGCGACAAGGTCATGTGCGTGGATCTGGTCTGGCCCGACAGCACCGTCCCGCAAGCCTACGAGCGCGGCCGGCCCATGCCGATGTTTCGGGGCGCCATGGCGAAGACCATTCTGGCGCATCTTCCCCCTTACCACCTGCGCAACATGATGGCCTGGCACGCGGCCGAGATACGGGCGGCGGGCCTCGGCGAGTCCTGGGATGAGTTCCGCAGCCAGATGGCCAGGCTGCGACGCGCCGGAATCGTGGTCACGCGGGCAGAGGTCGTGCCCGAGCTGATCGGTCTCGGCGCGCCGCTCTTCGATCGCGAGCAGCGCGTCCTCGGGAGCCTCGTCTTGGCCATTCCCGAGAGTCGCTTCGATACGGAGGGCATGGAGATATTCTCGGGCCGCCTCACCAACACCGCCGAACAGATAAGCGCCGCTATCTCCCGTTCGGCGGAGGATGCTTCGCTCCCGACACCGAAACCTGCGCGTCCGAGACCGCCTTCGAGCAGGGGATCGCGCTCGGCGACGCCGAGAAGCAAAAACGAGATTTGACGATAGTCACACTATGTGAGACTTTTTAGCGCCATCCGCGAGGTGGCCAAAGGCCGTCCGACAGAGGATCGCGGCCTGTGCAAAAGCCAGGGAGGATGAGAATGACCCGTGTCCGACGGTGGGCCTTGCCTGCCGCCTTGATGATGCTCGTCGCCGGAGCGGCCGAAGCAGAGCCCGTCAAGTTCGGCGTTCTGACCGACATGAGCGGGCCGTTTTCCGATCTGTCGGGCAAGGGTTCGGTCGAGGCCGCCCGTCTCGCGATCGAGGATTTCGGCGGAACGGTGCTCGGCGAGAAGATCGAGCTCGTCTTCGCCGATCACCAGCACAAGCCCGAGATCGGCCTGAACATCGCGCGGCAATGGCTCGACGAGGGCAAGGTCGACGTCATCCTCGATGTCCCGAATTCCGGCATCGCGCTCGCCGTGAACTCGCTCGTGAAGGAGAAGAACAGGATCGCGATCTACGCGAGCGCGGCAACGGATCGCCTGACCGAGGACAGTTGCAACGGCCACGGCTTGCACTGGACCTTCGACACCTACTCGCAGACCCGCGGTGCTTCCCGGGCGATGATCGAGCAGGGCATCGACACCTGGTTCCTGCTCGTCGCCGACTATGCCTACGGCCACTCGATGGAGCAGGCGATGCGGGACGCGATCCCAGCCAATGGCGGCAAGATCGTCGGGAGCGTACGCCACCCGCTCGCCACCCTCGATTTCTCCTCCTACCTCCTGCAGGCTCAGGGTACCGGCGCCAAGATGATCGCGCTCGCCTCGGGCGGGGACGCGACCGTCAACGCGATCAAGCAGGGCAGGGAATTCGGCCTCGACAAGACCGGCACGCGGCTCGCGAGCCTCCTGACCTTCCTGACCGACGTGCACAGCCTCGGGCTGGACACGATGCAGGGCCTGCAATTCGCCGTCCCTTTCTACTGGGACATGGACGAGAAAACCCGCGCCTTCTCGAAGCGCTTCGAGGAGCGGACCGGGAAGAAGCCCGGCGAGGCGCAGTCCGGGATCTATTCGGGGGTGCTGCACCACCTCAAAGCGGTCCAGGCCGCCGGGACGAAGGACACGCAGGCGGTGCTCGCCAAGATGCGTGAGCTGCCGGTCGAGGATGCGTTTTCCCGCAACGGCAAGGTTCTGCCGAACGGACGCATGATCCACGACATGTTCCTGGTCCAGGTGAAGAAGCCGTCCGAGTCGAAGGCGCCCTGGGATTACTATTCGATCCTGTCGACCATCCCGGCCGAGAAGGCCTTCCGCCCACTCAGCGAAAGCGCCTGCCCCCTCACGAAGAAGGGCTAGTCGCGCGCGACGTGTTGCGCCTGGCCGGGGGGCTCGGCCAGGTTCAACGCTCAACATAGGAAAGCTGACAACCCGGTCGTAGAAGAGCAGCATTTACATGCTGCACACGGCTGCCAGCCTGCACCGGAGCGGCGAAGGAGGGAGCGCGGCGATCCATGGCGCCCGGGGAGAGGTCGGCGGCGATGGTTTGGAGCTTCGTGCGGCTCGCCTCGTTGCCGCTGCGCTTTGTCAGCATCGGACCCCGCGGGCCCGGAAGGCCTACGCACCGGGTTGACGTCTCGCACTGAGACCAGGTGGTCCGGCCTGGAGCGCAACAAACTCGCAACGAGAGGGCCGATGCTGCCAGAAGCCAGGGGACATGCCGATCCGGTGGCGATACTTATAGGACCTGACAGCGGTCGAGCAATCCAGCACCCTTGGTAGACACGGTGATGTAGCGAACCTCACCGGCTCCACGCTCGCCCGGATCAAACTCCCGCATAGACGAGCCGTGTGAAGAAGTCCGGCCCGATGACAAACTTGCCCCATTTCGCGTCGAATGCTGCCGTCGGTCTCGCGGCGGCCGTGTCCGCGAGCGAGCGCCCCTGTGCCTTCAGCTTGGCGACATTGCCGCGGATCGCGACCGAGCACCTGATCGAGCACGGGCATCGGCGCATCGGCTTCATGTGCGGCCGCACGGGGCTGAATGACCGCGCAGCGCAGCGCCTTCAAGCCTTTCGAGACGTGCTCGCGGAGAACGGCATCCGGTTCAGGGCCGACCGGGTCGCCGAATGCGCCTTTGAAGCCGACGAGGGGCGGACGCGAGCCGAGCGGTGGTTGACCCGTCCCGACCGGCCGACCGCCATTTTTTGCGCGAACGACATTCTGGCGCTTGGAGCGTTGTTCGCCTGCCAGAGCCTCGGGCTCGCTGTTCCAGGGGACGTGTCGATCGTCGGCTTCGATAACCTGCCGATGACCGCTGTCGTGCCACCCGGCCTGACTACGATTGCCGTGCCGGCCGAAGAGATCGGCCGCCGGAGTGTGCGACTTCTGTTCGACGGCGGAGCCCTCTCGAGTCCTGCACCCCGCATCGCGGTCGAAACGCAGCTTATCCAACGCAGCAGCGTCGGACCGGCTCCGTCCACGGCCAAGCTGCGTCGGTCGAGCAGGTAATTGACCGGCGCTCTCGGTCGCTAGGCTCGCTTGCTGCCTGCGCTCAGCGCCCTTTGCCGATTGCCGATCTCGGCCCTGCGGAGTTCTTGATCGGCGACGACCTTCCGCCCGGGAGGCGCTGCGTGCACCCGCGACGCCAATTCTGATCGGCACCGCGAACGAGCGCCTTCCGGCCTGATCTCTGCCTAACGGTCCGCGCACGGCGGCCCGCCGGTTTCCAAAGTTGCGCGCAGGGGGCATCGCGCCGCGATCGGTCGAGTGCAGCTTCGTCGCGGAATCCTGTGGTGCGGTGGAGCGGCGCCGCCGCCAGCGGCAGAGCGGAACAACTCGCATGGCACTAGCCGCCCCCTCCGAGGGGGGCAGCGCTTGCCCCTGGGAGCAAGCGCGGCTACTACTTGGCGACCCGTGATGACTGCTCCTAGAATGCGTTCGTGTAGCCCTTACGACGGACTTGGGCGCTAAGCAGCCACGACCGGCGTCGGCGGGAAGCCGCTCTGCCAACTTCGATACACCCCAGCGGACGACGCCTTCCGCTCGGGGTCCGAGCCGCGACGACTAGATCTGCTTGCCCCGGCCTGGATTGCCCCCTCGGTACATCACGCAGAGGTCGATCCGGCGGTCGATCGAGAGCTTCACGAACATGTGCCGCAGGTGGGCCGATACCGTCCAATGGCTTATGCCGAGGTAGATTCCGATCTCCTTGTTCGACAGACCGTCTGCTACGAGCCGGGCGATGTCCTGCTCTCGAGGGGAGAGAGCGGAGATCAGGCCGGCGCCGCTGACCGGCGCGCTCCGGACTATCCTTAGGGGGCCCTTCGTCGGCTCCTCCGTCAGGGTCGCTTTGCTGGCAGGCGCCGAGACTATGGCGTGGGCTGACGAAGCATTCGACATGGCCGCTCCTCCCATGAGCCCAAAGGCCCGCTTACGCCCTGGGAAGCGCTGCATTCACCTCCAGGGTGGGCCTTGTTTCTCCCCTAAGACGCACTCGGATAAGCCTGCCCGCGCCGAGGCAAGGCGGCGGGGCGGAAGGTGACGACGTTGTCCCGGCCCGCCTGTGGCCGGTAACGGAGGCCGACGGATTCCGCGCTCGTCAACCAATCATCGCAGGCATCCACGATCGCCTCAAGCAAGGATTCGAAGTCGATCCTTACGGTGGACAGTAGGTAATCCTCGGACAACCAGCGCAGGATCTCCCGACCCGTCACGGCCATTCGACTTCGCTGCGAGGTGACCGGAATCTCCCGAACGTAGCGGGTCAGCATCTCCTCGAGCACGTCCCAGGCGTTGTCGGCGCCGAACAGGTTGATCACGTCGTGAGAGCCCAGGATGTCGAACGCTTCCTGGAGGAGCACCATCACCTCGCTCCGCAGCACGGCGACGTGCCCGAACGAGACCTGCTTCAGGTTATGCCGCAGGTCCAGACCGGAACGGCGCACGACCGCCATGCTCCCGAAGGTCTCGCGAACCCCGTCGGGCCGCAGCACCTCCGAGACGCGCTTGTCCTCGAAGAAGCGCGAGACGTGCTGGCAGAAGTTGCTGAGGAGCGCGTGGAAGGCGGTGTTCGGCTCCGCGCCCGCGGGGGGCACCGCTTCCGTATAGCCGAAGACCTTGCGGTAGGCTGCCCGGCGCTCGCGCTGCGTGTAGCGAAGAACGCGCTTACGGTCGTACTGGTAGAGCGACAGGGCGCCCGGGCCGTCGGAGAGTCGGATTTCGCCCGCCTGGAAGAGCTGTTGCAGCTTCAGGATGGCCCGGAATACTCCGGCCCGTTCGTGCTGGTAGATGTAGTAGAGGTCCCCGACCGCGGTGAGCCGCTCCCGGCTGATCTGATCATCATAGGGCGGCACGAGGGCCGTCGGGCGCGTCTCGTTCAGATCGGAGGCGACGCGATCGCCCAGCCCGATCAGACGGCTCATTCCGCGGTCGTCTTCCGGTTGCCCAGGAACACGGTTGAGAGCGTCGTAAAGGATCGTCTCCGCTTCGGAGATGTACTGATTGATGAGCTCAGCCTGGGCCGGTGTCTTCGCGAGTTCGTCGCGAGCGTCCCGGACCATCTGGGAGCGGACCCGCTGAAGTCGTCCAAGAAGATCGTTCAGCTCTCCGAGGGTCGTATTCTTGTCGGGCATGGCAGATACTCCCGATCTAAACTAGGGCAAGCGCAGCTTTTGCCGCTTCATCCAGGAGATATCGCAACTCGATGAGCTGCCGTATCGGCCCTGGTAGCCTGATGGAGAACCGGAGGATGTTCGCCTGGGACAGGAAGGCTTCCGCGGCATCCCTCAGCGCGGCGAGTTCGTCGGCCAGTATCCGAAGATCTTCGGATTGCAGTGTCGCCGCGCGGTTCTCGGCCCTTGCGAATGGTTCGGTGACCGCCTGTGTCCACCCCAGGAACTGCCCGATCGAGACGCGTACATCCTGGTGACGACCCTGCCGGACCTGGACTGACACGAACTGGAGATCTTGTTCGCTGACGCTCGTCCCGGTTTGGACAAGGGCGTCCATAAGCGCCGTGGCCGAGCCGAGCACGGCCGTGAGGGCTTGCTCGAGGCGTGCCGCGTTGACGCCGCGTTGCGCGCCAAGATCGATGGCGAGAACCCGACGGCCGATCGACTTCAGGAGCTGCCAAATCGCTTTCAGCTCGGCCGCCACCTCCTCGTTACGAACCGAGCTGACCGGTGCCGCAAGATCATTGTTGATGATATCGTCGACTGCCCGGACAAGCGCGTCGGTGTCGGATGCCGAGAAGCGAGTCCGCCACTTCGTTACGGCGTGGACCCCACCGATTTCGAGGTACTCGGCCGTGGTCCTGATGACGCGGCGATACTGGAAGCCGGCTCGTGCGCGATTGATCCCGAGCGGATCACGTGCCGTTTCAATGAGCTGGTTGAGCTCCTCGGCCACACGCTTGCGCATCACTTCAGGCTCGAAGATCCCGTTCGCGATCTCGAAGCGGCTCATCGGCGGCAGACGGCCTATCGTCGCCATGAGCGCATCGGCCTCGGCCCGCAGCAGATTGGCGTTGACCAGAGCGGAACCGCGCAGGAGCTGAGATTGGTCAGCGAGGGCCCGCGGGGCCGCTTCCGCATCGGTTCGGTAGTAGACTTTGAAGCCGTCCCGCTCCTTCCAGGCGAAGTTCCGCATAAGGCCGCTGACCAGCCGATCTCGAGCCTTATCGAGGTCGTTCTCGTGACCGAATTGAACACCGTCGTGAGGCAGTCCGAGTTCGTCGAGGGTGGCGGCCATTTGAGCGCTGACCGCGTCGAACCGTCCGGCAGCGCGCGTGGTCTCGGCAGGCTGGGGCTGCCGCGGCGTCTGAAGGGACGCCATCATGACGGCTAGGTCGCGGATTGCGTCGCTACTGGAGATATTATCGACCGCTTGGCTCGTCCTCGCAGTCGCGACTTCCGGTGAAACTCGTGCGAGGTCATCCGTGAGGCCTCGTGCACCGTCCGCCAGCTTGGTGCACAGCTTGTCGGCCTGGATGAGGGAATCGGAGATCTCCTTTCTCATCTCCTTAGAGCGCGTCGCATCGTAGGGCGTCGCATCCAGCACGTCGGTCAGGACGCGACGATATTCGGAGTTCACGATCTCTTCGTAGAGCAGGCTGATCAGGCGCAACGCTGGCGTAAATATCCTGTCGGGACTTCGCCTCTCGACCTCGGCTTCCGCTTCCTCGGCGAGCTTCTGCGCCTTCCTCAGGGACAAGGCGAAGTGGGGGCGCAAAGCTTCCCCCTCGATCTCGTCCGAGAATTGGCCGAGATCGTCGATGCACGCATCCAATTCACCAAGGCAGCAAGACAGGTCGGACAGGGAGCGGGCCACATCGGCGAAGGGCTCATGGCCTCCTCCAGTCGCGCTCGACGTCACGTGCTCCGTCGCGAGAACGCTCATCATCATCTCCCCAGAGTGTCGTAGAAGTTGCGGTGGATGACCTCCGGATCGGTGCGCTTGCGGACAAGCGCGATGCGGGCCGCAGCTATAAGGAAGCGCTCGGGAAGCACACCCGTGCTCGTGCCTGCCTCGAGGCGAAGCGCGGCCTCTCGAACGAGTGTCGCGTGCTTGGGCTCGAAACGAATGACTTGGGCGAGCGCCTTGTCTCCGTACTCATCGAAGTTCTCGAAGCACATCGCATCAAGCGTCGTGTCGATCTGCTGCTGCAGCCTCTCAGTCACCCAACCCGGGATCTTCCTCCAGACGGAGGCAGGATAGAGTTGGTCCCATGCCCGTCGAAATGCGCTCGCGTCCTCTCCGAAACCGATGCGCTCGAGCAGCCTGATGTTCAAAGGGACGCGGATCAGCGGCGTCGGATGCACGGCATCGTCGGAATACGCGGAGGCCTGTTCCCGCGAGCGCCCGACCACGTCCATCAGAGATCCCACATAGGCGGGTCCGATAAGGAGCACGCCGGTCAGGTCCGCGTAGGTCTCCTTGTGCCAGCGTTGCCATACCTCGGCGTTCCTGTCCGGCAATTTGTGTCCGGTGAAGGCGCGCTTGATGCGCCTTGGCATCACGGCCCATAGCCCGAGGTCGTTCTGGAGGTTGTGAGCGACTTCGTGGGGCACGGCGCCCAGGGACCAGGGGTTCAACAGCCGATGGTAGGGGACCTTGACGAGAGGGAACGGGTTCTGCCGCTGCCCGAGCATCGAGAGCTTCACGCCGCGGCGGAAGGTTGCCGGGCCGAAGCCAGCCTCCATGTAGGCGAACGGTGCGGGCGAGGGTATGGGCCGCGCTTTCCCCAAACCAAGATAGACGGCTTGGTAGCAATCGAGCGCAATCCGATCGATCCCGCGCAGCCAGTGGCGGAACGGACCCGCACGCTGGCTGAAGAGATTCAGATAGAACTCCCAGATCTTTTCGGCCTCGCCGGCCAGCGCCTGGTTGCGCTCCTTCAAGTGCAGGAGCAGGGCGCGCTGTGCGTCGCCCGCCTTTCCGATGTTCCGGGCAACTCTGGATAGTCGCTCGTCCTCGACGATCTGGGGCTGGCGGGCCTCAGCCAGAAGCCGGTTCACGGCTTGAATATGTGCGCGGCTTGGCGCCTCCGGACCCAAGCCGAATTCGTCCTCTCGGAACGATTTCAGGCCGGTTCCGAAGCGCGTGGCGTTCACGGCGGTTCGAAGCGCGAAGAAGGGTAGGGCATCTCCGGTCGTCGCAGTGATCGCTTGACGGGCCCGTGCGCGGGGGGGCGGGGCATCCAGTGCTGCGAGGATCGCGCTCACGTCGCCATCCTCCATTGCTCGGCAGCGTCCTCCCCCTGTCTCCCGGGCACGGCCCTGGACGCGAGGCTGGCAGCCACGATGGCAAGCTTGAGGGCGGTCGGAAGGACAGGCGCGAACGCCTTGTTCACCGCATCCGCCAACGCCGGGATGGCCGCCGGATCGACGAGCTTGTAGCGCTCGGCCGCGTCTGCCACCGCGGCGGCGGCTGCCGCGTTGATGGCGACCTGATCCAGGGCGCCGCCCTTTGCATCGCCGACGATCCGGATGAATTCGGAGACGAACCTGTCGGCGGCGAAGCGGGCGAAGGCATTTCGCAACCGCGCGAGATCGCCGGGAGGAACGGAAGGGTGCCGCAGGGCAAGGCTGCGCGTATCCAATGCCCTCCCGGTGCTCACGCCGAGAAAGACGTTGGCAGCCAGGGACCGCAGACGCTGGCGCGCCGCGAAGCTCGCCTGGCGCTTGTCTCTGCCCTGCTGCGCGCGATCCACCCCTCGGACCACGGCGCGGGTCTTGAGTAGACCCGCCTGGATCTTGTTCCGCCGCTGCTTCTTGGGGTGCGAGCGTTCCGGATCACCTCCCTCGTTCCGGAGCGCCTGCAGATGCGCATCGAGGGCGCGTTGCAGCCGAGCGCGTACGCGCTCGTCCGCCCAGGTCCGCTCGAGGAGATCCCGCCGCTGACGGTCGGATAGGACGCCGGGGCCAGTCGTCGGGACCTTCCTCAGGGCAAGGCGCAAGGCGATGGCGATGATGCGCCTGCGCGCCGGATGGTGCCGAGATCCGATGGAAGCGCTGAGCCCGGACGGAAGGCTTCGAAGCAGCCGCGGAAGTACCCGGATTGCGTATGCCAGGACGAGGCGCTTGAAACCGGGCCGCGGCAGCGGTGCCGGGGTAGCCGGGAGGGGAGGGCCGCGTTCGAGTTCCTCCAGCGCCGCTTCCAAGGAGCTGTTGGCAGAGGCCGCTTCGAACGGGACGCTTTGATCGATGGCGAACATCGGCCGGCTCCCCAGCCCGATCGAAAGCCTAATAGAACCGCTCGGACCGCGCTATAGCGCGGCGGTCGAGCTGGCGCTTGCGCACGGCGTTTCCCGCGAGCGCCTTCGCGAGGTTCTGCGGGTTCGAAAGCGTACGGTTGGCCTGCTTCGCCATTACCCGGACGGCCGTACGGGGAGTCACGGGCTTACCCGTCTGGGCCTTGCGCGTGAGGGTTGCGATCGTGCGGCGCTGAATGGTCGGCAGCGCGCGGATCAGGGCACGGGCACGCGGGTCACGGGTCATCACGAGCCTGCGCGCAACGTCCGCGCTCGCCTTAGCGAGCACCGGCGTGACGGTCTTGACCGCGAGCGGCGCGCGGCTCGCGATGGTGATGGTGATGGCGGAGCCGAGTGCGAGTGCGTCGTTCGCGGGTGACTTCGACGCCGCAACCGCCATGGACTCGGCAAGTTGTTCGTCCGTCTGTGGGATGCGAACGGTCGCATTCATCTCGTCCTCGGTTTCGCCCTCGTCCTCGGCTTCGAGGGAGCGAACGACCGATCCGAGCTTCCCGCCAATCGCGGCGCCTGCCGGGCCGCCGAGAGCGCCGCCGATGACCGTACCGATCTGCGGAGCGAACTTCTTTGCGATAGGCGCGACAACCTTGGCCGCCTTCTTCGCCGCTTTCCAAATTGATCCGAGGAACTCGTCGCCCTCGGCTTCGCCGAAATACTCGGTCTCGGATTCGAAGCTCTCGTCTTCGAAGCTCTCGAAACTCTCGAAATCCATCAAGTCGCTTTCGCTTTCCCCGAATTCCTCTCCCATGAAGGTTTCGAAGTCGCCGCCGAACGCGTCGCCTGCCTCCGAAAGAACGCCAGCCTCTTGGCTGTCAAATCCGAGATCCTCTCCGAGGCCGTTCGGAGATCCCATGTCCTGGATCATCGCATCCTCCTTCGAAGCGGGGCTCTCCTGGCCCGAAATCTGGTGGTGCGATTAGACGCGCAAAAACAGACACGCGACAGATCCAAGCATGAACTAGCTCGTTTGCGCTAAGTTGGCTTTAGAGAGAAAACGGTCCATAGAAGTGAATAGCGGTCCGGAGCAAATTGTGTCACCGGCAATGTTGCGTGTTGATGGCTATTTGCCTGTTATGGGCGGTCGGCCGGAGGTCTGTGCTTGCCCGTAGGCCTGGGGTGCTTCCTGACGGACTTTAGGCCCATGGCCGTGAGTAGGGCAGTCCTCAGGGAGCGTGCACGACGGGATCGGCACCTCCCGGCTCGTTCCCGATAGCCTTCCGATCAGGCCAGGTAGTCGTGGACGACTTTCCCGAGGCCGAGCGTCAGATCGGCGAGGATGTGCGTCGTCGAGACGATCTCGACGACCGGCAACTCGGCGACGGGCGCGAGCGCGTGAGGTGAGAGCGCGAGCGCGCCGGGGCCGGTCCAGGCGCCCTTCAGGTCCACGTCCAGCAGGGCATACTCGACGAGTTCGCAGATGCGGGCGGTACCATCGACATGCGGAATGATCTTCAGGAGGAAGTTCGGCGCCTCTAGGGCCTGCCGCACCGCCTTGAGATCGGCCGCACCGTGCTTGTAGCCCATCGTGGCGGTGGCCACGCGCACCGGGCCGTAGTCGAGGGTGCCCACCAGAGTGTCGACCTCCTTGCGGAGGCTGGGGTTCGCGAGCTTCTTCGGAAAGCCCCAGATCTCCCGGCCGCCGGCGATCGGTCCCTCGTCATCGAGGAACATGCAATGCGTGTAGCCGCCCTGGCGCCCGTTGAAGGTGACGGGAATCACCTGGCCGGTCTCGGTGTAGTCGCCGAAGCCGGTCGAGTCCGGCATGCGAATGAACTCGTACTTTACGAGCGGCTCCTCGATCTCGAGCGGCTGGGGAACCACCGCTCGCAGCTTCGCGGGATCGGTCCGGTACGTGATGGTCAGGAATTCACGATCAACGAAACGATACGGTCCGGGCGGGTAGGCCGGGCACGTTAGGGGCATGGCGAAGGCGCGTTCGCGAACCTCTTCGATCTTCATATCGCTTCCCCTCTGTGAGCGTAACGGGAATGAGCATGGTTCGCTGTAACCGGACCTCCAAGACTCCTTGCTCGCAAGCCGCGAGAAATCCTGGTCCCTGGATGCGCAGGCTTCAAAGCGAGCTCTGTGATTAGAGGAAGGGGTGGCCGCTCGGCCAGTCTTACGCGGCACGACGATCGGGCGAGATCGGATCGGGCCACCGCTAACGAGATCGCCGGCCAGCGCTGCCGGGGCGATTGCTGGGGTCGGGCACGACAGAGGGGCCAACATTGGACGCCGATCGCGGGCCAATGTTCGACGCCGTTCGACAGGCTGAGCATCAACCCGGACGCTCGCTCGGTCGAGGAGCTCACGTTGACCCGCTGGGCGCGCTGGTCGCACGGAGAGGTGGATTGCGTAACAGGCGGGCCCTCAACTGCCTCGATCGAGCGGAACTCGATGCTGGTTTGCCAGGCGGAAGGAGCGGATTCCGTACCCTGACCCGGACCGCCAACCAGGAACGGGATCACTCGACCGCCACGATCTCGATCTCTCCTCCGGCAACGGTGGCTACCTCGCCAGCCCGGCGGCCGAGGATAGCTCGTGCGAGGGGCGAGACATAGGATACCGAGCCCCTCCTGGCGTCCGCCTCGTCCTCGCCGACGATCCGGAAGGTCTGCCGCCGCCCGTCCTCCCGATCGAAGGTAACCTTGCTTCCGAACACGGCAGCGCCTGAGGAGCGATCCGGCTGCGTCACCTGCGCGCTCGCCCGGCGCGCCGTGTAGTAGCGAAGGTCCCGTGCCGCCTTCGCCAGGGCTGTCCGGTCGGCCTGCAGATCCCCGGCGGCCTGCGCTGCTGCGTAGGCAGCTCGAGCGGTTGCGAGGGCAGCGTCGAGTTCGGCCAAACCCTCCGGAGTGACCAAGTTGGCGTGCGGAGAGATGGGCCGGTCAGGCACGTGGGCCGCCGCTGCCTCAAGGTCTTCCTCGCGCGTGAACGCGACACTCATATCGGCTCCTTTTCGGCTGAACCGGACATCAGGTGCTTGCCCGCAAGCGGACCTCAGGCCCCCGGATCCAACGCCATTTGCCAGAAGTCAGCCTCAAGCCTCGAGGCCTTCGCAAATAGCGCGGCCAACTCGGCGAACCGCTGTTCAGTCATCGCTCTCGCAGCAAGCGCATCGAGATGCCGGCGCGCGGCTGCCGCAACGAGGGCGTAGGGCTCGCCTGAATACTCCATGATCCACTCTCGATACGGATGGTCCGAGAGGGTCGCGGTTTCCTGAGAAGCTATCCGGGTCGCAATCTCCGCGTAGCCGATGACGCAGGGGGCCAGTGCAACATGAAGGTCGAGCAGGTCGCCCGAAGCACCGCAGTCGAGGACAAAGCGAGTGTAAGCGATCGTTGCGGCATGCTCCGGCGCAGCTTCCAGATCAGCGGCGGAGAGCCCCCAGCGTCCGCAGAGCCGGACGTGGAGATCCATCTCCACATCCAGGATCGCGGACAGGCCGGCTTGTGCAACGCGCATGTCGGCTAGGTTCCGACCCTTGTAGACGGCAAGCGCATATGCCCGAGCGAATTGGATCAGAAACAGGTAGTCCTGAACCAGGTAGGCGCGGAACGCGGCCTCAGGCAGCGTTCCGGTCTGAAGCTGCCGCACGAAGTCGTGCTCGACATATCGAGCCCAGTCGGAGGTAGCGGTGACTCGCAGGCGATCGAAGACGTCCATGGGGTCGGCATCCTGGGCGAACGGAGCTGCGGAGGCTCGGAAGTCTGCTCCGCGATAGCTGTTCTAACCCGACGAGTGTCAATCCAGGTCGACGACGGAATGCCAGTCATGACCTTCCGCGCGCCAGTTCCATGGCATGGCGAACCCCGCAGCCCACATGCCGCGCCGCGCTGCCTCTGCTTTTTCCTCGACCACTACATAGTCCGTGGCGTAGCGCCTGAACGCGACGGCGTGGCCGTCCCTGACGAGCGAGGAGGCCGGCGTGAACACCGTCGAAGGCCCTTGGGGCCCCGATCCGCCAGATCGCCCAGAACGCGGGCGGTGCAAACGTCGTGTCGGAGGTTATTTCGGCTCGCGCGGGGGCAGGTGGCGAAGATAGGTCGCCTCACGATCGGTGCGCGCCTTGATCTCCTCCTCGTAGGCCTGCTTCATCTCCGGCGAAACTGCTACGCGACGGCCCTTCTCCGACTTTCGCCGCGGGGCCTTCGTAAACTTGCTTCCGATCTCCACCATCATCCCCCCCCATGCCAAGTGCGGCCGGGGTGAAATCGCCCTGAAGCCGAACTGGCCTATCCCGCTTAGACTGCACAGGCGGGCGGTTAGCAATCAACCGTGTTGGCGCAGCCCAGCGGGCGCAGTGATCGTGCCGCTGACGGATATGGCAGCCCGGCCTGCATCGTCCGTCAATCTGGAGAAGCGTTGCTCTGCCTGACTCGCATCATAGCGCCGCAATCGCTGGTGGGCAGGAGCATTGCGCGTTCCGCGCCGAGGCAAAGAGTACTCAGGTCGGCACCGGGGTGTACGAAGGAGCCATTCAGCTTCGTCATGACAGCGGAACTTAGGGCAGCGCCCGAGAGCGGACATTCGTGGCTGCGCCGGGCTCGGTCGTGACCGGGCGGTGACCAACAAGCGCTAAGCGGGCATTCTCGACGCGACCTCAGGCACCTATAAGAGGCGCCGCTCACGAGGTCCGATGGCGAAGCCCGAATACCACAAGCTCCTCTGCGACCTGCCGCCGAGCAGGGCGCACCTTCGGGGTGCGCTTTCCCTCGTGGCTGCCCTTGTTCTGGCTTTCGGAGTCACGGTTCCGTTTGCGGGCATTCCCCTCGAGGGGACCGAAGCAGCCGTTCCGGCCTATGCCACGGCGATCTTCATCAACGACATCCTGACGGCCGCGCTCCTTCTTGCGCTGTTCTCGTCCCAGCCGGCGCCGGGCGTGCTGATGCTCGCCTGCGGTTACCTGCTCGCTGGCCTGCTGGCGGTCCCCTGGGCTCTGACCTTCCCGGGGGTTTTTGCGGAGAGCGGCCTCCTCGATGCGGGGGAACAGACTACGGCCGGACTGGCCGCCCTGCGCCGCCTCGGCTTTCCGGCTTTCGTGCTTGCCTACGCGGTTCTCAATTACTTTCGGCCGGAGGGACCACCGCTCGGATCTCGCGCCGGAGCTCGCGCGATCATCGCGATCCTCGGCCTGACAGTGGCGCTCGTGCTCGGTTTCACCATGCTGGTGATCACCCAGGACAGCGCGATGCCGGACCTCATGGCGGGTCCCCTGCAGGCCTCGGGGTTGTGGACCTATGTGGCCGGTTCGGCCGTTGCCCTGTACCTGCTTGCCATCGGCATGCTGCTCGCCCGATGCCGGTCGGTCCTCGACCTCTGGCTCGTCGTCGTTCTGTTCGCGCTGCTCATGGAACTCGTCCTCCTGTCCTTCGTCGGTTCGGGGCGCCGGTTGACGGTGGGCTGGTGGTCTGGACGGGCATACGGTCTCGCGGCGGCGAGCATCGTGCTCGTCCTGATGCTCTGGGAGACAACGACGCTCTACGCTCGCCTGGTGCGATCCATCGGAGCGGAGCGGCGGGCTCGAGAGACGCGGCTCGCCAGCTTCGAGGCACTTTCGGCATCGGTCGCGCACGAAGTGAACCAACCCCTTGCCAGCATGGTGACCAATGCGGATGCCGGCCTTCTCTGGCTCGACAGGCCGCAACCGCAGATAGAAGAGGCCAAGATCGCGTTAGCGCGCGTGATCGAAGAGGGGCATCGAGCCGGCAAGGTTATCGAAGGTATCCGGTCGCTGTTCAGGAATGATGCCCGTGATTTGACATTGGTCGACCTCAATGCGGTCGTAGGCGGAACTCTCACCGACATCAGGCGCTACGCGCGGCTGCACGACGTTGTTGTCGAGCTCGATCTGGAGAAGAATATCGCGCCGGTGTTGGGCAATTCCATCCAGTTGCAGCAGGTCGTGTCCAATCTGGCGTGGAACGGGATCGATGCTATAGGCGAAGTCTCGGACCGCCCCAGAAGCCTCGTTATCCGGACGGCCAAAGAAGGACCAAACAAGGTGACTCTATCGGTCTCCGACACCGGCAGGGGGATGGATCCGGCGAAGGCAGCCGGCTTGTTCGAACCGTTCGTGACCACCAAACCTTCGGGGCTCGGCATGGGCCTGATGATCTGCCGGTCGATCGTGGAGACTCATGGCGGCCGGATCTGGGTGGTCCCGAACAGGCCGCGGGGCTCCGTGTTCAACGTGGCGTTGCCCGTTGCTTCCGGGCCGCCCCAGCGATGAGCGGGGCAAATCCGATCGTTTTCGTTGTCGACGATGACAGGGCCGTCCGCACGTCCCTGGAAGGCCTCCTCCGGTCCGTCGGACAGGAGGTCCGCGCGTTCGAGTCCACTGCCGCCTTTGCCCGGGCGGAGAGGCCGGAAGGGCCGGCTTGCCTCGTCCTGGATGTGCGATTGCCGGACCAGAGCGGGCTCGAGTTCCAGCGTGAGCTTGGCCAGACGGGGCGCTCCCTGCCCATCGTGTTCATCACCGGACACGGGGACGTGCAGATGTCCGTTGCCGCCATGAAAGCCGGCGCCGTCGAGTTCCTGACGAAGCCGTTTCGGCACCAGGACCTGCTGGATGCCGTGCACAGGGCGCTCAGCATCGACAGGGCGCGGCTCGCCCAAGTGGCGGGGCTGGAGGAATTGAGAGGCCGGTTCCGGAAGCTTACCCCGCGCGAGCGAGAGGTCATGGAGCTTGTGGTCGCCGGAAAACTCAACAAGCAGATCGCCGGCGACCTGGCCCTGAGCGAGATCACCGTGAAGGTTCATCGCGGCCAGGTCATGCGGAAGATGGGGGCCGGCAATCTGCCCGACCTCGTCCGGATCTGGGACAAGCTGGCGGTGGCCGGGAGCGCTCCCTAGCCGCCTCGCGCCTTCGGCCGCCGCATAGGCCGTACTGTACCACGGTATAATTGATCCCAACCCATCGGCGCTGGCTCCATGCGTTTGCGCCAGATCCTCTCCGCCCCACGGGGAGATGACGGTGCAGATGGCACCGGAAGCCGGGCTTGGTTCCCCTGATCTGCGTAGTGGACGACGACGATGCCTCTCGCGAGGCGATTTCGGGGTTGGTCCGCGCCCTAGGGCATCGGGTGGCCGAGTTCTCGAGCGCTGACGCGTTTCTCGCGTTCGCCGAAATCGGAAGGGTCGAGGTCTTGATCGCCGACGTGAGAATGCCGGGCATGACCGGGATCGAGCTCTGTGAGCTCATGGCTGCCTCGGGATCGGCGATCCGGACCGTGCTGGTTACGGCCCATCCGAGCGAAGCCGACCGTCAAGGGGCCGCGCGAGTTGGCGCCGCCTTCCTCGTCAAACCCGTGTCGCCCGCCGCCTTGGCCGCTTGTCTCGGCGCGCCCTGATCCGCTGTCCCGGCGCTGATTTCACCCACCCTGCTGCATCTTCGAGGAGCTCCCATGCCGATCAAAGCTACGCCCACCCCCGGCAAGCGTCTGGTTTCGCCGAACGACCACACGCTGATCATGATCGACTTCCAGTCGCAGATGGCCTTTGCGACCAAATCGATCGACGCGGCTCTGCTCCGCAACAACGCCGCCTTGGTGGCCCATGCCGCGGCTGGGTTCAAGGTCTCCACCATTCTCACGACGGTGGCCGAGAAGAGCTTCTCCGGGCCGATGTTCGCGGAGATCACCGACGCGTTCCCGGGTCAGCCCCTCCTGGACCGCACCTCGATGAACACTTGGGAGGACGCGCCCGTCGTCGCGCAGGTGACGAAGATCGGGAAGGATCGGCTGGTCTTCGCCGGTTTGTGGACCTCCGTCTGCATCGTCGGCCCCGTCCTGTCCGCGATCGACCAGGGCTACGAGTGCTACGTCATCGCGGATGCCTGCGGGGACATCTCGGAGGAGGCGCACGATCGGTCGATGGACCGCATGGTCCAGGCTGGCGCGCAGCCCATGACGGCGCTGCAATACCTGCTGGAGCTCCAGCGCGACTGGGCCCGCACCGACACCTACGACATGACGACGGGCATCGCGAGGAAGTTCGGCGGCGCCTACGGGCTGGGCATCATCTACGCCAAGACGATGTTCGGTGCTTCCGAGGGGCACTGACGCCCGGCCGGCTCTCGCGCGCGGTGTCGCGGCCGCGGCACCCCGCCTTCGATGCGAGCCTGAGTTCCAGGCCCGCGCCTGACGAGCAGTACAAAACAGGAGCCATCACAATGGCCACGATCACCACCGCTGACGGCGTCGAGATCTACTTCAAGGATTGGGGTCCGAAGACGGCGCAGCCGATCATGTTCCATCACGGCTGGCCCCTCAGCGCGGACGACTGGGACGCCCAGATGCTCTTCTTCCTGGAGCAGGGGTTCCGGGTGATCGCCCATGACCGCCGCGGGCACGGGCGCTCTGCTCAGGTCGCTACGGGCCACGACATGGATCACTACGCCGCCGATGCCGCGGCGGTGGCGGACCACCTCGACCTCCGCAACGCCGTGCATATCGGCCATTCGACCGGCGGCGGGGAGGTGGCGCGGTACGTCGCCCGGCACGGGCTGCCCAAAGGCCGCGTTGCCAAGGCGGTTCTGGTCAGCGCGGTTCCGCCGCTGATGCTCAAGACCGAGGCCAATCCCGGCGGCCTGCCGCTCGACGTCTTCGACGGTTTCCGGAAAGCGCTGGCGGACAATCGCGCCCAGTTCTTCCTCGATGTGGCGAGCGGGCCCTTCTACGGGTTCAACAGGGCGGGTGCGACCGTGCACCAGGGCGTGGTCACCAACTGGTGGCGCCAGGGCATGATGGGCAGCGCCAAGGCCCATTACGACGGGATCAAGGCGTTCTCCGAGACCGATCAGACCGAAGACCTTCGGGCGATCACGGTGCCGACGCTCGTGCTTCACGGCGAGGATGACCAGATCGTCCCCATTGGCGCGAGCGCCCGCCTGTCGATCAAGCATCTCCCGAACGGCATCCTCAAGACCTATCCGGGCTTCCCGCACGGGATGCTGACGACGCATCCGGCGGAGCTCAACGCCGACCTCCTGGCCTTCGTCAAGCAGCCCGGCTGAGCTGCCGGAGGCTCGGGGCGCAGCGCCCGGTCCCATGACGATGAAACTCTATCTCGTCTCGCTCGGAGCGGGGCTGCTGGTCGGTGGCATCTACGGGTTGCTCAACGTCCGCTCGCCCGCGCCGCCGATCGTCGCGCTGCTTGGACTGCTCGGCATCCTGCTCGGGGAGGCCGCGGTCTCGTACCTCCGGGGCCACCCGGACGTGCTCGCGTCCCTCGGGCACCGGAAGACCTTCCACAACGGAGCCAAGCCGGAGCGCGAACCGTCGCGACCGGACAGCGGGAGCGCTGGATGATGGAGCAGTCGAAAACCGGACGTCGCCCCGTCCTCGCGGGTTTCGGGGCCAGTGCCCTCGCCACCCTGCTGCCGGACCCTTCTCGGAGCCAGACCATGGACCGCGCTGCCGACCTCGTCGTGACCAATGCCCGCATCACGACTCTCGACAGGACGAAGCCTGAAGCGACAGCGCTGGCGGTGCGCGACGGTGTGTTCGTGGTGGTGGGTGACGAGCGCGAGGCGATGGCGGTCCGGGGCGCCGGAACGCGCGTGATCGACGCGGGTGGCCGGCGCGTCATTCCAGGGTTGTGCGACAACCACCTGCACGTCATCCGCGGCGGGCTCAACTTCAACCTGGAACTCCGATGGGACGGGCTCCGGTCGCTCGCGGACGCGATGAACAGGCTCAAGCGCCAGGTGGAGCGCACCCCGCCACCGCAATGGGTCCGCGTCATCGGCGGCTTCACCGAGCACCAGTTCGTGGAGAAGCGCCTGCCGACGATCGATGAGATCAACGCGGTCGCGCCCGACACGCCGGTCTTCATCCTCCACCTCTACGACCGCGCGCTGCTGAACGGGGCCGCTCTGCGGGCCGTCGGCTACACGCGGGAGACGCCGGACCCACCGGGCGGCGAGATCGTCAGGAACGAGCGTGGCGACCCGACCGGGCTGCTGATCGCGAAACCCAACGCCACCATCCTCTACGCGACCCTGGCAAAGGGTCCGAAGCTGCCGCTCGACTACCAGGTGAACTCGACGCGCCACTTCATGCGCGACCTGAACCGCCTCGGGGTGACCAGCGCGATCGATGCGGGCGGCGGCTACCAGAATTACCCGGAGGATTACGAGGTCGTCTCGAAGCTCGCCGCCGACGGGCAGCTCACCATCCGCCTCGCCTACAACCTGTTCACGCAGAAGCCTAAGGCGGAGAAGGACGATTTCCTGCGCTGGACCTCGTCGGCCCGTTATGGCCAGGGCGACGATTACTTCCGGCTGAACGGAGGCGGCGAGATGCTCGTCTTCTCGGCGGCCGACTTCGAGGATTTCCGCGTCGAGCGGCCGGAAATGCCGGCCTCCATGGAGGAAGACCTGGAGGGTGTGGTCCGCGTCCTCGCCCAGAACCGCTGGCCGTGGCGCCTCCATGCCACCTACGACGAGACGATCACGCGCGCCCTCGACGTGTTCGAGAAGGTCGATCGGGAGATCCCGCTGAAGGGCCTGAACTGGTTTTTCGACCACGCCGAGACGGTCAGCGACAAGAGCCTGGAGCGGATCGCCGCGCTGGGCGGCGGCGTCGCCGTGCAGCACCGCATGGCCTACCAGGGCGAGTATTTCGTTGAGCGGTACGGCAACCGTGCCGCCGAGCGCACGCCTCCGGTCGCCAGGATGCTGGAGATGGGCGTTCGCACCTCTGCCGGCACCGACGCCACGCGCGTCGCCTCCTACGACCCATGGGTCTCGCTGTCCTGGCTCGTCACGGGTCGGACGCTCGGTGGCCTGAAGCTGTATCCCGAGGCCAACTGCCTGGATCGCGAAACCGCTCTCCGCATGTGGACGGAGAATGTCGGCTGGTTCTCGAACGAGGACGGGAAAAAGGGGCGGATCGAGCCTGGGCGCCTGGCCGACTTCGCGGTTCTCGACCGGGACTACTTCGCCGTTCCCGGAGAGGAGATACGCGAGATCGAGTCGCTGCTGACAGTTGTCGGCGGAAAGGTCGTCTATGGCGCGGGGGACCTCGCCGCACACGGTCCGCCACCGCCTCCGGCCCTGCCGGATTGGTCGCCGGTGAACACGTTCGGCGGCTACAACAAGCGCGCCTCCGCCGAGACAGACCGGAAATACGCCTTCGCGGCGTCCGCATGCTCCTGTGATGCGGCGTGCAACCTCCACGGCCACGCGCATGCCCGGAGTTGGGGGGCGGACGTGCCCGTCAACGATGGCGCGTTCTGGGGTGCCCTCGGCTGCTCCTGCTGGGCGTTCTGAGATGGCGGCTTCTCGCACCCATGCGTCGACCCTGGCGCCCGCCGGGTGGGTGTCCGGCCTGCTGGACCTTCCCGGACTGGGCTGGATCGCGCGGATCTTCCTCGCTGCGCCCTTTATCGGCAGCGGCCTCGGCAAAGCCTTCGATTTTCCAGCCGCGACGGAAGAGGCTGCCTCCCTCGGGCTTCGGCCGGTCAGCCTCGTGGCCGCTGCCGTCATCCTGGTCCAACTCGCGGGATCCGGCCTGTTCCTGACCCGGCGCTGGTGCTGGCTAGGCGCCGGATTGCTGGCCGGCTTCACGGTTGTGGCGACGCTGATCGCGCATCCGTTCTGGCACTTCGAGGGGCTCGAACGGGTTCGGCAGACCGCGACCTTCCTCGAACATCTCGCGATCGTGGGCGGCTTCCTGGCCGCAGCTCTCCTCGTGAACGGCCGTCGACGATGAGCGCGGTGGACATCGCCCCGCCACCGGCGGCCTCCGCGCCGCCGGGCGCTTTCGCACCCCTCAAGCAGCGCCTGTTCGCGGTGCTCTGGCTTGCGACCGTGCTCGGCAATGTCGGCAGCTTCATGCGCGACGTGGCGAGCGCTTGGCTCGTCACCGACCTGTCGCCGTCCCCCTTCGCCGTCTCGGCCATCCAGGCGGCCGGCACCCTGCCGGCCTTTCTGCTCGCAATTCCGGCCGGAGCACTGTCCGACATCCTCGACCGCCGCTACCTTCTGATCGGCATTCTCGCCTTTCTCGCGGGCGTCAGCTCGCTTCTCTCGGTGCTTGCCGCCACGGGGCAGGCATCTGTCGAGAGCCTTGTCGCCCTCACGTTCCTCGGCGGGATCGGAGCCGCTCTCGCCGCCCCGAGCTGGCAGGCGATCGTGCCCGAGCTCGTTCCCCGCTCCGACCTGAAGGCGGCGGTCGGGCTGAACTCACTCGGGTTCAACATCGCGCGGGCGATCGGGCCCGCCGTCGGCGGTCTCCTGGTCGCAGTCGTCGGGGCGTCCGTGACCTATCTGTTCGACGTCGGAAGCGATCTCGTCGTCATCGCGGCCCTGCTCTGGTGGAAGCGGAGGATCGCTCCGAGCGACGGGCTTCGCGAGCATCTCGGCGGCGCACTCCGGGCCGCCCTCCGCTATGCACGCGCGAGCGCCACCTTGCGCAGCGTTCTGCTGCGTTCCGCTATCTTCTTCCTGTGCGCCAGCGCGATCTGGGCCCTGCTGCCGATCGTGGCACGGCGCGAACTCGGCGGTGGACCGGGCCTGTACGGCCTGCTGCTCGGTGGCGTCGGGTTGGGGGCGATCCTCGGCGCGGTCCTCATGCCCCGGCTGAGGGCGAGGCTTGGCCAGGACGGCCTGCTCACCGCTGCGATGGGGCTGATGGCGGCCGTGATCGCCTTCATGGCGATCGTGAATGCGGCCGCCGCCGCGCTGCCGGCGACGCTCGTGCTGGGGATCTGCTGGATCGTCGTCCTGACCACCCTGAACGGCACCGTCCAGGCCATCCTTCCGGACTGGGTGCGTGGCCGCGGCCTCGCCGTCTACCTCACGGTCCAGGGCGGCGCGATGACGGTTGGAAGCCTGTTCTGGGGCGCCTGCGCGGGACGTATCGGCGTCCCCGCGACGCTGCTGGCGGCCGCGGGCGCCTTGGCGCTGGTCGCCGGGGTCACGGCATTCCGGCGCTTGGCGCTTCCCGCAGGCGAGGCCGACCTCACGCCTTCCGGACATTGGACCGAGCCGGAGGTCGCAACGGCGCCGGAGCACGACCGTGGACCGGTCATGGTCAGCGTCACCTATCGCATCCCGGCCGAGCGACGTGGGCCGTTCCTCGCCGCGCTCGCCCGCTTCGGCGAGGAACGGCGCCGCGACGGTGCCTATGCCTGGGGCGTCGCCGAGGACGCGGCCGACCCGGAGCGGATCGTCGAATGGTTCTTCGTCGAATCCTGGGCCGAGCACCTGCGGCAGCACCGGCGCGTATCGAAAGCCGATGCGGACATCCAGGCGGAGCTGTTGGGCTACCATGTCGGTGAGGCGGCACCCGAGGTCACTCACCTTCTCGGCCTCAGCCTGCCGCGATGAGCGCGCGCCGGCCAGTCATCGGAGCTCTCTTGCTCGCGCTCGCTCCCGCATTTGCGTCGGCGGAGCGAGCTTCTCCACCAAGCTTCACGAATAGCCGCCATGGCGAGGACTGGCGCTACCTGCGCGAGCCCGGGAACCGGACGGGTGCGGAATGGGAGCGCTACAAGTTCGTTCCGCTCGATGGTGAAGGCCAGAGCTTCCTGACGCTCGGGGCGGACCTGCGGCTGCGCTACGAGGGATACCGAAACAACTTCTGGGGTGATCCGCCCAAACCGAACGAGGGCTACGGCTGGTCGCGGATCCTGCCCCACGCCGACCTGAATATCGGCCCCGATTTCCGGCTCTTCGGGCAGATGGTCGGGGCCTGGGCGGACAGGAGCCGCCTGACGAAGGGACCCGTCGATGAGACCGGCCCGGACCTGCTCCAGGCCTTCGGCCAGTGGCGGATCGGGGCGGATGGGGTCGGCACCGTCCTGACCGCCCAAGGGGGGCGCCAGTTGGTGGCCTACGGATCGGAGCGCCTGATCGGGTTACGGTTCGGGCCGAACGTGCCTCTCGCCTTCGATGGAGCGCTCGTCAGGGCCGAAGGGGGCGCCTGGAGGATCGACGGCTTCTTTCTGCGCCCGGTCGAGAACAACCTCCACGGCTTCGACGACCGCACGGATGGCAGCCGCCGAGCCTACGGCGTCTATGCAACACGGGAGCTTCCCGAGATCGGCGCGGGGGCCGGGATCGACCTCTACTGGATCGGCTACCACCGGGCGAATGCCCGTTTCAACGCAGGGGTCGGCACCGAGGACCGACAAACCGTCGGAAGCCGCCTGTTCGGGGCGCTGGGCAACTGGGCCTGGAATCACGAAGCCATGCTGCAGTTCGGACGCTTCGGTCAGGACGACATTCTGGCCTGGTCGCTCGCGACCGTGACACGCTACACTTTCCGGGACTTGCCGTACCTCCCGTTCCTCGAACTCAGGGCGAATGTGATCAGCGGCGACGGCAATGCCGGGGACGGCACGCTCGGCACCTTCAACGCCCTGTTCCCCAAGGGGAAGTATTTCGGCGAGATCGGACTACTCGGCCCCTACAACCTGACGAACCTGCATCCTGTCGTGGGTGTCGATCTTGGCTCCGGCTTGTCCCTCTCCGCGGCGGCCGTGTTCTACTGGCGCGAGTCCCTAGCCGACGGAATCTACGGCAACCCGGGCAATCTGCTTCGCCCGGCCGGCGTGAGCCGGGCCCGGTACATCGGAACGCAGGCCGAACTCGTCCTGGGCTGGGAGGCGACCCGGAACCTGTCCTTCGAGGTCTCGTATGCCGCTTTCGTGCCCGGCCGCTTCATCGAGGAGACCGGTCCATCGAGGCTCGTCCAGTTCATCGGAGCCGAGGCCCAGATCCGATTCTGAGAGCGGCAAAGAAGGGAACTTTCCCGGACCGCAGTGAAATCCAGACGCAGTGAATTCTCTCATCCTCACAATCCGCATGGAGATCACGTCATGATGGGTTCGAGCAAAGCGCGCGAACGGCGGGTCGCGAATTTCGGCGTGCCATGGGAAGATGCCTACGGCTATGCACAGGCCGTAGAGGTCGATGGGGTGATCTACGTCTCGGGGCAGGTCAGCCACGACCGGGATGGTACCCTGATCGCCCCGGCGCCGCTCAACGAGGCCGGCCGGCCAACATCCTATTCCAACACCGAGGCGCAGCTCCGACGCTCCTACGAGAACGCCGCCAGTCTCCTCGGCGAATTCGGGGCAACACTGGACGACGTCGTCGAGGAAACGCTCTTTGTCATCGACATAGAGGCAGCCTTCGCGGCGGCCGGCAAGGTTCGCAAGGTGATGTATGCTAGCGACAAGCCACGGGTCGCGAGCAACCTCATTGGGGTGTCGCGCTTGGCCTTTCCTGAACTCCTGGTGGAAGTGGCCTTCAGAGCTATCCCCGGGCGCGGCGGGGCGGCCTGACATGGTGCGCTATCCCAGGGGGAAGCTGCTTGCGTCGTGGGGGACGCGAGATTGGCTGACGCACGAGGCCTCCCTGCAGCTTGCTTAGCCGAGCCCGCCCCGCAATGCCGCTAGCCGCTCCAGGCACTCGGGTCCGTCACGCTGGTCGAGGAATTCCCAAGCCGACCTTCGGGTTTCGGCCAGCTTGGTCTTAGACGCGCCAGGAGCGGAACTTGGCTGCGAGCCGGAGAGCGGACCTCCGACGTCGGCCTGGGCACTCGTGCGCAAACGCTCCAGCCTAGACAACCCGACGCACCCAGCGAGCGAGTACGTCAAGAACCTCGGCCATGACCTCAACGTCTTTCCGCCCCGAGCGGGCCGGAACGTGGAACGCGTGATCGGCGCCATCGACCGTGTGGAGCGTCGCCCCGGGGCCAAGGTCGGCGACTACCGATCTTATGAGTGAGACTTCCGCGAGCGCATCGTTTGTCCCTTGCAGAAACAAGAGTGGGAGATCGACATCCGCTAGATGCGTCGGGCGTTCGGTCGAGGGCCTGCCTGCGGGATGCAGCGGGAAGGCCAAGAACGCCAGCCCGCGCACGTTCGGAAGTGGCTCCAGCGCTTGGGCCTGCGCGGTCATGCGGCCGCCGAACGATCGGCCACCGGCGACAAGAGCGACGCCTGGCAGGAGACGGGCAGCTTCGGTCACCGCCGCCCTGACCGTTGCATGCGCCAGCGGCGGCGAGTCCGGCCGCTTCGACCCGGCCTGCATGAAGGGGAACTGGTACCGAAACGTCGCGATGCCACGATCCGATAGACCGGAAGCCACCAAGGCCACGGACGGGTGGTCCATTCCGGCGCCTGCCCCGTGTGCCAGGACGAGGCAGGCCCGAGCACCATCGGGGTGCATGAGGCGTCCGGAGACGCTACGTCCTGGACTGACCTCGAAGCTGACAGCCCGAAACTCGTTCATGGTGGTTCGCTCACAACGTGATCAAACATCGGACACGGCCCGTGGCCGACGTCCTCTCCTGATCATAGATGGGGACTCGTTCACCCATCGCGCCTACCACGGTCTGCCGAAGACCATCCGGCGAGCCGGCAACAAGGGTGGCGGCGCAATCGTCGGCTTCGCCAATATGCTCCTGCACTTCTACGCCGAGGAGCGGCCCAGAGCTGTTGTGGTTGGCTGGGACACGCTGGAGGCGCCTACTCACCGGAGCCGCGCCTTTCCGGCCTACCAGTCCGGCCGCCATTTCAATGATGAGCTGGTCGAGCAGCTTGCTCTCTTGCCCGCCCTCGTTGCCGCCTGTGGCTTCGTGAACGCCAAGGCCGCTGGATACGAGGCTGATGACTTTCTGGCCGCTGCCGTTCGGCGGGAAGAGCGAAAGGGCGGTCGGTCCCTGGTGGCGAGCGGCGATCGCGATGCGTTCCAACTCGCCTCGGAGCTGACCACCATCCTGCATCCGGTGCGCGCCGGCGAAATGGCCCGGATCGGACCAGTTGAGGTGCGCGAGCGGTACGGCGTCGATCCCGGTCAGGTGCCGGACTTCATCGCGCTGCGAGGCGATCCGTCCGACAAGCTACCGGGCGCGCGTGGGATCGGGGCAAAGACGGCTGCAAGCCTGCTGCAACGGGCAGGCAGCCTGGAGTCGCTTCTCTCCGAAGGCCGCTTCGCCGATCAGGCAGCCGATCTTCGATTGTTCCGCCAGATCGCGACGATGGACGCCGAAGCGCCGCTGCCGCCCATACGAGATCAGAAGCCGACCTGGGAAAGAGCAGCCAGGCCCGCATCAGAGTGGGGGCTCGATCGGCTCGCCGAGCGGCTGGAGGGACTGGGCAAGGAGACACGCCCGAGGATGAGGCCGCCAGCCCCGGCACGAACGCGGCTGCGGATCGCCACCTTCAACATCAACGACGTCAATCGGCGCCTGCCGAACCTCCTGGCTTGGCTTGCGAAGGAGAAGCCGGACGTTGTCTGCCTCCAGGAGCTCAAGGCCGAGAACGACGACTTCCCTGCGGGCGCGATCAAGGTCGCCGGCTACAAGGCCGTCTGGAGCGGCCAGCGCTCCTGGAACGGAGTCGCAATCCTGGCGCGGGACGCGGAGCCGGTCCTTACCCGCACCGAGCTTCCAGGCGATCCGGAAGACAAGCAAGCCCGCTACATCGAAGCCGCCGTCCGCGGCGTGATCGTCGCCTCCATCTACCTGCCCAACGGAAACCCGCAGCCTGGGCCCAAATTCACCTACAAGCTCGCCTGGTTCGAACGCCTGATCGCTCATGCGGCCACGCTGCTCGCGGCGGGGGTGCCGGTGGTGCTTGCGGGTGATTACAACGTGGTCCCGACCGACCAGGACACCTACGGGACGCGCTCGTACGCAAAGAACGCTCTGCTGCAACCCGAACCTCGCGAGGCGTACCGTCGGCTGCTCGACCAGGGCTGGACGGATGCCTTACGGGAGCTTCATCCCAGCGAGGCCATGTTCACGTTCTGGGACTACAAGCGGGATCGCTGGTCGCGTGACGCCGGACTGCGGCTCGATCATCTGCTCGTCAGTCCAGATCTGAAACCTCGCCTGAATAGGGCTGGTGTGGACCGCTGGATCCGGGGCGAGCCTGACGCCAGCGATCACGCTCCAGCCTGGATCGAGCTGAGTTGAGGCTGATTGAGCTGACAAAGCTCCCTCCCGCTGCGCGCCATGAGCAGACTTGAGGTGCCTGTCCAGAAGCGTTCTTAAGCAAACCGGCATCCGCCGCTTCCCTACTCACGTTGAATCAAGCACCCACGCAGGCTCTCGCTTCCGAACCGCCCTTGAGACGAGCATGATTTCTCGGATTGCAGGCTGCCCTTCGACCCTATCAGGAACTTGCGTTCTGGCAGGGCACGTCACGCGGCGCTGATGCCCCCGTTCACGCTGATTGCCTGCCCGGTCAGGCGGGCAGCGGCTGCGCTGGCCAAGAAGACGATGAGAGGGGCGATGTCGTCCGGCTCGACGACGCCCAGGTGAGCCGCTCCTTCCGCCTTGGCGAACAGCTTTTCGCTGAACGGCTCGGCCTGGATCCGCTCATATGTCCGGGTGCCCCGCACGATCGAGGGCGTGATCGCGTTCACCCGGACGCCCAATCGCTTCGCTTCAAGTGACAGCCCGCGGCTGAACATGACGATGCCCGCCATCGCGGCGCCGATCACGGCCTCTCCGGGAGTTCCGACCTTCGCGGCGTCGGAGGCCACGTTGATGATGGCTCCGGAGCGCTGGCCGTACATGCTAGGCAGCACGGCCCTGCACATCAGGATCACCGGGTCCAGGCAGTTATGCGCGACCTGGACGGCGCCCTCCGCCGTTTGCTCGTGGAACAGCTTGGGCAGGTGGTCGCCGCCGGCGCTGTTGACGAGGACGTCGACGCCTCCGAAGGCCGCTTCGGCTTCGGCGACGATGCGCGCGGCGTCCCCAGCGACCGTGACGTCTCCCGACACGAAGAGCGGTCGGGTCCCGTCGCTCAGCTCCTTCAGGCGACGACAGGCGGCCGCGCCCCGCGCCTCGTCGCGGCCAGCCAGCACGATTTTCCGTGAGCCTGCGTTCACGAAGGCCTCCGCAGTCGCAAGGCCGATCCCCGACGTTCCCCCGGTGATGAGGATCCGCGCTTCGGCAAGTTCAGCTGACGTCATGATGCCACTCCGACTGCGAGCACGTCCGACCATTGCTCGATTTCATGCCGAAGGATCTTCCCGGTCGTGCTGCGCGGGAGGCGCTCCTCGGGGACGAACAGGATGTGCTTCGGCCGCTTATACCCGGCGAGTTCCCGGCGGCAGCGATCCAGGAGCTCCTCGGCCGTGATGCTGCCGTCGAGCACGGCAACCACGGCGATGGGCACCTCGCCCCAATCCCGGTCCGCCCGCCGGACCACGACGGCGTCTCTGACCCTGCTGTCGGCCAGGAGCACCCGCTCGATCTCGGCGGGGTAGATGTTCTCGCCACCAGATTTGATCAGGTATTTTGCCCGATCGGCGAAGGACAGCGTGCCATCCGGAGCGCGGACGAACATGTCGCCCATATGGTACCAGCCATCCCTGAACTCGCGGGCATTGGCCTCGGACGCATTGAAGTAGCCGCTGAACAGGGTCGGTCCCTTGAACAGGAGCTCGCCGGCAACCCCGTCCGGAACGTCGAGACCGTTCTCGTCGACGAGCCGGTAGTCGCACAGCGCGTTCACCTGCTTTGCCAGGTTGGTCGGCTCCATCCCGGCGGGGATCCGGCCCGCCGATGCGGGCGGCAATCCCGTTTCCGTCGATCCGAACGTATTCGCGTACGGCGCACCGAGCAGCCCTGTCAGCTCGGCCAAGAGGCGTCGGGGCAATAGGTCCGCCATGACCCCGACGAGCCGGACACCCTTCGGTCGGATCGAGCGCCCGCGCATCGCGGCGACGAACGGTTCGACCACGCCCGGCATCAGAACCAGCCACCACTGCGCGCGTTTCTCTACCTCCGCGAGAACCCTCTCGAGATCGAAGCCGTCGACGATCACGGCGGTGCCGCCGAGGCAGATCACATGGATGCACTGCTCGGTCGCGATCATGTGGAACATCGGCGGCCAAGCGACGAAGGTGTCGCCGACCCGGAGATCGAAATCGAGCGCATTGACGAGCATTCGTGCGATCTCCGCGCGATGGCTCAGGAGCGCACCTTTCGGCCGGCCGGTGGTGCCGCTGGTGTAGATGATGAGCAGCCCGTCTTCCGGTTCAACGTGCCCGTCCGGCTCTGCGGCCGAACTGGCCGCGAGAGACGCCTCGTATTCGCTTCCAAGGACGGCCAGGACGCCAGCGTGGGGCCTGAGGGGCGCGGCCTGGTGGCGGAAGCGCTCGGACAGGATCACCATCTTCGGCGCGACCAACTCGACGCAATAGGCGAGCTCGTTCTCCACCAGGCGCCAGTTCAGGGTCGCCACGATGGCGCCGAGCTTGGCGGCCGCGAAGACGATCTCCAGGTACTCGATGCGGTTCTCGGAGCAGAGCGCGACGCGATCGCCCCGCCCGACGCCTTGCGAGGCGAGAAACGCTGCCGTTCGGTTCACCCGCTCGTTGAAGTCCCGGAACGAGAGGGCGCGGCATCCGTCGTCGACGGCGATCGCATCGGGCCGTGAGCGGGCTTGGTTGCGGAGCATCGTGCCGATCGTGAGCTGCCCCGCGAGGGCGATCTCCGGCGGGATTGCCGGCATGGTCGAGGTCGTGTCCGCGTTCATGCGCTCTTCCGCTGTTTGGCTTCGCCGCGGGCCTGCGCAGCAGGCGAGCCCTCGATGAGGGGCGCGAGCCGCTCCCATGGGACGAGGCCTCCGAGGAGAACGCGAAGGCCGCGCGCCAAATATTCGTCAGGCGTGATCTGCCGATCCAGCCGCCACGCGCTCACCGGCCAGCTCTGAATGGAGATGAGGCACAGATAAGCGAGCATCGTCTCGTCGACAGGCGGGAAATCCCCGCTCTCGACGCAGGCTGCGACGCGGCGCGCGACGAGCTCGGCCAGGGATCGCTCTCGCGCCTTGATCTGCTCCAGCCGATCCCGCCTGAGCTGGCTTGCTTCGCGGTACCCTAGGCGCGCGGCGGCCTTGTGGGCCACCACCACGGTCGACAACCCGGACAGCAGCGCGACGAAACGTTCGAGCGGCTCGGCCGCAAGGCATTCGTTTCGCTCGATCTCGACCTCGTAGGCGGACACGACCTCCTCGATCACAAGATAGAGAAGGTCCTGCTTGTCCTCGACATACTGGTAGATCATCCCGACGCTGACTTCGGCGCACTTGGCGACATCCTGCATCGTCGTCAGGTGATAGCCACGGCTGGCGAAGGCCTCCGCCGCCGCGGCGAGGATGGTCGGAAGGCGGCGTTCGATCAGCTTCCGATCGTCGACCCGTCTCTTCATCCAGTCAGTCCCAACCTCGTCGGCCCGATTCCGGCGAGCGGCCGCCTCGCATCAGCGTTGACGCCGAAGGCGAAGCATCGTGGTGTCGAACGAGTACTCCGCAATCTGGTGATACGTATAACTCTTGTCGCGGAACGCTGTTTGGGACTCGAGCATCCGGCGGAAGAGATCGTTCGTCGTGGCAATCTCCTTCAAGAGCTCGTTGGTCTCTCGGGCCAGAACCTCCAGCACCTCGGGCGAGAAGCTGCGCAGTTGCGCCCCCGCCTGGATGAGGCGGACGAGAGCGTCTGGATTTTCGGAATCGAAGCGGGCTTGCATGGCGGTGTTGCAGGCCATGGCGGCGACCTCGATGGCGCGCTGATACCTCTTGGGCAGCTTGTTCCATTGCTCGAAATTAACAAGGGTCACGATGATCGAGCCGCCTTCGTGCCATCCGGGATAGTAGTAGTATGGCGCCACACGTACGATGCCGAGTTTCTCGTCGTCGAATGGACCGATGTATTCGAGGCCGTCGATCGTCCCTCGCTCGAGCGCTGAGTAGATGTCGGATGCAGGGATCTGCTGAGGTGTGGCTCCTACTCTCGCGAGGACCTCGCCGGCAAAGCCGGCGACGCGGAACTTGAGGCCCTTCAGATCGCCGGGCGTCTTCACCTCGCGGCGAAACCAGCCGCCCATCTGCGTTCCCGTGTTGCCGCTGGGCAGGCCGTATACGTTGTGCTTCCGGTAGAGCTCCTGAAGGAGCTCGTTGCCGCCCTTGTAGTACAGCCAGGCATTCTGCTGGCGGGCGTTGATCATGAAAGGCAGGGTGGATCCGAACGCGAATGCCGGGTCCTTCCCGTAGAAATAGGTCGGCGCGGTCTGGGTGAGCTCGATGGTGTTGGACGCGGTCGCATCGAGGACTTGCGTGCCGCCGACGATCTCGCCCGGGCCGAACAATTGTACGCGCAACCGTCCGTCCGTGAGCTCGGAGACCATCGAGGCGAACAGCTCGGCAGTCCCGAACATGACACCAAGATTCTTCGGAAAGCTCGTCACCATGCGCCAGTTGAACTCGGGCGCCGATTGCGCAATCGCCGGCGCGGCAACGGCTGCCGATGCCCCGGCGCCAAACGTGGCCAAAAGACGTCTACGATTCATGTTGTTCCTCCCTTTCGTTGTTGCTGCCCACCTGTGATGCGCGGCTTCAGGGCGGCTCCGTCTTCGCCGCACGGAACAAGACCCGCCACGCCCCAGCTTTCTCTGCCAGGAAGATCGGCTCGACCGTGAGGCCGATCGCGAGAGCGGATACCGGCGTTTCGACGAGGTTCGTCACCAGGCGGATTCCCTGCGCATCCGGGAACTCGACGAGCCCGACGACATAGGGCGGATCCGGCGCGTTGCCCTCGGGATCGAACGCGTGGCGCACGACGGTCCAGGAGAAGAGCTGCCCGCGTCCGTCGACGGGCTCCCAACCGATGTCGGCGCTCCGGCAGCTAGGGCAAAGCTTCATCGGGTACCAGTGGAAGCGCGTGCACGAGGTGCAGCGCGGGAATGCGAGCCGACGCTCCTGCAGGGCCGCGAAGAACGGCCGGAATTCGGCCGCGCGGCCGTCGTTCTCACGCCCGCTCATCGGGTGAGGATCGCCACGCCGTAATCCGGGGGCGAGAACCCGCCGACGAGCCCGATCTCGGCGCCCAGGACCTGCGCATCACCGGCATCGCCGCGCAATTGCCGGACAGCCTCCACGACATGCTCGATCCCGAGACGATAGCTGTAGGACAGGAGGCCGCCATGCGTGTTCACGGGGAGCCGGCCGTCGATCGTAATCCCCTGCTCGCGCATGAAGTGCGCGCCATCTCCCTTGCGGCAGAAGCCGAGATCCTCGATCTGGGCCAGGCAGGAGATCGTGAAGCAATCGTAGATCTCGGCGAAATCGACATCGCCGAGCGAGATTTTCGCGCTCCGCTGCGCCTGGTCCGATGCCCGCGTCGCGGCCGGGGTCGTGAGGAGCGGCGAGGGTTGCGTGAACACGTCGTCGCCCGGCACGGGGGCGCTCGCGAAGCCGACGCCGCGGACCTCGACCGGAACGCGCCGAAGATCGCGCGCTCGCTCCCGGCTCGTTACGACATAAGCGCCGGCGCCATCGCTGATGAGGCAGCAATCCGGGACGCGCAGCGGATCGGCCACGAGGCGGCTCGAGAAGTATCCGTCCCGGTCGAGCGGCTTGCGGTTCTGCGCGCGCCCGGTCCGGATCGCGTTGTGTCGGTGCGCGACCGCGATGTCGGCGAGGTCCTCTTCGCGAAGCCCGAACTCGTGCATGTAGCGGCGCGCCCAGAGAGCGAAATAGGCGGGTTGCGCCGAGAACCCGTAGGGCTTCTCGAAGGCAGCCTTGGCCGGGTAGGCGTCATGGAACGCGTATGGCCCGCCCGGGCGCGAGCCCCAGTCGACGCCGAAGTACACGAGAACGGCACGGGCGCGCCCGCTTGCGATCGCCATCTCGGCCAGCATGGGCGCCGCAACGACGGCCGCCCCTCCATAGGACAGGCTCGCGCTAAAACTCAGTGTCATCCCGAGCTGCGCGGCGAGCCAGTCAGCGGGCACTGTCCCCGGCATGATAACGGAATCGGTGACGATCCCATCGACCTCGGACCCGCCCAGGCCCGCATCCGCCAGGGCGTCCGTACAGGCCTCTAGGACGAGCGCTCGAATGTCCTTCCCCGACTGGCGAGCGGGCGCAGTCTCCCCAATACCAACTATCGCGACCAAGCATCCCTCCTGGTGTGAGCGAATGTTCGTTCACTCACCAATTATGTCAAGCCGTGAGTGGGCATGTTGCGCCACAACCGGAACTTGGGCCAGCGCCCGAGGGCGGACATTCCGGATCACGCCCACCCCGGCCGTAGAACGTTGGCGAGTATGCTCCTGGAAGCAGACATCGAAGCCTGCCGAGACGGTAGACGCCTCGGCAGAGGGCTCGTCCCAGGCGCGCCCGAGCAGCTTCGGTTGAGCTGTGCCGAGCTTGAGCGCAGGCGAGCGAAACGACGCGCAGACGAGGGGCAATAAGATCCCCTCGTAGCGTCCGACGGGCATGGCTTCGTGGCGGTCAGGGCCGCGGGACAATGTGGTTGCCTAGGCGTTGCCGTAGTTGCGCGAACAGGAGACGCTGATGTTCTTTGACAGTTGGGCTGGGCTCCTAAGGGTAGTGATCGTAGGCGTCCTCGCGTACGCGGCCCTTGTTCTGTTTTTGCGCGGCTCGGGCAAGCGCACGCTTGCGAAGCTCAACGCCTTCGATCTTGTGGTTACGGTCGCGCTCGGCTCGACGCTATCGTCCATCATTCTCACGAAATCGGTCGCCCTGCTCGAAGGCATCCTCGCCTTCGCAGTTTTGATCGCGCTTCAGTTTATGATTACCTGGCTCTCAGTCCGATCCAGTCACTTCAAACAGCTGATCAAGGCTGAACCCGCGCTACTTCTGCGTAATGGAGCCGTCCTCGACGGGGTGATGAAGCGCGAACGGGTAAGCCGAGAGGACCTTTTGTCCGCAGTTCGGTCTCAGGGCGTCGGAGACATCTCCGAGATCGCCGCGGTAGTGCTGGAAACGGACGGATCCATCAGCGTCGTCCGGAATGCGTCGCAAACCCAGAGCAGTCTCGGCAATGTACAGCCGGAATGAGAGATGCTTCTGGTTCGCACCCCGCTCGATGGTCCAAATGTAGTCATCTGGGTTGCGCTGAGCCCAAGCTCTCAGCCTAGCGACTTTGTTCAGGCGTAACCCTCCACACCGTGTTGGATAGGTCGTCAGCGACGATCAAGGCGCCGCGCGGGTCAACCGTAACGCCGACAGGTCGACCGCGTGCATTTCGGTCGGCGTCAAGGAAGCCGGATACAAACTCGATTGGGTCGCCGGCCGGCTTGCCGTCCCGGAAAGGGATGAAGACCACCCGGTAGCCGACCGGCACGCTTCGATTCCAGCTGCCATGCTCGCCGACAAACACGCCGTCGGTGAACGTCCCTCCTACGGCGGGGTTGGAGAAAGCGACGCCGAGCGCCGCCACATGCGGCCCCAGAGCATAGTCCGGAATGATGGCCGAAGCGACCTTCTGCGGGTTCTGGGGTCGGACCCGGGTGTCAACGTTCTGCCCCCAATAACTGTAGGGCCAACCATAAAATCCACCTTCACTCACCGCGGTAAGATAGTCCGGCGGCACGTTGGGGCCGATCTCGTCCCGCTCGTTCACGACGGCCCAGAGCTGTCCCGTTCCCGGCTGTATGGCGAGGGCGGTCGGGTTGCGGAGACCGGTCGCGTAAGGCTTGTGCGCCCCGGTCTGAGCGTCGATCTGCCAGACTTGCGCCCGGTTGGTCTCGACGTCCATGCCGCGTTCAGTGATATTGCTATTGGACCCGATGCCGACATAGAGGAATCGCCCGTCCGGGCTCGCGGTCATCGCCTTGGTCCAGTGATGGTTGATGGCAGAGGGCAGATCCGTCACCTTCGTTGGCGGGCCGCTCGCCTCCGTCTGGCCATCACGATAGTCAAAGCGCACCACCGCATCCTGGTTGGCGACGTAGATGAAGCCGTTGGCCAGGGCGAGCCCGTAAGGAGCGTTGAGACTGCCGGCGAAGATGCCGCGGGTCTCATAGACACCGTCACCATCCGCGTCGCGCAGCAGCGTCAGCCGATTCCCCCCCTTTGTGGAGCTCTTGCCCAGGCTTTTGATGTAGCTCGCGATGATGTCCTTGGGCTGCAGCGCGGGCGCGTTGCCGCCCGAACCCTCCGCGACCAGAATATCACCGTTCGGCAGAACCAGGGTCTGTCGGGGGATCATCAGGTCGGTAGCGATCGCATCGATCTTGTAGCCTTCCGGTACGATGGGCCGATCGTCCCCCCACCTTGCCGGTCTCGGGATCACCATGCTTGGCAGAAGGCCTCGCTCCGGCTGGGGGATCGTGGGGCTTGGCCCGTATTGCGGCGGCGGGGGCTCACTCCCGCAGGCGGACAGACCTGCCGCCAGCGCCCCGATCACAAGGAGCTCGCGCATCAGCCCACCTCTTCGATTCGAAATCCCGAATAGCCCCTCCACGCCGCAACGAGAGCCAAAATGGTTGTGGCAGCTGAGAGATACAGGCCCTCCGGCATTGTCGCCCAGGCATCCTTGGCGTGAACGAGAGCGTTGATAAATCCGAGCACCCACATAACAAGCAGCACGCCAACATAGGCGATTGGCATTCTCTCGCCTGCTCTCCAGGCGAGGACCAGTCCAACCAGGGCCCAAAGCAAAGCCCCGGTTGCACCGATCATTCCGCCGACGATGAGCCACGATGAGAAATTGGACCACTGGACGTGGTAGGTCTCCCAATAGGCGACATCGCTGAGCAGCGCGCCCGGGAACATCGACAGCGGAAAGGCGAGCAGGATCGCGTGAAGAGGATGGAGTGTCCTTCGCAAAATCGAGCCGGAAAGGACGAGCAAGGTAACTCCTCTGACTCACGGGCCGCGGCGGCTGCGCTTAGCGCCATCCGTCAATGCATCATTGCGGGGGAGGTTTCGGCGGCTGAGATCTTCCGGCCGCAGAGTCAAGACTGCCGCGTGCTCGTGCGACTGGGCTCCAAACCGCACCGGCACCTCCCGCAGCCTCGCTGCTTCTCGCCATAGGTCTGCCTAGCAGGTCGTAGCTCGGTTTCGATCTGAACCGGGGGCCGCACGGGCCGCGCGAATTGAAGCTAGCGGAGCAGCGTTTCACCCAGCGAGACGAGCCCGGCCGAGATGAGCACTAGGCACAGCGACGGAAAGACCAGAAACATCAGAGAGCCCCGCAGGAAGGGCCGGCACTCTTCGCCCCGGCGCGCCGTTCCGATGATCACCAGCACGACTCCGGCGGCAAGGATGATACCTCCCAGTCCGAAATCCATCAGCATCTCTCCGTACGCTCAACCGACACCGCGGCTAGATCGCGTATTCCGCCCGCTCGATGAGGCGCGCCGGCTCAAGGCTGCCCTCTTGCCTGTGCCGGGATGCGTGGTCGTCATCGTGCTTTCCGCCGCTCGCCACCAACGGATTGGAAATCGAAGCGGGGACCGTGGTCTGGACCTGATCGGCGTTCACCGACGCTCCCAAAGAGGTGGACAATTCGAAACACCGTTGCTTCGCGCCGATGAGCGCGCCAGTGTATCGTTCCGGCAAATCTACCCATTGTCCGTCATTGTCTCTGAGGTAAAACCGCCACACGGATGACCGTACGATCGGTCTTGTGCTACGGGTTCCCCAAGCGTTTTCCTGAACAAGCCCGCCGCCGCCGAGCACATCGCTGCGCTTTGCGTAGGTGAGTTCATCAAGCGGCATACTTGGCTCCGAGCGTATTCCCCGTCAGCTTCGAGATTTCAGGTTTCCGTAACTGCCTCGTACGGCCTCGGTCGCAAAATGCAGGACGCCGGTGACAGCAATGCTGACCAGCGCGGCGTAGCCCATGTTCACGGGGATCATGGTGGCTGGCTCAAGACGCGTTGCCGTTCCGACAAGGCCCGAGATGCTGCCCACCGCGACCGCAATGAAGAGAATACGGTAGCTGAGGGTCAGGATCTGAGGCGAAAGGGCCACAAAGCAGCCTATGGCGATGGCGATCTTGGCGATCATGTTCATCCTCCAGACTGCCGGCGTTTGGGACCGCTCTCGACCGAACAGCGCCGCAGGTGATGATCTAGGACGCGGGCCGGGACGACGCAGTCGGGCAATCGGGAGAGACTTGTCGGGTAGATGCCCTACACGGACCGGTGCGCCGCCTATAGTTCAGGGCTGCGAGCGGGCAACCGGAGGCGGGGCGGGAACTCAGGGCCGTCTCCGCCGCGTTGCACAGCGCTCAAGGCGTACTGTCGCTGGGGAGGAGTAAGCTAGGCGTACTTGTTGCGGCAGCGCCATTCGATTCCCAGGCGGCCCAGAGTTGTTCGCAGCGCATCTAGAAGCTCGTGCATCCAGCTAAGACGACCAGCAGCGTGATCTGCTGCTGGCCCCCGTAGCGGACAATCCGCATCGCTCATTCACGGGCAGAACCAGGCGCGCCCAATCGCGATACATCGGCGCGCGCGCCAATTAGGAGGGCGGACGCGGTATTGGCGATAACCGCGCGGCGGGTGACGGTAGTGGCGACCGCGCCTGAGTTCGCGGTGACGATAGCGGGGCCTGTCGAAACTCCTGTCATGCCCCCGCTGTGCTAGTTCGATCCGGCCTGGCTCGACAGACCTGACCTGTGCCGCGTGTGCGGACACAAATGGAGCGGCCAGAAGACTAGCAGCAAGTAGAAGGGCTTTCATTCTGATCTCCGAACGGTGAGAGGCCTATCGGTCAAACAAGCGGCTCGCCGGTGATGTTCGCTAGAAGGAGAAGCAGCCCGACGAGAGCGAGTGCCATCCAGAAGATGGCCTTGGCGATAACTTCCGACCATCAGCGCGACCCACGGACGCAAGCACGCCTGCGCTCAGCGAGATGATGAGGAATGTGAGCGTCAACGCCTGCACGTCACGCACCGATCGACCGTGAGAGGCAGCGTAAAGCCGCCTCTCACGGTCCTCATGCCCTATTTCGCGTACTGGAATTCCGGCGCGTTCTTGAGCTGATCTTTGGTGGCTCCGGCGAGCACTGCCCGTGCGGGATAGTCCCGATTCTGGTCATAGCGCGTGTCCGCGATGTGACCATCGTTCTGCCGAGGGGCTGTGGCGGTTGAGCCCATTCCGCCAGTGCCGGCTTCCGGGGCGGCCGGGCGGGTGGTCGACGTGCTGGCTGTCGTGTTCGTGTCGCGAGCAGACTGCGTCGAAGGCGCTGCCACGGTATTCTGCCTTTCGTTCACCTGCCAACGAAGCTGATCGAACGGTACGGCAACGTCGCGCTGGCCGAGCCCCAAGAACCCTCCGACGCCGATCACGACTGCTTCGACCTTGCCTTGACGGTCGACGAGAACCTCAGAGATGTCGCCGATCTTTTCGTTCCGGTCGTTGTAGACATCGACTCCTTCGAGCTTCGATGCGCGCCACAGATCGCGCCGGTTTTGCGTTACGTACCGGATCTGCCCTGGTGTAGGCTGCTCCGATGCGCTTGTGCTTTTCGCTTCCGCTGCATGCGAAGCCTTGGAGGGCTTCTGCATCGCGGTCGGTGGCTGGGCTGCTGTCGGGTTGGCCGGCTGCGCGAGGGCCGGGCCCGTGATGGCGGATACCGCGATGAGTACGGCGAGATGCATTCTCGTGATCATGGTCTCTCCTGATTGAGTCGGAGAACCTGCGCCGCGCGCAGGCACGTCGTTTGAGATCGGCCTGGGAGAGACCAGTTCACAGTCGGGGAGTTATGCCGCTGGTGTCCGAGTTTTCCCCGACAGGGAGGAGCGAAACGCCCCACAGACGGGCAACCCCTTCTATGTCAGCGAGACCGGCGGGTCGGAGGAAAACGTAGCTCATGCAAGCCGAAACGGTGCGCGTTGCGACCGCCTCAGCCGGCAACGAACGCGTGCCCCGTCAGCAGCGTCTCTCCGTAGCCGCCGGACCTGTCCCGGGAGGCCGGCGAACCCTCCTCTCGCTCATGCTGACGGCAATGATCCCGGTCCTGCTCTTGGGGTGCGCGGCCGCTTACCTGGTCGCAGAGCAGGCCCGTCACGCTGCTCGAAAGGACGCTGTCGACACGCTCGACCTTGTTGCGAGCCGGGTTACCTCTGAATTCGCCAAGGAGATCGAGGTTGCTCAGACGCTCGCCGCTCTCCCCTCGCTCGACCGCAAGGATCTCTCGGGCTTCTACGATGAAGCTTCGCGCATCGTGAAGGCACGGCCGCTCTGGGAGACGGTGTCGCTTGCGGAAGCCTCAGGCACCCAACTCCTGAACTTGCTCCGACCATTCGGGGATGCGCTCGGGCCTGTAGCCGACCGGCGAGCCCTTGACGCTGTCGTCCGGACGGATCGACCAATCATCGGAGGGATCGGAGAGCCAGGCCCCTCGACAGGCAAACGTCTCGTCGCACTTGGGGTGCCCGTGCACGTTCGAGAGACAACGCGGTTCGTATTGACTGTGGGTCTCTCGCCCGCCGCCATACAGGGCGTGTTGTTGGCCGCGGGCGCTCCGAAGGGCTGGACCGGGACCATCGTCGACGGGGCAGGTAACATCGTAGCGCGGACAGCAAAGACGGAGGATGTCGGGGCTTCGGTCAGTGAAGCCGTTCGCGAAGCCACCCGCGGTGCAGAGGGGTTCTACTCGGAAAGGCTACCTAATGGCGACGAGGTCGAGAGCGTCTTCCGCCGTCTCCCGATCGCCGAAGGCTGGACAGTCCACTTCGGCATACCCAAGGACAGCCTCAACGCTCCAGTCTACCGTTCCATTCAGCTACTCGCGGCCGGGTCGCTGGCGAGCCTAGTCCTCGCCGCCGGTGTGGCTCATTTGACGAGCCGCGACCTGACCCACCGGCGGCAAGCAGAGCAGGAGCGGGCAAGCCTCGCACTCGCTCTGAGCCAAGAGCGCGAGGCATTGGCCGTTCAGGCTGCGGAACTCGGCACCTGGCGCTGGGATCCGGAGGCTGATGAGATAAGCGGCTCGGCGCGGGCAGCTCAGCTCCTGGCCATCCCCCCAGATTTCGCCCGGCAAGTGGGGCGACTGCCGCTACATCTCTGTCTTTCCCATGTTCACGACGCAGACCGCTCCCGTGTGGAAGACGCCGTGCGAGCCAGTGTGGAGCTTGGGACCTCTTTGGACGTTGAGTTCAGGGCCATGTCTGACGAGGGAGAGGTACGCTGGGTTAGGGCGAAGGGGCGCGCTCTCATTCAGGACGGCAGGTTCGGAGAGGAGGCTCACCTGATGCATGGGGTAGTGGCCGACATCGAGCCGCAGAAGCGAGCGCAGACCGAACGCCTAGATCTTCTCCGGCGCCTCGCCGACGCCCAAGAGGATGAGCAGCGCCGTATCGCCCGCGAGTTGCACGATCAGGTCGGCCAAACCGTGACGGGGTTGTCGCTCGGACTGAAGACGCTTGAGACCTCGCTGGAACCCGGGCACAGCGCAACGGATCATGTGCGCTGGCTACAGTCGCTCGTGGGGGAGATCGGGCGCGACATCCACCGCGCTGCGTCGGACCTCCGACCCACAGCCCTCGACGACTTGGGCCTCGAAGGAGCCCTGGGCGCATTCGCCCGCGACTGGAGCGAACGTTGCGACGTCGCACTCGACCTGCAATGCGTCGGGATCGACGACCGCTTACCCCCGGAGGTGGAGACAGCGATCTATCGTGTCGTTCAGGAGGCTCTGACGAACATTCTCAAACATGCGCATGCTCGCAGCGCCAGCATCGTGGTTGAGCGCCGGGCTGGACGCGTGCGAGCCATCATCGAGGACGACGGAATCGGGTTCGACCCGCTGGCCGTTGACCAGGCGCCGACCTCCGACGGCGGAGCCTCGGGCCGGCCTCACCTCGGGCTCAAGGGCATTCGGGAACGTCTTGCCTTGCTGGCGGGGGAATTGGCGGTCGAAGCATCTCCTGGCACCGGAACGACCTTGTTCGTCAACATCCCGCTCGCAAGCGGTGAGGAGGCCTGATGGGCCAAATGCGCGTCGCTCTCGTAGACGACCATCCCGTCGTGCTCGCGGGGATCTCGGCTCTCCTGCGACGAACTCCCGAGATCGAGGTCGTCGGGGAGGCAACCAACGGCAGGGATGGTCTGAGGATCGTCCAAGAGGCCGTTCCCGACATAGTCGTGGTCGATCTTTCCCTACCCGACATGAGCGGGGTCGACTTGGCACGCGAGCTCGCATCAACTTGTCCAGGCGTGAGGCTGCTGGTGCTCACCGTGCACGAGGATCGCGCCTACGTTCAGCCGGCGATGCGTGCCGGCGCCCGCGGGTATGTTCTCAAGCGTTCAGCCGCCGCCGATCTACTAAGGGCAATCCGCGCCGTAGCAGAAGGCGGCATCTATCTTGACCCCGCCGTCGTGGGAGGCGTTCTCGCGGGAGCTGAAGAGCAGCGGGTCGGCGCCGAGTTTGCCGCGGACCTCAGCGCTCGTGAAGAAGCCGTGCTGAAGCTGACCGCGCAAGGCTTCGCCAACAAGGAGATCGCCCGCCAGTTGGATGTCAGCGTGAAAACGGTCGACACCTACAAGGCGCGAGCCTGCGAGAAGCTCTCGCTTCGCTCGCGCGCAGCCATCGTTCGGCTCGGGGTGGCCCGAGGCTGGCTTTCGGAGCTCCAGGACAGCGCACCAGTGTAGCGGGGTCCAGCTTAGGAATGCACATCGAGGGGCGTTTGGCAGGTTGCTTCACCACGGGACTTGCCGACTACGGTCCGAAACGCGTCGAGGCGCTTCCTGAGGTCAGTGACCGCGTCCTCATCGCCAAGATTTTTCTCGCCGGCCGCGAAAACAAGATCGGCATGACGGCTGATCTCTTGAAGACGATCCGTTGCACGCTCGACCTCTGCGACCTTCGTCAGCACGTCGAGCATGCGGATCAATACGAACGGGGAACGAGCGCCGTTCTGCCGAATGGCGTGGAACATCGCGTTGAGCAAGCCCTCATACTCCGTGACAGGGTAGAGAACGACGATCCTTCCTTCCCGCGGCGTCACGCCCGTTGGCAGGAAGCGCGATGAAAGTCGGCAGAGGGCGTCGCCGAAGCGCTCCAGCACGCTACCGGCTGTGAACGGGTCGTTTATGCCGGGTGAGAGTGCGCGGACCGCGACTTCGCTCAGCTGGCGGACCGTGTATTCGAGGTCCTGCAGCGCTGTTGGTTGACTTCCGAACGTGAGCGTACGGTCCAGGAGAGGCTTCGCTTGGTCATGCGGCGGGTCCACCTCCGCAACAGGCAGTCCCTTTGGAACGTAGTCTCCCGGCCTGACTCTCAGTCGGACGCGGCGATTTTCGGACGCGGCCCAATCCCCGATGACGCCGTGATCAATGGCCTGGAGGTATCCGCTGCCCGAGACGTTGACTGTCATTCCCCTTTCGAACGCAACGCGTGTGAGGTCGGGACGGTCGAGAGTCGCCTGCTCCACCGCATCGATCAGATCGCGGTGAACCGCCTCCACGACCTTTTCGACGTTGATGCTCGTCGCAACGTGGTGGACGAACCAGACCAGCGTCGCGACGCATATCACCGCTAGGATGATCGCGCCTGTGACCCCGGCATGGGGGATAAAGGCGCCCTCCTGCTCCGTTCGAACGGTTCGCAAAATCAGCAGCGCGTAAGCGAAGGTTCCGACGAAGATCCCGAGTGCAAGCTGGTTCCGACTGTCCCGGACGAAGTTCCGCAACAGCCGCGGCCCCATTTGCCCGGAGGCGAGCGACAGCGCTGCTACGGTGATCGAGAAGACCGTACCCGCAACACCAATCGCCGATGACGCCACTGCACCGAGGAGCGCCCGCGCGCCCTCTGCTCCGCCGCTGTAGCCCCAACTTGCCGGGCCGCCGGACCCCGCGAACGGTTGAGTGGTTTCCAGCCAGATCGCACCCCGCGCCATCAGCATGCATGTGATCACAACCAGAGCCGGTCGAAGCCAGAATTGATCGCCAAGCCGCTCGAGCCATGCGCGCACTCGAGCATTCACGCTCCGTCTCCGTCCGTGAGTCCTTCAAGTTTTCGACGAACCATGCAGTCTGCTGTTCCGGCCGGCCTCAAACGAAGCAGCCTCTAGTATGCTGAGAAAGAGGGCCGCGCCATGCTGGTCGGCAGCGCTCGGTCAGCCCTTAAGTACTCCTATGGAACACAAAATTCAGTTCCGCTGCTGTGTGCCGATCCCGGCGGTCTTGTCCGTCTCGGGTGCGGGCGGGGGACCGCCACGTCGACGGTTAGACGGGAGGTCTGGGGCATCCGTCGGAATGGGGTGCCCCTCGAGCCGGGCAATCAGCCGCTTCATCTCCGCGATCTCTCGAACCTGCGCATCGATGATCCGGTCGGCCAACGCCCGGACCTCCGGGTCTCGGATGTGCGCGCGCTCGCTGGTAAGAATGGCAATGGAGTGATGTGGGATCATCGCCCGCATGTAGGAGAGATCGCCTACAGCCTGTTGGCTTCGGACAAGCCACAGAGCGCCGACAAACACGAAGAAGCTTCCCAGCAGGATCGCGAGCTTGGCGCGCCTGTTCTCGTACATCCCCCACATGAATCCGAGCATGGTTATAGCCATGGCGGCTCCCATGATCAGAGCCATCCAGGTTCGCGTTTGACTGTATTCGATGTGGCTGAGGGCAAAGACGTTCAGGTACATCAACCCGAACATCAGAATTGTAGAGGTCGTAACCATCGCCGCGAAGCGGGCGTAGCTCATGGTGCCGTCTCCATGTGCTGAGCCAACTCGCGGAATGACGCATGGTTGCGAACCCTTGAGGGCCACTTGGGGCCAGGCAGCTGGCCGTATCTAAGGTGGGGCGATCAGCGCGTGTCGTTTTGAGAGGCGGAGCGCTGCCAGCGTGATCTCGGTAGCGGAGGGGATGAGTCAACCACGAATGGTCTTTTCGGGCGTACCCTTTGAGTGCGATGAATGACGCCTCGTCTGCCCCGTTCGGGCCTGCGTCTACAAGGTCAGCAGCCGTGCAAGGGGGCGAGAGCAGTCGGCAGAACAACGTCGGCTTCCCTTGCGGCGCTCTCCAAAGCGTCCGGGCTGCTTTCGGCCAAGATGCGCCAACTCCGGACATTACCTGCTTCCCCGGAAGCGGACCTCCGCGACCCGGCTCGGCCTACGAACGCTCCACCCTTCTCGGACGCTCATAACGTCCGCTTGAGCGTCAACCTTATCCCAATTGGATCCGTGTTGGCCGAGGTAGGCCTTCCAGACCGCTTGCCAGCGCCTTAGGATCGGGGCGCGGCCGCCCAGCCATCGTTAAAGGAGACAGTTCGGTGGACGTATCTGACGCCGTAAACGCCCTGTTCAACGGCGTTGTGCCTGAACGTGTCGAAACGATGCGTCTCGAAGCCGCCGAGGTAGATCGGTTCAGACTTCTCGATGCTCCTCGCTTCCTTCTTCAGGCGAGCTACGGCGTAATCCAAGTGAGTGAGAAGGCTTTGCGGCTGATCTGGCTCACTGGGTACACCGCTTGGGCGGGCGTCGAGGCGTATAATGTTCGGATCGTTTGGGAGCGCCTGAACGGAGCCGCTTTCGATCCGGTCGCTTGGAATGACTACGCGCAGCAGAAAGCGTACGATGAAATATTTGATCGTCTCCTAGCCAATGTACGAGATCTCGATGCGGCGACCTCACTCGTAGATTTCGAATGGCCCAACAACGTGCCGGTGCCAGCTGAGGGCCTCCGCCTCCACGACATATCGCAGAAGGCGACGTTCGATCTCATCTGTATAGCTGGCGCGTTCGTCTTCGCACATGAGGTCCGACATGCTTTGCTCGACCGCGATGGGGCCCGGCCTGATCGCCTCGTAGACGAGGAGAGAGAATGCGACCGCTGGGCGCTCGCACTCCTGCTGGACGAGATTTCAGCATACGCGGGTAACGCGAAGGAGGATCCAACGCTTGTTCGCGCCAAGCGCATCCTCGGAATCATCTTCGCCCAGCTCGCGATCCTAACGCTCACACCACGAGGTCTATGGGAAGAAACCGAGGACTATCCGGCTGTTAAAACTAGGCTTCGCGCGGCCCTCGACGCAGCCGCTGATCCGGTTCCAGACTGGTTCTGGATCACCATCGCCTCGCTGCTCACCGCCTTTGCGCGCGGGCTTGACGCGCTGCCGCCTCCTGGCCCGTTCCCGCCAACGGACCGCGAGCTGGCTTATGCGCTTTGCGATGCACTGCGCTCCACGTAGCACGCCGGCGGCGGCAGAGCTTCGTGACTCGACAGCATACTACCTGCATTCCCGTTTAGGCGTTCCCGATGACGAAGCCTGAAGTCTACATTATTGAGTCTCTCGATTTAGAAGATGAAAATCAGCGAAAATAAGGTGAGATACTTTCTGGGGCCCTGTTGCCCGCCGACCGATGTCTGTGGCCTAGGCCGGCCTTCCTGGCGCACCATTGGGGAGCGTATGCGGGTGTCCACTAGGTTTCGAATCCAACGATGGACGGAGGAGCGCTGGTGACCGACATCATGACTCCCGCCCAGCGCAGCGCGCGGATGGCTTTGATCCGGGGCGCTAACACAAAGCCCGAGCTACAGGTTCGCCGCCTGCTGCACGGCATGGGCTATCGCTTCAGGCTTCACCGGCGTGACTTGCCAGGACGGCCGGACATCGTGTTTCCGGCGCGCCGAAAGCTGTTCTTCGTTCACGGGTGCTTCTGGCACCACCACGAGGGATGCAGGGTCGGTCACTTGCCGAAGACCCGGCAGGACTACTGGAAGCAAAAATTCGCGACCAACAAAGAACGGGACGCCAGAAACCTCTCCGATGTCATCACCCTGGGCTGGGACGCGCAGGTGATCTGGGAGTGCGAGGTCAAGGACGTAGCGGCGTTATCGGACCGCCTTCGGGCCCTCCTAGGGCCACCTGGGGGCAGAGTCAAAAAATAAACCTGGTCCTGCCACGCTTCCAGATTCATAGTCCGGTAACCGGTCGGGGGCGCCGAATGCTGAAGGGTCCAACCAAAGAGAGAGCTGGACCAGAAGCTGCCGCAAGCGCTTCGTCGCCCACCTATATCGACATCTTTGCAGGGTGCGGTGGCCTGAGCTTAGGACTTCATCGCGCTGGTTGGCGCGGGTTATTCGCCATTGAGAAAGACGCCTTCGCATTCGCGACGCTGCAGGCAAACTTCCTCGAGAAGGGCGCGCGCTTTCGTTACGATTGGCCTAGCTGGCTACCGCAGCAGCCGTCGACGGTCGAGGGCGTAATCGCCAGGCACCGCGATCAACTCGTCGCGCTGAGAGGAAGCATCGACCTGCTGGCCGGTGGACCCCCGTGCCAAGGTTTCTCAAGCGCAGGCCGGCGCCGAGCCGACGACCCGCGTAACGTGATGGTCGATCGATACCTGGAGCTAGTCGAGATTGTCCAACCCAGAACCATCCTATTAGAAAACGTCCGCGGCTTCACCTTGGACTTCAAGGCCCGCGCAGGTGGGCTTACTCGCGAGAACGCTGCCGCACAGCTAACGCGCAAGCTCTCTGAGGACTACATCATCGAAGCCCAAATCCTCCGGGCCTGCGACTTCGGCGTGCCCCAGAATCGGCCCCGGTTCATCCTTGTTGGGACAAGGAAAGGAGCTGGCCTTGAGAGCGGCGCCCTGGCGGATTTGCATGTTAGTAAAGCCTTGGTCCTCCAGCACTACGGGTTGGCGGCAATCTGCTCGGCCCAGGATGCGATTTCAGACCTGGAGATTGGCAGGAATGAGCTGCATCCATGTCCCGATAGCCCGGGCTTCGAGGCGATTGGTTACAAGGCGCCGATCACCCCCTATCAGCGTGCGATGCGCGATGGACTTGATGGTGAGCCGACTGATACCCGCCTGGCAAAGCACACTGCGTCGATCCGCGAGCGGTTCGCCGACATCATCCAGATGTGTCGCGATGAGGGGCGGTCAAACCGGCAGTTGAGTCCAGAGATGCGTGCAAAGTTGGGTATTACCAAAATGGCGACGCGGGTGCTCGATGCAGCCCTTCCGGCGCCCACTGTCACCAGCATGCCCGATGATCTGCTGCACTATTCTGAACCGCGGACCCTCACCGTGCGAGAGAACGCGCGGCTACAATCTTTCCCTGATTGGTTTGTGTTCAAGGGCAAATACACTACTGGCGGTCATCGCCGTCGCACCGAGGTGCCGCGCTTCACGCAGGTGGCAAACGCAGTCCCGCCTTTGCTGGCGGAGATCCTAGGGCATAGGCTTAGGCAGCATTGCCTGAAGGGCAGCCAGACCAAGGCGAACACGGGGTAGCATCTCCGGCGACCGCCTCCGCTGCTTCTTCCACCGCGGCTTCTATCTTCGCGATCTCCTTGGCCAAGGCAGGCTCACCGGCGGCTCCCGCCAGCTCATGCAGCGAGCTGAGAAGGCCGCGAAGGTTGTCGGCGTGCGCCAGGAGCCTAAGCCTAAGCGCCTTCATTGAATCGTGGTCGAGGGGGTCGGATCGACCCTCCAAGTGGAGCTTGCCGTCGCTGACATGCGCCTTCCTGTGGGCGAAGTCATTCCGCGGGGTGATTACCTCCTGGTGATATTTGCCGAGCCCATCGACGACGTGCTGTTCGCCTAACTTGTCGGCCAGCTTGGAAATTTCCTCTTGTAGCAGTTGGAGCCGCAGGAGGGCGCCGAAGGAAGGCTCGCGTAGCAATTTGGCGAGCTTCCCCCTCTTCCCGAGGTCGTCAATTTCGTCAGCCTTGCTGCGCATGGACTTTGAGATGCGCGCTGCGATCTCGTTGGCGTAACCCGCGGCCCCCTGGTCGCCGGCATAGAGGATCTTCTGCACGACCTCTAAGCAGTCGATTATTCGCAGGTCGAGGTCGCTCGTGGCGGCCATGACGATGCCGCGCATGTGGTTGAGGTCGAGAACGCGGCGGAGCTGGCCCTGGATAATGCCGTTCGCCCTATCACTCAGGTTCGGGCGGCTGACGCAAAAGACGCCATCGATGCCCTTGTTGAAAATGAGCTGGCGAAGCGCCGCGGCCGGCTCGGAACTGTAGAAAATGAAGTCGGTGTCGCGGAACGTCACCCTCAGCTTCTGGGCAAGGTCGGCCCCATCGTGCTGGCCGCCCAGCTTGTAATCCATCAAGACCAAATCAACGTCCGTCTGCGGTGGCAAACTGGCGAGCGGTTCAGAGACGTCGGCGGTAATGATGCGGAGGTCAACGTGGGGCTCGAACCCTAACCGCGCGATCATGCTTTGGACACGATCCACAAACGGCTTGATCGCCTGGGCCTGATCGTCGAACCAGAGGATGCGATAGTTGAGCTGCATGCTTGCTCATCCCCTGATCCGGATAACAAACCGGGCACCCCGTTCCGACCGTTCAGGCGTTATCGCCCCCCCAAGGTCGTCGAGGATCTGCGCCACATGGTAGAGGCCCAACCCCGACCCCGTAGACGTCGTGAAGCCCTTTTCAAACAAACGGCCGAGCTCGGCAACCGATGGATGAAAACCTCGACCGTCATCCTGCACAACGATCCTCAGTTCGTGTGGTGTGGGCTGGTCGAGGTGGAACGAAATCTTGGTCGCTTCGGCCCTTCCGGCATTACTCACCAGATTGTCGATCAATATTGAAATCTCGATCGGTTTGAAACGCCGGAGCAGCTCCTTGGCTTCGGAGGTAACTAAGATCCGGATGCCCGTTTCAGAAAACATCGGCGCGACTTCATTGATGTAGTCAACGATGTAGCCGGCCAGGTCCTCGTCGATGTTTTCAGAGTCGAGGCGGAAGTTCGCTTTAGTCGCAAACCTTGCCGTCGAAAGAACCTTCCGATTTTGGAACGAGATGTTTTCGAAGGTCGAGATCAGGTCGTCACGGGTCGGCAATGCGCCGTCTCGCAGTCGATCGAACTGCGTGTTGACTATCTCACTGATAGCCGCAGCGTGGATGATGATCTGGTGGTGAAGGATCTCGACGACGTCCCGGTCCAGGCTAGTGAGCGACGTGAGGAAAAGGTTCCGCTTACGCTCCTCATCTAGGGACTTGGTTGCCGTCTCGGCGCGAAGGGCAGCTTCAGCTGCGGCGCGTTCGGCATCTCGGCGGGCTACACGTTCTCGGTCCGCGGCGCCACGAGCAGCTACCTCAGCCCTTTGAAGGTCTGCATACCGGGAAGCGGCGGCATCGATTTCGTGCAGCAAGGCCGCATTGCCGGACTTCCGCGCGAGCACCTTCAGGCCAGAGAGAGTGTCCGTGAAGGCGTCTGACCGCTCGTTGAGGATGCGAACGAGGTCATGGTTGTAATCTAGAAGTTCGACGCCTTCGGTGCCGGCCAGCTGGGCGACAATGGCGGTAATCCGAGCGCTCGCGCTGTCCCCCCGCAACCTTGATGCGTCCTCCACGTCGAGGTCGAGCGCGTCTTTCCAGTTCACCCCAACGACGTAGCGTTCAAGGCGCCGGAAGCATCGCTCGTCGAAACAGCTTTCGAGCTGGGCGTAGGCAGGCGTTTGGATCAGGCCCTGGTCCCGGCTGGTAGACTCCAAGAACACGTCGTCCGAACCACTGACGTCGATCCGCCCGATGACGTCCCGCGTCCCGAGGAATCGATTGTAACCCTGAGCCTTTCGCCGATCGATCCCGAACGTGTCGACCCCCTCCTCGCCGATCGGAAAGATGCGAAACCCGTTCTTGAAGAGGAAGATCGACCCGAATTGGACGGAGTTCACGCCCATGCGGCGCTTGAACGTCAGCTTGGCGGACCTGTTCAGGTAAAACAGGTTGCAGTGGAATCCCGTGCCGGCCAGTAGGGGAAACTCGCGGTTCGGCTCGCGGATGTGATAGACCAGTTCTCCACGGTCAGTGAGCGTCGAGTAGATGTGATGGCCATCGTTCGACACGGCCACTTCTAAGTGGGTCGTCTTGCCTTTCAACGTGTCGAAGATGAAGTTCTCGATCCGTCCGTTGACGACGCTGGTTTGGGCGTCTTCCGGACCCGACCGGGCCAGCTCGACCGCGTCCTGATCGACCTCAGCGGGCACGCGAAGCCAGACCTGGAAGTTGTCGCTTGTACCCCCGAATGGGTTGATCAGCTTAGCGAGCGCAGCGCGAAGCCTGAGTAGCTTGTCTCGATCCCAGTCCTCACGAAGGCCGCCGATTTCTAGCACAGTGCCGGACAGCATTGGGTCGACCTGATCGGGGAGGTCGAAAGCTACACTTGTCTCGTGCTGCAAGGGGACGCTAGCGAACTCCTCTTTCGCGTCCTGCTCGAAACGATCCCAATCGACCGAGACCACCTCTACAAGGTTTCCTGCGCCGGCCCGACGGGTTTGCATCCGCAGCGTTCGGCCTAGCCTGTCACACGAAAACCGCCCGACGCCCTTGCTGCCGGCATAGGCTCGATCGGTGCCAATACGGTCGCGGTAGTCGAGGTCTTCGGTTCCGTCGCGCTTGGCCGAATAAGCCACGAAGAGCCATTTGTCCGTAATGTCCTGGAGGGACATCCCCTTGCCATTGTCGACGATGTAGAGCCGCCCGTTATCGAGAACGATGTCGACCCGGCCTGCACGAGCGTCGAAGCCGTTCTTCACGAGTTCGAAGATGGCGACGAACTCGTCCGTGATGAGGTCGCGCCCGATTACGCGCTTTAGCGCGGAGCTGATCTTAAAGTGCAACGGGTTAGCTTCTGGCTCTTCCGCAATCACAGGGAGTGGCATGCCCCAATCGTCCGACAGCCATTCCCGGCCAATCCCACCATAGCGGAGTCGCAAAGATCGGTCATATTAGTTGAATGGATAGCATGGACGTGACCGATACGCTCTCACTGGGCAGGTGGGCGCGCGGTTCTCGATCCCGACATCGAACATTCCCAAGGTCCGCAATGGGGGCAGACCTTGCCTTCAGGAGCGTTGCTGCGTCCGCGCGCACCGCAGAGTGGACGGCCAAGCTCGGGTCTTGGCCGCCCTCTTCGCGTCAGACCATCCCGGCCGGAGCTGCTGACTTCTTCCTTCCGCGGCTTTTCCCGGGAGGAGCCGGAGCTTCTTCCTTTTTGCGGCCAAGGCCGATCGTCTTGGCGAGCTGCGAGCGCCGCTCGGAATAGGCCGGCGCAGTCATCGGGTAGTCGGACGGCAGGCCCCATTTCAGGCGGTACTCGGCCGGGGTCAGACCTTTTCCTGCAAGGTGACGCTTCAGCGACTTGTACCGGCGACCGTCTTCCAGGCTGATCAGGCAATCCGGCGTAACCGACTTTTTGATCGGGACAGGCGGAGCGAGCTTCTCAGGTCGGGCTCGCGCCAATCCTGCCCGTTGCGGAGGCGCGACTCTGGAGGAGCATTGCTGCCTTCGAACTCGTTCAGAGTAGCGGGAGCTAAGGTCCGGTGGCAGGCTACGTACCTAGCCACCGGATAATCAGGCCGTCTCGGACGTGCCGGCCGGCTTTTTCCTGGTCCGGCTATTCCCGGTCGGAGGCGACTCTTCCTTCTTCCGGCCGAGACCAAGCGTCCTGGCGAGTTGCGATCGCCGCTCGGAATAGGCCGGCGCGGTCATCGGGTAGTCGGACGGCAGACCCCACTTGTGGCGGTACTCGGCCGGGGTCAGGCCTTTGCCCGCGAGGTGGCGTTTCAACGCCTTGTAGCGGCGACCGTCTTCCATGCTGATCAGGTAGTCCGGCGTGACCGACTTCTTGATCGAGACGGGCGGGGTCAGCTTCTCAGGTTCCGCTGCCTTCGGCTGGCCCAGATTGCTCAGGGCGGCATGAACCGTCGAGATCAGGTTTGGCAGATCGCTGATGTGAACCGGGTTTTTCGCGACATAGGACGCGACAAGTTCTGCCGTGAAAAACTGAAGATCGTTCGCCGATGTTTGGTCCTGGCCCTGCAAGTATGCCTCCTTGCTGATCAAGCAGCGTTACCTTGACCCAACATCTGTGGGTCAAGGAGGTTCACTGGTCGCCAACCACGCAGATTTTTCGAGGAGGTCTGCACATTCGACTGGACTGTTGGGGCGAGCAGAGATTCCATGGGGGCCTGACCGGTTTTCGGCGATCCTTCACCTCGGACAACCCGAAGGCGGAGTTCCCATCATGCACACCAGTCGTCACGACGAACCGGTCTCGTCGACCAGCAATATCTTCGCTGCGATCGAGCTCAGCTCGACCTCATGGGTGATCGCGCTTCACATCCCGGGTCGGCCGAAGATCAGCTTCGCGCGCGTCGCGTCGGGTGATGCCGAGGCATTGCTCAACACCTTGCGAGGTGCCCAGGCTCGCGCCGCATGTGCGGGAGCGGATAAGCCGCAGGTTCATAGCTGCTACGAGGCCGGGTACGACGGCTTCTGGCTGCACCGCTTCCTCGTGGCGGAAGGCATTCACAACCAGGTGCTCGACTCGGCGAGCATCCAGGTCAGCCGGCGCCGCCGCAACGCCAAGACGGACCGCATCGACGCGGAGGCTCTGGTCCGGGTTCTCATGGCCTTGCAACGGGGGGAGGCGAAGGTCTGCAGCGTTGTGCGGGTTCCCACGCCGGAGCAGGAGGATGCGAAGCGCCTTCACCGGTCCCGTGAGAACCTCGTTCGCGAACGCGTTCGGCACGTGAACCGCATCAAGGCTCTTCTCAAGCTGCAGGGGATCTTCGGGGTGGAACCCCTCCGAGACGGCTGGCTCGGCAGCCTGTCGGACCTGAAGACACGGGATGGCCGACTGTTTCCGGTGCACCTGATGAGGGAGATCAGGCGAGAGGCGAAGCTTCTCGAGGCGGTGAGGAAGATGCTGCGCGAGGTCGTTGCCGAGATCGACGCGCTGGTCGGCAGCGTCTCAGGAAGGGTTCGCAAGCCGAAGGGTTCGGCCGCCTCTCACGCCGTCGCCGAGAGCCTGATGCGGATCCGCGGCATCGGGCCGACCTTCGCGTCGGTCCTGGCGACGGAGGTCTTCTACCGCAAGTTCGGCAATCGGCGGGCCGTCGCAAGCTATGTCGGGCTGACCCCGACGCCGTACAGCAGCGGTGGGAGCAGCCGGGACCAGGGCATCAGCAAGGCCGGCAACGCCTGCGCCCGTCACTATGCGGTCGAGCTCGCCTGGCTCTGGCTGCGGAACCAGCCGACGAGCAGGCTCGCGGCCTGGTTCAACGAGCGCGTCGCGGCCTTGAAGGGCCGAACGAGGCGTGTCGCGATCGTGGCGCCCGCCCGCAAGCTGATGATCGCGCTGTGGCGCTTCGTCGAGACCGGCCTCGTACCGGACGGCGCGGCGCTGAAGGGATAGGCGACGTCCTCGACGTCGTCTCTGCAGGGGTGGACGTGACCGGACACACGCTTGGGCTTCGTATCGGCAACAGAGATTGGTCCGTCCCCCAGGCCTGCTTCTCGTGGCATGGACGAGAGATCATGGTCTCGACCGCACGGTCGACCGGATACAAGGTTATGCGACCGTGAGGTCGCGGTGGCTCGCAGGCTTGACCCCAAGGCAGGTGGCTCATTGAGGCTGAACGCGGAGGAGAACTCGGAAAATAGAGCAGACGCAGACACTTAGGTCCGGATCGGCGCTTGACTGGTGCCCCCATACAAGCGTGTGTGGGTCCCGTCGAGGGTGACGGGAGACGAAGGTATGAGCGCTGCGGGCCTGAGCATTACGGGGTGTCTGACCGAGATCAGCGCCAGGCTGACCGAGGCGGCCGCGATCGCGAAGGGTGCGGTCGCATGTGCCGAGAGCGGGTCGGAGCGCGAGGCTGTCCGGATCGCGATGGATCTCGACGAGCTCCTTCATCAGGTCGGCACCCTGCACGGTGCCATGTGCCTGCTGGGCCGCATGGGCCGGAAGACCGACCGCACTGCTCCAACCTAGCCGCCTAGCCGCTCATTGCTCCGCCCCGCCGGTCTCCTGGCCGATTGCGGGGCCGGGGTGGTGCCGGGGCTGGTCCCGGCAGGGAAGCCACCCAGATGACCACCATCACGCTCAGCAAGACCGAGACGACCATCCTCCTTGCGGCCGCCGAACGAGGCGGCGCGATCGAGATCCCGGAGGCGACCAAGCCGGCCACCCAGCAGCGGCTCATGGGCCGCTTCGAACGGGAGAAGCTCATCCGCGCCGAGGAGGACAGGCACGTGTTGACCCTCCTTGGCTACCGGGCCATCGGGCTTCGCCCGCCGCGGCAGAAGCGGACCGAGGATGGCGCGCGTAAAGCCAGCAAGCGGACGATGGTCTTGGAACTGCTGGGGCGGGCGGAGGGGGCGAGCATCGCTGAGCTGATGAGCGCGACGGGCTGGCTGCCGCACACGACACGGGCGGCGCTCTCACGGCTTCGCTCGGCCGGCACCTTGCTCCTGAAGAGCTCGCGCGAGGACGGCACGACGGCCTACCGGATCGTGGCGGAAGAGCATGCCGCTCCGAAGCGCCGGTCGCGCGCCAAACAGGTCGAAGGAGAAGCGGCGGCGGCCGCGCTGGCCTAAGTGGCGCCAACGATGTCCCGGAACTCGGAAGATCGGCTCGAGGCCGATCTCGCCCGGCTCGCTGCGATGGACCTTGCCGGCCTGCGGCGTCGCTGGCGCACTCTGTTCGGGCGCTCGGCCCCGGACGGCCTGCCACGTTCGCTCCTGCAGCGCGCAGTGGCCTACCGGGTGCAGGCGGACGCGCTCGGCGATCTCGACCGTGAGACGGTCCGGGCCCTGGAGCGGCTCGGGCGAGGGGAGGGGGATCTGCCCCCTCCCCAGCTGCGTGGCACCAAGCCCGGCACGCTGCTCGTGCGCGAGTGGGCGGGCTATCTGCACCGGGTCATGGTGCTGGAGGAGGGCTTTGCCTGGAACGGGCAGACGTTCGAGAGTCTCTCGAAGGTTGCCCGCGCCATCACGGGCACGAACTGGAACGGCCCACGCTTCTTCGGGCTCAGACAGAAGGAGAACGCCAAGGGATCACAGGATCGGAGGACGGCATCGTGAACGTCCGCCCGACCCTCCGCTGCGCCATCTACACCCGGGTCTCGACCGAGCACGGGCTCGACCAGGACTTCAACTCGCTCGACAACCAGCGGGAGGCTGCCGAGGCCTACATCAAGAGCCAGGCCCAAGAGGGCTGGCGGCTGATCCGCGACCGCTTCGACGACGGCGGGTTCTCGGGCGGGTCGCTGGACCGACCGGCCCTTCAAAACCTCCTCGCGGACATCCAGGCCCGCCGCATCGATGTGGTGGTCGTCTACAAGGTCGACCGGCTGACCAGAAGCCTCGCCGACTTCGCAAAGCTCGTCGAGCTGTTCGATGGGCATGGGGTGTCGTTCGTCTCCGTCACCCAGACCTTCAACACGACGACCAGCATGGGGAGGCTCACGCTGAACGTGCTGCTCTCGTTCGCGCAGTTTGAGCGGGAGGTCACGGGCGAGCGCATCCGGGACAAGATCGCAGCATCCAAGAAGAAGGGTATCTGGATGGGCGGGGTGGTGCCGCTCGGGTACCGGGTCGAGGCCCGCGCGCTCCATATCGTGAAGGAGCATGCGGAGCTGATCCGCACGATCTTTGGCCGCTACCGCGAGCTTGGGTCAGTCAGTGCGCTGAAGGACAGCCTCGATCGGGATGCGATCCTCATTCCGGAGCGGACGGACGGGGCAGGGCGGCATACCGGCGGCAAGCCGTTCAGCCGCGGGCACCTCTACAGAATCCTGGCGAATCCGATCTATGTCGGGCGGCTCACGCACAAGGGCCGGGTCCATGAGGGCCAGCATCCCGCGATCTTGGATCTTGCGACCTTCGAGGCCGTCCAGGCGCAGCTCGCAGGCAGCACACGCAACCATGCCCGCCAGCGGCTTGCCTCCGATCATCTCCTGGTCGGCAGGATCCGGGACGAGGGTGGAAATGCCATGACATCCACCCATGCCCGGAAGGGTCCTAAGCGCTACCGCTACTACGTCTCGCAAGCCGTGCTGCAGGGCCGGGACCGGCAGACAATCACCCGCGTCCCGGCGCCGGAGATCGAGGCTGCCGTGGTCGGGGTTCTCAGGTCGATCATCCCAGCCCACCGGCAGCCGGAGGGTGATGCTGAACTCATCGTGCAGCACTGCAAGAGCGTGACGGTCGAATCGGAGTGCCTCGTCATCACCCGGTCTGATGATCAAAGGATCGAGGTTGCCTGGACCCCGGGCCCGTCCCGTAGGCGACGCGAGATCATCGTCCCGCCCGGGGCCGACACGAAGCTCCGTCCGATGAAGGTCGAGGACCGTACCCGCATCCTGCGTGCGATCGCCAAGGCCCGGTTCTGGACGGGCGAGCTGATCTCATCAACTGTCACCAGCACGGACGCGATCGCCAGCCGGGAGAACCTGACGGAGCGCTCGGTTCGGATGACGCTCTCGCTTGCCTTCCTGTCGCCTGCCATCGTCAAGGCGATCGTCGATGGCCGCCTGCCTCGCGGCATCGGCCTCAAGACCCTGATCGACCTGCCCGTATCCTGGGCCGAGCAGGAGCGGGCGCTCGGGTTGTGATCAGCCCTGCTTCAGGGTGCGCGCGCAGCCGTGGTCGAGGAGGCTCTCGATGCTGCGCCGGCTCGATCGCGTAGCGGCAAGGACGAGGAGGTCGCCAACCTCGATCAGCAGCGCCTTTGAGCGGGATGGATCGCCCCCGGCGCCGGGCATCGCGGCAAGCAGGGCAAACAGGTTCGTGGCGTCGAGCTCCGCTCGCGTCAGGGTGCGAAGGAGATACGGTTCACCCTCCAACGTTGCGCGAAGGCGGCCCCAGCCTGCGTTCGGCGGTGGAGCGGAGGCGCGGAGCGTCGCCAGCACGTTCGGCCGGAAGCACTCGGCATGGATGTGCAGCTGGTCCTGGCTACGGGTGTCCATCGAGTTGAGCGCAAGCCCGACGTCCCTCTCCCGGATGCGCCCGCCTGCGCTCTCGACCACGTAGCGCCGCGCCTCGAACGCTGCCCGCCAATAGGCGCCCGCATCCTCCCGCAGCAACTCCGGGCTCTCGATTCCGGGGATGTGGACGATCGGAGTCAGGATGACGTGGGTGGAGCGATCCGGCGCCCTCACGATGGCGTAGCCGGGCCCGGCGCCCTGGCCGGCATCGACCTTCAGGCAAGGGAAGGGGTTGCCGAAGGTGTCCTGCGCCACGATGCAGGAGCGGACCACGAGCCAGAGCGCATCGCGGGGGAGGGGAAGCGCTGCCGCGCCGAAGGCGAGCAGGGCGAGGCCGAGCGACAGGGGAATGAAGGCGCGTCGCATCAGCATCTTCGGAAACGGGTTTTGGGGGCTCAGAGACTGGGCCGCCGATCGGCCCCAGGAGGACCGGAACTCAGGCCCGGAGACCGCCCGGCCCGGTAAGGCCCTCGGCTAAGTCGCGGAAACCACGGCCATATTCCTGGCCGCCAGGAAACGTGGAGTTTGGGGAGATACCCTGGTGGTGGGGCCAGTCAGGATCGAAACCGTCTCTGGATCCGGCAGACGAAATGGGAACTGAAAATGCGATCGAAATGGAGGCCGGGCGGGCGCAAAGCCGAAAGGGAGGCCTCCCACGACTGATGTTGCCCACAGGATCGTTGAATTAAAGCAGAACGCCTCATTGACGACAGTCGTGCGCAAGCTCACGGTGGTCATGTGAGGCGCGTTGCTCCGGGATCGGATGCGCCTCCAGGCTGGCAGATCGCTCCGATCGGCGACACCGTCGCTCTCCGGAGGGCATTCAGCTCCGTTGAACGCTTACCGAGTAGCCGTGCTTATGCGCGGCGCGGTGATGTTTGGCGGATCGGATGCTCTCCCGGCGGAGCAACGCAATGCCGCAAGTCCCCCGGTCGCCGCGGCGACCCGTCTCTTCTCTCGTTTCCCCCAAGCGACCGTTTCAGATGGCGATCACGTATCGCGATCCGCGCGAGCTTGTACCGTCCTCGCAGACGCTGCGGAAGCCGCTGAAGCGGCGCCAGGAATTCCTGGTGCAGTCGCTGCGGCGTTTCGGAACTGTCGTGCCGGTTCTCCTGGACCCACAGGGCAAGATCGTGGCTGGCCACGGTATTGCCGAGGCAGCGAAGGTCGCGGGGCTCGAAGCGGTCCCTACGACTACCCTCGACCACTTGTCGGACGCCGAGCAGCGGGCGCTGAGGATCTCGCTGAACCGCCTGGCCGAGTTGGCGAGTTGGGATGACGAGGTGCTCAGGGCCGAGCTGGAGTTCCTCGTCGAGTTCGACATCGATCTGGCGACCCATACCGGCTTCAGCTCAGCCGAGATCGATGCTCGCCTCGATGCGCCGGCCGATCCTGACGACGCGTTGCCCTCTCTCGAGAAGGTCGCGGTCTCCCAGATTGGAGACATCTGGGTCTTCGAAGGCGGTCATCGGCTCGGCTGCCTGAACTCGCTGGAGGCGGTAAGCTATGAGGCGGTGATGGCGAGAGAGCTGGCCGCCTTAGCTCTCTGCGATCCTCCGTATTTCGTGCCGATCAAGGGCCACGTGACCAGACGCGCAGATGCGCGTGGGTTCGTCATGGGATCAGACGCGACGAGCCGCGAAGAGGCTATAGCTTTCCTCCGCATCTACCTCGGGCTTCTGCGCGAGAACTGTCGCGATGGGGCGTTGTCGCTCCAATGGATGGACTGGCGCCATATGAGCGAAATGCTGGCCGCGGGCGAGGCGGTTGGACTCGAGCTGATCAATCTAATCGTCTGGTCAAAGTCGAACCCCGGCATGGGGTCGCTCTGGCGCTCGGCACATGAGCTCCTGTTCGCTTGGAAATCAGGAACCTCGTCCCACGTTAACAACATCGAGCTGGGACGCAACGGGCGCAATCGCTCTAACGTCTGGGAATATCCCGGAGCGAACGCCTTCTCGTCGCAGGACGACCGGGAAGGTCTCGCGCACGTAACCCCGAAGAATGTCGCCATGATCCAGGACGCGATCCTGGATGTGTCTCGTCGAGGCGACATCGTGCTCGACTGCTTTGCCGGGAGCGGGACGACCCTGATCGCCGCTCACCGTGCAAAGCGGCGCGGCTTTGGGCTCGAGTTGGACCCGCTCTATGTCGATCTCGCGGTCCGCCGGATGGAGGCCCGGACAAGGGCGCCCGCTCGGCACGCCGAGACCGGGCTGACCTTTGCCGAAACCGCCACGGAGCGAGCATCAGCGCCGCCACCTGTGCCTCGCGCTCGCATGCGCACCCGCCCCCGTTGAGGTGATGCCATGGCGAAAGCGAAGCGCCGCGGCGACGCGCATCGTCGCGAGGGTGCGGTCGGGTTTTGCCGCCCGCCCAAAGAGCATCGGTTCAAGCCCGGCCATCCTGGCAACCCGTGGGGCTGCAAGGGGAAGCCGAAGGCGGACAAGGAGTTCCTGGATGAGCGGCAGCGTGTTCTCATCGACGGCAAATGGCGCTGGCTGACACGCGATCAGCTCATCGACATCGCGCTCTACAAGGCGGTCGTGAAAGACGGGAACGTCTCAGCGGCGAAGTTGCTCGATGCTCGAAAGGAAGCCCGCCTGGCGAAGCTGTCCGTCGACCAGGGGGAAGAGGAATTGTCTCCCGATGAGGAGGCAGCGCTCCTGCGGGCTGCCCAGAGAAGATTGGGCCGAACGGACGCGCAGGGCGGCGGAGAGAAGGACGATCCGGACCCGGAGGACGGCCCGTGACCGGAGATGCGCGCCTCTTTCGCTCATTGCTCCGCACGGACTTCATGGTCTTCGTCGAGCGATGCTTCGCCACCCTGAATCCAGGTGCCCGCTTCCAGGACAGCTGGCACCTTCAGGCTATCGCAGAGGCATTGCGGCGAGTGGATGTCGGCGAGATCCGGCGCCTTATCGTCAACGTGCCGCCACGGTCGGGCAAGTCGATCCTGATCTCGATCGCGTACCCGGCCTGGCGGCTCGGGCACGATCCCCGGACCCGCATCATCTGCGTGTCGAGTGACGACAAGCTGGTGCTGTCGCTCGCAGCTTCGTTCCGGGCCGTAGTCGAGAGCGTCTGGTACCGACGGGCCTTCCCGAACTTCTCGGTGAAGCGGGGCGGCAACCGGGCAACCGAGACCGTTACGACCGTGCGAGGCTACCGGTATGGGGTCTCACTCGGCGGATCGGTCCTCGGCCGAGGGGCGGACCTAATCATTGCGGATGATGCAATGAGCCCGGAAGCGGCATTGTCGGAGGCGGTCCGGCGGCGTGAGCTCGAGATGTGGACCACCAAGTTCCCATCGCGGCTCGACGACAAGGCGAAAGGCGCGATCGTGATCGTGGGCCAGCGCCTGCATCAGCACGATCTCGTCGGGTTCCTGGCGGAAGACGAGGATGAGGAATGATCCGCAAAGGCGAATGGAGCATGCTCGTCATTCCGGCAATCGCGCCCCGAGACGAGACATACCAGATCGGATCGCGCGAGAATGATTTATACCGCCGGCGAGAAGGTGAGGTTCTTCTTCCCGAACGCGAGCCGCGCAACGTGCTCGAAGCCACACGCCGAGAACTCGGCACCATGAACTTCTCTGCGCAATATATGCAGGATCCGGTGCCGCCGGGCGGGAATGTCATCGACCGGAGCTGGCTCAGCTTCTACGATGAAGAACCGGGCAGCTTCGACTACCTGCTTGCGAGCTGGGATCCGGCCTCGACAATTGGGGAGCACAGCAGCTACTCGGTCGGCACCCTCTGGGGCCAGGTCGGCCCTGATTATTACCTCCTTGAGCTCACGCGACGGAAGCTGGAGACGCCAGAGCTTCGAAAGCTGATCCTGGCCTGGGATCGTGAGCATGAGCCGCACGAGACGGTCGTAGAAGGCCCTGGCTTGGGACAAAGCCTCGTCCAGGAAATCAGGCGCACCTCGGACATGAGGATCGGGCTCTACAACCCGAGAGCCGACAAGGAAGAGCGCTTGCTGACCCAATCGGTTCGCTTCGAGGCCGGACAGGTCCACCTGCCACGCCACGCGCCCTGGCTCCGAGCATATATCGACGAGCTTTTGGCGGCCCCGTTCGGTGCATACTGGGACCAAGTCGACTCAACCACGCAGGCCTTAGATGTGCTGATGGCACGTCGAGCAAGGTCGCGGCCGCTGAGGCGGCGCGAGATCACGCGCCGCGAGGTCGCCGGCCGCGAGCCTGAGGCGCCGGAGAGCGATGGTCAGCCAGCGAGGGGCAGGATGCGCCAGTTCGACGGCCCGCCTGGTCTTGGGTAAACTCAGGTTCAACATCAACGCTTCTCGGCTCTGATCCGGCAGAGCCGCCGCTCGTCGCTGTCGCGGATGAGGCTGCATTCGCCAGGCCGGCGCTCGGCTTCGGCGATGCAGGCGCGGCGCTTGTCGGGATCCCGGATGAGCCCGCATTCGGAGCTGCCAGCGTGCGCGGTTTCAGCCGCAGCTAGGACCAGCGTGATCGCCAGGCAGGGGAGGGCGGCTCTCATGCATCCCGCTCGGCTGCAGCAGGCGAGGGAGCTTTGGCCGAAGCGTCCGGCTTGGGGTGGCGCAACTCGCCGACGAACCAATCCATGACCGCCAGGAACGCGGCCGTCGAAGCAGGCGTGAACGGCGCGAGCGGGATAGTCTTGCGCTTCGAGACGGCGTCGGGTGGCAGCCTGATCCCGGGTACGGCGTTCAGGCGGTCGAGCAGCGCTTGTCGGCGAGGGAGGGCGTCGAACACTGGCTTGCCGAGCATATACTCGAAATAGACCACGACCGACGCGTCCGAGTGCAGTCGGAGCGCCGTAATCTCAGCCGCCTCCTTGCGGAACACCGCCCCCATCGAGCCCCAGCTCGGGTTGGCATTGAACGCGACCCGATCAGACCGCGCTCTTATCCAGCTGGCGATCGCGCTCGCGGCTTCGACGACAGCTGAACTTGAGCGGGCCGCAATCTCGGACATGATGGAGACTTCGTCCCAGGCCCGGCTCTGCTTAGGGCCGCTTGCTCCGCCTCCCTTCTTTTGCGCCGCATCCTGCGTCTGCCCAAGCACGATCGGCACGAGGGTCCTCAGTCCCTGGCCTTCGTACTGCCTAAGTTCGATGGCGAGGACCTCAGCAGGATCCATCTGTCGGTTCAGGAACTCGACCACGCGCCGCAGCTCCGGCGGAATACGGTCGGCCACGAACAGGAGGCGGACGCGCCCGGCTTGCAGGTTCGTGCGCACTTGGGCCCAGAAGCCTTCCGGATCGCTGTCCTGACCGATCAGTTCGGCCAAGGCGCTCTCCGGGTCTCGCTTTTCGGCTTGGCAGCGTGAGGACAGCTGCGCCCGAATCGCTTCGACGGGCCAGTGCAGAACAGAGTTTGCCGCGTAGTCCAGCATCTGTCCGATGACCTCCCGCCGAATGCGGGTGTCGGTGCCTCGCTTGACTTCCACAAGTGTCGGGACACCGTCCTGATCCAGGAAGAGATGATCGAGCGACCAGCGGTCCCCCGCTCCCTCTTCGGCCGGTATCCCTTGCTCGCGGGCAATGAGCAGAAACCTGCGTGGCGCTGCAGCATCGATCTGGTCACCGGCTAGTAGCTCCGGGAATGACGCGAGCAGGCGCTGAAAGTCGTCCTCGGTCGCAAAGCTCGCCGCCTGCATGGCGACGAGCGTCGCCTCATCGCGCAGCACGAAGACACCTGTGCCGGCATTCATTATCCCGTCTCCGACCAGGGCAAAGACGCCCGCCCGAGCTGTCGCTCTGCTGGCCGGCGCAGTCCAGCGGAATATCTGCTTTTTGGATAAATGCGCTCGCCTTCTACTTCGCCTGCCGGTTCTCGCCAAAGCGGCCCGGCATGCCTCGATCCCTCAGCTCAGCCCGGCAGAAGCGCCTGGCAGAGCTCCTGATTCAGTACCGGGAGCAGGCTGGGCTCAATCAGGCTGAGGTCGCGAAGGCGCTCGGGCGGCACCAACCATTCGTCTCGAACCTGGAAAGCGGTCAACGACGGCTTGACGTTGTCGAACTGCTCGACCTTGGCGAGGCGATTGGCTTTGATCCGGTGCAGATGATCCAAGAACTCATACGAGTGCCTAAGAGCTAAGGCCAAACTTCAGTGAAGTCAGAGTTTGCGCTTTCCGGAAAATGCACGCCGGCTACCAGGACCGAAGTTAGCCGGAGCGGAACGGCTGCTTCCGAGCTCGCGGCCTGAGAAGTGACCGCTAGTACCAGAGCTCCACTTCAGATTTCGCCGAAACGGCGTACTCCTATTCGGCGCGCGGGATCTACTTGCTCCTGTAGTGGGTGCTGCCGGGAACCAGTGATGGCTGTGGCCACCAGCTCGCCGACGGCGGGGGAGGACATGACTCCCGCTCCCCCCAGCCCCGCCGCCCAGAAGAAGCCGGCGACCAGCGGATCTGGGCCAATGACCGGGGCGTCATCCGGCGAGAATGTTCGATGGCCTGCCCAGCCGCGGGTGACGCGCCGGACCTCGACCGTCGTGAGGCGCTCGACAGCATCGACGATCTCGGCGATCCGGAGATCATCGCTCATGCAATCTCCTGGACGGTCGAGTTCGGCATCCATCAGACTTGCAAGCAGCTGCCCGGCCTCGGGCTTCATGTAGAAGGGCCACGATGGGCAGCGGAAGAACGGCCACTCGTACGGGACGACGGTGGCGGGCAGTGGAATGGCCGCAATGTGCCGCCGCCTCGGCTCGAAGAATCGTTCGACGCCGGCTTGGAACGACCCGCTCGAGAGACCTTGCGCCGATAAGCTGAAAGCCGATGAAGGTACAACCGGTTGGCGGGCGTTCTCCTTTTTCAGGTGGGCTGGATCGCAAGCCGAGCATTCTTTCCGAAACGTCCGCGTACCACGCCCAACGACGGACGTTCGGCCGTTCAGAACGTGTAGGGCTCTGAGCAGCCGGCCCGTCCAGCTGATTGACCGAAATGGGCGCAGTGCGGCTGCCGCATGAAGGCTCCTCGGGCGCAAGCGGCCGGGGAGCCACGTTGATCAGACCTCGGTGCCTTCGGCGAGCATAAGCGCGTCCTCCACGTCTACGCCCAGGTAAGGCGAACCTCCCGGCCCGACGCGTCGCCGCATAGCACGACGCGAGCATCCAGTTCATTGAGAAACACTACTCGGCGCACATCTGGACGCATCGGAGGAACTCGCCCGGCGAGCAGTGCTCAGCATCAACTAGGTCCTGTACTCAACCGTCTTGCGGAAGGGCAGGAGGGTTTGACACAAGGTCGTCGGGAGGTGATGCGTGGGCGACCCGACGCCGGACGAGCCGAAATTCGTAGCCGACCCGGCCCGCTCCAGTGCAGCGACCAGGTCCGGCAGCGTCTTCTGCGGGTACTTTTCGCCTGGGACGATCACCTGCGGATTAGATCGTGACCAGCGTCAGGGGAGCGAAGTCCTTCTCCGGACCGTAGGGCAGCTTTGGATAGAAGCTGATATTGCTGGAATGTGTCGCCGAGGTAGCCATGAAGAGAGTGTAGCCGTCCGGCGCCGATCGCGAGGCATCGGCTGCTCCGATGTTCCCGCCCGCGCCGGGCTTGTTTTCCACGATGAACAGCTGCGCGACCGCCTTCGATCGTTCCTCGGCGATGAAGCGCGCCTGCACGTCGGCGCGTCCGCCGGCCTGAAGGGAACGACGAGGTGGAGGTTCCGGGTCGGCCAGTCCTGTGCCGCGGCGGCGGTCGCCAGAAGCGGCAAGGCAAGAGTCCAGGAAAACAAGCGCCGGAAGCAGTTCATCGGGCGGCCATCTCCAGGAAGAAGTCGAGAACGATTGCGTTGAAGAGCTCTAGTTCCGTGCGGGACAGGGCCTGCCCGCCCTTCGGCACGTAGCGCGCGCGCCCGGGATCGGCCGGGCATATTCCTCGGAGAAGTAGCGCGGCGTAAGGATCGCGTCGTTCGCGCAAAGGACCATGGTGGCAGGCCCAGCCTTCCTAGCTCCGAGCGCCGATCGAATTCCAGCATCGCTTCCATGAGTGAACCGAGCCGCTCTGGCGAATCGAGAGCGACCGAGAAGCCAATCGCTCCACCGGTCGAGTCATCAAGGAAGTGGGCCGATTCAGCCCGGCCGCATCCATCACGGCCAAGACGTAGTCCGCCCCCATCTCTTCGACCGAGTTCACGGGCACACGAGACGACGCTCCCGTCCCACGCTGGATGAGAAGCGCTCCCCCTTTGAGCCGGTACGTTGCAGTTCTCGAGGCCGTCGCGGCGGGAGAAGACCCTCCGGGCCTGAGCGAGATTGCGCAAGCGTCGGGCTTTCCGATCGGAAAGCGCCCACCGACTGGTGGCCGGCCTCCTCTCCGCGAACTTGCTCGTGACGGAGGGGACCACCCGCAAGACATATCGGCTGGGCTCCAGGCTCCTGCGCCTCGTTCACGCAGGAACGGACGAAGACAAGATCCGGGCCGCATGCCGCGGCTTCGGCGAAGGCCATCATGGCCTTCCAACCGCCCGAGTTCGTCAATGCCGTGCCGTCCTAAGTCTCGTCTCGCTCGGCCTCGCCGCCCCGAGCCGGATCCTTCGAAACGGTCTCCGCAGAGTGTGCGATGAACCTTATACGGAAGGCGGCCCAGCAGGACGTCCGTCTCTCCGGAGCCGTGAGAACGGCCGAGATTTACGTATCGGAGTAGGCCGAGACGATACAGCTCTTGCCAGACACGCTGCTTGGCTTGGAGGCGAGCGAGGATTACAGAAGGTTGGCGGACCTCAAGCTCGTCAGGGACATTGTCGCCCGCGGTTGTATTTGCGTCGGCAATTCTTCGCGTTCCCAGAGATCCGCTAGAAGCTCCCGAGCCGGCCCGTCGCCGATCACAGGCGAAACGAGTTCCAAGAATTTGTCCGACAGATCGGCGTCCGAGAGCGGCGCGTCCGGATCCCCGATGCGGGTAGGCTGGAAATGCTCCAGAACCCGACCGTCCCGGAGGGTCACCTCGACCCTAGCCGGGCGGCGCGCCGGATAGACGTCGGCGATATCTGGGTCGAGTTCGACTGACACACGGGACATGATGGCTTTGATGTCGGCAGACCTGAGATATTCCGGCCGATAGGCATCGAGTCGCACGCCTCCGCGGGTGAGCAGGATCGCCGCACAATATTGCGTGCTGAAGCGCGCCTCCTGTTCGGAGGAGACGTGGGGCCGATCACAGACCTCCTTGGTCGCGCGATAGCCGCCGATCCGGATATGCTCGATGTCAACGGCGGCGAAGGCCACCTTCCGCTGGAGATGTCGCAACCCGTCCAGCGCGGGGAAGATATGGCCGCAGCAGCCGTGGTTCTTGAAGGTGATCTCAGTGATTGCCAGGCGCTTTCCGAGGTCGGCCAGCGCGATCTCCCACCTGCCCGTACCGTCGCTCGTCGCCGCAGCAAATCCGGCTGGGCCGTCCAGCACGTCAGGATTTCCTGTGACTCCGGCCGACGCGGCGAGGGCTGCCAGACACCCCGCCTCGGCGGCGTGCCCGGCATGTAGCGGCTTGCTCATACCGCCGCCGCGAAACGCCTGCTGAAGTCCGGCCGCCATCGTGGCTGCGGTGGCGATCGCGTGCGCGATCTGTCCGGTACCGCAGCCGAGGAGTATGGCCGCGGCAGTCGCGGCGCCAAATGTTCCCACCGTGCCGGTCGTATGCCACATGCGATAATGGCTGGGCTGGACTGCCATCCCGATCCGGCACGAGACCTCGTAGCCCGCTGTGACAGCACGAAGCAGCGCCTCCATCGACGCCCCGCGCTCCTGCGCAACCGCAAGAGCGGCCGGGATGGTCGGGCAGCCCGGGTGATAGCCGGAATCCCGATGGATATCGTCAAATTCGATCGTGTGGCTCGCCACCGCGTTGAGGAGCGCAGCGGTGCGGATATCCGTCCTTGATCCGTCGACGTAACACACGGAGCGCCCGCCACGCGAGGCGGCGAGAACTGTCGCGAGGTTCGTCGCAGGTGACAGCAAGCAGCCGGGGAGGAGGGCCGCATACCAGTCGATCAGGGCCCGTCGGGCATGGTGTTGCACCTCTGGCGCCAATGGCCGCGAGTTGATGGATGCTGCCTGTTCGGACAAGGCGATCAGCGGCTGCATCTTCCTATCCATCCCGCCTCCCGATCGCGTTGGCCCGCCGGCTCGTCAAACAGCGGAGTTGGTTGACGTCAGGCGGCCCGGCCGCCGGCTACCGGCTCGGATTAGTCCGGCCTGCGCATGTTGAAGACGCTCGCCTTGTCGACGACGACGTATTCCGAATAGCCGAGCCGCCCAATCGGCTTCAATTTGCCAATGTCTAGGCGACCGTCGGTCATGGCTTCGTCCGCGATATGGATGCCGACGACTGAACCAACGACAAGCGCGTTGCGTCCGCCATCGGGATGGGCCGGCAGATCGATGATCTGATGGACGCGGCATTCCATGTTCACGCCGGAGGCGGCGACCCTGGAGGGGCGGACGAGTAGCGCCGGCACCCTTGTCAGGCCGGCCAGCTCGAACTCGTCGATCTCGGGTTCGACGCCGGCGCACGACTTGTTCATCTCTTCGCGGAGATCCCAGGTCGCAATGTTGACCACGAACTCGGGTACTTCGAGCAAGTTCGTTAGCGTATCTTTGGCTCTGCCGTCGTCGTGGTTCCCGTTGACGCAGACCATCACCATCCTGGGCCACTCAGATACGGCATTGAAGAAGCTGTACGGCGCGAGGTTTTCCACACCGGCCTCGGATACCGTGCTGATCCAGCCGATCGGCCGGGGAGTGATGCAGGCCTTGAACGGGTCTCTCGGCAGCCCATGATCATTCCTGATAGGATCAAAGAACATGAATCGCCTTTAATCGTGAGAGATGGAGATCGTCACGCCTCAAAGGTAAGCGCCGAACCTAGCGTTGGATCGCGACGACCGAGCTCGCAGCACCGTAAGAAACTAATTGGGAGCCTTGACTAGAGGGCATCCAGATGCCGACAGGGGAGCAAAGGCCTCGTCGCCCGGGACCGTGCGAACCAGCCTCTCGTAATCCCAGGGTGCTTTTGACTCGGAGGGCTGCTTCACTTGAACCAGGTACATGTCATGCACGAGCCGGCCATCGGGGCGGATCTTGCCGCTTTGGATGACGTCGTCGTCGATGCCGCGCTCACGCATTACAGGCACAACTTTAGCCGCATCGTCCGTCTTCGTGGCGGCGACTGCCTTGAGATAGGTGTAAGCTGCTGAGTATGCGGCGGCCTGAGTCATCGTGGGTGCGCGGCCGAAAGTCTTAGTGAACTTTGCCGAGAAGCTCTTCGAACGCTCGTTCAGATCAGAATAGAAGCCCGTCACGTACATCAGGCCTTGGGCCTGGGGCAGACCGATTGCGTGAACATCGGTCAGCATCATCAGCAAGGCGACGAGCCGTTGTTTCGGTGTCAACCCGAACTCGGCGGCCTGCTTCACGGCGTTTATGGTGTCGCTGCCCGCATTTGCGAAAGCCACCGCATCCGCCATTGAGCTCTGAGCCGTCAAAAGAAACGAGCTGAAGTCGGGAGTGTTCAGAGGATGACGAGACGTGCCTTTGACCTCGATGCCAGTCGCCGTGGCGGCATCCGCGGCGTCCTTTCGCAGTTGCTGCCCAAATTCGTAATCGGCTGCGAGGAAGTAGATCGACTTGGCGCCGGTACCGTTCAAAGCGCGGATGGACGAGTTTGCCAACGCATACGTATCGTACATCCAGTGAATGCCGTTCGGAACGCACGCGTCGTTGGTGAGTCTTGGAGTTCCAGGACCCGAGAACAATCCAGTCACATGCGTGTTCGACTTCAGGAGGTTTGCGACCCCGATGGCGATCGCGGAATTGGTCACGTCGAGGAAGGCATCGACTTTTTCGACGTCGATCCACTTCCGCGCGATCGTCAGGCCGAGATCCGGTTTGTTCTGGTGGTCCGCAAGAATCACCTCGATCTTCATGCCCGCGCATTCCTTGGCGAGGCAGTCGTTAACGGCGATGCGGGCCGCCGCTGCCGCTCCTTCACCGACGACGTCGCCGTATGGCCCAGTGACGTCGGTCAAAACGCCAATTTTTACCACACCGTCCGATATGCCTTGTGCATGGGCCGAGGAGAACGAGATGGAGGCGGCGAGAGCAAAGGCAGCGATTGTCGACTTGAGCGCAGTCATCCCGACCTCTCCAAAATGCGACGGCATAGCCGGTGCGAGGCGCAACGACGCCGATTCCGCTCTGTTTACATCATGAAAGTCGGAGATCGACATAACTGGAACGCATGCAGGAATGAGTTCTGGTTAGTTGTCCGACGGTTCTGGCCACCACTAACTGCGAGCCTTCCGTACCGGGCTCCCGGCGGAAGGACTTTGGAGAACCAGAGCGCGGGGCGCCTCGGCGCTGACCGAGCCGTGCCGGGCAGAGGTGCAGGGGTGCTGCCAAGATGACTAGACAGGTCGCGTTCGATGTCGGCGGCACGTTCACCGACTTCGCCGTCAGCGACGCTGGCGAAATCCTCAAGACGTTTCTGAAGGTCCCGACAACTTATCCGAACCAAGCGGACGGGGTGGTTGAGGGTTTGCAGTTGTTGATCGCCACTGGTGTGCTGGATCCCGCCGATTGCGACTTGGCTCTGCATGCGACGACGATCGCGACCAACGCGATCTTGGAACGGAAGGGCGCTCGCGTCGCGCTTGTCACCTCGGAGGGTTTTCGGGACATCCTCCTTATCGGCCGCCAGAAGCGGCACCAAACCTACGAGATTGCCGTCAACCGGACGAAGCCGCTGATCTCACGGTCGGCCATTTTTGAAATTCGCGAACGCATTGGGGCCGGTGGTGAGGTTATCACCGAACTTGATCGACATGCACTCGACGCTCTCGTCGAACGGATCCTGGCAGAGGGGTTCGATGCCGTCGCCGTGTGCCTGCTTCACTCGTATGCGAACCCTGTTCACGAACTCGAAGTGGGACAGGCGATCCGGCGCCGGGCTGGCGACCTCCGCATTTCGCTCTCCCATGAGGTCAGCCCGAAGATACGTGAGTACGAGCGGACGAGCACCACGGTTGCGGATGCCTATGTCGGACCATCAGTCGGGCAATACATCACCTCCTTGCAAGAGGCGCTTCGCGGCCTCGAAATCAAGCCAAGCCTGAGCATCATGCAGTCAAACGGCGGCCTCATCGCGACAGAGCTCGCGTGCCGCATGCCGATTCGGCTCGTAGAGTCGGGCCCAGCGGCTGGGGTGCTGCTCTGTGCAGCCATCGGCCGGGACGAGGGTCTTTCAAGCCTGCTCACCTTCGACATGGGCGGGACAACTGCAAAGCTCGGCGCCGTTGACGAAGGTGAGCCTGCCATCGTCTCAGGATTCGAAGTCGATGCGGCGGACTACAAGAAGGGCAGCGGACTACCCCTGAACATATCGAGCATCGAGCTGGTCGAGATCGGCGCGGGTGGCGGAAGCGTGGCACACCCCGTCATGGGGCTGTTGCAGGTTGGACCGAAGAGCGCATCATCATGGCCCGGTCCCGCATGTTACGGACGCGGCGGGATCCATCCGACCGTGACTGATGCCAATCTCTTGCTCGGCTATCTTGCGGCCGAGAGTTTCAACAATGGAACAATGACGCTCGATGTCGAGGCATCTAGGCGCGCAGTCGAACATCACCTAAGCGGCTCTCTTGGCCTTTCCAGTGCTGAAGCGGCCTGGGGAATACACGCGCTCGCCACCAACAACATGGAGCGCGCTCTCCGGATCATCTCGATCGAAAGAGGGCGCGACCCGCGGGAATACACACTGATCGCGTTCGGCGGGGCGGGACCGCTTCATGCCGCGAGGTTGGCCCGACAGGCCTCGGTCGGCAAAGTCCTGATCCCGGTAGGGGCGGGCGTCGGCTCGGCCGTGGGACTTCTGCGCGCCGCTCCGAAGCTCGATGCCCTTGCGACGGAAATCCTCTCGCTCGCCCCCGAAAACGCAACTCGCATGGCCGAGATATTCATCTCGCTCGAAGACAAGATCCGCGACAGCTCGAACGGGATAACCGCCGTCAAGGGCGGGTCATTTAGCCGGTCCATTTACCTGCGCTACAAAGGCCAAGGTTTCGAATTGAAGGTGCCGGTTCCGGTCGGCGCGGTCGACGACGGCTACGTCACCCACGCGCGAGCAGCGTTCGAGGAAACATATCGCCGCATCTACGGCGCGGCGGTTCCCAGTACCGAAATCGAAGCCGTCGACTGGCTCGTTGTCTGGAGTGCCGACGCCCCGGCGCGTCACATGTCGGCTGGCGAGGCGGTCGCATCACCCGCGTCGCCCACCAGGCGACCGGCCTACTTTCCCGAAGCTGGCGGATTCGTGGATTGTAACGTCTATCTCCGCGCGGCGCTGCCGCCCGGCTCGATCGTAACAGGGCCCGCGATCATAGCTGAGCCTGAGACGACGACGATAGTACTCCCGGGCGACAGGCTCGAGGTTACGCGACTAGGAAACCTTCTAATCACGATCGGAGCCGAATGATGTCTCGATCGACTAATGCACGGTCGCCTTGGTCCGCCCCGATCGACGCGGTGTCTGCGTCCGTGATCTCGAGCACGCTGATCGCGATCGCCGAGGAGATGGGAACGGCGCTGCGTAACAGCGCGTACTCGGCCGCCGTTCGCGAAGGGGACGATTTCTCGACGGCGCTCTTCGATCGAAAGGGGCGTCTAGTCGCGCAGGGGAATTTCACCCCTGGTCATCTCGGCTCCATGCCTTACGTGCTCCAGCACGTGTTACGCTTCTATCCGGGCGATGCGTTGAAGCCCGGTGACGGCGTGTTCATGAATGACGCCGCGCTGGGATCGGGGCATTTCCCGGACTGCTATCTCGTTTCGCCAGTTCACCTCGAGGCGGACCTGATCGGCTACGTTGCGAGCATCGCTCATCATGTCGACGTCGGGGGAGCGGCGCCTGGATCCCAGCTCGTCCAGGGAGTCACCGAAGCCTATCAGGAAGGCATACGCGTGCTTCCGGTACGCGCCATTCAGAATGACGAATTCAGTGACGAGTTTCTCCGCATTCTCCTCGCGAATGTAAGGCTTCCCGAGATCGTCCGAGGCGATCTTACAGCCCAGAGGAACGCCAACCACATCGGCAAATCGCGCCTCTTGGAGGTGTTTCGAAAAGTTGGGGTCGAGAAGCTGGAAGCTACGATCGACCACCTCCTCGACGTAGCCGAGGCCGCTGCTCGCGAGGAGATCCGGCGGATCCCGCAAGGGACATATCGTTTCACCGACCACTTCGACGACGCCGGGCCCGGAACCGACCCAATCCGCGTCTCCGTGGCTATTACCGTGTCTGACGGCGAAATCGACTTCGACTTCTCCGACAGCAGCGAACAGGTCGGCGCAGCGCTCAATTCCTACCTCAACTACACGAGGGCCTACTGCTTCTTCGCCGTGAAGGTCTTCACCGACCCACGCTTGCCTCAGAACGACGGCGCGATCCGGCCGATCAGAGTTCACGCGAAGGAGGGCACGTTCTTCAACCCGACCTTCCCGGCACCGAGCGGTGGACGGGCCACCATTCAGGTCCGGATCTTCGAGGCGATCAGCGGCGCCCTGGCGCAGGCTATCCCGTCTAGGGTCGTCGCCGGATTTTCCCACTGGAGCAACCCGAACATCGGCGGGATCGACGAGCGCTCGGGTAAGCCGTTCATCTATTACGATCTAATTATGGGCGGATACGGCGCGATGCAGTGCCGCGACGGCGCGGAGGCGCTTGCGGCCGTGATGAACTGCGCGAACATCCCGATCGAGATGCACGAGAACTCCGCCCCGATCAGGATCAGGCATTTTGGCTTCATTCCGAATTCGGGCGGCGCAGGACGCCATCGGGGCGGCTGCGGCATCCGCAAGGACGTCGAAATCCTAACTGGGACAGCCCGCGCGTCCCTGTTGAGCGATCGGCACGTCTACCAGCCGTACGGTCTTGAGGGCGGTGAGCCAGGCTTGCTCGGCCAGACAATCCTAATCAGGGACGGCGAGCAGATCGTCCTCGCCTCCAAAGAAACCGTCGTCCTGCGCCGGCACGACGTGATCAGCTTCCGGCTGTCGGGCGCAGGCGGGTTCGGAGAAGTCTCGCAGCGTGACGTCGATGCTATTCGACGTGACATCAAGGAAGGCTACGCGACATTGGAAGTGTCGGAGCGTGCGTATCCCCACTTTTGCCTGAATGCCTCCGGCGCCTGACCCGGGCGGATCCGATTCGACGGAGCATCGAACACCGGGCGATCGCTGTCGCCCATTGTTGGAGATCAAATGATGCTAAGCGAAGCTCAGGTTGCACGGGCTCAGGCCGTGGCGAACGGTGAAACCTATTTTCATCCGAATCTGATCCCCACGCACAAGCGATTGCCGGTTGTCTTCACGCACGGGCAGGGTGTCTGGCTCTTCGACGAGGCAAACAGGCGCTACCTCGACATGCTGGCCGGCATCGCCGTGGACACCCTCGGCCATGCCGACCCTCGGCTTGTCGCGGCGATTTCCGACCAGGCCAGCCGGATGATCCACGTCTCGAACGGCTTCCACATTCCCGTCCAGGAGCAGCTCGCTGAGCGGCTGACACGGCTGTCGGGGATGGATAAGGCCTTCTTCTGCAATTCCGGGGCCGAGGCCAACGAAGCCGCAATCAAGCTCGCCCGGCTGTACGGTCACCGCAAGGGTGTCGACTGCCCGACGATTGTCGTCATGGATAAGGCCTTCCACGGTCGCACGCTCGCGACGCTCTGGGCCGGCGGGAACACCAAGATTCAGACTGGCTTTGGCCCTCCCGTCGACGGATTCGTCCGCATTCCGTTCGGGAACGTCTCTGCGCTCGAACAGGCGCTCGGGCGTGATCCGACCATCGTGGCAGTGTTCATGGAGCCGATCCAGGGCGAGGGCGGCCTTAACCTGCTAGACCCGGCAGTGCTGGATCAGATCGCCGAGGTCACCCGATTGCACGGCGCGCTGCTGATGTTAGATGAGGTCCAGACGGGAGTCGCCCGGACGGGGCGAGCCTTTGCGTTCCAGCACAGCTCCATCAAGCCGGATGTGATGACGCTAGCTAAAGGGCTCGGAGGCGGCGTCCCCATCGGCGCCTGCGTCGTGTCTGGAGCGGCCGCGGATGTGTTCGGGATCGGCTCCCATGGCTCCACCTATGGTGGCAACCCGCTGGTCTGCGCGGCTGCCAACGCTGTCCTGGCGGCTGTCGAGGCCGACGATCTCCCGACCCGGGCGCGGGATGTCGGAGACCACATTGTGTCGCTGTTGCGAGCGCGACTCGCGATCCCCGGCGTTCGAGAGGTACGGGGCCGAGGGCTTATGATCGGCATCGAGCTCGACCGTCCGTGCGGGGACATCGTGGGTCTGGCGCTTGAGGCCGGATTGCTGCTCAGCGTCACGGCCGAGCGTGTCGTTCGCATCGTGCCGCCGCTGACGATATCGACCGGGGAAGCCGAGCACGGCGTGGAGATCCTGATCCAGGTCGTGACTGAATTTTTGCGGCGACGGCCGTAACCCGGACCCGAGGGTCCTCGCGTCCCGCTCGGCGGGGGACGAGCCTCTTCCCTTGGGCGGAGCGGCGTGACAGCCGCCGCCAAAGACCCTCCATGGAAATTCCGCGATGTACCCTGACCTGAAGCTGTTCATAGCCGGTCGCTGGAGAGGCGCAGGCAGCGGCGAGACGATGCCGGTCTACGATCCGGCTACGGAAGAGCGCCTGGGCGATTTGCCGATGGCAACCGCCGAAGACCTCGACGAGGCACTTCGGGCGATCGAAGGCGGCTTCCGGGAATGGCGTGCGACTGGTGCTTTTGAACGCGGCAAGATCCTCAGGACCGTCGCATCCCTTCTGAGGGAGCGGTCCGATGCGATCGCAGCCGTCCTGACGAGCGAGCAGGGCAAGCCGCTCTCTCAGGCCAAGATGGAGATCCTGAACTCTGCCGATCTGATTGATTGGTTCGCGGAAGAGGGCAGGAGGGCCTATGGCCGTGTCATTCCCGCGCGGCACGCCGGGGTGATTCAGCTGTCCCTTCGCGAACCGGTAGGGCCCGTCGCTGCGTTCACGCCCTGGAATTTTCCCGTCAGCCAGTCGGTTCGCAAGATTGCGGCAGCTCTCTGCACGGGATGCTCGATTATCCTGAAGGGTCCGGAAGAGACGCCTGGCAGCTGCAGCGCCCTCGTCCGGACGTTCCTGGACGGCGGCATTCCGGCGAACGTAATCTCGCTCGTATTCGGGCGACCGGCCGAAATTTCGAGCTACCTGATATCGCATCCAATCGTAAGGAAGGTGTCCTTCACCGGCTCTACGGCGGTCGGCAAGAGCATCGCGGCGCAGGCGGGACAGTATATGAAACGAGCGACGCTGGAGCTCGGCGGTCACGCGCCTGCGATCATCTTCGACGACGCTGACTACGCGAAAGCGGTCTCTGTGCTCACGACGCAGAAATTTCGCAATGCGGGACAAGTCTGCGTGTCACCGACCCGGTTTCTCGTCCAGCGTGGATTCTACGACAACTTCGTCCGTGACTTCGTCACTTATGCGAAGCAGATCCGGGTCGACAACGGGTTCGCACCGGATGTCGGCATGGGTCCTCTCGCCAATGAACGCCGGCTCACGGCAATGAGCGAGCTAGTGGAAGACGCGGTTAGGACCGGAGCGACGCTGCATTGCGGAGGGCGCCGCATCGGAAATCGAGGCTACTTCTTCGAGCCAACGGTGCTCACCGACCTTTCACCCGACTGCCGCGTGATGAACGAGGAGCCATTCGGCCCCGTCGCTCTCGTCCTACCCTTCGAAGCAGACGGCGAGGCGATCGCGGAAGCCAATCGACTACCGTACGGCCTGGCCGCCTATGCGTATACCAGGTCCACCGCTCGCGCCGAGCGGCTGAGTTCCGAGGTGGAATGCGGGATGCTGTCCATCAACCACCACGGACTGGGCTTGCCTGAGCTACCGTTTGGAGGGGTGAAGGACTCCGGATACGGCAGCGAGGGAGGTTCGGAGGCGCTGGAGGGATACCTGGCGACCAAGTTCGTGTCCCAGGCCTAACTGGCGGGCCGCCGCGGTGGTGCGCCGCCCAACTACCGGGTTGTAACAACCGCATCCACCGCAACTACGCCTTGGCCTTCGGCCAGGACAATGAGCGGATTGATCTCCGCCTCGATGATCTCCGGGCCGGCCTGCGAGATCGCCACGATGGCGTCGGCCAGGGCCGCGAGATCTCCTTTGGGACGCCCGCGATAGCCGGCGAGCGCCTGCAGGGCATTCACCTCGCCGATCATGGCCTCGGCCTCGGTCCGGTCGACCGGCGCAAGACGGAGGCTGCGATCCTCGTGGATCTCGGCCAGGATGCCGCCGGCCGCCAGCATCACGACCAGCCCCGCATCCGCATCGCGATGCACGCTGAGGAGCACCTCGCCGAGGCCACGCGCCATGGACTGAACCAGCAGGCGCTCGACCGCGAGGCCCGGCGCCGCCTTCGGGACGGCCTCGCTGATCCGCCCGACAGCGGCCCGGAACGCGTCGTCGTCGCCAATGCCGAGCACAACGCCGCCGAGCTCCGTCTTGTGCGGCACCTCTGCCGAGAGCAGCTTCACGGCCACCGGGTACGGAACCGGCGATGCCTGCGCGTCCGGCTCGACCACGGCATGCGGTGCGACGGGAAGGCCGAAGCGCGACAGAACCGTATAACCTTCAGCTTCGTCGAGCTGGCGCTCGCGGGTCCGACGGGGCACGGCCGGCGCCATCGGCTTTGCCGCGCGGCGGCCGAAGATCGCCGCCACGGCGTCGCCACAGGCCTCCGGGGTGCGGAAGCACGGGACGCCCGCCTCGGCGAGCCGTCGCAGCGCCTCGGGGGCCTCGGGGGCCGCGAAGGCGACGAGCGGACGATCGGCCTTGCTGGCGGCCCCGGCGATCGCCGGAACCAGGAGTTCGGGCTGGAAGCGCGCCGACGAGCCCGCGACCGCGACCACGAGGTCGAATTCCGGCGCTGCGAGCAGTGTCTCGAGCGCCGCCGACATGATGGCCGGCCGGGTGCCGGCGAGCGTGAGGTCGAGGATCCGGCCGCGCGGCGCCGAGACGCCGCGCTCGGCGAGGGTCACCATCGTGGCCTCGCTCGGGACGGCGACCTCGATGCCGCGCAGGCCGAGCTGGTCGACCACCATGGCGGCGCCGCCGCCGGTCGTCGTGACGACGGCCGTCCGGGGCAGGCGGGGGGCTACGCGCGTGCCGACGCGGCGCAGCAGCGGCAGCCCCTCGATGAGCCCTTCGAGCGTCTCCACGCGGGCGATGCCGCAATCCTTCAGGAAGGCGTCCGCGATGCCGTCCTCGCCGGCGATCGCCCCGGTATGCGACTGCGACAGCTCCGCCGCCTGCTTCGACCGTCCGAGCTTGTAGGCGATGACGGGCTTGCCACGCGAAGCGGCCGCGAGCGCGAAGCGGCGCAGGTCGGCGCCATGCGCGATGGATTCGAGGAACAGCGCGTAGGTCTCGATCGAAGGATCGTCGAGCGTCGCCTCGCAGAGCTCGCCCAGGGTCAGATCGAGTTCGGAGCCGGTCGAGACGAAGCCCGCGAAGCCGAGCCCCTTGCCGAGCCCGCGCGACAGGATCGCACCGATCATGCTGCCGGAATGCGACGCGACGAAGATGCCGCCCTGGCGGATCTCCGGCTCAGCGAAGGCACCGTTCGCGGTCAGCCGGAGACCGTTGGTGGCGTTGACGATGCCGATGCTGTTGGGACCGAGCAGACGGGTCGAGCCACCCGACAGGATGCGCCGCAGCTCGGCCTCGCGGGCGCGGCCCTCCTCGCCCTCCTCGGCGAAGCCACCGGCCAGCACCGTCACGACGGGCACGCCCCGCTCGACGCAGGCTGAAACGGCATCGAGCACGCCGTCGGTCGGCGCCAGGATGAAGGCGTGGTCCGGCACCTCCGGCAGGTCCGCGAGCGACGGGTAGGCGCGCACGCCCTGCACCGTCTCGCGCCGCGGATTGACCGGGTAGATCGCGCCCGCGAAACCCGCATGGCGCAGGAACGCCATCGGGCGCCCGCCGGTCTTGGCCGGATCGTCCGAGGCGCCGACGAGCGCGACGCTCCGCGGCCGAAGAAGAGACTGCCCGAGGCTCATGCCGGACTACTCGGCCGCCTGGGCGGCCGGGCGCTCTGCGCGCGGCGGGCGCTGGTCGAAGCGGCGGTCGAAGACGTGCTCGGCGATGCGATTCTTGAGCATCTCGATCGAGCCGCCAGCGATCATCCAGCCGCGCGTGCGGCGCATGCAGTATTCCGCCAGCGCCTCGGTCGAGTAGCCCATGCCGCCCATCACCTGTACGGCCTCGTTCGCTGCGTCGAACCCGGCCTGGTTGCAGGCGAGCTTCGCCATCGCGGTCTCGGCAGCCGAAGGGAGCTGGCCCTCGGGCGTCGAGGCCGCCCGGTAGAGCAGGAGCTGAGCGGATTCGATCTTCACCGCGAGGTCGGCGAACTTCCATTGCAGGCCCTGGAACTCGCAGAGCGGCCGGCCGAACTGCTTGCGCTGCAGGGCGTGGTCGCGGGCGAGATCGAAGGCGTAGCGGCCGAGTGCGAGGGCGCGGGAGGAATTGCCGAGGCGCTCGACGTTGAAGCCCGCGATCTGCCGCTTGAAGCCGCCCGGCCCGAGCAGGACGTTCTCGGCCGGGATGCGGCACTCCTCGAAATAGAGCTGCGACCATTCCTCGCCGCTCATGAAGGCGGAGGGCTGCCCGATCGTGAAGCCCGGCGTGCCGCGCTCCACGAGAACGGAGCCGATGCCGCCGACGCCGGGCCCGAACCGCACATAGACGAGGAAGACGGACGCCTCGGGGCTGTGGGTCGAGAAGACCTTGGAGCCGTCGATGATGTAGCCGCCGGCACCGTCGGGGCGCGCCGTGGTCTTCAGGTCCGTCGCGGCGGAGCCGGCATCCGGCTCGGACATTCCGAGGCTGATCACGGTGCGTCCGGCGAGGAGGTCGGGCAGGAACCGTGCCTTCTGCTCGGGGGTCGCGTATTCCTGGAAAGTCCGGATGGGCCCGAAATTCCCCGCCTGGATCGCGTCGGCGCTGCGCGGGCAGGCGGCCGCGACCTGCTCGATCGCGATCACGGCGTCCATCAGCGTGCCGCCCTGTCCGCCATCCTCGACCGGCATGGTGATGCCGAGCAGACCCTGCTCGGCGAGCAGCTTCGCGGCATCGAACGGGAAGCCCGGGCGGTGCGCCCGCTCGAGCGCGCCGGGCTTCAGGCGTTCGTCCGCGAAGCGGCGGACCGAATCCCGAAACAGGGCCTGCTCGTCGTTGAGCGCGAAATCCATGGCATCCTCCTGGCGAGGCGGCCAGCCGCCCCGCGCGATCATGCCTCCGGATTGGCGGACCGAGATTTGCCCAGCAAGAGAGCAGGCGTTATCGGGACATGACTTTTACGTAAGCCCGATTGTCATGTCGCGACGGATGCCGCCCCTGAACCCGCTGCACGTCTTCGAGACTGTGGCCCGGGTCGGAGGCTTCGGAAAGGCCGCCGCGGAACTCGGCGTCACGCAGTCGGCCGTGAGCCGCCAGATCGCCGTCCTGGAGGACTTCCTGGGCGTGCGCCTGTTCAACCGCGAGCGCGCCGGCGCGACCCTGACAGAGGCCGGAACGTCGTATGCGGCGGACATCGCCGAGCCTTTCGCCCGCATCGCTGCCGCGACCGCCCGACTGTCCGACGCCAAGACGAGCGACGCCCTGCACGTGCGGGCCTACGCGACCTTCTCGGCCAAGTGGCTCATTCCGCGGCTGCCGGCGTTCAAGGCCCGCTACCCGCGGGCGAATATCCGCGTGTCCAGTATCGTGAAGGCGGTCGATTTCAGCCGCGAGACCGTCGATGTCGCGATCCAGTTCGGCCAGGGACACTGGCCTGGCACCCAGTCGCGCCTGCTGTTCGGGGACCTGCTGCAGCCGGTCACGAGCCCCGATCTGGCTCGCCGGCTTGCCGGGGGTGGGCCGGAGGCACTGGTCCGCGAGACGCTCCTGCACTCGTATTATCGGCGGCGCGATTGGGCGGACTGGCTGAAAGCCGCGGACGTGGAGGCGGTCGACCCGGGCGGCGGGATGGTGTTCGAAAGCTCGGTCCTGACCTACCAGGCCGCCGCGGAGGGCCTCGGCATCGCGATCGGCCAGCCGCTCCTGCTCAAGGACGAGATCGCTGCGGGGAGGCTCGTCCCGCTCTTCGGGCCGCCCATTCTCCGCGACCTCGGATATTACGCGGTGTGGCCGACAGACCGCCGGCTTCCCCGGCGCGTCGAGACCTTCATCAACTGGCTGGAAGCCGTGGCGCGGGAGGACGCCGAATACGCCCTCGCCAAGGCAGGTGTCCGCCTGCCGAAGCCTGCGGACACCTGATCCTGCGGATGCGGCGCGTTACTTGGCGACCAGGGCGCAGCCGCCCTCGGCCATCGGCCGGAACGCCTGCTCGCCCGGAACCGTCGCAACGACCTTGTAGAAGTCCCACGGTCCCTTGGACTCGTCCGGGGTCTTCACCTGCAGCAGGTACATGTCGCGGACGACCCGGCCATCCTCGCGGAGGGTCGCGTTCTTCGTATAGAAGTCGTTGATCGGCTGCTTCCGCATCTCGGCCATCACGACCTTGGGATCGTCGGAATTCGCCGCCTTCACGGCCTTCAGGTAGTGGGTCACAGCCCCGTAGACGGCGGCCTGGAGGCTGCCCGGCGCCTTGCCGTTGAAGCGGGCCATGAAGCGCTTCGACCAGGCGCGGGTCTCGTCGTTCATGTCCCAGTAGAAGCTGTCCGCCAGCAGGAGCCCCTTGGCGTTCTCGAGGCCGAGTGCGTTGATGTCCGGAAGGTTCACGAGCAGGGCGGCCATGTTGACGCCGCTCTGCGGCAATCCGAACTCGGAAGCCTGCTTGATCGCGTTGATCATGTCAGTGCCGGCATTGGCGAGCCCGACGACGCCGGCTCCCGACGACTGCGCCTGCAGCAGGAACGAGGAGAAATCGGCCGATCCGAGCGGGTGGCGGGCCGAACCCTTCACGGTTCCGCCATTGCTCTTCACGACCCGCGCGGCCTGCTCCTCGAGCGCGTGGCCGAAGCTGTAATCCGCCGTGAGGAAGAACCAGTCCTTCTGCCCGCGGCGGACGACCGCGCCGGCGACGACGTTGGCGTACGCATAGTTGTCATAGGCCCAGTGCAGCCCGTTCGGCGAACAGGCCTTTCCCGTCAGGTCGGGCGTGCCGGGACCCGTGGCGAGGAAGAGCTTGTTCTTCTCGCGGGAGATCTGCTGGACCGAGAGCGCGACGGCCGAGGAGACGACCTCCGTGATCGTATCCACCTGCTCGGTGTCGTACCACTTGCGGGCAAGGCTCGAGCCGACATCCGACTTGTTCTGGTGGTCGGCCGAGATGATCTCGATCTTCGCGCCGTTGACGGTGCCGCCGAAATCTTCCGCGGCCATCTGCGCGGCCAGCACGGCTCCCGCGCCGACATTGTCGGCATAGGGGCCGCCCATATCGGTCAGCACGCCGACCTTCACGACGTTGTCGGAGATCTGGGCTGCTGCCGGGAGCGCCGACAAGCAAGCTGCCATCACACCGGCAAGTAGGGCCGCCTTCATCCATTCCTCCCGTGCAGGCGGGCGCGCAGCCTCAGCCTCTCCGGGGCTCATCCCTCGCGGGGTCGATGCGATCAAGTTCGGATCAGGAATGGCAACGTGCGCTAAACTCACATCGCTGTAGCAGGAGGAACGGCCGCGCCCTTCAGCCGCGTCGCGGCGTCCCGGCCGCGCCGTCCAATCGAATGGAGCGGAAGCACCGAGGCGGCCACCCCCACTCGGCTCCCCACACGATCCTCGGCAGGAAAGCGGGCTAGGCGGCCCGCGGCCCCTCGGCCTTCGCGGCCGCCTCGTCCTCCGCCGACGGGATCACGGTTCCCGACATGGGCTCGACCCAGGCCAGATGGTCGCGCACGGCCTTCACGCCGGGCACGTTCTCGACGGCGACTTTCGCGGCGACGCGCTCGCGATCGTCGGTGACGGCGCCGCGCAGTGCCACCACGCCGTCGGTGACGCTCACATCGATGAGCGCCGTCGGAATACAGCCGGAACGGGCGAACTCCGCCTCGATATCGGCCAGGATCTGCTCGTCCGTCCGCGGACCGGCCGGCGCGCCGGTCGCGAAAGCGTGCGCGAGGGCGCGCAGGACATCGGCACGGCTCACCATGCCGATCGGCCCCTCGTTCATCACGATCGGCACGCGCTTGATGCCCTTGCGGCTCATCAGCGCCACGATTGTTTCCAGCGGCGTGTCCTCGGTCGCGCTGACGACCTCCTGGGTCATGACCTGGTTCACCTTGCGGCCGCGGGCCTGGGTATAATCGTCCGCGAGGCGACCGGGGCTGAACAGCATCTGCAGCCAGTGCGGCCGGCGACGCTCGGTACCGATCTCGCTGCGCTGCAGGAGGTCGCCCTCCGTGATCATCCCGACCAGCTTACCCTCGGCATCGACGACCGGAAGGCCGCTGATATGCCGCTCCACCATGAGCGCGACGGCGTCATCGACACTCGCGTCCGAGCGGATCGTAACCACCCGGGGGGTCATGATGTCCCTCGCCTTGATGGCCGTCTTCGGCGCCGTCATCGCACTCTCCCTGCTGGGTCGAACGGGCGTGTCGCCGGCCGCGCCGGCGACGGTGTCAGCGTGAACCTCAATGCGCGCCGCGAGCGTAGCGCGGCCCGAAGAACAGTGTCGCACCGAACGTGGCAAAGATCAGCACGACACCTGTCACAACCACGATGCCTTCCATCGGCATGCCCGCCGCTCCTCTAGCGAGCGGACGATGCCGGGACGGGACCTTCGCGGCGTTGATCTCCCTCAATCCGGGGGCCGATCGGCCTCATTCGCAGAACGACTTGCCCCAGCACGAAGTTCGCCGGACCGCCACTTTGCGCGAACCGATCCCGATTCTCAGCCGCCGCGGCCTCCCCGGCTCCTGGAGGCGCGGACGTCCCAGCCGTGATGGGCCGAAGGCGGAAGAGGGTCTGGAGCGTCTTCCGCCGCGAGCACCCGGTTCCGCCCCGCGGCCTTGGCCGCATAGAGCGCCCGGTCGGCCGCCGCATAGAGTTCGTCGAAGCTCTGGCCGGCTGCGCGCGTCGCGAACCCGGCGGAGATCGTGACGTAGACGCGCTCGCCGCTGCAGACCATCGCGGTTTCGGCGACCTGTGCTCGGAAACGCTCGAGGCGCTCCACGAGCTGCAGCTCCTTCCCGGCGGAGGCCAGCACTGCGAACTCCTCTCCGCCGAGGCGACCGACCTTTCCCAGATCGCCGAGCGTCCGCTCCAGAATATGCGCGACCATCCGGATCACCTCGTCTCCGATGAGGTGACCGTGCCGGTCGTTGATGCGCTTGAAGCGGTCGATGTCGATGATGACGAGCGCAATGATCGCCGGTGCGCCGGCCTCCTCCTCGAACAATGCGCGCCGGTTTAGGAGGCCGGTGAGCGGGTCGGTCCGGCTGAGCTCGTCGACGGCGGCCTTGGCCCGGTAGAGTTCGAGATAGGCCCGGGCGATGATGGAAAGCACCGGCACGGCGATCCCGACGGCGACCACGATCGTGATCGCCCAGGAGCGAAAGGCCACCTCCCAGCTCTGGAAGAAGACGAGCTGGCTCAGGACGTCGACGGCGAGGGCCACCGCCACGCAGACGAGGCTCGTCCGGAAGACATACCGGCGCAGGTCCTTGTCGCTGCGAATATTCGCCCGCGCCCGTAGGGCGAGACCATTGAGGAAAGCCGCCCGGCCTTCGCGGCGGGAATCAGGAGGGAGCAACTTCGGACTATCCAGCGTGACCGGGATGGCTGGCGAAAGATGCTAGCCCACGAACATGAAGCCTTCGTGGATGCGATGACCGACATCTTCTTGCGTCGGGTGGCAGCACCCGGATGTCATCATCTTCGATTCGCCAGTCGCGGAGCGGCCGGCTTGACCAAGCTCGACCGGCCGGCGAGAAGTCGAGCAGGATCCGGCCCCTGCAGATCCCGCGAGAAGAGAGTCTAAATGGCGCTGGTTAAGCGGTCGAGCTTGAGGGCTCCGGATCCGCGGACGGACGACCAGGAGGGCCAGGCGCCGCCCAAGGCGGCCACCCCGGCGCCTGCCGCGCGGGGCGGGCGCGGCACTGGGCGGACGCGCGAGCAGCAGGCGACAGAGCGCATCTCCGCCGCGACCGAGGAACTTGCGGCCGGGATCACGGAAGCGGCGGCCGCGGCCGAGGAGCTGCGGCGCTCCATGGAGCAGATCGCGGCCGGAGCCGAGGAAGCGGCGGGCGCTTCGCAGCAATCGCTGACGGCCGTCACGACGATCGCGGCGACCCTTGGACAGGCGAGGTCGCGCGCTCAGGCCTCCGGGGAGAAGACCGGCCTCGTCCAGCAGCTCCTCGCTGCGGTCGCCAGCCAGATCACGGCCTCCGCGACGGCGATCGTCGCGAACGCGGAACGCCAGGACGCGTCCGTCACCGTGATCGACGAGCTCGAACGGCAGGCCGCCAGCATCGGCGAGATCACCGGGAGCGTCAGCTATACGGCCGACCAGACCAACCTCCTGGCCCTGAACGCCGCCATCGAGGCCGCGCGGGCCGGCGAGCACGGGCGCGGCTTCTCGGTCGTGGCGGAGGAAGTTCGCGCGCTGGCCGAGACGGCCGAGCGGAGCGCGGCCGAGATCGCCACGCTGGCGGAGGAGGTCGCGACCGAGATCCGCGGCATCGCGGGCACGATCCGGGATGGCGCCGCCGCGGCCAAGCGCGAGGCCGAGGCCGGCAGCGAGGTCGCCGAGACCCTGACGCAGGCGCGCATCCGGATGGCAGGCGTCGCCGAGGGTGCCCAGGCGATCATGCTCGCCGCCGCGGAGGCGGAAGGAGCCGCCCGGGAGGCGCAGGTCGGCTCGGAACAGGTTGCGAGCGCGGCCGAGGAGCAGTCGGCCGCCGCCGCCGAGGCGCTGCAGGCCGTCTCCCAGCAGAGCTCCTCCCTCGACCAGAGCCAGCGCGCCGCACAGTCTCTCGCCGGGATCGCGGACCACCTTCGGACCGGGCAAGGCAGTGCCGAGGGCGCGGAGGAGATCGCCTCCGCGGCCGAGGAGCTGTCGGCCACGATCCAGGAGCTGTCCGGGGCGGCGGGCCAGATCCTGGCGGCCGTCGAGCAGATCACGCGGGGGACCGAGTCCCAGAGCTCCGCCGCCCAGCAGGCGAGTGCCGCCATGGGGCAGATCGAGCGTACCGCGACGCTCGCCTCGGCCAGCGCCCGATCCGCGCTCGAGCGGGTGGATGGGCTGGGCCAGGTCCTCGTCGAGGCACGCGACGGCCTGAGCGGCCTCCTGGCCGGCCTCGAGGAGAGCGCGACGACGAGCGAGGCCTCCCTGACGCGCGTCGCCGCGCTCGCCCTGCGCGTGCGGCGCATCGACAAGATCGTCGACCGGATCGCGCTCGTCGCCGTGCAGACGACGATGCTGGCCGTCAGCGGCTCGGTGGAAGCCGCGCGGGCCGGCGAGGCTGGGCGGGGCTTCGCCCAGGTTTCGGCCGATATCCGCGAACTCGCCCGGAGTTCGGCCGACAGCGCCGACAGCATCAAGGACACCGTCCGGTCCATCCAGGACCAGATCGCCGCCGTGCGCCGCGACCTGGAAGTGGTGCTCGCCGGCGCGCGGGCCGAAAGGCAGAAGAGCGGCTCGCTCGTTTCCAGCCTCGACACGATCGGCACCCATGTGGCCGAGCTTCGGACCGGAAGCACCGAGGTGTCCGAGGGCGCGGACCGGATCCTGGCTGCCGCGCGGGAGGCGCTGAAGGGGGCCGAGCAGATCGCGGCCGCTGCCGAGGAGGCCGCACGGAGCGCCTCGGAAGCCGCCAGCGCCGCGCGCCAGCAAGCCCGCGGGGCGGAGGATCTCGCCGCCGCCATCGAGGAGATCGCGTCGCTGGCGGACGAGTTCCAGTCCGCCGATGGCTGACCGCGCCGGAGACGCCGGACAGGGCGAGCGCTTCCTCGTCTTCTCGGTGGGCGGCCGGTCGCTCGCCCTACCCGCAGGTCGCATCCGCGAGATCCTGCGCGTCCCGAAGCTCCAGCGCGTGCCGCAGGCGCCGCCAGCGCTTCTCGGGCTCGCCAATTGCCGCGGCGCCGTGCTGCCGGTCGTCGATATCGCGGGCGGAGGCAGGCCCGCCTCCACGACGGGGGCCGCGCGCCTGCTCGTGGTCGAGGCGGGGACGCCGATGGGCCTGCTCGCGGAAGGCGTCGTCGGCTTCGCGTCCGGGGGTGGCGGCAAGGCCGCATCCGGCAGCCAGGACAGCTATTCGGAGGGCCTGGTCCGTCTGGAGAACGGAGCCGCCGCCCACGTCGTGGCGCTCGACCGGCTGCTTGCCGAACTGTTCCCGGGCTTTCGCCGCCGGTCGGGACGGGTCCCGCCGCCGTCGGCCGAGGACAAGGGCGCGAGCGCGCCCGCCGCGAACCGGGTCGGGCTCGTCACCTTCGAGGTCTCCGGCCAGGATTACGGCCTGCCGCTGGAGCGCGTGGAGGAAGTCATTGCCCTGCCGGCGGATCTCGCGATCGTGCCGCGCTCCGACGATCATGTCGTCGGGGTGGTCCCGGTCCGCCAGGGGCTGCTCGCGGTCGTATCGACCGCTCGCCTCCTCGGGGTCGAGCCCAGGAAGCCGGGCCCGGAATCGAAGATCGTGGTCGCCCGTATCGGCGGCACGCGAGCGGGCCTCGTGGTCGACCGCATGAGCGCGATTCTCAGGATCGAGGAGCATGCCGTGGACCGCGTGCCGGCATTGCTGCGGGGAGACGGCGCCGAGATCCAGGCCATCTGCCGGCTCGATGGCGGCAGGCGCCTGATCTCCGTTCTCGCCACCGAAGGGCTGTTCAACGAGGCCGTCATGCGTCGGATCGCGAGCGATGCGGGAGAGCAGAGGGCCGCGGCGGAAGTCGCGGCGGACAGGATGGACGGCGGACAATTCGTGCTGTTCCGGGTCGCGGAGGACCTGTTCGGCCTCCCGGTCGAGGCCGTCGAGGAGGTGGTCCGGGTCCCGGAGACCCTGACGCGCCTGCCGAAGGCTCCCGCGTTCGTGGAAGGCGTCATGAACCTGCGCGGGACGGCCTTGCCCGTCATCGACCAGCGCAGGCGATTCGACCTCGAGCCCGCCGAGGAAATGCCGGGGCGGCGGATCATCGTCCTCTCGTTCGAGGGCACGCGCGCCGGGTTCATCGTCGACCGGGTCACGGATGTGCGGCGCCTCCCGGCTTCGGCCATCCTGGCGGCGCCCGAGATGGACGAGGATCAGGCGCGGATCGTGCCCCGCGTCGCCTCCCTGGAGGACGATACCCTCGTCCTCCTGCTGGACCCCAAGGCGCTGCTGGACACGACCGAGAGACGCCTCCTTGCCGCGCTGGGCCGCGACAAGGCGCGTCCTGCCGCGTGATCAAGCTCCTCGTCGTCGACGATTCCGCGCTCGTCCGAAAGCTGCTCGGCGGCATCTTCGCCTCCGAGCCGGATTTCAGCGTGTCCTTCGCCCGGAACGGCAGGGAGGCGCTCGAGCTCCTGCCCAAGGTCGAGCCGGATGTCGTGACGCTCGACGTCCACATGCCCGAGATGGACGGCCTGACCTGCCTCGACCGCATCATGGCGGAGCGCCCCTGCCCCGTCGTGATGGTCTCGTCCCTCACGGCCCTGGGTGCGGACGCCACCTTGCGGGCGCTCGACCTGGGCGCGGTCGATTTCGTCCCGAAGCCGTCGGGCGCGATCTCGCTGGAGATCGACCGCATCGCGCCCGTCATCGTCCAGAAGGTCCGCCTCGCGGCCGAGACGCCGATCCGCAAAAGCCTCCGGCTCGCCGAGCGCGTGCGCGCCCGCGTCCGGGCCTTCGAGAGCAGGGCACCGGAGCCGCGCATAGCGGCTGGACGCTCTCCGGCCGCCAGCCGGCCTATCCGGCCGCGACTGGAACGTGGCGCGGTGCTCGTCGGGTGCTCCACCGGAGGCCCGCCCGCCCTCGATACGCTCCTGTCGCAACTGCCGGCGGATTTCCCCCTGCCCGTCGTCGTGGCCCAGCACATGCCCTCGAGTTTCACGGCCGCGCTCGCCCGGCGGCTGGACGGCCTCTGCGCGCTCTCCGTCGTCGAAGTCACCCGGCCGATGCCGCTGGAGCCGGGCCATGTCTTCATCGCTCGGGGCGACGCCGACACGCTTCTGTCCTCGCGGGCCGGCGAGCCCTTCGTGCTGACCGCCCCCGCCAGCCCGGCCTATCTCTGGCATCCGAGCGTGGACCGCATGGTGGCGAGCGCGCTCGAGTTCATGGACCCGGCGGGGCTCGTCGGCGTTCTGATGACCGGCATGGGACGGGACGGCGCCGAGGCGATGACCCGTCTTCACCAGGGTGGCGGTCGGACCATCGCCGAAGCGGAGGAAACGGCCGTGGTGTGGGGCATGCCGGGAGAACTCGTCAAAGCCGGGGGAGCCGATTTCGTGGAGCCGGTCCACCTGATCCCGCAGCGCCTGCTCGCCCTGGTGGGCTGACATGCCGCTCGTCCGGCGGCCCTCCGGGGCGGCAGAACCGAAAGCCACTGAACCGGCCGATGCCGGCGCCGCCCTGTCGAGCCCGGATCCGGAGGTCCGCTGGAGCGCCGCCCGGAGCCTTGGCACGGATCCCTCCGCCATCGGGGTGCTCGGCCGAGCCCTGGATGCCGAAACCGACCCGCGCGTGCGGGAGGCGCTCGCCACGGCCCTGATGCGGATCGGCGGCGACGCGGCGGGCGTGCTGCTCCCACATCTCCGGTCCGAGGACGCTGCCCTCCGTACGCTCGTCATCGAGGCGTTGCAGAGCATGCCTGAGGCGGTGCTGCCGAGCATGCCGGACCTCCTCGCCGATCCCGATCCCGACGTGCGGCTCCTTTCGGCCGAACTCGCTCGCGGGATGCCGTTCGAAGAGGGAAGCACGTTGATCGCCGACGCGCTCGCGGGCGAGCAGCACCCGAACGTGGCGGCCGCCATGATCGAGGTCCTCGCCGAGATCGGGACGGCCGATGCCGTCGATGCGCTGCAGATCGCGCGGCGACGCTTCGCGAACGAAGCCTTCCTACCCTTCGCGGTCGACATCGCGCTGAAGCGGCTCGCCCGCTCTCCCGAGTAGGCCGGGATGTCGGCCCCGCCCGGTCCTCTGCTGGTCTCGGAGGAAGAGTTTCGGCGCTTCCGCGAGTTCTTCTACCGGCGTACCGGGATCGTCTTCACGGAGGCGAAGCGCTACTTCGTGGAGCGCCGCCTCGCGGACCGGTTCGGCAGCACCGGATGCGGCACGTTCGCGGAATATTTCGCCCTCCTGAGAACACGGCCGGAGGAGGTCGAGCACCTCATCAACGCCTTCACGATCAACGAAACCTATTTCTTTCGCGAAGACGACCAGCTTCGCTGCCTGACGACATCGCTTCTCGATGAGGTGGCGCTCCGGAAGGCGCCTGGCGCGACGATCCGGATCTGGTCGAATCCCTGCGCGACCGGCGAGGAGCCCTATTCCATCGCGATCTGGCTGCTCGAGCACTGGCCGAGGGTCGACAGCTTCGACATCGAGATCGTGGGGTCGGACATCGACACGCGCGCGCTCGATGCGGCCCGCCTCGGCATCTACGGAGAGCGCGCCCTGATGCGCGCGTCGCGCGATCTCCTGGACCGCTATTTCGAACCGAATGGCCCGGGGCGCCATCGCATCATCAAGGACTTGCGCGGCTCGGTGCGCTTCGAGGCCGTGAACCTGATCGACTCGAGGGCCATGGCCGCCCAGGGCCGCTTCGACATCGTGTTCTGCCGAAACGTGCTGATCTATTTCGACGATGCGTCCCGGCGCGTCGCCGCGGAGAACATCTACGAGGCTCTCAACCCGGGTGGGTTCGTCTGCCTCGGACACACGGAATCGATGAGCCGGATTTCCCCGCTCTTCGAGCCGTGCCGCTATACCGACGCGATCGTCTATCGGAGGCCTCGACCCCATGGGAACGGCTGATCGGCCCCGGAAAGTCCTGGTGGTGGACGATTCCAATCTCGTCCGGCGCTATTATCGCGCGGCCCTGGAAGGCAGCGGCTTCGCCGTGGAGGAAGCCCTCAACGGGCTCGAAGGGATCGAAAAGCTGCTTCTGGAGACATTCGATCTGGTCATCCTCGATGTGAACATGCCGAAGATGGACGGCTTCACCTTCCTGGCGGACCTGCGGGCCCGGTCTGCACCCAGTGCCGCCGTGCCGGTGCTCGTGATCTCCACTGAGGCGGGCGTGCAGGACCGGGAGGCGGCCCGGCAGGCCGGTGCGAACTACTACCTCGTGAAGCCCGTCGCGGAGGACGACCTCGTGGCCCATGCCGCGGTCCTGACGGGGCGTCCGTCGTGAAGGAGCTCCTCGAGCCGTTCCTCGCCGAGGCTCGCGAACTCCTGGAGAGCGCCGGGGAGGACCTGCTCGCGCTCGAGCGGAACCCGCAGGATGCCGCGCGCATCGAGAACCTGTTCCGCATCTTCCACACGCTGAAGGGTTCGGCCGCCATTCTCGATCTCGCGCCCATGACGGGCGCCATGCACGCCGCGGAAGACCTCCTCGCCGCGATCCGGGCCCGGGAGGTCTCGGCATCGGAGGACCTGGTCGAGGCCTGCCTCCAGGCGATGGACCAGGTCGAAATCTGGCTCGCCGCGATCGAGACCACTGGCGGTCTCCCGCCGGACGCGCAGGAATCCGGGACGGCCCTCGCGCGGCTCCTCCGCGAACCGCTCACGTCCGGGCGAAGCGACGCGAAGGACGCGGCAGCCGGGGAAGGGCTTCCCGGTTGGGCGGAAGCGCTCCTCGTCCGTCATGCCGCCGCGCTCGGGAAGCCTGCCGACGGCTCCACAAGTCTGGTCGCCGCGAAGTACTCGCCGGCGCGGGACTGCTTCCTGAACGGCGATGATCCGCTCGGGATCGTGGGCCGCATACCGGATCCGGTCGCGGTCGACGTCCTGCCTGTCGAGCCCTGGGGCAGGCTCGCCGAAATGGACCCCTTCGCGTGCAATCTCACGGTCGAGATCCTCGCCCGCTGCAGCCGCGAGGATCTTGCCGCGATCTTCCGGCTCGTCTCGGACCAGGTCGAACTCGTGGAAGTCGAGGCGGGCATCGGGCGCGGACCAGGTAAGGAGCCGGGTACCCTCGCGGCCGCTGTGATCGCCGAGCAGCGGGCGGTACTGGCGGCACCGCACGCGAGCGCCCTCCGGCAGGGCGTGGAAGATTCCGTCCTCGCAGCCGTGGCGAATGCCCTCGAGCACGAGGGTCTGAGCGGACGCGCGAAGCGGCTTCGCGCCGCGCGGGCCGAAGGAATGGCGGCCGATGCGGCGATCGACGCGGCGTTGTCCGAGCCGGAAGACGTGGAGCCCGCGCAAGCACCGGCCGTCCAGGAGCCGGGAGGCGTCGCCCGGACGCTCCGGGTGGATGTCGGCCGGCTCGACACCCTGGCCGGGCTCGTCTCGGAACTGACCGTCGCGCGCAACGGGCTCGCACATGTCGTCGCGCAGGCCGGGGCGGGTGCCGGAGCCGACACGATGCTCCGGGCGCTCCGGGAGAACGAGGCGAACATCGGGCGCCTCACGGGCGAACTCCACCGCGCCGTCATGAGCATGCGCCTCGTGCCCCTCGCTGGCGTCTTTCGCCGCTTCGGCCGGCCGGTCCGCGAGACGGCCGCGCAGCTCGGCAAGGAAGTCGACTTCATCACCTCCGGGGGCGAGGCGGAGGCGGACAGGGCTGTGGCGGAGGCGCTGTTCGAGCTTCTTCTGCACGTTCTCCGCAACGCCATCGATCACGGCCTGGAGGCGCCGGAGCTCCGGGTCCAGGCGGGGAAGCCCGCCTGCGGCCGGATCGTTCTCAGCGCTCGTCCCCTGCGGGACCGCGTCGTCCTGGAGGTGAGCGACGACGGCCGGGGGATCGATCCCGCCGTGATCCGGCAGCTGGCCGCCTTGCGGGGGCTTCTAGACCCCGAACAGGCCGCCGCCATGACGGACAGCGAGGCGATCGACCTGATTTTCGCCCCGGGTTTCTCGACGGCGTCCTCCGTCACGGACCTGTCCGGCCGAGGCGTCGGGATGGACGCCGTGCGGGCGGGAGCGCAGCGTCTGGGCGGTCGCGTGGAGGTGGAGAGCACGCTGGGACGCGGGACCACCGTCCGGCTCGTCCTGCCACAGACAATGGCCCTAACCCCGCTCCTCGCCGTCCGGTGCGGCCACGAGACCTTCGGGCTGCCCATGGAGAACGTGCTCGCGTTCCAGCGCGTCGCTCCTGCCCGGATCATCCCGGTGAAATCGGCTCGCGCGGTGGCCTGGCGCGACCGGACGATCCCGGTCGTCTCGCTGCCGGAGCGGATGGGGACCGACGGGGAAGCCCCTGAGGGGGGCGACTTCGAGCTCGTCGTGGTGCGCGCGGGCGGGGAGCCGGTCGGGCTGCTCGTCGATGGCGTGATCGGCCGCATGGAGGCGGTCGTGCGGCCGCTCGGCGGCGTGTTCGCGGGCCTTCCGGGCGTTTTCGGCACCACGGTCCTGGGGGACGGCCGCGTTCTCCTGGTCCTCGACCCCGAGGAGATCCTGCAGTGACGGTACGGCGATCGGGACCGGGGCGTATCTCGCTCGAAGGAGCCTGTCCGGTCGAGGAGGCGGAGACGTTGCTCTCGCTCCTGCTTGCCGAGCCGTCATCGGTGGTCGATCTGTCCGGCTGCACGCGCCTTCACACGGCGCTGGTGCAGGTTCTCCTTGCGGCGAGGCCCGCCACGAGCGGTCCGTGCCGTGATCCGTTCGTGTCGCGCTGGATCGAGCCATTGCTCGGCAGTTTCGGCGGGGGGGCCCTGGCAACCCGGCCCGAATGGGGCCATAGGGTTCGGCTGGCTCATGGACGCAGCTTGGGCGCGGAGCGGATATGGCGCACACGGTTCTGATCGTTGACGATAGCCGGCTGGCCCGCATCGTTGCAGCCAAGATCATTCGCCAGCTCAAGCCGGACTGGGAGATCGTCGAGGCCGCGAATGCCTCCGACGCGCAGGCTGCCATGTCGCGGCAGGCGATCGACGTCGCCCTGATCGATTTCAACATGCCGGGCCAGGACGGACTTCAGCTGGCGCAGGAGTTCCGGAGCAGCCATCCGGAGCTCCCGATCGCCGTCGTCACGGCGAACATCCAAGACGAGGTTGTCGCCCGGGCGCGGGCCGTGAACGCCGCCTTCGTGGCCAAGCCGCTGACCGAGGAGGGCCTGAGCGGCTTCCTGTCGGGCGCGGCGCTTCGTCTCAGGAAGCGCGCGTCGTGACCGAGCCGGACGTCGACCTCTCCGAGCTCGAGATCGACGCCCTGACCGAGCTCGTCAACATCGGCGTCAGCCGGGCCGCCGCAAGCCTGCGCAAGATGATCGGCGTCCAGGTGGTCCTGTCGGTGCCGTCCATCGAGATCGTGTCGCGCGACACGGCGGCCCAGCTCATCGGCGAGCGCGAGGACTCGACGCTCGTCGCCATCCACCAGGATTTCAGCGGCGCCTTTGCTGGCCAGGCCCTCCTCATCTTCCCCGAGCGGAGCAGCCTGGAACTCGTCCGCGCGGTCACGGGCGGCGAGCTGGGGCCGGACGAGTTGGTGGAGCTGGAGCAGGAGGCTCTCGCCGAGACGGGCAACATCATCCTCAACGGCTGCCTCGCCACGATGGCGAACATGCTTGAGCGCTCGCTCACGATGTCCCTGCCGGAGGTGTTGCGGGGGCGAGGGCCCGAGCTGTTCCAGATCTCGCGGGCGCAGCCGCCGGCGTCGACGGTTCTGTTTCTCTACATCAACTTCTCGGTTCGCGAACACGACATCCGTGGTTTCATCGCGATGCTGATGGACCTCCCCTCGCTGACGCAGCTCAAGCTGCTGGTTCGCAACTTCATCGAGCGGGTCGCCGGGTCCGATGCCTTCGGCTGAAAGAGCGGCCGCCCGTGTCTGACCCAACGCAATCCGGAAGCGACCGCCCCGGAATCGGTGCGTTCAGCCTGGATCACCAGCAGCTCCAGCTCGTGCTCACCGCGGCGGGCTCGGTCGGCAGCTGGGACTGGGACCTCGCCGGCGGCCGCCTCTACGCCGATGCGCGCTTCGCCCTGCTTCACGGGGTCGATCCCGCGGAGGCGGCGCGCGGCCTTCCGCCCGAGACCTTCTTCACCCGGATCCATCCCGCGGACCGGTTGAGGGTCAAGATGGCCGTGGCCGGCGTCCTGGAGGGCGCCGAGCTGTTCTCGCGCGAGTACCGCCTCCTTGCTCCCGACGGGACCACCCGCTGGGTCGAGGCGCGGGGCCAGGCCCAGCACGACGAGGAGGAACGCCCCGTCCGGTTCAGTGGCGTCCTGGTCGACATCACGGAGCAGAAGCGGACCGAAGAGCGGCTGCGGATCGCGCAATCGGCGGGCGGAATCGGCACGTTCGAGTACGTGCCCGGCTTCGCCACGGCGGAAGTATCCGAGCAGTTCTGCCGTCTTCTCGGCTTGCGGCCGAGCCGGGTCGTACCGATCCGGCTGGTCAACGCGCTCTCGATGTCGGGCGAGTCGATCTTCGCGCCAGACATGGACAGCGGCGAGCCCGGGCGCATCGTGCATGCCGAGTTCCAGGTCAGGCGTCCCGGAACCCAGGAGGTTCGCTGGGTGGCGCGGCGCAGCGAGGCCGTGGCCGACAGCGAGAATGCGGGCATTCGTCATGTCGGCGTGATCTACGACATTACCGACAGCAAGCTCGCCGAGGCGGAGCTGCGCGCCTTCAACGAGCAGCTCGGCAGCATGGTCGAGAGCCGGACGCGTGAGCGCGATCGCATCTGGCAGAACTCGCGCGACCTCATGGTCGTGGCGGACACCTCCGGGGTGCTGGAGGCCGTCAATCCGGCCTGGAGCGAGCTCCTCGGCTACGACCTGCGCGAGACGGTCGGCAAGCGCCTGCACGACTTCGTCCATCCGGAGGACGTCGAGCGGACCTCCATGGGCCTGGACGCGGCGGGCGACCGCTCGGCGGCGAGCTTCGAAAGCCGGCTGCTGCACCGCGACGGCAGCCCGCGCTGGTTCTCATGGACGGCGTCGTCGGACCGGGAAACCGTGTACGCCAATGGTCGCCACGTCACGACCGAGAGGGCGCAGGCAGAAGCGCTGCGGCAGGCCGAGGACCAGCTTCGGCAGGCACAAAAGATGGAGGCGGTGGGCCAGCTCACGGGCGGCATCGCGCATGACTTCAACAATCTCCTGACAGGCGTGATCGGTGCGCTCGACCTGCTCCAGACGCGCCTCGCACAGGGACGCACGGAGAACCTGGAGCGCTACGCGAAGGCGGCGATCTCGTCCGCCAACCGCGCCGCGGCCCTGACTCATCGCCTTCTGGCCTTTTCCCGCCGCCAGCCGCTCGACCCGAAGCCGGTCCAGGCCAACCAGCTCGTCACGGGCATGGAGGACCTGCTCAGGCGCACGCTCGGCGAGTCGATCCGGCTCGAGATCGTCACCGCGGGCGGGCTGTGGCTGACGCTGTGCGATCCCAACCAGCTCGAGAACGCGCTTCTCAACCTTGCCATCAACGGCCGCGACGCCATGCCGGAAGGCGGCACGCTGACGATCGAGACCTGCAACACGCATCTCGACCGGGCCTATGCGGCGCAGCACCAGGGCGTCTCGGCCGGCCAATACATCTGCGTCAGCGTCACCGATACCGGCACGGGGATGACCCCGGACGTGATTGCGCGTGCCTTCGATCCCTTCTTCACCACCAAGCCTCTCGGCCAGGGAACCGGGCTCGGCCTGTCCATGATCTACGGCTTCGCCCGCCAGTCGGAGGGGCACGCCAGGATCTACTCGGAGGTCGGAAAAGGCACGACGGTGAAGATCTACCTCCCACGCTATCACGGCGAGGTTCCAGACCGGGCGCCGCAAGCCTCCAATGAGAAGCTGCCGTTCTCGCCCTCCGGCGAGACCGTGCTCGTGGTGGAGGACGAGGCCGTCGTCAGGGACCTCATCATCGAGGTGCTGGAGGATCTGGGCTACCGGCCGCTCCAGGCGCCTGACGGGCCTGCCGGGTTGCGAATTCTGGAGACCGACCAGCGCGTCGACCTTCTCGTCACCGATGTCGGGCTCCCGGGGCTCAACGGGCGCCAGCTTGCGGATGCCGCGAGGGTGCGCCGCCCGAACCTCAAGGTCCTCTTCATCACCGGCTATGCGGAGAACGCAGCCATCTCCTCGGGCTTCCTCGAGCCCGGGATGGAGATGATCACCAAGCCCTTCTCCGTCGATGCGCTGGCGCTCCGCATCCGCCAGATGATCGAGGCGCCGGCCCAAAAGAGCTGATCGACGCGGGAGAGCGCATCCCGCGCCCTTCCGGAGTAGCGCCATCGCTGCGCGTACAGGCGACCGGCTTTCGGCTACCTTGGAAGCCGCGGGAAGAGCACCCGCTGGGAACTCGGCGCAGGTAAGAAGCTTGTATCCCTAAACAGATCGTGAAGGGCAGGGAGATGACAACCCTCATTCTCAAGCTGCTGACGTTTCGACGGCGCACGGGAACAGAATTCCAGCGCGACCCCGAGATCGAGCGCAAGATGCTCGAGCTACTCAGCGCCGGCTGAGCTGACCCAGGCGCTCAAACCGTAGATTTCGGGCCCCGGCACATCCCGTCGACAAAGACATCCAGAAGTTTTGTGACGCTCGCCTGCCAGCCAGGCTGGTCGTGCATGTAGCACATCCCGACAAGAGCCCGGAGCACGTCTTCCGGGCTGATATCGGCACGGATCACGCCCGCCTGCGCAGCCCGGTCCAGCAGGCTTCCGACCGAGCTCGTCAGCCGCTCGAACGAGCAGGCGGCGAGGTCGGACGTGTTGTAGGCCGCCAGCGCGAGCGTTGCTGACATCCCCTTCTTCGTCGCCACGAACTCGACGTTCGCCCGGAGCCACTGCCGCAGTGCTTCACAGGGATCGGGCGTGGATTTCAGCTGCTCCGCCAGATCTGCCAGTTGATCGACTTCGCGGCGGTACACAGCCTCGAAGAGAGATTCACGCGTGGGAAAGTGACGGTAGAGCGTGCCGATCCCGAGGCCTGCCTCCATGGCGACTGCTTCCAGAGTCGCGTCTGCGCCGCCCGCACTGAACACGGCTTTTGCGGCCTCGAGCAGACGCTCCCGGTTTCTGACCGCGTCGGCTCTCGGGCGCTTAGGCGGGGGCCTCGGTTCCGCTCTCATGCCTTTTTCCAGTTCCAGACTCTTGGAAAACGGAGGGCGCCTCCGTATCGTTTAGACATCGGGGACAGAGCGGGCAGACGCCCTTCGTCTATCCCTTGCCAGCCGGAGCGGCACTCCCGCCCCCTTACGCGCCGATCCGCACAGGACCGGCCCGTCGCCGCATCTTCTACCTCATAGCAACAGCTCTCAACGGAGCGCGAGATGACCTTACGGATCACGCTCACAGTCAATGGTGCGCAAAGATCGGTCGAGTTGGACGATCCCCGCGTCACGCTTCTCGATCTCTTACGCGAACGCCTGGACCTGACCGGCACCAAGAAGGGATGTGACCGGGGACAATGCGGCGCCTGCACCATTCTGGTCGATGGACGGCGCATCAATTCCTGCCTCGCCTTGGCGGCAAGCTATGACGGCGCCGAGATCATGACCATCGAGGGCCTCGCGCAAGGGGGAGAGCTCCACCCGGTCCAGGCAGCTTTCATCGCGCATGACGGGTTCCAGTGCGGCTTCTGCACGCCAGGCCAGATCATGAGCGCCGTCGGGCTGATCAGCGAAGGCCAGGCCGGCAGCGATCCCGAGCGGGTGCGGGAGGGCATGAGCGGCAACCTGTGCCGCTGCGCCGCCTATGCGGGCATCACGGAAGCCGTCCTCGACGCCCAGGGCGTCATGACGGCCGGCGAGGAAAGGCGTGCGGCATGAACGGGTTCGACTATCTTAGGCCCGCGACCGTCGCGGAAGCCGTCGAGGCAGGTTCGGAGCCCGGCTCGGCCTATCTGGCCGCCGGCACGAATCTCCTGGATCTCATGAAGGGCGGGATCGCCCGTCCGACCCGGCTCGTCGACGTGAACCGGCTGCCGGGGCTCGACGCCATCGAGTTCCTGCCCGACGGGGCCGTCCGGATCGGAGCCCTCGTGCGCAACGCCGACCTCGCTCACGACGCCCGCTTCGCCCGGAGCTTTCCGGCAGTCGCGGAGGCGCTGCTGTCGGGCGCGTCGGCACAGCTTCGCAACGCCGCCACGGTCGGGGGCAACCTCCTGCAGCGGACGCGCTGTGCCTACTTCTATGACCCGGCCAGCGCCTGCAACAAGCGCCAGCCGGGCTCCGGCTGCGACGCGCTCGAGGGCGAGAACAGGCTTCACGCCGTGCTGGGCTGGAGCGGAAGCTGCATCGCCACGAACCCGTCGGACTTCTGCGTGCCTCTGGTCGCCCTCGGCGCCTCCGTCGAGATCGAGGGCCGCGGCGGCCGCCGCGAACTGCCGCTGGAGAGCTTCCACCGCCTTCCGGGCGATGCTCCGCATCTCGAGAGCCTGCTCGAGCCGGGCGAGCTCATCACGGCCGTGCGCCTGCCGGCCGAGGCGGCCGGGTTCGCGTCGCATTCGCGCTACCTCAAGGTCCGGGAGCGAACCTCCTATGCCTTCGCGGTCGTCTCGGCCGCCGCCGCCCTCACGGTCGAGGCAGGCGCGATCCGCTCGGCCCGCCTGGCGCTCGGCGGCGTCGCCCTGAAGCCGTGGCGCGCAAGAGAAGCGGAGGCCCTGCTGACAGGTGCCGAGCCGGGACGGGAGGCGTTCGGCCGTGCCGCCGCCGCTGCGCTCGCCGAGGCACGCCCCTCCGGCGACAACGCGTTCAAGATCGAGCTCGCCCGCCGCATCGTGGTGCGCGCCCTGACGCTCGCGGCAGCCGGTACGCCGGACCGCATCCCCGCCCTTCCCGCCTCGCCCTTCGCATCCGGAGTTCGTCTCGATGGCTGAGCTCGTACTCACCCAGGCGCCGGCGCATGTCCGGCACGGCTCCAATATCGGGCAGCCGCTGACCCGCCGCGACGGCATCCTCAAGGTCACGGGCGGAGCGCGCTACGCGGCCGACAACCACCCGGCCGGCATGGCCTACGCCGTGATGGCCGTGAGCAGCATCGCCAGGGGCCGGCTCGTGTCGCTCGATGTCGAAGCGGCGAAAACGCAGCCCGGCGTGATCGCCGTGATGACGCCCTGGAACGCCCCGCGGCTCGCCGCCGATCCCGACGGGAAGGACATCCCCTTCTCGTTCAAGCTCGACGTGCTGCAGAGCGACGTCGTCCGCTATCCGAACCAGCCGATCGCGGTGGTCATCGCGGAGACCCTCGAGGCGGCCACGGAGGCGGCCGAGTTGCTCTCGCCCCGCTACGAAGCCGAGCCGGCCCGGGTCGGCCTCGATGCGGACGAGGCCTTCGTGCCGCCCATCGTGGGTCCCGGAAAGCCCGCGACGGTCCAGCATGGCGACCTGGAGGCGGGCCTCGCTTCCTCGTCGCGCCGGATCGAGGCCACCTACGAGACGCCGGCGCAGTACCACAATGCGATGGAAACGCACGCCGTCGTGGCCCGCTGGGAGGGCGACACGCTCTCCCTCGACCTGCCGAGCCAGGCGCTTGCGCTGACGCAGTTGCGCCTGGCGCAGCTCTTCGGGATCCCGCCGGAGAACATCCACATCCGCAGCCCGTTCCTGGGCGGGGGCTTCGGCTCGAAGGCCGGTGTCTCCGGCCCGCAGGTGCTCGGCATCATGGCGGCCCGGCTAGTGGGCCGGCCCGTGAAGCTGGCGCTGCGGCGCGAGCAGATGTTCGGCCCGGTCGGGCATCGCGCGCCCACGCGCCAGACGCTCCGGCTCGGAGCCGACGAGAACGGCACGCTCACAGCCATCCAGCACCACACGAGGACCACCTCGAGCTCGTTCGACGACTTCTTCGAGCCCGCCTCCGATGCCTCGCACACGCTCTATGCGAGCCCGGCCATCGCGACCTCCCACGACGTCGTGCGCATCGACACGGGCACGCCGCTCTTCATGCGCGCGCCCGGCGAGGCGACGGGCTCGATCGCCCTCGAAAGCGCCATCGACGAGATGGCCGAGGCCTGCGGCATGGATCCGCTCGCGTTCCGGCTGAAGAACTATGCGGAGGCGGAGCCCATCTCCGGGCGGCCCTTTTCGTCCAAGGCCCTCCGCGAATGCTACGAACAGGGGGCCGAGCGGTTCGGCTGGTCGCGGCGGCCGCTCGCGCCGCGGCAGATGCGCGACGAGGCGGGCCTCCTGGTGGGCTGGGGCGTGGGAACCGCAACCTTCCCGGCCCTGATGTTCCAGGCGCAGGCGCGGGCGGCGATCCGGGCCGACGGCACGGGCCTGATGGAGACGGGCGCGCACGACATGGGCCAGGGCGCCTGGACGGCACTGGCCCAGATCGCGGCAGACGGCCTCGGGCTCGACATCGATCAGGTCGAGTTCCGGGCAGGTACGTCAGATCTTCCGGACGCCGGCATCGCGGGCGGCTCCGGCCACACGGCGACCGCCGGCATGGCGCTGCACTCGGCGGGCGCGGACGTCATCGCGAAGCTCGCCCAGCTCGCGACCTCCGACGAGCGCTCGCCGCTCTTCGGCGGCGGCAATGCCGGCGTGATCGCCCGGGCGGGACGTCTTCACCGTCGGGACGACGAATCCCGCAGCGAGAGCTATGCCGACATCCTCGCGCGCGCCGGGCTTGCCGAGATCGAAGGCCGGGGCAGCGCTTCGGCCGATCCCTCGTCGCAGGAGAGCTACGCGATGCACGCGCATGGCGCGGTCTTCGCGGAGGTGAAGGTCGATCCCGAGCTTGGCCAGATCCGGGCCTCCCGCATCGTCGGGGCATTTGCGGCTGGCCGGATCATCAATCCGCGCCTCGCCCGCAGCCAGCTCTATGGCGGGATGATCTGGGGCCTCTCCTTCGCGCTGCACGAGCACGCGGTGACGGACCGGCGCTCGGGCCGGATCATGAACGCCAATCTCGGCGAGTACCACGTGCCCGTGAATGCCGATGTGCCACCCATCGAGGCGATCCTGGTGCACGAGGACGACCCGCATGTGAACGCGCTCGGCATCAAGGGCGTCGGCGAGATCGGCATCACCGGGTCGGCCGGCGCGGTGGCGAATGCCGTGTGGCACGCGACCGGCGTGCGGGTCCGGGACTTCCCGATCACCCTCGACCGGCTGCTCTGAGAGGCGCCGTGAAGCCGTGGCGGGCCAGGATCGCCTGGCCCTCCCCCGACAGGACGAAGAGGGCGAAACGGTAGGCCGGCTCGCTCGCGCCGGCCATCACGGCAAGGCCGTAATCGGCTCCGACCGCCAGGGGCTCCGGCAATGCCGCGACGGCAGCGCCGGGGACCTCCCGCGCGGCAGCCTGCGCATTCGTGCAGTAGGTCAAGAACAGGTCGGCATCGCCGCGCGCGACGATCTCGCCATAGAGGCTGCGGCCCGGCGACGGCTTCGGGCTGTTCGGTCCGCCGGTGAGCTGGAGCGCCTTGGCCTTCATGACGCTTCGGCTGCCGGGCCGGAGGGCCTCCATCTTGCCGAAAACCTCGAAGGCGTAATCCCCGGAGGGATCGGCCTTCGGGGTCGATGTGCCGACCTTCACGGCCGGATCCAGCAGCCGCTCGACGAGGCTTTCGGTCGAGACCTGCAGGCCCGGCCGCACGAGGGCGCAGAGGCGATTGCTGGCGAAGAGGACCGTCGGTCCGGCCTTGCCCGCGCGTGTGAGGGACGCCGGGTGCTCCATGTTGGCGGAGGCGAAGACCTCCGCCCGTTCGCCCCCCGCGATCGCATCGCGCAGCAAGCCCGATGGTCCGAACTTCGCCTCCACGGCGATCCCGCCGGGGGCCGCTTCGAACGCGCGCGCGACCTCCGTCAGGGCGTCGCGCAGGCTGCCGGCGGCGTGGAGCCGGACGGGCTCGGCGACCGCGCCCTTCGCCATGGCGAGTACCGCCAGCGCCGCAAGCGCCGCCTTGATCACGACCGGGCCGAGCCGGTCGCGTTCGGGAAGAAGAGCTGCTCGCCCTCGATCTTGTAGTCGCCGATCGCGCGCTGCCCCTCGGGCGAGACGAGCCAGTCGATGAAGGCCTGGCCTTCGGCCGTCTTCACATGCGGGTGCTTCGCCGGATTGACCAGCATCACGCCGTATTGGTTGAAGAGCCGCTGGTCGCCCTCCACCAGAACGGCGAGATCGCCCCTGTTCTTGAAGGACAGCCAGGTCCCGCGATCCGCCAGGACATAGGCGTTTTGGGCCGATCCCGCGTTCAGGGCCGGGCCCATGCCTTGGCCGATCTCCTTGTACCAATCGCCCTTCGTGGCCGCGAGATCGACGCCGGCATCCTTCCAGTAGCGGAGCTCGGCCGCATGGGTGCCGGAGCGGTCGCCCCGCGAGATGAAGGGCGCCTTGGCGGCTGCGATCTTGCGCAGGCCCTCCAGGACGTCCTTTCCGGCCGCCTTCGCGGGATCCGATTTCGGGCCGACGATGATGAAGTCGTTGTACATCACCTCCTGACGCTTCACGCCGAAGCCCTCGGCGACGAACTTCTCTTCGGCGGCCTTGTCGTGAACGAAGACGACGTCGGCGTCCCCGCGCCGGCCGACATCGAGCGCCTGCCCGGTCCCGAGCGCCACGACCTTCACGTCGATCCCCGTCTTCTGCGTGAAGCGCGGCAGGAGATGCTTGAAGAGCCCTGACTGCTCCGTCGAGGTGGTCGAGGCGACCGTGATCGAGCGCTGCGGCGCCTGGGCGAGGGCCGGCGTCGCCGCAGCGGCGAGAAGCGCGAGCCCGATCAGGCTGCGGCGAAGGCGATCCATGGCAATTCTCCCTTGATGTAGGCCCGAGCCTCGGGCGTTCTCGGCGCTTGAAGGACGGCCTGGGCGGGCCCGTGCTCGACCGCGCGCCCGGCATCCAGGACCAGGATGTCGTCTGCGAGCCGCGCGACCTGGCCCAGGTTGTGCGAGACGAGGATCACCTTCGTGCCCGCCCGGGCAGCCTGATGGACCAGGCCTTCGATCGCCTCCGTGGCGCCGGGATCGAGATTCGCGGTCGGCTCGTCCAGCAGCAGCAGTTCCGGATCGCCGACGAGCGCGCGGGCGAAGGCGAGGCGCTGCTGCTCCCCGCCCGAGAGCTTGCGGGCCGGATCGCGCGCCCTGCCCCCGAGGCCGACGCGCGCCAGAACGGCCGCGACACGCTCGCGCACGACGCTCCGCCCCAACCCCAGCGGCTGCAGGGCGAGAGCGACATTGGCCTCGACGCTGTCCCGCACAAGGGCCGGCCGCTGGAAGACGAAGCCGCGCCGCACGCGCTCCGCATCCCTCCCGCCGAAGCTGATCGCGCCTGCGCTCGGCTCCAGCAGGCCGTCGATGAGGCGCAGCGTGACGCTCTTGCCGGCGCCGTTCGGCCCCATGATGGCCGTCACGCCCCGAGAGGTGATGGTCGCCGTCAGTCCGTCCACGACGTTGCGTCCGGACGCCCGGAACACGAGGCGGCGCAGCTCGATGGGCAACACCGCGCTCATCCGTAGGCCCGCATGGCGAAGCCCCGCACCGCCGAGGCGAGTGCGTTCACGGCGAGCACGATCCCGATCAGGACGATGCCCAGCGCAAGCGCGAGCGGAAGATCCCCCTTCTGGGTCTCGAGCGAGATCGCGGTCGTCATGGTCCGGGTGGAGCCCGCGATGTTGCCGCCGACGACCAGCACGGCACCGACCTCCGAGATCGCTCGCCCGAAGGCCGCCAGCACGGCGACGACAAGGGAGAAGCGGACGTCGAGCAGCAGCGTCCTGGCGCGCTGCCAGAGGTTCAGGCGCATGGACCGCAGCTGCTCCCCGAGATCGCGGTCGGCATCCTCGACAAGCTGGCGCGTCAGCGCAGCGATCAGGGGCGTCACGAGGACGGTCTGGGCGACGATCATGGCACCCGGGGTGAAGAGCAGCCCCATGGGCCCGAACGGACCGGACCGGGACAGGAGCAGGTAGACGAGCAGGCCGACGACCACGGCCGGCAGCCCCATCATGGCATTGAGGAAGGCGACGACGGCGCCGCGGCCCGGGAAGCGGGCGAGCGCCACCAGCGCGCCTGCCGGCAGGCCGATGATGCATCCGAGCGCCACGGCCGAGAGGCTGACACGCAGCGACAGCAGCGCGATCGCTCCGACCTCCCGGTCGAGCGAGCCGATCAGCGCGACCGCCTCTCCGAGCGTTGCCAGCATGGCGCGATATGAGGAGGTGGCCCTTTAAACTTCAATATGAAACATTGTTCATATGAAGGTACGGCTCGGAATCGGCGGAAGCATCGTGGCCGAGCGAGGACAGCTCGAGATCGGACCGACCCTCGACCTGCTCGACGGTATCGCCGAGGAGCGGACCGTGCGGGGTGCCGCCATCCGGCTTGCGCTCTCCTACCGCTCGACCTGGGGCAAGGTCAGCGAACTCGAGCGGGCCACCGGCAAATCCGTGGTCGTGAAGACCAAAGGTCACGGCACGGTGCTCACGCCGTTCGGCGAGAGCCTCCGCCAGGAACTGCGCTCCACGTTCGAGCGCCTGGAGGCGGCGCTTGCGCGGGAGCAGCGGGACCTCGCGGCGAGGCTCGAGCGCCTCGACCGGCAGATCGCCCCCCGCCTCCAGGTCGCGGCGAGCCACGATCCGCTCCTCGTCCAGGCTCTCGGGGCTGTCTCGGGAATCGAGCTCAGGGTGACGGGAAGCAGCGAGGCGCTGCGGCTTCTCCGGGCGGGCGAGGCGGACATGGCGGGCTGCCATTTCGGCGCCGCGCAAGGGCGGCCCGGATCGTCCCTGGCAGCATCGGCGATGGCGGGGCTCGTCGGCTATCCGGTCTTCAACCGGGACCAGGGATTCATCCTCCCGCGCGGGAACCCGCTCGGCATCCGGTCGGTGCAGGACATCGCCCGGCTGAAGGCGCGGTTCGTGAACCGCCAGAAGGGCTCGGGGACGCGCGCCTGGTTCGATCGCCTGCTCGGACGGGCCGGGATCGGGCCGGACGAGATTGCCGGCTACTCGGTCGAGGAGTTCACGCACCAGGCCGTCGCCGCGACGGTCGCGGCGGGCGGCGCGGATGTCGGACTGGGCGTCAGGGTCGTCGCCGACGTGCTCGGCCTCACCTTCGTGCCGGTCGGCGAGGAGACCTATTATCTCGCCGCCAGGGACGACCGCGTCGCCGACGGCGTGGAGGCGATCGCGGCACAGATTGCGGCCCTGATCGGCTCGTATCCCGGTTACCGCCTGCCGGGCCCGGCCCGCGCCGGGCGAACATCCAGAGGGAAGACTGCCGCCGTTCCATCCGGCCGGGGCGAGAGCCGCCGGCTCGATGCCGGCGGCGGCGACTGAGCCCTACTTCACGAGCGGGCAGCCGCCCTCGCCAAGAGGCCGGAACGCCTGCTCGACCGGGATCGTCTCCATCAGTTCGTAGATGTCGTCCTTGCTCTTGGACTGGTCCGGGCTCTTCACCTTGAACACGTACATGTCGTGGGTCGCGCGGCCGTCAGGACGGACGACCACCTTGCCCCAGAGATCGTCGTTGATGTCCATCTTGCGCATGGCTTCCACGACCTTGTCGCCCTCAATCGCGTTCGCGGCCTTGGCGGCGCGAAGATAGGCCAGGGTCGCAGAATAGGCCGCGGCGTGGTTCACGGTCGGCATGCGGCCGCCCATCCGCTCTGCGAACCGCTTCGACCAGGCGCGGGTCTTGTCGTTCAGGTCCCAGTAGAAAGCTTCGGTCACGATCATGCCCTTCGCCTGATCGAGCCCGATCGACTGCACGTCGATGATCTGCAGGAAGAGGGCCGCGAGTTGCATCCCCTTCTGGATGACGCCGAACTCGTTCATCTGCTTGATGGCGTTGATGGCGTCGACGCCCGTATCGCCGAGCGCGATCACGTCCGCGCCAGAGGCTTGCGCCTGCAGGATGTAGGACGAGAAGTCGGTCGTGCCGAGTGGGTGCTTGACGCTTCCGACGATCGTCCCGCCGGCCTTCTTCACGGCTTCCGACGTGTCGCGCTCGAGCGCCTGGCCGAGGGCATAGTCGAAGGCGATGAAGAACCATTTCTTGCCACCCGCCTTGGTGACGGCGCGGCCGCTCGCATTCCCGAGCGCCCAGGTGTCGTGCGCCCATTGCACGGTGGTATTCTTGCAGAACTTGCCCGTCATGTCGGACGTCGCGGTCGCGGACGCCATCGTGGTGCGGTTCTTCTCGTTCAGCAGCGTCGAGATCGCGAGGCCGACGGCCGAGTTCGGCAGGTCGACCACGGCGGTCACGCCCTCCTGGTCGATCCATTTGCGAGCGATGCCAGAGCCGATATCCGGCTTGTTCTGGTGATCGGCCCCGACGATCTCGACCTTGAGGTCGCCGGCCTCCTTCTGGAAATCCTCCGCCGCCATCTTGGCGGCCGTGAGCGAGCCCTCCCCGGCCTGGCTGGCGAAGGGGCCGGACATGTCGGTGAGGACGCCGACCTTGAGGAGCTTGTTGGGGATCTCCGCCAGGGCGCCCCCGCTGCCGAGCGCGAGCATGGTCGCACCCAGGACCATCGATCGAAGCTTCGAGCCCATCCGTTTCCCCTCTGTCCTTATGCGCATCATTGTCGATGCGGGTGTCGCGTCGTGCAACGGGCCGAACTCGCTGCCGGCCGCAGTGCCGCATCGGATTTTCGGCTTAGATCGTCTGGCGGCCGGCCGGCCATGTCCCGCCCTTAGCGGCCCGGCGCGCCGGCGTGAAGAAGCCCGTCAGGGCGCCTCGAACAGATCCGGGTGTTCCGCCTCGACGCGCGGCATGGCCCGGAGAATCTCCGTCAGATGATCCCGCATGGCCTCCGCCGCTGCGTCCGGGTCGCCGGCATCGATCGCCGCGATGATCGCCCGATGCTGCGCCACCAGCCCGAGCATCGTCGGTGCATCGAACAGGGTGAGCTGGCAGAGGCGGTCCATGTGGCTCTTGATGTCCCGCACGACATCCCAGGCGAGCGAGCAGCCGGCACCCTCGGCCAGAGCCACGTGGAAGTGCTCGTCGTAGCGCTGGAACGTGTCGTGGTCGCCGGCCGCCGCAAAGCGCTCCTGCAATTCGATCAGGCCGTCGATGCGCTCGCGCGCATGCCGGTCGAAAGCCTCGCAGGCCCGCCGCACCACCGCGGTCTCCACGGCCTCGCGCACGAAGCGCGCCTGCATGAGCCGGCCGACGGAGATCTTGGTCACCACCGTCCCGCGCTGCGGCAACACCTCGACGAGGCGCATGCGCGCCAGCCCGATCAGGGCCTCGCGCGCGGGCTGCCGCGAGACGCCGTGGCGCTCCGCGATCTCGGCCTCCGACAAGCGCGCGCCGGGACGCAGCTCGAGCCCGACGATCGCCCGCTTGAGCTCGGCCTCGAGACGCTGGGCGGCTGAGGCAGCCGATCCGTTGGAGCCGCTACCGGCCAACAAACTCTCCTTGACAGTTCTCGGCATCTGTCGACACTACCATACAAGTCCGCGGCGATAATGCCAGCCGGTCCCGGCCCAGCCGGAGAGACCAAGGCAGGACGGGCCCGAGTGGCCAGGGAGGAAACGCGAGATGAAGCGCAGGACGGTTCTCTCTTTGCTCGGCGCCGGGGCGTTCGGCGCAACCTCGATCGGTCATGCGAGGGCCCAGAGCAAGCTGGTTCTCAAGGCGAGCGACGTGCACCCGCTCGGGTATCCGACGGTCGAGGCCGTGGTCCGGATGGGCAAGAAGCTCGATCAGGCCACCAATGGCCGGCTCACCGTCCAGATGTTTCCCTCCATGCAGCTCGGAGGCGAGAAGGAGGCGCTGGAGCAGGCCCAGGTCGGCGCGCTCGCCCTCGCACGCGTCAGCGTCGGCGTGGTCGGCTCCATCGTGGACGACGTGAACGTCTTCAACCTCCCCTTCGTGTTCCGCGACGTCGCGCATATGCGCAAGGTCATCGACGGGGAGATCGGCAAGGAGCTGCTCGACAAGATCAGCAGCAATCCGCAGGCGCGCCTCATCGGCCTGTGCTGGATGGATGGCGGCTCGCGCAACGTCTACAACACCAAGCGGCCCGTCCGCACGGTCGAGGACCTGAAGGGCCTCAAGATCCGGATGATGGGCAACCCGCTCTTCGTCGACACCATGAATGCGCTCGGCGGCAACGGCGTCGCGATGGGCATGGACCAGGTCTACAGCGCCCTGCAGACCGGCGTCGTGGACGGCGCGGAGAACAATCCGCCGAGCTACGACAGCTTCGGCCACTACACGATCGCCAAGCATTACTCGATGACGGAGCACCTGATCATCCCGGAGATCCTGGTGTTCTCGAAGCGGACCTGGGACGGATTGTCGAAGGACGACCAGGAGCTTCTCCGCAAGGTCGCGGTCGAGGCGCAGCAAGAACAGCGCCAGCTCTGGGATGAGCGCGTCGCGGAATCGATGAAGAAGATCAAGGATTCCGGCATCGAGGTCGTGACCTTCCAGGACAAGAAGCCCTTCCAGGACGCCGTGAAGCCGGTCTGGGACAAGTACGGCGCCAAGCACGCGGCGCTCGTGCAGCGCATCCAGGCGGTCCAGTAGCGCTCTACGCCTTCATTCCGGGGCTGCGGCACCCGGAACCCACGACCGGGTGAGCGCGACGGGGTGCGCTCCCTCACGTTCCAGGGAGCCATGGTTTCCGGGTTTTCGCCTGCGGCGAACCCCGGAATGACCGCGCGAGGCGAAGCACCAGCATGAGGAGCTTCGGTTGAAGGCCAGCTATGTCCGGGCGATGGATGCGGTCCATCGCGCCTGCATCGTCGTATGCGGCGTCTGCCTCGCCGTGATCGCGATCATCATCCCCTGGGGCGTGTTCACGCGCTACGCCCTCAACAGCGCCGCCTCCTGGCCCGAGCCGCTCGCCGTCCTCCTGATGATCGTGCTGGCCTTCCTGTCGGCGGTCGTCTGCTACCGGGAATACCTGCATATCGGGGTCGGGATCGTGCCCGGCCTCCTGAAAGGCCCCGCCAAGACCGCGCTCGGCGTCCTCATCGAGCTCTGCATGGCGGCCACGAACGTCTTCATGCTCTGGTGGGGCATCTCCCTCGTCCAGACCACCTGGCACCAGACGATCGGCGAGTTCCCGTCCGTGACGGTCGGGATGTCCTACCTGCCGGTGCCGATCGCCGGCCTGCTCACGCTCCTCTTCGTCATCGAACGGCTCTGGACCGGGGCGCTGTTCCCGGTCGAGCCCGAGGACGCGACCGCCACCGTGTCGCTCGAATAGCCGGACGCACCCATGGACATCCTGGTTCTGATCGGCGGCTTCACGATCATCTGCCTCCTCGGCGTGCCGGTCGCCTACGCGCTCGGCCTCGCCTCGATCCTGGCCGCGCTCTGGATTGACCTGCCGCTCGAGGCGGTGATGCTCAAGACCTCGGACGGGATGGACAATTTCCCGCTCCTCGCCATCCCGTTCTTCGTGCTGGCCGGCGCCATCATGGCCGAGGGCGGCATGGCGGCCCGGCTCATCAACGTCGCCAAGATCTTCGTCGGCTTCATCCGGGGCGGACTCGCGCTGGTGAACATCCTCGCCTCGACCTTCTTCGGGGCGATCTCGGGCTCGTCCGTGGCGGATACCGCGTCCGTCGGCTCGGTGATGATCCCGGAGATGATCCGCAACGGCTATCCGCGGCTCTTCGCCGTGAACGTGACGATCTCCGGCTCGCTGCAGCCGCTGCTGCTGCCGCCCTCGCACAACATGGTGATCTATTCGCTCGCGGCCGGCGGCACGATCTCGATCGCGCACCTCTTCCTGGGCGGCATCGTCCCGGCCCTGATGCTCGGCGCCTCGCTGATGATCCTGTGCCTCCTGATCGCGCGGCGGGAGGGCTATCCACGCGGCGAGGTGATCCCCTTCCGCCAGGCGCTGAAGATCATCGTCGAGTCGATCTGGGGGATGATCACCGTCGTGATCATCATCGGCGGCATCCTCACGGGCGTGTTCACGCCGACCGAATCCGGCGCCGTCGCCTGCGTCTACGCGCTGCTCGTCACCCTCTTCATCTACCGCGACTACAAAATCAGCCAGGTGCCCCTGCTGCTCGCCCGCGTCGTGCGGACGGTCGGCATGGTGATGATCATGATCGGGTTCTCGGTCGCCTTCGGGTACATGATGGCGCTGCTGCAGGTGCCCGCGAAGGCGACCGACTTCTTCCTGCACATCTCAGAAAACAAGTATATGTTCCTCCTCTGGGTGAACATTCTGCTGCTTGTTCTCGGCACGTTCATGGACCTTGCGCCGATGCTGCTCATCTGCACGCCGCTGTTCACGCCCATGCTGAAGACTTTCGGGATCGACCCGGTCCATTTCGGGATCGTGATGATCCTCAATCTCGGGATCGGCCTCCTCACGCCGCCGGTCGGGCCCACCATGGTGGTCGGCTGCGCCATCGGGAAGGTCAGCATGGAGGCGGTCGCCCGCTCCATCATGATCTTCTACATCCCGATGATCATCGTGCTGCTGCTCGTGACCTACATCCCGGGCCTCGTGCTCTGGCTCCCCTCCATGTTCGGCTGAGGACGAGAGGCATGACGATCGATATCCGCCAGGCGAGCCATCCCGAAGCCGTCCGCCATTTCACGACGGCGGAGCTGCGGCGCCATTTCCTGGTCGAGCGGCTCTTCGCCCCCGGCGAGGTGAACCTGACCTACAGCCATATCGAGCGCTTCGTGATCGGGGGCGCGGTGCCGACGGGCTCGCCGCTGTCGCTGCCGGCGCCGAAACCGCTCGGCACGAACAGCTTCCTCGCCCGGCGGGAGCTCGGGATTTTCAATATCGGCGGGCCGGGGCTCGTCCGCGTGGGCGAGAAGGCCTTCGAGCTCGCCCATCGCGACGCCCTCTATGCCGGGATGGGGGCCGGCGAGGTGAGCTTCGAGAGCGCGGACATGCGGGAACCCGCCCGGTTCTACCTGCTCTCGACCCCGGCCCACGCAGCCTACGACACGGTGCAGGTCCGGCTCGCTGAAGCGAAGAGCATGACCCTGGGCGACCAGGCGACCGCCAACCGGCGCACGATCTTCCAGATGCTGCATCCGGATGTCTGCAGGACGTGCCAGCTCGTCATGGGCATGACGAAGCTCGACGAAGGCTCGATCTGGAACACGATGCCGGCCCACGTCCATGACCGGCGATCGGAAGTCTATCTCTACTTCGACCTGAAGGATGACGCCCGCGTCTTCCACATGATGGGCGAGCCCGAAGAGACCAGGCACCTCGTGGTGGCCGACGGGCAGGCGATCATCTCGCCCAACTGGTCGATCCATTCGGGCGTCGGCACGCGCGCCTACACGTTCATCTGGGGCATGGGCGGCGACAACATCGACTATACGGACATGGACCCGGTCACGATGGACATGCTCCGGTGAGCCGGTTCGACCTCACGGGCAGGAGCGCGATCGTCACCGGCGCCAATACCGGGATCGGGCAGGCCATTGCGGTCGCGCTCGCGGAGGCCGGCGCGAACATCCTGGCGGTCGGGCGCTCGCCCATGGATGAGACGGAGGCGCAGTGCCGGCCGCACGGAAAGGGCTTCCTCGCAATCCATGCGGACCTCGCCACGCTGGAGCCGATCGAGCGCATCATGGGATCGGCCGAGGAGCGCTTCGGCCGCGTCGACATCCTGGTGAACAATGCCGGCATCATCCGGCGCGCGGACGCGCTTGATCTCACGGAAGCCGACTGGGACGCCGTGATGGACGTGAACGTCAAATCCGCGTTCTTCCTGGCCCAGGCGGTCGGGCGGCGCATGATCGCGGACGGGGGCGGCGGCAAGATCGTCAACGTGGCCTCGCTTCTCTCCGTCCAGGGCGGGATACGGGTCGCCTCCTACACGGCGGCGAAGAGCGGCCTCGCCGGCCTGACGCGCCTCCTCGCCAACGAATGGGCGCCCAAGGGCATCAACGTGAATGCCATCGCGCCGGGCTATGTCGCCTCGAACAACACGGCGGCATTGATGGCAGACCCCAAGCGCTCTGCCGACATCCTCGCCCGCATCCCGGCCGGGCGCTGGGGCGAGCCCCGCGACATCGGCGGCGCGGCAGTGTTTCTCGCATCCCCGGCCGCGGATTTCGTCCATGGGATCCTGCTGCCGGTCGATGGCGGCTGGCTGGCGCGCTGAGGATTCGCGATGACGTTGAGAAAAGGCGAGTGCTTCGTCCGTGACGCGGAGGCCGAGTGGCAGCCCGCGGGCGAGGGCGTGGTCCGCAAGATCCTCACCTATTCGGACGGGATCATGATGGTGCGGGTGCGGTTCGAGAGCGGCGCGACCGGGCCGGCGCATAGCCACCCGCATGCGCAATGCACGCTGATCGAGAGCGGCGTCTTCGACATCACGATCGCCGGCCGTACGGAGCGCCTCCGGGCCGGCGACAGCTTCCTCGTCCCGCCGAACGCCATCCATGATGCGAAATCGGTCGAGGGCGGAATGCTGCTCGACGTCTTCACGCCGATGCGCGAGGACTTCGTCTGAGCAGACAACCCGCTCCGCTCACACCGGCGAAAGCCGGTGTCCAGGCGAGGGGTGGATCCCGGCTTTCGCCGGGATGGGCGGGTCACGCTCTCTCGTGCGGGAGCGGGTCGGACGGCGCAGCCCACGCCGAGACTTCCCCTCGGGGATCCCGAGAGGGTGGTGCGGGAGGTCGGGCGGCACCGCTCCGACGGGCGGATCGGATGCCGGAAGGGAGTGTCGGAACCCGCGGGCGCTCTCGCCCGGACCTCCCGCACACGGTGTTTGAGGCTTGCTTCGGCGAACCCCCGGGAGGGTGACCTTTCTATCCTCCCGCTGCGTCCTCCTGGACCCGCGAGGGTCCCGGGACAGTGACCGGCAGGCTCAGCCAGCCGGGATTGCCGACTTGGGCCGCCCGGGGTGCCGGTGCGTGACGCCGACCTCCCCGGACCACCGTTCCCGACCCGCATGAGCCACGCTGCGCACACGCCCCTCTGTGGGCCAGGACAGGCAACGATATAGGATAATATTCTGCAACTGTCAAGTGGTCCCGGCCCGACGACCGCGCCCGGCCCTACTGGATGACGAACAGGTAGGACAGCGGCTCCGGCTGCACCTCGGCGGCGATCACCTCGATCCGCGCAAGAGCCCGGTCGAGCGATACCTGCAGATGCCAGCGCAACCGCTCGGCCGCGACGGCGATCCGGCCTGATTCCAGCGCCTGCAGCACCTCCAGGTGCTCCGGCAGGAACGGCTCGGAGACGTAGAGGGCCGGCATCCAGCGATACAGGAACCGGTGCGCGACGAGGAGCGACTGGTAGGAGTGGAGCGCCTCCATCAGGGTTTGCTGGCCGCAATAGCCGAGGAGGCCGACGTGAAGGTCGTTCTCGAGCCCGTCGAGATCGGCGCCCGTCAGTTCCGCCCGTTCCATCGCGCCGGTCAGCGACGCCAGCGCCTCACGGATCCGCTCGCCGGGGATGAACGGCGCCGCCTTCTCCAGCGCCAGCGGCTCCAGCGTCCAGCGCATCTCGTAGAGCTCGGCGACGTGGTCCCGCGTCAGGGCCGGAGCATACCAGTGCGAGCGCTCGTCCTTGCGGATCAGCCCGCGCTGGTTCAGCCGCGCGATGACGTCCCGGGCGATCGTCCGGCTCACGCCGTAATGCTTGGCGATCTCGGTCTCGACGACGCGCCAGTTCCCGTAGGCGGTCCGCGAGACGATGCTCGATTCGATATCGGCATAGATCCGCTCCCAGCCGGCGGCAGGGGAAAGCTGGATGGGGCCCGGCGCCTCGGGCACGGCCTCGCCGGAGCCGCCCAGGTCCGTCACGAGATAGCCGCGCGCGTTGTCCCGCGAGAGCAAGCCCGCCCGCTCCAGCGCCACGAGCGCCTGTCGCGCGGGGGCGCGGCTGATGCCGAACTCTGCCGCGACCCGGGATTCGAGCAGGCGCGTACCGCCCGCGATCGCCCCTGCCCTGATCCGCCATTCGAGGATCTCGGCAGCCTGGTCATGGAGCCGCCCGGTTCCACCCGTCCGGGCGGAGGTGGTGTCGGCGCCGTCCGATGCGATCTGGGGCATTAGCTCAAATCTAGCCTAAGTCTAACGGACCTGCCCAGCGCTGTATTTGTCAACCTACCAACATGTCACATGAACAATCTTCACTAACCTGATCATGATAAATCGCTGGGCGGTGTATACCTGGGACACCCCGCAGGTCCGCTCCGGCCAAGGTCATATGATTGCCCCGCTTGCGCCGCGTGCTCCGATGGCAGAAGCAGCGCAGGTCGTCACGGAACGATCGAGGAGCTGGCTTGAGCCCCACCGCATCCTACCGAGCAGCCGGCCTGCGCGAGCCCGCCGAGATCATCGTCGATCGCTGGGGCGTGCCGCATATCCGTGCCGCCTCGCGGCGCGACCTCTTCTTCGCGCAGGGCTTCAACGCGGCGCGCGACCGCCTCTGGCAGATCGACCTGTGGCGCAAGCGCGGCCTCGGCCTGCTGGCGGCGGATTTCGGGCCCGGCTACCTGGAACAGGACCGCGCGGCGCGCCTGTTCCTCTACCGGGGCGACATGGCGGCCGAATGGGCCGCCTATGGCGTGCCGGACCTGCGCGAGGTCACGCAGGCCTTCGTGGACGGGATCAACGCCTTCGTGGCGCTCGCGGAGGGCGATTCCGCTCTGATGCCGCCGGAATTCGCCGCGATGGGCACCCGCCCCGCCCGCTGGGCGGCCGATGACGTGGTGCGAATCCGCTCGCACGCGCTCGTGGCGAACGTGCTGTCCGAGGCCCTGCGCGCGCAGGTCATGGCGCGTGCCGATCTCGAGACCGACCTCGCCCGCCGCTCGATCGATCCGCCGCACGACGTGCAGGTGCCGGAGGGCCTCGACCCGGCCGACGTCACGGCCGAGGTGCTGGATGACTTCAAGCTCGCCACCGCGCCCGTGACCTTCTCGCCCGAGCGGCTGCGCGCGACGCTGGCGGAGGCGCCACGCTGGCGCAAGGTCGACGAACTCGGCACCGTCACGCTCGATCCCTCCGCGCCGGAGGACGGCTCCAACAACTGGGCCGTCGCAGGATCGCGCACGGCGACAGGCCGCCCCATCCTCGGCAGCGACCCGCACCGGACCTACGCGCTGCCGTCCCTGCGCTACGTCGTCCACCTGACCGCACCGGGCATGGACCTCATCGGCACGGGCGAGCCCGTGCTGCCCGGCATCTCCTTCGGGCATAACGGCCATTCCGCCTTCGCGATGACCATCTTCCCGGCCGACCAGGAGGACCTGGTCGTCTACGAAACCGACCCGGCCGATCCGGAGCGCTACCGCTACGGCGAGGATTGGGAGCGGATGCGGACGATCACGGAGACGATCCCCGTGAAGGGCGCGCCCGACCAGGAGGTGCGGCTCGCTTTCACGCGCCACGGCCCGGTGGTGCACGAGGCGCCATCACGGCATCGCGCCTTCGCGGTCCGGACCGTCTGGCTGGAGCCCGGCAGCGCCGCCTACCTGGCGAGCGTCGGCTCCATGGAGGCCCGCAGCCCCGAGGCCTTCGAGAGCGCGATCCGGCGCTGGAGCGTGCCGCCTGCGAACCAGGTCTATGCCGACGTCTCCGGCAATATCGGCTGGTACGCCTCCGCGAAGGTGCCGCGGCGCCCGGCCCATGACGGGCTGCTCCCGGTGCCGGGGGACGGCCGCTTCGAGTGGAGCGGCTTCCACGATCCGTCCGAGCTGCCGCGCATCGTGAACCCCGCCTCCGGCTTCGTGGCGACCGCGAACGAGATGAACCTTCCCGAGGGTTTCCCGGCCGAAGAGGTGAAGCTCGGCTACGAGTGGTTCGAATATTCGCGCGCGCACCGGATCAGGCAGGTGCTTGGGGCGGACGAGGCGCACACGGTGGACGCCTCCATGCGCCTCCAGACCGACGACCTGTCGCTGCCGGCCCTGCGCGTCCTGCGCCTGCTCGGGGACGTGCCGCGCGGCGGCGGCGCGGCGGCCGGGCTCGAACTGCTCGCCGGCTGGGACGGGCACCTGCACGAGGGCAGCGCCGCTGCGGCGTTGTTCGAGGTCTGGTGGACGAAGCACCTGAAGCCCGCCCTGCTCGCCCGCGCGGCTCCGGATGCGGGAACGCGCGCGCTGCTGCCGCCGGGCGATCACGAGACGCTGCTCGCAGCCCTGGAGCGGCCCGGCTCGCGGCCCTGGGTGCGCGACGAGGCGGACCGGGCATCGCTCCTCGCCGAGACGCTCGCGGCGGCCTGCGCGGCCTGCACGAAGCGCCTCGGCGCAGAGCCGGCGGCGTGGCGCTGGGGCGACCTGCATCACGGCTATTTCGAGCACCCGCTCAGCGCGGGCGTCCCGGGCGCCACCGAATGGCGCGATGTCGGGCCGCTGCCGAAGGGTGGCTCGGGCTCGACCGTGATGAACACGCGCTATCGCGCGACCGATTTCCGGGCGATCGCGGGCGCATCGTTCCGCATGGTGCTGGACGTGGGCGACTGGGACCGCAGCCGCTTCATCAACACGCCCGGCCAGTCCGGCGACCCGCGCTCGCCGCATTACGACGACCTCGCGCCGCTCTGGGCCGAGCGCCGCTACCTGCCGCTCGTCTATTCCCGCGAGGCGGTGGACCAGGCGGCGGAGCTGCGCATCGCGCTCATGCCCGATTGAGCTTCCGAGGATTGCCCTCTCCGGCGCGGGCCTGCAGGATCGCGCCGAACCACGATCAACCCGACCCCTGCGGCCGTCCGGCCCGCCAGCACGAGACCACGATGTCAGCAGCTCTCTCAGTCAGCCCGGACCAGGATCTCCTGTTCGAGATGAAGGACGGCATCGCCAAGGTGACGTTCAACCGGCCTCAGGCCCGCAACGCGCTGACCTTCGCCATGTACGAGCGCCTCGCGGAGATTTGCGGCGAGCTGAACGACGACCCGTCCGCGCGGGCGCTGATCATCACGGGCGCCGGCGGCAAGGCCTTCGCGTCCGGCACGGACATCAACCAGTTCCGCGCCTTCAAGACGCCTGAGGACGCGCTCGAATACGAGTCGCGGATCGACCGCATCCTGTCCGCCATCGAGGCCTGCCAGGTGCCGACGATCGCGGCGATCCCGGGCTTCTGCACGGGCGGCGGCGCCGGCATCGCGGCCTGCTGCGACATCCGCATCGCGACGGCCGACGGCAAGTTCGGGTTCCCCATCGCCCGCACGCTCGGCAATTGCCTCGCCATGTCGAATATCGGCCGCCTGATCGGCCTGATCGGCCCGGCCCGCGTGAAGGAGATCATCTTCACGGCCCGGCTCGTCGGCGCCGAGGAGGCGCAGGCGATCGGGCTGTTCTCCGAGATCCTGCCCGACGCCGACGCCCTCGCGGCGCGGGCCGAGGAACTCGCCCGCACGATCGCGGGCCACGCCCCGCTCACGCTCCGCTCCACCAAGGAGGCCGTGCGCCGGCTCGGCAAGCACGGCTCCCGCGAGGAGGGCGAGGACCTGATCCTCATGTGCTACATGAGCCAGGATTTCCGGGAGGGCATGGACGCCTTCCTCAACAAGCGCCCGCCCGTCTGGAAGGGCGAGTAACGCGGCACGGGTCAGGGACGAGAACGAGAATGGGCCCGCTTGCCGGCTTGAAAGTGGTCGACCTCACGCACGTGATGGCAGGGCCGACCTGCACCATGATGCTGGCCGACATGGGTGCGGACGTCATCAAGGTCGAGAAGAGCCCGACCGGCGACGACACGCGCCTCTCCGTGCCGCCGAAGGTCGGCGACCAGGCGGCCTCCTTCATGATGATGAACCGCAACAAGCGGGGCATCGTGCTGGACCTGAAGAAGCCGGGCGGCGCGGAGGTGCTGCGCCGCCTCGTCCGCAGCGCGGACGTGCTGGTGGAGAATTTCGGGCCGGACGTGATGGAGCGCCTGGGCTTCGGCTACGAGGCCATGAAGGCCGAGAACCCGGCCCTCATCTATTGCTCGCTCTCGGGCTTCGGCCGCACCGGTCCCTATCGCCACCGCCGCGGCTTCGACCTCGTCGCGCAGGCGATGAGCGGCATCATGACCTTCACGGGCGACGGCCCGGACAGCCCGCCCGCGAAATGCGGCCCGCCGCTCTCCGACATCACGGCGGGCATCCTGGCCGCCCTCGGAATTTCCGCCGCCTACGCGCATCGCCTCAAGACGGGCGAGGGCCAATGGGTCGAGACCTCGCTGTTCGAGGCCGCCCTCGTCCAGACCTACTGGCAATCCGCGATTGCGCTCGCGACCGGCGAGGCGCCGCGCGCCATGGGCTCGGCGCACCCCCTGAACGCGCCCTACCAGGCCTTCCAGGCCTCCGACGGCTGGATCGTGGTCGGCGGCGCGAACCAGAAGAACTTCGTCCGCACCCTGGAGGCGCTCGGCGCGCCCGAACTCGCGACCGATCCGCGCTTCGCCACCAACGCGGCCCGGATGGCGAACCTCGCCGTGCTGGAAGAGGAGCTGTCGTCCCGGTTCCGCACGGCGCCTGCCGCGCATTGGCTCGAACTGCTGGAAGGCGCGGGGGTGCCCTGCGGGCCCGTCAACGACATGCTCCAGGCGCTCAACGATCCCCAGACGATCGCGCGCGAGATGGTGGTGGAGGTGCAGCACCCGACCGCCGGTCCCGTGAAGGCGCTCGGCCTGCCGATCAAGTTCTCCTCGACGCCGGGCGGCGTCAGGAAGGCGGCGCCGCTCCTCGGCGAGGACACGCGCGCCGTGCTGAGCCAGTACGGCTTCTCCGATGCGGAGATCGCGGCCTTCGAGGCCGAGGGCGCGGTCACGAGCTCCGGGGCGGCCCCGGCAGCTTCGTCCCGCTGACCTGCGCATAGAGCCGGGCGACGGAGGAGTCGTCGTCCCGGCCCATGCCGGAGGCGGCCGTCATCAGGAACATCTGCAGCGCGGCCGCCGCCATCGGGACCGGGAACTTCGCCCCGTGCGCCATGTCGTGCACGATGCCGAGGTCCTTCACGAAGATCTCGACGGAGCTGAGCGGCGTGTAGTCGCCCGCGAGGACATGCGGGATGCGGTTCTCGAACATCCAGGACGTGCCCGCCGAGGCGGAAATCACCTCGTAGACGCGCGCGATGTCGAGCCCCTGCTTGGCCGCGAAGGCGATCGCCTCGCAGGCGGCCGCGATATGCACGCCGGCCAGGAGCTGGTTGACCATCTTGAAGGCGGCGCCCTGGCCCGGCGCCGAGCCGAGCTCGTAGATCTTCGCGGCCATCGCGTTCAGGGCCGGGCGGGCGGCCGTGAAGGCCGCCTGGCTGCCCGAGGCCAGGAAGGTGAGCGCGCCCTCTGCAGCCCGCTTCGCGCCGCCGCTCATCGGGGCGTCGAGATAAAGGCAGCCGGCCGCCTCGACGCGCGCGGCGAGCCCGCGCACCACCTCCGGATCCATGGTGGCGCAGGAGATCACGACCGCGCCAGGCTTCATGGCGGCGACCGCGCCCTCGGAGCCGAACAGCACCGCTTCCGTCTGGGCCGCGTTCACGACCACGCAGACGACCACGTCGGCCCCCTCCGCGGCCGCGGCAGGCGTCGCCGCGCCCGAGCCGCCGGCCTTCGCGAAGGCCTCCAGGTTCGCCGGGACGACGTCGCAGCCATGGACCTCGAAGCCCGCCCGCAGCAGCGACTGCGCCATCCCGAGCCCCATCGAGCCGAGCCCGATCACGGCCGCGCGGGCCGGAGCCCCGCCGCCCATCCCAACGCCGTCTGTCATCCGAGACGCTCCCAGGCCTTCAGGAAGAAATCGTCCGTGCCGAAATTGCCGGATTTCAGCGCCAGCGCGAGGGGCCGGCGTCCGGCCCCCTCCAGGGTGGCGGTCCAGGGCACGCCCGGATCGATCTCCGGGCCGATCTGGAGCCCGGAGACGCCGAGCGCCCGCACGACGGCGCCCGAGGTCTCGCCGCCGGCGACGATGAGCTGGCCGAACCCGTTCCCGACGAGCCCCTGCGCGATGCGGGCGAGCGCGGCCTCGATCATCTCGCCCGCCCCGGACACCCCGTAGGCCGCCTGGGCGGCCCGGACTTCCTCCGGATCCGCCGTGGCATAGACGAGGATCGGGCCCTCTTGCTCCGCCGCCCAGGCCAGCACCCGGCCGGGGATGTCCTCACCGGATGCGAGGTCCGCCGCCTCGATCCGGAAGCTCGGATGCCGCTCCCGCATGAGGGCGACCTGCCGGCGGGTGGCGGCCGAGCAGCTCCCGGCGATGACGGCCCGCCGCCCGCCCGTGGCGGGCAGCGCATCCGCGGCCGCTCCGGCCGCCACGCCCGAGACATTCGGGCCTAGGCCGAGCGCGAGGCCCGAACCCGCCGTGACCAGGGGAAGGTCGGCGCAGGCCGCGCCGAGCGCCAGGAGATCGGCATCGTCCAGGGCGTCCAGGACCGCGTAGGACACGCCTTCCGACCGGAGCCTGCCGAACCTCTCCCGGATCGCGCCGGGACCGCGCCGGACGACCTCGTACGGCACGAGGCCGACCCGGCGAGGGGTCTGCGCCTGCATCACCCTGACGAGGCTCGCATCCGTCATCGGGGTGAGCGGATGGTCCCGCATCCCGCTCTCGTTCAGGGGCACCTCGCCGACGAAGAGGTATCCCTTGTAGATGGTCCGCGCGTTCGCCGGGAAAGCCGGGCAGACCACGGTGAAGTCGCTGCCGAGGGCATCGAGCAGCGCGTCCGCGACCGGCCCGATATTGCCGGCGGGCGTCGAATCGAAGGTCGAGCAGTATTTGAAGTAGATCTGCCGGGCGCCGGCCTGCCTCAGCCAGGCGAGCGCATCGAGGGAGTCCCGCACCGCCTCGGCGACGGGGCTCGTGCGCGACTTGAGCGCGATCACCACCGCGTCGACCTCGGCCGGAAGATCGCGATCCGGCACCCCGATCAGCTGGACGGTGCGGAGGCCCGCTCTGACGAGCATGCCGGCGAGATCGGTCGCTCCGGTGAAATCGTCCGCGATGCAGCCGAGCGCGACTGACATATCAGCTAGCTCCCCTGCCCGGCGCGCGCGATGGTGGCTTCAGCCTGCACGCAATCCTCCCTGCCCGGTCTCTCGCCGGGTCGTGGCCGTTGTAGCACGAGAGCGCGAGCGGAACATGCGCGCCGCGCAGGGCGACTTCGGGCGTGCCGGGTGAGCGAAACCGGCCTTCAGGCATTATCTGTGAGAGCCTGACGCAACGGATCGCCATGCACATCGCCTTCGCCAACAGCTACGCGACCCTGCCGGACCGCTTCTTCGCGCGCGTCCGGCCCGCCGAAGCGAGCGCGCCGCGGCTCATCAAGGTCAACCGGGCGCTTGCCGAGGAGCTCGGCCTCGATCCCGACTGGCTCGCGAGCCCCGAAGGGGTCGAGATGCTGGCGGGCCGCCGGGTACCGGAGGGCGCGGCCTCGATCGCGACCGCCTATGCGGGCCATCAATTCGGAAACTTCGTGCCGCAGCTCGGGGACGGGAGGGCCATCCTCCTCGGCGAGGTCGTGGACCGGCATGGCCGGCGGCGCGACATCCAGCTGAAGGGCTCGGGCCGCACGCCCTTCTCGCGCGGCGGCGACGGCAAGGCCGCGCTCGGGCCGGTGATGCGCGAATACCTGGTCAGCGAGGCCATGGCGGCGCTGGGCATTCCGACCACGCGCGCCCTCGCGGCGGTGCTGACGGGCGATCCCGTGGCCCGGGAGGAAATCCTGCCCGGCGCGGTGCTGACGCGGGTCGCGTCCAGCCACATCCGGGTCGGCACCTTCCAGTTCTTCGCCGCCCGCGGCGACACGGAGGGCGTGCGGCTCCTCGCGGACCACGTCATCGCCCGGCACTATCCGGAGGCGGGCGAGGCCGAGCGCCCCTATCGGGCCCTGCTCGACGCCGTCATCGCGCGGCAGGCCGCCCTCATCCCACGCTGGCTCCTGGTCGGCTTCATCCACGGCGTGATGAACACCGACAACATGTCGGTGGCGGGCGAGACGATCGATTACGGCCCCTGCGCGTTCCTGGACGAGTACGACCCCGCCAAGGTGTTCAGCTCCATCGACGTGCAGGGCCGCTATGCCTACGGCAACCAGCCCAGGATCGCGCTCTGGAACCTGACGCGGCTCGCCGAGACGCTGCTGCCGCTGCTCGACGACGACCCCGAGCGCGCGGTCGCAGACGCGGAAGATGCCCTGAAGGCCTTCGCGCCGACCTTCGAGCGCCACTACCATGCCGGCCTGCGGCGGAAGATCGGCCTCCTGGATGGGCGCGAAGGCGACCTCGAACTCGCAGGCGACCTGCTCAAGCGCATGTTCGAGAACGGGGCGGACTTCACGCTCACCTTCCGCCATCTCGCCGAGGCGGCCGGGCCGGACGGCGACGCGGAACCGGTCCGCAGCCGCTTCATCGATCCGACGAGCTTCGACGCCTGGGCCGAGACCTGGCGCGCGAGGCTGGCGCTGGAGCCAGCAGAGGCCGGGACCCGCCGGGCTGCGATGCTGGCCGCGAACCCGGCCTTCATCCCGCGCAACCACCGCGTCGAGGCCGCCATCCAGGCAGGGCTCAAGGATGATTTCGGCCCCTTCGAGGAGCTTCTGACGGTTCTGTCCCGCCCCTACGAGGACCAGCCGGAACACGCCGCCTACATGGATCCGCCCGAAGCGCACCAGCGCGTGACGCGGACCTTCTGCGGGACCTGACCGGGAGGCCTCAGGCTTCCCGGTCCGGATCGTCCCGGCGCAGGTGCAGGTAGGTCGGGTCGAACTCGCCCGCCACCTTCAGGCCCTCCCAGTCGAGGACCGTGAGCCTGCCCCCCTCGAAGCTGAAGAGGTTCTTGGAGCGCAGCTCCTGCAGGGTGCGATTGGTGTGCACGGCCGAGAGGCCGAGCGCGTCCCCCAGTTCCTCCTGGGTGATCGGCAGCGGAACCGAGTTGTCCGACGCCATGCCGATGACGTCGAGACGCACGAACATCTCGCAGAAGAAGTTGGCGATGCGCGCCGGCGCGCGCCTCCGGCCGACCCCGGTCAGCCATTCGCGGAAGATCGAGGCATCGATCAGGGTCTCGCGCCAGAACAGGCCCGCCAGGCGCGGATGGCGCAGCATCAACTCGCGCATCACCCGGTGCTGGAGGAACCCGACCCGGGCCGGCGTGAGCGAAGCGAGGCTGTGGTCGAGCGTCCTCAGATACAGGCTCATCAGATCCGGGATCTCCCCGGGCACGTGAAAGGCCAGGATCTGGCGCCGGTCCCCACTCACGATCTTATAGCGGAACGCGAACCCTTCGAGGACGAGGCAGCACTGGGACGGGCGATCCCCCTCGCGCACGATATCCTGGTTGGCGCGCAGGTCCCGCACCGTCATCGGCACCGCAATCAGGGCGTCGCGCTCCACGGAGGTGAGGTCCACGGCGCTTTCGAGCTTGCGGACGAGCGGATGCTGCTCGGTGTCCAGCGGGCGATCCAAAATCTGAGTACCTCGGCACGGCTGAGTGGGACACCCAGCTCCCGTCGAGCCGGCGCGGCTCCATGCAACACCGGCTGGGGTGCCGCGATAACTTAGGTTTGATTCCCGACAAAATCAGATCGGCCTGCGAGCTTTCCGGAGCCTTGCGCGTTGAGGGGAGAGTACCACGGGGATCATCGCACCCGGGGGGAGACACTTGGCGCGTTATTTCTTCGACACCGATGACGGCGAGGAGCGGGTGATCGATGAGATCGGGATCGAGTTTCCCACCCTGGATGCCGCTCGGTCGCAGGCGGTCGCGGCGCTGCCGGGCATAGCAGGCGATTCACCCCGTCTGGAGGACGGGCGGGAAATCGTGACGGTCGTCCGAGACGAGACGGGGCGCGCGATCTTCCGGGCCCGGCTTGCGGTGTCTGGAGAGTGGATCGGCAGCGAAGATTAGCGGTCCTGCACCCGCTGCGTCCTAGGTCGTACCCGCTCCAAGACTCGCTTCAATCAGAAATGTATTTGAGATATATCAAGCGGACCCGCCCTGCCACGCTTGCAAGACCGCCATGCCCCGCTTCTTCTTCGATATCCACGACGGCGCGCGCCACAGCCTGGATGAGGAAGGCACCGTCTTCGCCGACATCGAGGCGGCATCGCGGGAGGCCGTCGCGGTTCTTCCGGCGATCGCCGCCAATGAGCGGGCGGGGGACGATCGCGAGATCGTGGCGACCGTGCGTGACGAAGACGGCGCCGCCGTGTTCCGCGTCCGGCTCATGGTGAAGAGCGAGTGGCTGATCTCCTCGGAAGGTGGCGAGCGGGGCTGATCTCGGCCCGGATCCGCTAAGCCAGGATCTTGCTCACATCGGTGCCGGCCGCCTCGCCAAGCGTGAGGCGCATCACCGGCGCCCCGAGATCGTCGCGGATTACGATGATCCAGTCTCGCCGGTCCTCGCCCTGCGCGAAGCCGTCCTTGAGCGCCTCGAGCGCCCTCGCGCGCGCTTCCGACATGGCCGCGCCGCGATTCGGGAGCTCCCTTCCAACCCGGTCGACGAAATCTCGCTGGCCCATCCGCACCCCAATGATCGCAGCCCTCAACGCGTGATGTTGCGTACGGTTCAAGACATTCGCGTTGTGGCTCTTCCACGGGTTGGGCCCCGGCCTGAACCGGCCGAGGCCCCAATTCGACTCAGGCGTCGCCGCTGCGGGGATTGTGGCTCCGCTTGAGGTTCGACGTATAGGTCGATTCCTGGCCGACACCAGTATCGCTGTAACCGACCTGCCCGCCCTGCACGCCGCCCTCACGCGCGGTCTGATGCTCCGGGATGCTCGTCTGCGGCCCGGCCTCCTGCTTCATGCGGAGGGCCTTTTCGGCGTTCTTCTGCAGGTCCGACTTGCCGCCCTGTCCGGTGCTCGTCGGCTCGCCCTTCTTTTCGGCGCCCAGGGCGGATTTTGCGCGCTCGAGGATGCTCGTCATCTCGTCCTCCTCAACCGTGACCGCGGTTCTGGTGGTGATTGTCGACGCCCTTGTTCGCCTGTCCCTGGCCCTGGGCCTTGGGGGCGCCGCCGGCACCGTCGCCGCCGCCATTGGTGCGGCTGCGGCCATCATGCCGCTCGTCCGTGCCGCTGCGGTCGCTTCCGGATTGGCCACCCTGGTGTCCCTGCGAACGCGCGCGCTGCACGTCGTCGTGCGGGGGCAGGTGGCCCTTCTGTTTCTCGCTTCGATTTTCGTGGTTTCGCGCAACCATCGGCGAATCTCCCGCTCGGCGCCGCTCTCCGGCGCCCATCTGGGGAGCTAACGGCCTGAACGCGCAGGAGGTTCAGTCGGCGGCGCCCCGGCCCGCTTCCGCGCGGGCCGAAGGACGAGGCCGAAGGCAGGCCTAAACGGCCTTCAGGTGACGGATCGGCCGGCCCGGTCCGAGCCCCTGCGCGGCCTTCACGATGCCCTGCGCGTCGATGCCGAAATGGCGGTAGAGGTCCTGGATCGTCCCGGTCTGGCCGAAATGGTCCACGCCGAGGGCGCGCGTGCGGTGGCCGTGGACGGCGCCGAGCCAAGCGAGCGTCGCCGGATGGCCGTCCAGGACGGTGACGATGCCGCAATGCGACGGCACGGCGTCGAGCAGCCGCTCGGCATGCGAGCGGGCGCCCACGAGCCCGTTCTCCCGCGCCCGCTGGGCCGCGTTCCAGCCCGCATGCAGCCGGTCCGCCGAGGTGACGGCGAGCAGGCCGATATCGCGCCTGTCCTCCGCCATGAGGCCGACGGCCTCGATCGCCTCCGGGGCGAGCGCGCCCGCATAGGCGACGACCACCTGGGCGTTCGGGCCCGGCCTGCGCATCCAGTAGGCGCCCTCGACGATGTCGGCCGCGAGCCCGTCCGACATCTCGCGCTGCGGCTGGTCCACCGAGCGCGTCGAGAGCCGGAGATAGACGGCGCCGCCCTTCTCGTCCGCCAGCCAGGAGCGCTCGCCCTCCGGTGAGGCCGGCGCATCGGCCCCGGTGCGCTGCACGTAGTCGAAGGCGAAGCGCATGATGACGGCGAGCTCGTCCACGAAGGCGGGCTCGAAGGACGCCAGCCCGTCCTGGGCAAGGCCGATCAGCGGCGTGTTGATGGATTGGTGCGCGCCGCCCTCCGGCGCCAGCGTCACGCCCGAGGGCGTCGCCGCCAGGATGAAGCGCGCATCCTGGTAGCAGGCGTAGTTCAGGGCATCGAGGCCGCGATTGATGAAGGGGTCGTAGAGCGTCCCGATCGGGATCAGGCGCTCGCCGAAATGGGAATGCGCGAGGCCGAGCGCCGACAGGAGGATGAACAGGTTCATCTCCGCGATGCCGAGCTCGAGATGCTGGCCCTTCGGACCGAAATCCCAGGTGTAGGTGGAGGGGATGCGCTCGGACCGGAACAGGTCCTTCATCTCCGAGCGCGCGAAGAGGCCGCGCCGGTTCACCCAGGGGCCGAGATTGGTCGAGACCGTGACGTCCGGAGCCGTCGTGACGATGCGGTCGGCCAGGGGCTCGGTCGAGCGCGCGAGCTCGTTCAGGATCAGCCCAAAACCCTGCTGGGTGGAGAGCGAGGGCTGTTTCGGGGCATCCAGGCGTGCCGGCACGGGGAGCGGCGCCGCCTCGTAGCGGCGCATGCCCTTCTGGCTGAACGGGACCTTGTCCAGGAAGGTCTGGAGCTCCTCGGGCGAGTGCGAAAGCGCCTCGAACCTGTCCCATTCGTGGCCGGGACGGACCCCGATGGATTCCTGGTAGCCGGCGAGCTGCTTCGGCGTCAGCAGGCCCGCATGGTTGTCCTTGTGGCCGGCGAGCGGCAGGCCGAAACCCTTGATCGTGTAGGCGATGAAGACCGTCGGACGGTCGTGGTCGATGCTCTCGAAGGTCTTCAGCAGTGTCGGCAGGTCATGACCGGCCAAGTTGGTCATCAGCCGGCCGAGTTCCTCGTCGGACCGGCTCTCGACGATGCGGAGGGCTTCGTGATCGTCGGCGAGGTCGACCAGGAGGCGGCGGCGCCAGGCCGCGCCGCCCTGGAAGGTCAGGGCCGAGTAGAGCTGGTTCGGGGCGGTGTCGATCCACTCGCGCAGGCGCGCGCCGCCCGGCTCGCGGAAGGCCGCCTCGAGCAAGGAGCCGTATTTGAGCACGACCACGTCCCAGCCGAAGGCGGTGAAAAGCGCCTCGAAGCGGCTGTAGAGGCCCTCGCGGATGACGGCGTCGAGGCTCTGGCGGTTGTAGTCGATCACCCACCAGGTGTTGCGCAGGCCGTTCTTCCAGCCTTCGAGCAGCGCCTCGAAGATGTTGCCCTCGTCCATCTCGGCATCGCCGAGGAGGGCGATCATCCGGCCTTCCGGCCGCTCCAGCCCCCAGCCATGGGAGCGGACGTAATCCTGCACGAGGGAGGAGAAGAGCGTCTGGGCGACGCCGAGCCCGACCGAACCGGTGGAGAAATCGACGTCGTCCACGTCCTTGGTGCGGGACGGGTAGGATTGCGCGCCCTTGTAGCCGCGGAAGTTCTCCAGCTTCTCACGCGTCTGGTTGCCGAGGAGGTACTGGATGGCGTGGAAGATCGGGCTCGCATGCGGCTTCACGGCCACCCGGTCCTCGGGCTTCAGGACCGCCATGTAGAGCGCCGTCATGATGGTCGCGAGCGAGGCGGACGACGCCTGGTGCCCGCCGACCTTCAGGCCATCGCCGCTCGACCGGACATGGTTCGCATGGTGGATCGTCCAGGAGGACAGCCACAGGATCTTCCGCTCGAGATCCGTCAGGATCGGAAGACGTGGATCCATGCTGTTTCTCCCCCGCCGCAAAGCGCGCGCTTCAACCCTCGCCTGACATTCCACATCAGGCGCCCGCTGTCAGCATGCCGGACGGGGCGCTCCCACTGCACCCTGCCCTGCCCCCCGTCAGGCAGCCTCCCCGGGAAAGACCAGCGTCCGGCTCGGATCGGCCGCGAGCCGGACCTCCGCCCCCTTCTCCAGGGGTGTTTCGGAGCGGAAGAACAGCTCGCTTCCATCCGGCGCTACCGCGCTGCCGAAGAAGGCGCGGCCCCGATACTCGATGGACCGGACCTGCGCGGCAAGGCCGGGGCCGTCCGCATCCGCGACGAAATCCTCCGGCCGGATGGAGACGATCGCGCCGCGCCCTTCCGCGACCGAGGTCCGGACGAGGCCCGAGATCCGCGCACCCGCGACGGCGACCTCCGCCCGCTCGCCCGAGACGGCCACGATCCGGCCCCGGAGCCGGTTGCGGTAGCCCATGAAGTCGGCGACGTCCTCCGTGACAGGACGCTCGTAGAGCTCTTTCGGCGTGCCGATCTGCCGGATCAGGCCGTCGCGCATCACCACGATCCGGTCCGCCATCGAAAGCGCCTCGTCCTGGTCGTGCGTGACGTAGATCGTGGTCGAGCCGATCTCCTCGTGGATGCCGCGGATCTCCGCCCGCATCTCCATGCGCAGCTTCGCGTCGAGGTTGGAGAGGGGTTCGTCCATCAGGACCAGCGGCGGCTCGATCACGATGGCGCGCGCGATCGCCACGCGCTGCTGCTGCCCGCCGGAGATCTGGGCCGGGAGCTTGTCGCCCTGGTCCGTCAGGCGAACGAGCGCCAGCGCCTCCTCGACCCGGCGGGCGATCTCGCCGCGCGGGACGCCCCGCATGACGAGGCCGAAGGCGATGTTCTTGCGGACGCTGAGATGCGGGAAAAGCGCGTAGCTCTGCAGGACCATGCCGAAGCCGCGATCCTCGGGCCGGAGCCCATCGATGCGCCGGTCGCCGAGATGGATCGAGCCGGAATCGAGCGAGAGCAGCCCGGCGATGCAGTTGAGCGCCGTCGTCTTGCCGCAGCCCGAGGGGCCGAGCAGGGCGATGAACTCGCCTGCCCCGATGGCGAGGTCGATGCCGCCGAGGGCGAGGTGGTGGCCGAAGCTGCGCCTGACGCCGCGCAGTTCGAGCGCCCCGCTGCCGGGAGCTGTCTTGGCATGGAGGGTCATCGGGTCCAGCTAGCGGGCGCAGGCAGGTTCCGCAAACGGACAGGATGACACCGGGGAGGCCCGTCAGAGCCGGTATGCGCGTTTCGCAAGCCCGTAGGCGAGGTCGCGCGCGATCTCGGCCGCCTCGTCCTCGTCCAGCCGGTGCTCGGCCACCAGCCGGGCGAGATACGCGCAATCGATCCGTCGGGCGACGTCGTGGCGGGCGGGGATCGACAGATAGGCCCGCGTGTCGTCGTTGAACCCGACCGTGTTGTAGAAGCCCGCCGTCTCCGTCGCGAGCTCGCGGAAGCGCATCATGCCCTCGGGGCTGTCGAAGAACCACCAGGGCGGCCCGAGGCGCAGCGCGGGATAATGCCCGGCCAGCGGCGCGAGCTCGCGCGAATACGCCGTCTCGTCCAGCGTGAAGAGCACGATCGTGAGGTTCGGGTCGTTGCCGACGCGGTTCAGCAACGGCTTCAGCGCGTGGACGTAGTCCGTGGCGGCCGGGATGTCGGCGCCCATGTCGCGGCCGAAGAGCCTGAACAGCGCCGGGTTGTGGTTGCGCACGGAACCGGGGTGGATCTGCATGACCAGCCCGTCCGCCTGGCTCATCCTGGCCATCTCGGTCAGCATCTGCGCCCGGAACAGCTCACGCTCCTCCGGCAGGCCATCCCCGCCCACGACCTTGTCGAAGAGATCGGAGGCCGTGCTCTCGTCGAGATCGGCCGTCCGCGCGGAAGGGTGGCCATGGTCCGTCGCGGTGGCGCCGCGCTCCCTGAAGAAGGCGCGCTTGAGGCGGTGGGCCTCGAGGTAGTTCGACCAGGTCAGCTCGTCGAAACCGGCTGCGCGCAGGAAGGCCGGGACGTTCTCGGGAAAGCCGGGGAAGTCCGGATCGACCACCGCATCGGGCCGGTAGGTCGGTACGACCCGGCCGGTCCAGCCGGAGGCCAGGATGCCGTCGTGCCAGCGCAGATCGTCCAAGGCGGAATCGGTCGTCGCGATGACCTCGATGTTGAACCGCTCGTAGAGGGCGCGGGGCCGGAATTCCGGCCGAGCGAGCTGCCCGGCGATCCGCTCGTAGATCGCATCGGCCGTGCCGGGCCCGAGCCGTTCCGTGATGCCGAACAGGTCCTCGAGGGAGTGTTCGAGCCAGAGACGGGTCGGGGTGCCCCGGAACAGGTGCCAGTGCTCGGCGAAAAGCCGCCAGATCCGGCGCGGATCGGTCTCGACCGGCCCGCCATCTCGGCGCGGGATGCCGAGGTCCTCGAGCCGGACGCCCTGCGAATAGAGCATCCGGAAGATGTAATGGTCCGGCTTGACGAACAGCGTCGCCGGGTCCGGAAACGGCTCGTCCTCGGCATACCAGCGCGGGTCGGTGTGGCCGTGGGGCGAGACGATAGGCAGCCGCTCGACTTCCGCATGAAGTCGCCGGGCGATGCCGCGCGTGCCCGGCTCGACCGGGAAGAGCCTGTCCGGATGCAGGGCCATCGCGACCGCCTCCCATCGCCGCGACAGCGGCTTCTCGTTCGGGGGAGCTTACAACAGATTCGGCCGCGCCGATGCTTTGCGTGACCTGGCACCTGCATCCGATATCCTCGGCAACAAGCGAGTACCGTTTGCCTGCTGCGCCAGTCTCACTAGGATCAGAGCATGTCATCGCGTCCACACAAGGCGCTCGCCCGGACCACGCCCTCCCGCTCTGCGCGAGGCGTCGTGCGGGTCGAGGTCGAAGTGCGCCTGGAAGATGCGCCCCTCATCCGAATGGTCGCACGGGCACTGCGCGATCCCGGCCGAGCCCCCACTGCGCGAGCGATGTTGGACCGTCGTCTTGCTCGGACCGAAGCAGCCGGCCTGAAGGAGCTTCTGGCCTCGGCGCCGCTGGACGGCATAGAGCTGGACAGAAGCCAGGATACCGGCCGGATCGTCGATCTTTGAGGTTCCTCATCGATACGAACGTGATCTCGGAGGTCCGGAAGGGGTCGAGATGCGATCCGCATGTCTCGGGCTGGTGGGCGTCGGTGGAAGACGCGGATCTTGCTCTGAGCACCCTCGTCGTCGGAGAGCTGCGGAAGGGCGTCGACCTCGCGAGACGAAGCGATCCCGCCAAGGCCGAGGCGCTCGAAATCTGGCTGGACAAGGTCCAGGCGGCTTTCTCCGGAACGATCATCCCCATCGACCTGGATGCCGCGCGGGAATGGGGCCGGATGAGCGCGATCCGACCGGTGCCCGTCGTGGACTGCCTCCTAGCAGCGAGCGCCAAGGCTCGCGGATTGACGCTTGTCACCCGAAACGAGGCGCACGTCCGGGATTTGGGAGTCGAGGTGCTGAATCCCTTCGCTCAGATCCAGAAATCCGCCTGATCAGGTCTCCCGCTTGATCGCGCTTTCGTGCCAGCGGCGCAGCAGGATGTGCGAGATCCAGCTCGTGGCCATGAAGATCGCGATGCCGGAGGCGGAGATCAGGAACAGGGCCGCGAACATGCGCGGGATGCGGAGCTGGTAGCCGGATTCCAGGATCCGATAGGCGAGGCCCGAGGCGCTGCCGCCGGTGCCGGCGACGAACTCGGCCACGACCGCCCCGATAAGCGCGAGGCCGCCGGAGATCTTCAGGCCGCCGAGGAAGTAGGGCAGCGCCGCCGGCAGGCGCAGGTACCGCATCGTCTGCCACCGGCTCGCCCGGTAGAGCTGGAACAGGTTCACGAGGTTGTGGTCGGCCGAGTTGAGGCCGAGGATCGTGTTCGACAGCACGGGGAAGAAGGCGACGATCCAGGCGCAGACGAGCAGCGACAGGTTCACGTCGTTGACCCAGATGATGATGAGCGGCGCGATCGAGACAACCGGCGTCACCTGCAGGATCACCGCATAGGGAAAGAGCGACTTCTCCAGCCACTTGGATTGCGTGAACACGATCGCGAGCGCGACCCCGACCGTCACGGCCGCGATGAGGGCCGCAAAGGTGATGCGCAGGGTGACGAGCAGGGAGCCGGAGAGCGTCGGCCAGTCGGAGACGAGGGTCTGTGCCACCAGGATCGGGCCCGGCAGGATGTAGGGCGGGATCTCGCGGAGCCGCACGATCAGTTCCCAGGCCGTCAGCATCAGGATGCCGACTACCAGCGGGGCGATGATCCCCGGCCAGGTCGAGGCCCGGATGCCGAGGATGCGGCGCTCCTCCGCGAAGACGGGACGCGCCTCCGCATCGGTGCCGTCATGTGGGACGGCAACGGCCTGGACGGGCGAGACCACCTCGCCGGAGAGGGGAAGATCTGAGGACATCAGGTCCGCATCGCAAGGTGAGGCGCGGTTCTCTCTCCCCGGAGGGGAGGGCCGAGTCGCGCGTCAGCGCGAGCCGGGGTGGGGATAACCCGGCCGGGAATGTCCCCCTCCGTCAGGCGCTTCGCGCCTGACACCTCCCCCTTCAGGGGAGGAGAAAACGCGGAGTTCGTCCCCGGCGTCACGCCGAGATCGCCCGCTTCAGCGTCTCTGACGCTACGCGGCAGAGATGCGCGTAGTCGGCCGAGGTGCGGAAGAGATCGTCGCGCGGATAGGGGGCGGGGTTCGGCAGGTCCGCCATCACGCGGCCCGGGCGCGCCGCCATGACGACGATGCGGTTCGACAGGTAGACGGATTCGAAGACCGAGTGGGTCACGAACACGGCCGTGAACTTGTGCTTCCACCACAAGGCCAGCAGGTCGTCGTTGAGCTTGTGGCGGGTGATCTCGTCAAGCGCCGCGAAGGGCTCGTCCATCAGGAGGATCTTGGGCCGGGTCACGAGGCCGCGGGCGATCGAGACGCGCATCTTCATGCCGCCGGAGAGTTCGCGCGGATAGGCCTTCTCGAAGCCCTTCAGGCCGACGAGTTCCAGCATCTCGGCCGCCCGGCCCTCGGCGTCGCGCCTGTCGGCACCGTGCAGGATCAGCGGCAGCATCACGTTCCGGATGGCCGTCGCCCAGGGCATCAAGGTGGGGTCCTGGAACACGAAGCCGAGCCCCGGCTCGGCTGCGCCTTTCGCCGTATGGGGCGAGGTCGGCCAGTCCAGCGTGCCGGCGGAGGGTTGGCTCAGCCCCGCGATGATGCGGAGGAGGGTCGATTTCCCGCAGCCGGACGGGCCGAGCAGGCTCACGAATTCGCCCGCCGCGAGATCGAGCTTCACGCCCTGGATGGCGAGCGTGCCGTTCGAGAAGAGCTTCGAGACGTCCCGGATCTTGAGGAGCGGACGGTGGCTCTCGGCGGCGGGTCTCGGCACGGCCGCGACGGCTGCGCTCACGCACCGATCCCCTTGTTCACGAAGTCCAGAGTGTAGGCTTTCGTGACGTCGATCCCCTTCGGGAAGGCGCCCGCATCCGACATGGTGTCGTAGAAGCGCTTCCAGCGCTCGTCCGTCATGGCCCCGATGCCGAGCTTGAGGGCATCGCCGGATTTCACGATGCCGCGCTCGTTCATGACCTTCAGAGCATAGTCGAGCTTGTCCTGGGTCATGTCGGGATTGTCCTTCAGGATCGCGGCATCGGCGGCCTTGTTGCCCTCGCCGGCCTTCAGGTACTCCGCCCAGCCCTCGAGGGAGGCGTTCACGAAGCGCTGCACCAGGTCCTTCTTCTCCGTCATCAGCTTTCGGGAGATGTTGATGGTCGTCTGGTAGTTTTCGAAGCCTGCATCGGCCAGGAGATGGACGACGGGCTGCACGCCGGCCTGCATGATCGCGTAGGGCTCGGACGAGAGGAAGCCCTGCTGCGAGACCGTCTTGTCGGCCAGGAACGGCGCCATGTTGAACGTGTAGGGCCGGACCTGGTCGTCCGTGTAGCCGAACTTCGCCTTGAGGAACGGGAAGTAGCTCGTGCGCCCGCCGGCCCCGATGAGGAGCGGCTTGCCCTTCAGGGCGGGCAATGAATCGTTGCCGACATTCGGGTGCGAGACAAGAACCTGCGGATCCTTCTGGAATATCGCCGCGATGCCGAGGAAAGGCAGGTTCTCCTTGGCGTAATTGATGCACTCGAAGGAGTTCGACATGATCGTGTCGACGCGGCCGCCGAGCAGCAACTGCGACGGATTCTGCTGCGGGCCGCCCATTCGCAGGTCACAATCGACGCCGTATTTCTTGTAGATGCCGTTCACGACCGCATAATAGTAGCCGCCGTGCTCGGCCTGGGCGCGCCAGTTGGTCTGGTGCGAGATCTTGTCGAGACTTTGCGCATTCACCCGGGCGCCGGGCACCGCCACCAGGGTTGCCCCCCCGATCAGGCCCAGGGCTGCGCGACGGTCGATCCGGTACTTCATGGTCGTCATGGCGTTCTCCCCGAAAGCGGGCTGGCCTCCGGCTTGCGTGCCTAATAGGGAAGCAATCGATGTGCCGTGGGCCGCCCTATGCGGCCCCGAGGACCGGGTGCGCAAGGGAGAACTGGATGTCGGCTTCGCGGGCTTTGGCAGGCAACGAGCCTGGCCGCTACGATATCGCCGGGCTCCTCGCCGAGATTGAAGGCGTTCCGGTCACCACGGATTCCCAGATCGTGCGCCGGCGCTCGCGCGACTTCTTCTGGTACAGCCCCGTCCTGAACCGGCAGTTGCACGGGAAGGCGGCGGACGTGATCGTCTCCCCGCGGGACGAGGCGGATGTCGTGCGGGTGGCGGCCGCCTGCACGAAGCGCCGCATTCCGATCACGGTGCGGGCCGGCGCCACGGGCAATTACGGACAGGCCGTGCCGCTGGAGGGCGGCGTGCTGCTCGACGTGTCGGGCCTCGACAAGACGGAATGGATCAAGCCGGGCCTCGTCCGGGTCGGCGCCGGCGCTCGCATCCACGAACTCGACGCGGAGCTCAGGGCCACGGGCTACGAGATCCGCATGCATCCCTCGACGAAGCGCATGGCGACCATCGGCGGCTTCATCGCCGGCGGGTCGGGCGGCGTCGGCTCGGTCACCTGGGGCGTTCTGCGCGATCCCGGCAACCTGATCGCGGCCCGCATCGTCACCATGGAGGAGGAGCCGCGCGTCATCGAGCTCCGCGGCCGCGACGTCCAGGCGATCAACCACGGCTACGGCACGACCGGCATCATCACGGCCCTGGAGCTGCCGACCGCCCCGGCCTGGGACTGGACGGACGTCATCATCGCCTTCGACGACTTCCTGGAGGCGGTCGCCTTCGGGCGCGAGCTCGCCATGGCGGACGGGATCGCGAAGAAGCTCGTCACGCCCATGGACGCCCCGATCACGCAGCATTTCGGGGCGCTCGCGGAATACTGCCCGCCGGGGAAGAGCGTGATCTTCGCCATGATCGCGACGCCCGCCCTCGAGAGCTTCCGCACGCTCCTGGCCGACCGCGGGCAGGTGACCTACGAGGCGCCGTTCGACGAGAGCCCCGGCCACGAGCCGCTCTACGAATATACCTGGAACCACACGACCCTGCAGTGGCTGAAGCAGGACCGCGGCATCACCTACCTGCAATGCCTGTTCCCGGCCGACCGCCTGCTCGAGTCGGTGACCGAGATGCGGGAGATGTTCGGCGACGAGGTGCTCTACCACCTCGAATTCATCCGCTTCGGCGGCAAGGTCACCTGCTCCTCGCTCCCGATCGTCCGCTTCACCACGGAGGAGCGCCTCAACGAGATCATCCGCCTGCACGAGCAGCACGGCGTCTGGATCGCCAACCCGCATGTCTGGACGCTGGAGGACGGCACGCGGCACAAGAAGGCGGATGCCGACCAGCTCGGCTTCAAGGCCGGCGTCGATCCCTACGGGCTGCTGAACCCGGGCAAGATGCGGAGCTTCGTGCCGACGCTCAGCTAAAATACATCTTCAAGTTGCATACACTGTGGTGCATCTTCTCCGGGCGGCAACGCACGGAGCTTCGAATGCAGGCTATCAGGACGCTGAACCAGCTGCTTTTCCCCTTAGGGATGCAATGTCCCCGCCCCGAATGTAGGTCAACGATAGGCTGGTTTGATCGACGCCGGCGGGCCAGCGGCGGCCACACTGTCACTTGCACTGGTTGTGGCTATGAGGCGCCTGCCAGCTCATGGCGGGTCGCCTATTTCACGTGGGGAATGCTGAGGGGGCAGACATCATCAGGCTCGAAAGACCAATAAAGGACCAATAAGGGTAAGGTGAAAATTGCTCGTCCTCTACCTCTACTGCCATCCGCTCGAGGACAGCTTCCACGCGGCGCTCCGCGAGCGGGCGCTCGCGGGCCTGAAGCAGGCGGGGCACGCCGTCGATCTCTGCGATCTCTACGCGGAGGGCTTCGACCCGGTGCTCTCGGCCGAGGGGCGGCGGGCCTACCACGACACGAGCCGCAACCGGACCGGGATCGAGGCCTATGTCGAGCGGCTGCAGGCGGCGGAGGGGCTGGTGCTGCAGTTCCCCGTCTGGAGCTTCGGTCCGCCCGCCATGCTGAAGGGCTTCGTCGATCGCCTCTTCATGCCCGGCGTGGGGTTCGACATCTCCGACCCGGCAAACGTGCGCAAGCTGCTGCGCTACCGCCGGCTCGCCGGCATCACGACCTATGGCCGGCCCTGGTCCCGCGCTTTCGCGGTCGGTAACCCGCCGAAGAAATGGGTGACGCGCTACCTGCGCGTGATGGGCCAGGGACTGGTCAGGACCGACTACCTGGCCCTCTACCACATGAACGTGGCAACCAACGCCCAGCGGGCGGCCTTCATGGAGAAGGTGGAGCGGCGGATGGCGGGGTTTTAGCGTTCGCCGGGATAGGCCGTGACGAAAGTTGCGACACCGGGCGCGATCGGCCTAAGCGCCCAGACCGTTCGGATGTGAATGACCCGGTTCAAGGGCGTGAGCACGCCGCCGGCAATGGCGATGTACTGGCCGTCTGACCGCATCCTAAGACCAATCAGCTCGCCATTCCGCCCATGTTTGCGGAGCGCATGAGCAAGGTCGTCCGGCCGCTCGCGCGAGAAGCCTCGTCCGAGGAAGAATGCCGCCTTCGACGCGCCGGTGGGGTGCTGCAGATCGAGAAGGTAGCCGACCAGCTTCTCCCGGCCGACCACGAAGACCTGGACCCCAATCCGCGGATCCGAGCCGATCACGCGGTCCAGACGACTTCGAACTGAGAGCGGGTCAGGTCTACAAGCGACGGAAACGGCTCGATGAACTCGACGCAATATGCCGGATCACCCTGCCACTTCATGACGATCGTGCCCTGGGCGCCCCTCGGAAGGGTCCCGGTCTCCGTAACGACAGGCTCGAGCAGGCTCACGACATCCAGTTCGGCTGGATCGTGTTCAGCGAGCAGCTTCGATGCGGGCGCCGCGGATGCTATCGTCATCGCCCCAATATAGGCTGAGTGGCGCCGGCGACCAACCGGACCGCTCTTCAACCCCCTCTACACATGCGCAAACACTACTGGTCCGAGCTGACGACGACCGATTTCGCCGCGCTCGATCCCGAGACGACGATCGTCGTCTGGCCGATCGCCGCCACGGAGCAGCATGGGCCGCACCTGCCGGTCATGACGGACACCGCGATCGCGGACGGGATGGTGGAGGAGGTGCTGCAGCGCCTGCCCGAGGACCTCGACATCCTGATCCTGCCGACGCAGGCGATCGGCAAGTCGAACGAGCACCTGCGCTCGCCGGGCACGCTCACGCTCTCGGCGGAGACCGCCATGAAGGCCTGGGTCGAGATCGGCGAGGCGGTGCACCGGGCCGGGCTCGCCAAGCTCGTCATGGTCAATTCCCACGGCGGCAATGTCGACCTGATCTCGATCGTCGCGCGCGAGCTGCGGGTCCGGCTCGGTATGCTGGTGGTCGGCTGCTCCTGGAGCCGCTTCGGCCGCCCGGCCGGGCTCTACACGGACGAGGAGCTCGCGGTCGGCATCCATGCCGGCGACATCGAGACCTCGCTCATGCTACATTTCCGGCCGGACCTCGTGAAGATGGACAAGGCGGGGAATTTCGCGCCCTCCACGATCGAGATCGCCAAGGAGTTCGACCTGCTGCGGCCGACGGGCTTCACGGCCTTCGGCTGGATCGCGCAGGACCTCCATGCTTCCGGCGCCGCCGGCGACGCCTCCCGGGCCACGGCGGAAAAGGGCCGGCTCACGGCCGAGTTCGCGGCCGAGGCCTTCATCAAGCTGCTCTACGACGTGAAGCGTTTTTCGCTCGACCGGCTGGCCTAGAGCGGATGAGGCCGACGCCGTTGCCCCCGGCCGCCGCTCCGTGGATCCCGGCTTTCGCCGGGATGAGCGCGAGCCGTCAACCGCCAAGCCGGTCCAGCTCGCGATAATCGGGAAGGCCCGTGTCGATCGCCTGTCCGGCGACGAGCACCAGGCGGTCCGATTGCGGCCTGGTGACCAGTTCGCCAAACGTCCTGGCCGAGATGAGGACGAGGTCGGCCGGGCCGCCCTCCCGTATGCTCCCCGCCCCGTCCAGCCCCGTGATGGCGGCTGCGGCCGGGCCGAGGAGGCGCGCCCAGGGCCGGTCCGAATGGTCGAGGTGGAGGATGCGGGTCGCCTCCCGGAACACCTCGACCATGTCGAGATCGCCATAGGCGTAGAAGGGGTCGCGCGTATTATCGCTCGCGACCGCAACGGCAACGCCCGCCGCATCGAGCTCGTGCAGGGGCGCGACGCCACGCCAGCGCGGGGTGCGGCCGCCCTGCCTGTCCTGCAGATACATATTGCACATCGGCAGGGAGACGATCGCGATGCCGGCCTCGCCGACCTTGCCGATCACGCGCCGACGGTCTGCCTCGTCGAAGAGGGCGAGCGAGCAGCAATGGCCGGCCGTGATGCGGCCGTGGAAGCGGTTGCGGAGGGCGGCATCGGCGATCCGCTCCAGCGACCGGGCGTCGGGCGAGTCGCTCTCGTCGACATGGAAATCGAGATCGAGCCCGTTCGCGGCGGCGGCCCCCATCATCCGGTCGAGCGCGCGGTCGAGCCGCTCGTCCGGCGCCTCGCCCATGAAGGTCAGGCCGCCGAGCACGCCGCCATGGCGGGCCACCGTCTCGACGATGGACCGGAACTGCGCCTCGTCGCCCTCGACGCATTCGTACGGGAAGAGGGCGACGGCCTGGAGGGCGATCTGCCCGGCCCAGGTCTCCCGCATCTCGGCGAAGACCGGCCAGGTGATGCCGGTCTGCGGGCCGATGCTGTCGAGATGCGTGCGGATCGCCCCCGTGCCGTGCGCAAAGGCGCAGCGCAGCGCGAAATCCATGCGGGCCCGGACGTCGTCGGCCGTCCAGCGCGCCTCGCGATCCGCCGCGACCGTCATGCGGGCGCCCAGGAAGGTGCCGTCCGGGTTCGGCGAGCGGGCCGTGATATGTCCCTTGTCGAGATGCGTGTGCATGTCGACGAAGCGCGGAAGGACGAGGCCGTCGCGCAGGTCGATCGCCGGGATGTCCCCTGCCCCGCCCTCGCCGGGAGGCGCAATGCGGGCGATCCTGCCGCGCTCGACGACGATGTCGGCGGCCGCAATCCTGTCCGGCCCGGAGGCGAGGTGCAGCCCGGGCGCGAGGTCGAGGGGGACCCGAGCATTGGCGATGCGGTAGGCGGCGCCGGTCGGCACGTCTGCCGGGCGGAGGCGGAGGCTCATCGTCGATCCCTGTTGGCGCCGCCTTCTTGGCGCAGGACCAAGTCGCGAGCTAGCCTGATCGCAGCCTTCGCGGACACTCGCTCATGAACCGACCCGTCAACCCGCCCGCCATCAGGGCGCCCTTCAGCCGCTACAGCCACGGGGTCCTGGCGCCGGCGGGTGCCGAGATCCTGGTGACCTCCGGGCAGCTCGGGGTCGGGCCGGACGACCTCGTGCCCGAGGATGTCGAGGCGCAATGCGTTCTCTGCTTCGAGAACCTGTCGGCGATCCTGGCTGAGGCCGGGATGAGCTTTGCGGACGTGATCCGGTTCAACGCCTTCGTGACCGACCGGGCCTATTTCCCGATCTATGGCGCGGTGCGCAGCCGCTACGTGTCCGGCGAGACCTATGCCTCGACGCTCGTCATCGTGAGCGGCTTCACCCGACCGGAATTCAAGGTCGAGGTCGAGATCACGGCGGCCCGACTTCCCTGAGGCCGTAGGTCTCGAACGGGATCGCGGCCTCCGGCAGCGGCACGGCCACCTCGGCGAAGACGACCGGCAAGGCCGTGTCGTCGCCGCCCGACCGGGCGCCGCCGTTGAGGAGCATGCCGGCGCTCGCCGCGACGAGGCCGAGCGTCCAGGCCGTCAGCGCCGTGCCGTAGAGCCGCCGGAGAAGGCCCCCGGGCCGCCGGCGCCGTCGGATGGCGCGCAGCCGCCCAGGCCTGAGGACGAGTTCCTCGTCCGGGACGCTCAGATCGCGGATGACCGGCCCGCGCTGAAACAGGTTTTCGGGTCGTCGTACCAAGGCGAGACACTCCGTCGTGTTCACCTTGTCGTTGTGCAGCGACCGTGCCGGGCGCGGTTAACCACTTGTTAACGCGGACAATAGGGCGGCGAGGTTGTGCCGCATCATGCCGATATAGCTCGCGGCCGGCTCTCCGGGGGTCGCCAGTGCGTCGGAATAGAGCCGCCCGCCGAGCCGCGCCCCGCCCTCGGCCGCGATGCGGGAAGCAAGACGCCCGTCCGAGACGTTCTCGAGAAATACCGCCGGAATCTTCTTCGCCCTGATCTGGCGGATGATGCGCGCGACGTCGGCCGCGCTCGGCTCGCCTCCGGCCGAGACGCCCTGCGGCGCCGTGAAGGCGATGCCGTAGGCGCGGGTGAAATAGCCGAAGGCCTCGTGCGTGCTGATCACCTCGCGCCGGGCGGGCGGGATCGCCGCGATGCCGGTCCGGATGTCGCGATCGAGTTCGTCGAGTTGCGCAAGATAGCGCGCCGCATTCGCCTCGTAGGCCGGGCGTCCCTCCGGGTCGATCCGCACAAGGCCGTCCCGAATGTTGGCGACGTAGAGCTTGGCGTTGGCGACATCCTGCCAGGCATGCGGGTCGACGTCATGGGCGTGCCCGTCGTGCGCGTGCCCACCCTGCGCGCCGTCCTTGAGCGGCGAGACGCCCGTCGAGGCCGTGAGCACCGCTACGGACTTGGAGCCCGAGGATCGCACCAGGCGGTCCATCCAGCCCTCGAGCCCGAGTCCGTTCACGACCACGAGGCGCGCCTCCTTGAGGCGGCGCGCGTCGGCGGGGGACGGCTGGAAGGAATGAAGATCCGCGTCCGGCCCGACCAGGGCCGAGACCTCGACCCGGTCGCCCCCGACCTCCCGGACGAAATCCGCCAGGATGGAGAAGCTCGCGACGACCGGGACTTTCCCCTCGGCAGCCAGGCCCGGTGCGGGCCCGAGCGCGAGAATGGCGAGGAGGGCGAGGACGAGGCGGCTCATGCAGGATTCCCGGGCTCGCCGGGCGAGCGCTCTAAGTAATGTTATTTCGTAACGTTCGATGGATCAAGAAGCCTTCCGGGGATGAGGATCTCCGGCCCCGCCTGGCCAGACCGGTCCGACCGGCGCGGGAGGGCGCCGCGCGCAGCGCCCGCTCACCACCAGCCGAGTTGGAACCCGAGCCACCAGACGAGGCCCGCCGCTACCACGACCGAGATGGCGCGGCCGATGCGGCGGCCCCAGAGCTCGATCGGGTCGGTCCCGCCGCCCTCCGCTTCCCCGATGGCGTCACGGCCGGCGAAATGATCCCCGGTTCGCCGCGCGGCCCGCGCGAGCGAAGACGTGCCAACGGTCTCGCTGTCCCGCCGGACGCGCTCCAGCGCCTCCCGGCTTTCCTCTTCCCGATCCTGGTTCACGGCTCACCTGCCCGGCATGGCGATGCCTGTTCGAGGGAACGCACTCTTTCCTGAGCCGTTCGGGTCCGCAACCGGACATCCCGGTGGATGGAGTTTATCGAATGCTGAGACATGCACTCGCCGCGTCGGCGATCCTCTTTGGGCTGACCATCGGCGCGAACGCCCTCCCGGTCGCGCCGCAAGGCATGGCGGCGGAGGCGCCGATCGTCGAGGTGCAGGGCCGTCACCATGGCCGGCATCATGGCTGGCGCGGCCACCCCAAGCGACACCACGGCTGGCATCGCGGCCACCATCGCGGCTGGAAGAAGCACCACCGCAGGCATCACTACCGGCACCATCACCGCCGGCACTGGTACTGAGCGGGCGGGGCGGCCGAGGCCGCCCCTTCCCCTTACCGGAAGGTCCGGACGTCCACGAAGCGCCCGGCGATCGCGGCCGCGGCCGCCATGGCGGGCGAGACGAGATGCGTGCGGCCCTTGTGGCCCTGCCGCCCCTCGAAATTGCGGTTCGACGTGGAGGCGCAGCGCTCCTCCGGGGCCAGCCGGTCGGCGTTCATGGCGAGGCACATCGAGCAGCCCGGCTCGCGCCAGGCAAAGCCGGCCGACTTGAAGATCCGATCGAGCCCCTCGGCCTCGGCCTGCATCTTCACCACGCCCGAACCCGGGACGATCCAGGCCTCGACGGAGGGATGCACCGTCATGCCCTCGACGACCTTCGCGGCCTCGCGCAGGTCCTCGATCCGGCTGTTGGTGCAGGAGCCGATGAAGACCCGGTCGATCGTGATGTCCGTGACCTTCGTGCCGGGCTTCAGGCCCATGTACTCGAGGGCCCGCTTCTTCGACAGGCGCGTGTTCTCGTCCGTGATCCCGTCCGGATCCGGCACGAAGCCGTTGATCGAAACGACATCCTCGGGGCTCGTGCCCCAGGTGACGAGCGGCGGCAGGCTGGAGGCGTCCAGCCTGATCTCGCGGTCGAAATGCGCGCCCTCGTCGGACGGCAGCGTCCGCCAGAAGCGCACGGCCTCGTCCCAGGCATGGCCCTTCGGGGCCTTCGGGCGATCCTTCAGATAGGCGAATGTGGTCTCGTCCGGCGCCACCATGCCGGCGCGCGCGCCGCCCTCGATCGACATGTTGCAGAGGGTCATGCGGCCCTCCATCGAGAGCGCCCGGATGGCCTCGCCGGCATATTCGATGACGTGGCCGGTGCCGCCCGCGGTGCCGATCTCGCCGATGATGGCGAGGGCGATGTCCTTGGCGGTGACGCCGGCCGGGGCGCGCCCGTCGACGGTCACGCGCATGTTCTTCATCTTCTTCTGGATCAGCGTCTGGGTGGCGAGGACGTGCTCCACCTCCGAGGTGCCGATGCCATGCGCCAGCGACCCGAAGGCGCCATGCGTCGAGGTGTGGCTGTCGCCGCAGACGATCGTCTGGCCCGGCAGCGTGAAGCCCTGCTCCGGCCCGATGACGTGGACGATGCCCTGCCGGACGTCGAGCTCGTTGTAATACTCGATGCCGAATTCCTGGACGTTCTCGGCGAGCGCCGCGATCTGCTGGGCGGATTCCGGATCGTCGATCCCGGTGTGGCGGTCACCCGTGGTGACGTTGTGGTCGACGACCGCGAGCGTCTTCTCCGGCGCATGGACGCGCCGCTTCGCCACGCGCAGGCCCTCGAAGGCCTGGGGCGAGGTCACCTCATGGACGAGATGGCGATCGATATAGAGGAGGCAGGTCCCGTCGGGCTGGCGATCGATGACGTGATCGTCCCAGATCTTGTCGTAGAGCGTGCGGGGACCGTTTGTTGCAGACATCGTGGTGACCTTGAGAACAGGGAGAGCGGCACTTCGGGCACGCTCGGGACAGGGCACAGTCGCGCCTGGTGCGCGTCGTCAGACTGAGCGTCTAAGGTCCGCGAGGATCGCCGCCGTGAACCGGCCGAAGAACCTGGACGGCAGGCGCGCGTGGTCGTGGAGCACCACGAGCCCCGGAGCGATGCGCGCTACCGTCCTTGAAGCCATTCCAGATATCTAATCCGATTGCCTGCGCGCGGCAATGCGGCGCGCAGGCCTCCGTGCCTCCCGCTTCACGCGGCCGGCGCGGTCTTGTCGACCGGATGCTGGGAGCGGAAGCCCACGGCGAGGCGGTTCCAGACATTGATGGTCGCGATGGCCACCGTCAGCTTGACGATGTCCTCGTCGGAGAAGTGCTCTCGCAGGGCGGCATAATCCTCGTCCGGCGCACCCGTATCGGCCAGGAGGGTCACGGCTTCCGTCCAGGCGAGGAGCGCCCGCTCGCGTGCGTCGTAGACGGGGGATTCCTGCCAGACGCAGAGGAGGTTGATCCACTGCTCGCTCAATCCGTCGTGGCGCGCCTCCTTCGAGTGCATGTCGACGCAATAGGCGCAGCCGTTGATCTGGGAGGCGCGAAGCTTGACGAGGTGGACGAAGCGGCGCTCCAGCCCGCTTTTCTGGACATAGGTTTCGAGGCCGAGAACGGCCTTGTACGCGTCGGGCACGACCTTCCCGTAGACAAGACGCTCATGCATTGATGGTCTCCTCGCGAGGCGCCTCAGGATCGCTGGTTTCGGGCGAGGAAGGCGCAACCCCTCGCCGCGATGGCCCCATCGTCGACCGCCGCCAGATCCTCCAGGAGATCGGCCAGCGTGACCCCCTTCAACTCGGCCCGGTAGGCGCGCTCCGCCTTGAGCATGGCGACCTTGATCCCGCATGGCGCCTTGAAATACCGGCCCGGGAGCGGGTTCGGTCCGCGCTGGCGGATCTCGGCGCAGCGGAAGGCAGGCTCGCTCCCCTCGACGGCAAGCACGATGTCGAGCAGCGAGATTTCCTTCGGGGCGCGCGCGAGGCAATAGCCGCCCTTCGGACCCGGAACGGTCCTGAGGATGCCGGCGCGCGACAGCGCCTGGAGGTGCTTGAGCAGGTAGCTCGGCGAGACCCCGTGGAACTCGGCGAGGGCGGCGGCCGAGAGCACGGCCCCCGGCGCCAGCCCCGTCATCATGGCCGCGCAGTGGATCGCCTGCTCGACGCCGTCGCTGAGTTTCACCGCCGGCCCTCGATCATGGATAAAAGACATCCATGATTTGGAGCCAAGGTCAACCGGAGCAACAAAAAAGCCGCCTTGCGGCGGCTTTCGTGGGCGTCCTGGCCGGGCCGATTACTCGGCGGCCGCCGGCGCCTGGGCCTTGGCGTTCTGGTTGCTCGCGCGGCGATCGGTGCGCTCCGCGATACGGGCCGACTTACCGCGGCGGTCGCGCAGGTAGTACAGCTTCGCGCGGCGAACCTTGCCCCGGCGCACGACCTTGATCGAGTCGATCACCGGCGAATAGACCGGGAACACGCGCTCGACGCCCTCGCCGTAGGAGATCTTGCGGACCGTGAAGGACTCGTTCAGCCCGCCGCCCGAACGCGCGATGCACACGCCTTCGTAGGCCTGCACGCGGGTGCGCTCGCCTTCGCGGACCTTCACGTTGACGATGACGGTGTCGCCGGGCTCGAAATCCGGGATCGTCTTGCCGAGGGCCGCGATCTGCTCGCGCTCGAGCTGCTCGATGATGTTCATGGCGAAAAACCTCTGCTGGCGGGCGACGTCGTCATCCCGCAGGATTTCAGCATCCTGTTGTGAATTGCCCGCCGCCATATCCGAAGACGGCCCGGCTGTCGAGCGAATTCGGGTGGCGATGACCGGCCTACGACTTTCTTCGCACGGCGAAAGACCGCTATGCCGCAGACAAGCGGGGCTGGACCGGCTTGTCTGAGACGTTCTAAATTCCCCGCCCAGGCTGGCACCTCCGATCGGTGACGGCTCTCGGAGATCCCATCGCATGAAGTTTCGCAGCGTAATCCTGGCGCTTGCGGCTGCCGGCGCCATTACGGCCGCCCTGCCCGCCTCGGCCGTGACGGTCCGCTATGCCAACCAGGGCGACCTCAAGGCGCTCGATCCCTACACCCTGAACGAGACGACCACGATCGCGCATCTCGGCCATGTCTACGAGGGCCTGACGAAGCGCGACAAGGACCTGTCGATCAAGCCGGCCCTGGCGGAGCGCTGGGAGATCCCCGAGCCGAACCGCTGGCGCTTCTACCTGCGCAAGGGCGTGAAGTTCTCCGACGGCACGCCCTTCACGGCCGACGACGTCGTCTTCTCGGCGGAACGCGTGCGCGCGCCGGGCTCCAACTTCGCGACCCGCCTGCCGCCGGACGCGAAGGTGGTCAAGGTCGACGACCACACGGTCGACATCATCACGGACAAGCCAAACCCGATCCTGAACTACCAGTTCGACGGCTGGTACATCATGTCGAAGGCGTGGTCGGAGAAGAACAATGCCGTCGCCCCGACCCCGGCGGCCGCCACGACCCCGAGCTTCGCCTCCCTGAACGCGATGGGCACGGGCCCGTTCACGATCGAGAGCCACCAGCCGGGCGTCCGCACCGTCTTCAAGAAGAACCCCAACTACTGGGGGAAGATGGAGGGCAATGTCGACGAGGTCATCTTCACGCCGATCGCCAACGACTCGACCCGCGTCTCGGCGCTCCTCTCCGGCGAGGTCGACATCATCGAGCCCGTGCCGCTGCAGGACATCAACCGCGTCAACGGCTCGCCGAACGCCCAGGTGCTGACCGGTCCCGAGACCCGGACCATCTTCCTCGGCATGGACCAGGTGCGCGATGAGCTCGTGAATTCCAACGTGAAGGGCAAGAACCCTTTCAAGGATCCCCGCGTGCGCGAGGCCTTCTACAAGGCGATCGACGTCGACGTGATCAAGTCGCGGGTGATGCGCAACCTGTCGACCCCGTCGGCGCTCATGATCGCGCCCGAATATTTCAGGCTCGCCAAGGACTTCACCCGTCCGAAGGCCGATCCTGACCGGGCCAAGAAGCTGCTCGCCGAAGCCGGGTATCCGGACGGTTTCGAGGTCGGGATGAACTGCCCCTCCGACCGCTACGTTAATGACGGCGACATCTGCCGCGCCGTCATCGGCATGCTCGCCCGCGTCGGCGTGAAGGTGAACCCGATCATCGAGCCGAAGGCGCAGTACTTCGCCAAGATCCTCAAGTCGGGCGGGTTCAACACCTCGTTCTACCTGCTCGGCTGGACGCCGGCGACGGGCGACAGCCACAACGTTCTCTACGAGATCATGGGCTGCCGCGGCCGCAACGGCGCCTCGCGCGGCGACACGAACTCCGGCGGCTACTGCAACCCGAAGCTCGACGAGCTGACGGACCAGATCCTCGTCGAGACCGACCAGGCCAAGCGCGACGGGATGATCAAGCAGGCCTACGAGATCGGCATCGCCGATTACGGCTACATCCCGTTGCACCAGCAGTCGCTGGCCTGGGGCGTGTCGAAGAAGCTGAAGGTGGCTCAGCGCGGCGACAACCAGGTGCGGTTCGAGTGGGTCGTGAAGGGCGAGTAACGGCACCCTTCCTGCATCGCGGACCCGGCCGGCCCGTTCCGGCCGGGACCTGAGTTTTCCTGAATGATTGCTTTCCTGGTCCGGCGCGTCCTCCAGGCCATCGGCGTGTTCCTCGCCGTCGGCGTGATCGCCTTCACGATGTTCCGGTTCGTCGGCGATCCCGTGAACCAGATCGTTTCGCTCGACACGCCCTACGAGGAGCGGATGAAGATCCGCGCCTCGCTCGGCCTCGACGACCCGATCCCGGTGCAGATCGGCCGCTATCTCGGCCGGGCCGTCACGGGCGATTTCGGCATCTCCTACCAGTTCCGCCAGCCCGTCTCGGCCCTCTTCGCCGAGCGCCTGCCGGCGACGCTCGAGCTCGCCTTGTGCGCGACGATCTTCGCGCTCGGTCTGGGCGTCCTGCTGGGCGTGGTGGCGGCGCTGAAACGCGGGACGGCGCTCGCCGCGACGCTCGAGACCGTTTCGCTTCTCGGCATCTCGCTGCCGACCTTCCTGATCGGCATCCTGCTGATCTACGTCTTCTCGGAGAGCCTGCGCTGGCTGCCCTCCTTCGGGCGCGGCGACGTAGTGAACGTGGGCGGCTGGACGACCGGCTTCCTCACCCGGTCCGGGCTGCTTGCGCTGGTCCTGCCCTCCATCACGCTCGGCTTGTTCCAGATGACGCTGGTGATGCGGCTCGTGCGGGCCGAGATGCTGGAGGTTTTGCGCACCGACTACATCCGGTTCGCCCGCGCGCGCGGACTGCGCACCCGCGCGATCCATTTCGGCCACGCCCTGAAGAACACCCTGATCCCGGTGATCACCATCGCGGGCCTGCAGCTCGGCTCGGTCATCGCCTTCTCGATCATCACCGAGACCGTGTTCCAGTGGCCCGGGATGGGGTTCCTGTTCCTCCAGGCCGTCCAGAACGTCGATATCCCGATCATGGCGGCCTACCTGCTGCTGGTCGCCTTCATCTTCGTGACGATCAACCTCGTGGTGGACATCCTCTACACGGCGGTCGATCCGCGCATCACCATCTCCGGGCGGCCCTCCTGATGGCGGTCTCAAGCACATCGGGCGCGGCTGCTGGCGCCAAGCCGCCCGGCTTCCTGGCCCGGGCGCTCGACAGCGACCTCTGGGCCTCCTTCAAGAGCTCCAAGCTGGCGATGGTCGCGGCCTTCGCGACGCTGGTCTTCTTCCTGGCGGCCGTGCTGGCCAATCTCGGCCCGCAGGATCCGTTCGATCCCGCCCAGCTCGAGCTGATCAACAGCCGCATCCCGCCCTATTGGTCGGCGGATGGCCAGTGGCCCTTCCTGCTCGGCACTGACGACCAGGGGCGCGACATCCTCTCTGCCATCCTTCACGGCCTGCGCGTGTCGCTGATCGTGGGCGCGCTCGGGGTGCTGTTCTCGGCCACCCTCGGCATCGCGCTCGGCCTGATGGCCGGGTATTTCGGCGGGGCCGTCGATGCCGTGATCATGCGGATCGCCGACGTGCAGCTGACCTTTCCGGCGATCCTGATCGCACTCCTGGTGGACGGCGTCGCGAAGGCGGTCTCCGGCGGCCAGATGTCGACGAGCGCGATCCTCGGCGTGCTCGTGCTCTCGATCGGGCTGTCCTTCTGGGTCCAGTACGCCCGGACGGTGCGCTCCTCCGTCATGGTGGAGAAGAACCGCGACTACGTGCACGCCGCCCGCCTGATCGGGCTGCCCTCGCCCGTCATCATGGTGCGGCACGTGCTGCCGAACGCGATCGGGCCGGTCTTCGCCATCGCGACGATCAACTTCGCGCTCGCCATCATCACGGAGGCGACGCTCTCGTTCCTCGGCTCCGGCATGCCGGACACCCAGCCCTCGCTCGGCACCCTGATCCGGATCGGCAACCGCTACCTCTTCTCCGGCGAATGGTGGATCGCCGCCTTCCCGGGCCTCACGCTCGCGCTGCTCGTGCTCGCCGTGAACCTGCTCGGCGACTGGCTGCGCGATGCGCTCAACCCGAAGCTGCGGTAAATGCTCCGCTCGCATGACTAGGTGTGCTCGGGGAGGTGACCATGGGAACGGCACTGGTCGTCAAGTCCGACAAGCGGACAACCGTCCTGATGCCCGACGACATCAATCTTCCGGAGGGCGAGATCGACGTCCGCCTCGTAGGGAACGATGTCGTGCTCAGCCCCAAACCCGAGAAGCTCGACGTGGAGAGGCTCATTCAGCTGCTGCAGGCGCTTCCGGACGACGTATTCGAGGGGATCAAGGACGAACGTCCTCCCGAGACGCGCGAGGAGTTCTGAGCTTGGCCGGATTCCTGCTCGACACGGACACGCTGATCCGCCTGCGGCGGCGGCGGCCTGCGGGTCTGGTGAGGCGAGTGGCCGAGCTCAACCGCGTCGACGCCATCGTCTCCGTTATCAGCTACGGCGAACTCCGTGTCGGCGCAGAGAAAAGCGATCAGCGTGTCCATTCGCTTGCGACGCTCGAGAGCTTAATGGCCGTTCTGACACTGGCCGGCATGCCTGCCGCGGCAGCTATCCATTACGGCGAGATCCGCTCGCATCTGGAACGGCGCGGGCAGTTGATCGGGCCGAACGATCTCTGGATTGCCGCCCATGCCCGTTCCGCCGGGCTGACGCTCGTCACCAACAACGAAGACGAGTTCCGGCGCGTGCCCGGCCTCTCGGTCGAAAACTGGGCGATCGCACCGTGACCACACCCCTCCTCCAGGTCCGCGACCTCACGGTCGAGTTCGTGACGCGCCGCGGCACGCTGCGGGCGCTCGACCGCATCTCCTTCGACATCGGCCGCGGCGAGGTGTTGGGCGTCGTGGGCGAATCCGGCGCCGGCAAGTCGGTCACGGGCTCGGCCGTGATCGGCCTGATCGACCGGCCCGGCCGCATCGCGGGCGGCGAAATCCTCCTCGACGGCCAGCGCATCGACAACCTGCCGCCGGAGGAGATGCGCAAGGTGCGCGGCAAGCGCATCGGCATGATCTTCCAGGACCCGCTGACGAGCCTCAACCCGCTCTACCGGATCGGCGACCAGCTCGTGGAGACGATCCGCACGCATACGGACCTCTCCGCCTCGGCGGCCAGGAAGCGCGCGATCGACCTCCTGGCCGAGGTCGGCATCCCGGCGCCCGAGAAGCGCATCGACGGCTACCCGCACCAGTTCTCGGGCGGCATGCGCCAGCGCGTCGTGATCGCGCTCGCGCTCTCGGCCGAGCCCGAGCTCATCATCGCGGACGAGCCCACGACCGCCCTCGACGTCTCCGTCCAGGCGCAGATCATCACCGTGCTGAAGCGCCTCTGCCGCGACCACGGCACGGCCGTGATGCTCGTCACCCACGACATGGGCGTGATCGCCGAGACGGCCGACCGCGTGGCCGTCATGTATGCCGGCCGCGTGATCGAGATCGGCAAGGTGGCGGACGTGGTCGGCAGCCCCCTCCACCCCTATACGCAGGGCCTGATGGGGGCGATCCCGACCCTCACCGGCCATGAGGGCCGGCTCGCGCAGATCCCCGGCTCGATGCCGCGGCTTTCCGCCATTCCCCCGGGCTGCCCGTTCAACCCGCGCTGCCCGCGGGCATACGGGCCGTGCACGACCGTCCGGCCGGACCTCACGAATTACGACCGGCACCCCGTCGCGTGCCATCTCTACGATCCGGCCTATGCGCCGCGGGAGGCCGCCGCATGAGCACCGCCCCGCTCGTGCAGGTGAAGAACCTGCGCCGCGTCTTCGACGTCTCGTCGCCTTTCCTGAACCGCGTCATCGAGCGCGCCCCGAGGCAGTTCCTGCGCGCCGTCGACGACGTGTCCTTCGAGATCGCGCGCGGCGAGACCTTCGCGCTCGTCGGCGAATCCGGCTCGGGCAAGTCGACGGTCGCCCGCATGGTCGTCGGGCTCCTGGAGCCCACGGCCGGCGAGGTCACGATCGACGGCGTCAGCATGACCGGCCGTGCCTCCGCGGCCGACCGCAAGCGCGTGCGCCGGCGCATGCAGATGATCTTCCAGGATCCCTATGCGAGCCTGAACCCGCGCTGGCGCGTGGACAAGATCATCGCCGAGCCGATCCGGGCTTTCGATCTCATCCAGGGCGAGGCCCAGATCCGGGCCCGCGTCGGCGAGTTGCTCGGGCTGGTCGGCCTGCACCCGGACGACGGCGTGAAGTATCCGCACGAGTTCTCGGGCGGGCAGCGCCAGCGCATTGCGATCGCACGCGCGCTCGCCTCGGATGCCGAGTTCATCGTGTGCGACGAGCCGACCTCGGCGCTCGATGTCTCCGTCCAGGCGCAGATCCTGAACCTGATGCGGGACCTGCAGGACCGGCTCGGCCTCACCTACCTGTTCATCTCGCACAACCTCGCCGTCGTGCGGCACATGGCGAGCCGCATCGGCGTCATGTATCTCGGCCGCATCGTCGAGATCGGCGACGGGCGCGGGCTCTTCACCGAGCCGAAGCACCCCTATTCGCGCATGCTCCTCGACGCCGTGCCGGACCTCGCCCATGTCGGGCGGCGGCGCGAGCCGGTGCGGGGCGAGATCCCGAACCCGATCAACCCGCCCTCCGGCTGCACGTTCAACCCGCGCTGCCCCTACGCGAACGATCGCTGCCGAACCGAGATCTCGCCCTTCACGGAGGGCGTCGCCTGCCACGGCTATCACGAGCGCCGCATCCCCACCGGGCCTGTCGCGTCGCTGATCGAGGCGCCCGCCGCCTGAGGGCCTAGCCGGATTGACGCCGGGCTGCGTCTGCAATCCCCTTCCGGAAAGCCTGGGAGGGCGCCATGAGGATTCTGAGTGTCGGACTGGTCGCGATGGCAGGCATGATGGCCGCTTCGGCAGCGTTCGCGGTCGATGGAAGGGCACTTTCCGAGCTGGCCCCCACGGGCAGGATCCGCATCGCGCTCGTCGAGGCGCCGAATTCCGGCGTGTTCTTCGTCGGCCGCGCACCGGACGGCGCCCCGAAGGGTGTGACCCGCGACCTCGGCGACGCGCTCGCCAAGGCCCTCGGGGTACCGGCCGCGTTCCGGATCTTCCCCAATTCGGGCGAGGCCACGGAGGCGACCCGCAAGGCCGAGGTCGACCTCGCCTTCATGCCCGTGGACGCGACGCGGCGCGAACTCGTGGCCTTCGGGCCCGGCTATTACGACCTGGAAAGCACCTATCTGGTGACCGGCGCGTCGGGCGTGAGCGACGTGAAGGAGGTCGACCGCGCGGGAATGCGTGTCGTCGGCATCGCGGGGACGACGACCATCCGGGCCTCGGCCCGCACGCTGACCAGGACCCAGCCCCAGCCGGTCGCATCGGTGGCCGAAGCGATCGCCATGATGAAGAACGGCCGCGCGGATGCCTTCGCGCTGTCGCGGGACTCGCTCGCGCCCGTTCGGGACCAGGTTCCCGGCTCCCGCATCGTCAGCGGAGGCTTCCAGCACACCGCCGTGGCCGTGGCCGTGCCGAAGGACCGGCCCGCCGCGCTCGCCTTTGCAACCGACTGGCTGACGGGCGCCAAGCGGGACGGGACGGTGCGCCGCATCTTCGACGCGCATGGCCTCGCCGAGGAGAAGGTCGCGGACTGACGACGCGATCTCGAAGGTTTGATCCGCGGGCGAAATGTCCCCGGGCAAATCTCGAGCGGCTAGGGTATCAGCGCCTCATGTCTGCGAGCGCCACGCCACCCATCGACCCAGCTTCCGCCGCACACCGTCCGGCCGGGCACCCGCCCGTGCGCTCGGGCCGGCTCGGCGTCCTGCTGATGAATCTCGGCACCCCCGAGGCGACGACCTACTGGCCGATGCGCCGCTACCTGAAGGAGTTCCTCTCCGACCGGCGCGTGATCGAAACCTCGCGCCTCGTCTGGTGGCCGCTCCTCAACGGCATCATCCTGTCGACGCGGCCGAGCCGGAAGGGGCGGGACTACGCCACGATCTGGAACAACGAGCTGGACGAGGGCCCGCTCAAGACGATCACGCGGAGCCAGGCCGAGCAGCTTGCGGCGAGCCTGCGCGAGACGGCGGGCGACCGGATCGTGGTCGACTGGTCCATGCGCTACGGCTTTCCGCGCACGAAGGACAGGATCGAGGCGCTTCTCGCTGAAGGCTGCGACCGCATCCTTCTCGTGCCGCTCTATCCGCAATACTGCGCCGCAACCTCGGCGACGGCCTGCGACCAGGCCTTCCGGGCCCTGATGGACATGCGCTGGCAGCCGGCCGTGCGGGTCGCGCCGCCCTACCACGACGATCCCGTCTATATCGACGCGATCGTCTCCTCGATGCGGCAGGAACTCGCCAAGCTCACCTTCGAGCCCGAGGTGATCCTCGTCTCCTTCCACGGCATTCCGGAGGAGTACCTGAAGAAGGGCGACCCCTATTACTGCCACTGCCACAAGACCTGGCGGCTGATGCGGGAAGCCTTCGGCTGGCCGGAGGAACGCTTCCGGATGAGCTTCCAGTCGCGCTTCGGGCCGGACGAGTGGCTGAAGCCCTACACGGACGAGACCGTGAAGGAGCTGGCCGCCTCGGGCGTGAAGCGGATGGCTATCGTGGCGCCCGGCTTCTCGGCCGATTGCCTGGAGACCCTGGAAGAGCTGAACGGCGAGAACCGGCACTATTTCGAGGGCGGCGGCGGCGAGCATTTCGCCTACCTGCCCTGCCTCAACGACTCGCCGGAGGGCATGCGGGTGATCCGCACGGTCGTGGAGCGCGAGCTCCAGGGCTGGATCTGAACGTCAGGCCGGCACGGGCCGCGAACGCGCCGCATCCTCGAGCAGGGGCGTGAGGTGGCCTGAATACCAGCGCACCATCTCGCGCGCTGCAGCCGCCCCGGGGGCGGGCTCGCCGGCACCGACGAGCTCGGCGCAGGCTTCGGCCACGTTGCGGAGGATGCGGGCGGATTCCGGCAGGTAGGGGCGGTCGACCCCGGCCGCGTTGCGCTCGGCGATCAGCCGGTATCGCACGCTCTCGGGATAGGTCCAGGCGCTGGTGAGGGCGTCGAACACCGAGGCCCTGAACCCGTTCGCCTCGCCCGTCAGGTGACGGTCCTCTTCCCCGAGCCCGAGCGCCTCGAGCCTCTCGCAGCCATCGATCGCACCCATCATCATCTCGCGCACGAGCGCCCAGTCGGTCTGCAACCTCTCCTCCCCGTTCAGGCCGTGGCGCGCGCGAGCGGCCGCGGCCGTTCACGGTAGGGAGGTCGGGCGGTCAGCGCCACTCGGTCCAGCTGATCGGCATCACGGGCCATTCGGCCAGCTCGCGGATCGGCTCGCCCGGCTCGGTGCGCGGCCGCCAGTGCCTGCCCCGGCCGTGCCGGACGGCGCCTTCCAGGCTGCCGCGCGTGAGGCCGATGTCGTGGAGGGCGCGGCCATCCAGCGACTGCAGATGAGCCAGGTCCCGGCGCAGCTGCCACTCGGCCAGAAGGGCTCCGGCCAGCTGGCGGAGCCTCGCCGCCAGCCCTGCCGTGCTGGCCCGGCCAAGGCCGGTCTCTTCCCGGAACGCGACGATCGAACCCGACATGGCGTCCTCCTCGGACCTTCAGGCTGGCCCATGCGGGCCGATGTGATCCTGAGGTAAGACGGCGGCTTGCATAATGGAAACGAATGTTCATTATGTCTCGCATAACGACCTCTAATGCGAGCAGCCGGATGCGCAACCTCGATGTCGGGCAATTGCGAGCCTTCGTGACCGTGGTCGAAGCCGGCGGGATGACGGCGGCCGGGAACGTCCTCAACCTGACCCAGGCGGCCGTGAGCCAGCAGGTGAAAAAGCTCGAGGACGCCTTCGACTGCCAGCTGGTGGAGCGCGAGCGCCGGGGCATCACGCTGACCGATGCCGGCGAGCGGGTTTTCGGCCGGGCGAAGCGCCTGCTCGCACTAAACGACGAGATCTGGAGCGAGATGACCACGGAGGTCTATTCCGGCCAGATCCGGCTCGGCGTCCCGCACGACCTCGTGGCGATTTATCTTCCGGCCGTGCTGCGCGCCTTTTCGCGCGCCCATCCGCGGGTCGAGATCACGCTCGTCTGCAAGGCGTCGCGAGCCCTCAAGGCGGCCCTGATGGCCGGCGAGCTCGACATCGCGCTCGTCGAGGAGCCCGTGGCGGGCGGCGAGGGCGAGTTGCTGGCGACAGACCGGCTCGTCTGGGTGGGGGCGCTGGGCGGGGAGGCCTACGACAAGCGGCCGCTCCCCGTCGCCTCCTGCGAGAACTGCGCCTTCAGGCCCACCATCTTCGAGGCCCTGCGCCAGGCCGACATCCCGTTCCGGGTCGTGACGGACGTCTCAAGCCTCGACGCATCGAGCGCGACCGTGCAGACAGACCTCGCCGTCGTGGCGGCGCTCGCCAGCACCGTTCCGGACGGGGTGACGGTGCTCGGGCCATCCTCCGGTCTTCCGGGGCTGCCGCCCTTCTCGATCAATCTCTACCTCGCCCGCGCGGGCGTCTCGGCGCCGGTCGCCGCGCTGGCGGAGGGACTGCGCGGCGCCTTTGTCGGCCGGAGCCAGAAAGCCGCCTGACGGACACGAGACGGAAACCAAGTTCGGACTAGGACGAGATCACGCCGGGCGCGCAGCCGATCGCACCCGGACCGGAGGCATGGAATGGAGGTCTCGCTCGGGTTGAACGTCTTCGTGGTCGCCCTCGTGATCCTGGTCATCGTGACCATCGCGGCGGGCGTCAGGACGGTGCCCCAGGGGCATGTCTACACGGTCGAGCGCTTCGGCCGGTATTCGCGCTCCCTCTCGGCCGGCCTCGGCCTGATCGTGCCGTATGTCGAGCGGATCGGGCACAAGGTGAACATCATGGAGCAGGTGCTCGACATCCCGAGCCAGGAGGCGTTCACGCGCGACAATGCCGGCGTCAGGATCGATGCCGCCGCCTTCTACCAGGTGCTCGACGCCCCGCGCGCCTCCTACGAGGTCTCGGATCTGCAACAGGCGCTGCTCGTTCTCACGATGACGAACATCCGCACGGTGGTCGGCTCGATGGACCTCGACCAGCTCCTCTCGCACCGGGACGAGATCAACGAGCGGCTGCTGCGCGTCATGGACGCCGCCGCCTCCCCCTGGGGCGTGAAGGTGACCCGCATAGAGATCAAGGACATCCTGCCGCCGGCCGACCTCGCCGGCGCCATGGCCCGCCAGATGAAGGCCGAGCGCGAGAAGCGCGCGGCGGTGCTCGAGGCGGAGGGGCTGCGCCAGGCGGAAGTGCTCCGTGCCGAGGGCCAGAAGCAGGCCCAGATCCTGGCCGCCGAGGGCCGCAAGGAGGCCGCCTTCAGGGACGCGGAGGCTCGCGAGCGCCTGGCCGAGGCGGAAGCCAAGGCTACCGGCATGCTGTCCGACGCGATCGGCCGGGGCGACATAGCGGCAGCGAATTTCCTGGTCGCGGAAAAGTACGTCGAGGCCATGAAGGCGATCGCGACTGCCCCGAACCAGAAAGTCGTCGTGGTGCCGATCGAAGCCGCAGCGCTGGCTGGCACGCTGGGCGGCATCGCCGAGATCACGCGCTCCGTCTTCGGGAGCGACGGAGCGGGCGGCCAGGCGAGGCCGCGCGCAGGCCGGAGCCTGCCGCCCTCCTCGCCCCCGCCGGCGGCCTGAACCATGTGGGACGAGGTCGGGCTGCAGCCCTGGATTTGGCTGGTCCTCGGCCTCCTGCTCATCGGGCTGGAGACCGTGGCGCCCGGGATCTTCCTCCTCTGGCTCGGGATCGCGGCGATCCTCACGGGGCTGGTCGATGCCGCCTTCGACCTGTCGTGGCAGGCCTCCTTCGTCACCTTCGCGGTCCTGTCTCTCGCCGCCGTCCTCATCGGGCGTGCCCTGACCTGGCGCGGCAGCGCGGGCGGCGCCGGATCCCTGAACCGGCGTGCGGAAAGCCTGATCGGCCGGCGCTTCACGCTGGACCGGCCGATCGTCTCCGGCGAGGGGCGGATCAAGGTGGACGACACGGTCTGGCGCATCATCGGGCCGGACCTCCCGGCCGGCCGGGATGTCGTCGTCCGCCGGCTCGAGGGCGCCACCCTCGTCGTCGAGGCCGCGTCCTGACGCGCACGCAGCCGAGCACGCGGACGCGGTCGCTTGCGCGCAGGGCTGGTGAGGCCCATCATCCCGTGACGGGCTCATGACAGCCGAGGCGGGAGGCAGGATGAACGAGGGCGAGCAGCCTGAGATATTGCGCAGCGGCGGCCACGTGGTGCCGTTCCCGGCCGCCGCCCCGAAAACCCAGGTCACCTTCAGCCGTGACGAGTTGCGCCTGATCCTCAACGTCTACGGCCGCATGGTCGCAGAGGGGGAGTGGCGCGACTACGCCATGGATTTCGAGCGGGACCGGGCGGTCTTCTCCGTCTTCCGCCGCGCGTCGGAGATGCCGCTCTACCGGATCGTGAAGGAGCCCTCCCTTGCGCGGCGCCAGGGCGCCTATTCGGTGGTGGCGGCGGGCGGGCGCGTGCTCAAGCGCGGCCACGAGCTCGACCGGGTGGTGCGCGTGCTGGAGCCGCTGCGGGTGGTGGCGAACTAGGGCATGACCCTGCGCGGGATCTGACCACCACGCCGACCGGGCGTGGCTGGATCCCGGACTGGAGCCCGTCAGGCGACGCCGAGCGTGCGCTTCGCGTCCGCCACCCGCCGGGGATCGTCGTCGAAGACGTAGCCCTGTTCGAGCAGCCCTAGCGTGTAGCGCTTGTTGTAGATGAAGGCCCAGACGAGGCCGACCGCGAACCAGAGCAGGCCGGCCGAGAAGGCCGAGGCCACGAGCGAGCCGGCCAGGATCGCGAGCCCGATCCAGACGTCGCCGCGCATCAGCGCCGGGAAGCCGCCGAAGAAGAACGACGTCCAGCTGAAGCCGTAATAGCCGGTCCTGACGATGCCGGACTGGGGGTGGCGCAGACGGACCGCGGTGGCCACTGCATTCTCCTCGTTGATCAGATGGGGTCTCTGCCCCTTGGGCAAAGAAAAACCCCGGCTTTCGGCCGGGGTTTCTGCAAGGCCAGCCTTGAAGCGGAGCCGTTACTCGTTCCGGTTGCCCATGAAAGCGAGCAGGAACTGGAACATGTTGATGAAGTCGAGGTACAGCGTCAGCGCGCCGTAGACGGACACCTTGGCGGCGGTCTCGCCGTCATAGTTGCCGTACAGGTACATCTCCTTCAGCTTCTGCGTATCGTAGGCGGTGAGGCCCGCGAAGATCAGCACGCCGATCGCCGAGATGGCGAACTGGAGCGCGCTCGACGCCAGGAAGATGTTGACCAACGACGCGAGGATCAGGCCGATCAGGCCCATGATCAGGAAGGAGCCCATCCCCGACAGCGAACGCTGCGTGGTGTAGCCCCACAGGCTGAGGCCGCCGAAGGCCGCCGCCGTGACGAAGAATGTCTGGACGACGCTCGCGCCGGTGTAGCGCAGCAGGACCGTCGAGAGCGACGCGCCCATCACGGCCGCGAAGGCCAGGAAGGTCGTGCGCGCCGTCGCGGCGGACATCCTGTCCATCCGGAAGCTGAAGAAGAAGATGAAGGCGAGCGGCGCCAGCGCCACGACCCACATCAGGGGCGTGCCGTAGAGGGTACGACCGAACGCAGTCAAATACTGGCCGTTCATGCGTGCGACGGCCTGGGTGGCGTCAGCCGTGACCGCCAGCTTGTTGACGCCCAGCGCGACCAGCGCGGAGACGGCAAGGCCGAGGATCATGTTGTTGTAGACGCCGAGCATGAAGGAACGGAGGCCCTGATCGACCTCGGCGGTCGTCCGGGCGAACCCCGTGCCGTAGCCGGCCTGGTTCGGGATAAAGGAAGGCATGGGAGTCGTCCTCTGGATGGCTCTCAGCGTGTTTGTTCTCGGGAGGATTGCACGCACCCTCCTGCGCCGGACCTCCGGCGATGGACGGAATATGGGGCCAAGCAGAGTAGACGACAAGGCCTTGCTAAGGTTGTGGCGCCGGAAGACCTCCCTCCCGGCCGGTGCCGAACATCCGACTGCGCGCCAAGGTTAGCGCTTTCCCTATTGGCTGCGCAGGTGGCGGGCGGGCTTCTGGCCGAGGATCCGCCACGTCCCGCCGAGGCCGAGTCCGACGGCGACAACTACCGCCGCGAGCGCCCACGACGCAGCCGATGCCAGATCGGGCGAGAAGCCGAGCTTCATGATTCGCGTGATCACGAAGTAGGCGGCCCCGGAGCCGGCCAGCAGCCCGAACAAGGCCGTCGCGAGGCCGAGCATCCCGTATTCCAGCGCATAGGCGAGGACGAGCTTCGGCCGGGTGGCGCCGAGCGTCTTGAGGATCACGGCGTCGTAGACGCGCGCGCGGTGGCCGGCCGCCAGGGCGCCGGCCAGGACCAGGACGCTCGCGAGCAGTGCGACGGAGCTCGCGATGCGGATCGCGAAGAGGAGCTGGCCGACGATGTCGTTGAAGGCCTCGAGCGCGTCCTTCACCCGGACGCTCGTGACGCTCGGGAAGGCGCGCGCGACGTCGCGCAGGAGGCGCGGCTCCCCGGCGGGATCCGCCCCCCGCGGCATCGTGATCGTCATCAGCTCCGTATGCGGCGCGCCCGCGAAGGTGTTGGGCGAGAACACCATGACGAAGTTGATGCCGAGGCGGCGCCAGTCGATCTTGCGCAGGTTCGCGATGCGCGCCGTGATGGTGCGTCCGAGCACGTTGACGGTCACGGTATCGCCGACGGTCAGGCCGAGGCCGCGGGCGGCCTCGTCTCCGAAGGACACGAGCGGCGGCCCACGGTAATCCGCAGGCCACCACTCACCGGCAACCAGCGAAGAGCCGGCGGGGAGTGCCTTCGCGTAGGTGATGCCCCGGTCGCCGTCGAGCACCCAGGCGACTTCCTGCGCGGCCTTGACCTCGGCAACCGGGATTCCCTTCAGCTCCGTCAGGCGGCCCCGCATCATCGGCACGGCCTCCAGGGCCGAGCCCGGCGCCTTCTCGGCCAGGAAGCGCCCGAAGGCCTCTGTCTGGGCGCTCGGCACGTCGATGAAGAAGAAGTTCGGCGCCCGGTCGGGCAGGGTCGAATGCAGCTCGCGGCTGAGATTGCGGTCGATCACGGCGATCGTGACCAGCAGCGTGATCCCGAGCCCGAGCGACAGCACGAGGGAGGGCGTGAGGGCGCCCGGCCGGTGCAGGTTGGCGATCGCCAGCCGGACGGACGGATGCCGGACATGCGGCAGCCTGCGGGCGATCGCCATCGCGGCTTCGGCCACCACGCGCAGCAGGAGAAAGGCGAAGAAGGCCGCGCCGACGAAGACCATCGCGACCCGCCGGTCCTGCGCGGCAACCACGGCGAGGGCCGTGAGGGCGATCCCGGCGGCGGCCGCCGCGACGAGATAGCGGGCCCGTGGCCAGCGCCGGTCCGGCGCGATCCGGTCCCGGAACAGGCCGGAGACGGAGATGTCGTGCGCGCGGCCCAGCGGCAGGATCGAGAAGGCGAGCGCCGTGAGGAGGCCGTAGAGCACGGCCGCCCCGAGATCGAGCGGAGCCAGCGTGGGGGTGATCGGGAGCGGCAGGATCGAGCCTGCGAGCGCCGCCGTGCCGAACAGGAGCCCTGCCCCGATCGCGAGACCGATCGCGATGCCGATCAGGGCGATCGCCATCACCTGGACGAGAAAGACGCCGATCACCGTGCCGCCGGTCGCGCCCAGGCTCTTCAGGATGCCGACCGCGTTCCGCTTGCGGTCCACGAAGGCCGTCACGGCATTCGCGACGCCGACGCCGCCGACGAGCAACGCGGTCAGGCCGACGAGCGTCAGGAATTGCGAGAAGCGCAGGATGTTGCTGGTGAAGCGCGGATCGGCGTTGAGCCGCGTGCGGACGTCCCAGCCGGCTTCCGGGACAGCCTTCGCGACGGCCTCGACGGTGGCGGCGAGGTCCGCGTCCGTGTCGCGGCCGGGCGGCAGCGACAGCCGGTAGCTCCAGCGGACCAGGCTCCCGGGCTGCAGAAGGCCCGTCGCCCGCAGGGCATCCTGGGACAGGATGAGGCGCGGCCCGAACCCGATGCCGTTGGCGATCTTGTCCGGTTCCGCGACGAGCCGCGCGCGCAGCTCGAAGGCGGCGCCCCCGACCGTGATGCGGGCGCCGGGCTTCAGGTCGAGCCGCTCGAAGAGGACGGGATCCGCGATAGCGCCCCAAACGCCGTTCCGCTCGGCCAGGAGGTCCGCGACCGGGGCCGTGGGCTCCGTCTCGAGCGTGCCGCGGGTCGGGTAGCTCCCGTCCACGGCCTTCGCCTCGACCAGCGCCGCTCCCTCGGGCACGACCGCCATCGCGCGGAGCGTCGCGACCGTCGCGACCTGGCCCTGGGCGGCGAGCGCCGCCTTTTCCCCGGGAGTCGCCTCGCGCTGGATCAGCGAGAAGGTGGCATCCCCGCCGAGAATGGTCCGGCCCTGGCTCGCCACGCCCTCGACGAGGGAGCGCGCGATGGACGCCACCCCGGAGATCGCGCCGACGCCGAGCGCGATGCAGGCGATGAAGACGAAGAAGCCCGCGAGGCCGCCCCGCAGCTCGCGGAGCGCGAGGCGAAGCACGAGCGGCAGCCCGGCCTTGCCGGGGGGCGAGGAGGAGGCGGCCGGGATGGTGCCGTGCATGCTGGCCTAGATCTCCGCCGCCGGGACGGGTTCTGCGATCCGCCCGGCCCGGAGCCCGACGGTACGATCGCAGCGCGCCGCGAGCGAGGGGTCATGCGTGACGAGGACGAGCGTCATGCCGCGCTCGCGCTTCAGCGTGAACAGAAGATCCGCGACGCCCCGCCCGGTCGTCTCGTCGAGATTTCCGGTCGGCTCGTCCGCGACCACGATCGCGGGATCCGGCGCGAGGGCGCGCGCGATGGCCACCCGCTGCTGCTCGCCGCCCGAGAGCTGCGCCGGGTAGTGGTGCAGCCGCGCCCCGAGCCCGACCGTCTCGAGTTCGGCCCGGGCGCGCTCGAATGCGCTCTCGCGGCCGGCGAGCTCGAGCGGCAGGGCGACGTTCTCCAGCGCCGTCATGGTCGGCACGAGGTGGAAGGACTGGAAAACGATGCCGATGCGGCGGCCGCGCACCCGCGCGAGCGCATCCTCGCCGAGCCCGGTCAGATTCGCCCCGTCCAGGACGACCCGGCCGCGATCAGGCCTCTCCAGGCCCGCCAGGACCATGAGGAGCGTCGACTTGCCGGAACCCGACGGGCCAACGAGGCCCACCGCCTCGCCCGCCGAGACCGAGAGGCTGATGCCCCGCAGCACGTCGACGCGCGCGGCTCCATCCCCGAGGCTGAGCTGGACATCCTCGAGTTCGATGATCTTGCCTGGCATTCACGGAGACCCGATCTCAGCCCCCGTTCCCAGGGAGATTGAACATGGCGCTGGCTTTGCGCAGCCGGACATATGGGTCGCATCGGGCGCCCGGCAAATGGGGGGCGCTGGCGATGGCCCTGTTCGTGACCGCGTTGGCAGCTCTCGGCCCGAGAGCCGCAAATGCCGCGCCAGAGCGTACGGTCAAGCTCGTGGCGCTCGGCGACAGCCTGACGGCCGGGTACAATCTGCCGCAAGCGGCAGCCTTCCCGAGCGTGCTCCAGGCGGCCCTGAAGGCCCGCGGTCACAAGGTCGAGATCGTGAATGCAGGCGTGTCGGGCGACACCGCGACGGGCGGGCTGGAGCGCGTCGACTGGTCCGTCCCCGACGGCACGGATGGCGTGATCCTCGAACTCGGCGCCAACGACATGCTGCGCGGGACCGATCCCGACGTGACCCGGCGCGCGCTCGAGACGATCATCACCCGCCTGAAGGAGCGCAACATCCCCGTCATGCTCGCCGGCATGTACGCGGCCCGCAATCTCGGGCCCGACTACATCCGCCGCTTCGATGCGATCTATCCGGATCTCGCCAAGAAATACGACCTCGTCCTGTACCCGTTCTTCCTCGAAGGCGTTCAGGGCCAGGCGAAACTGCAGCTCCCGGACGGACTCCACCCCTCGGCAGAGGGCGTGAAGGTCATGGTGGAGGGAATCCTGCCGGCCGTCGAAACCTTTCTCGGTCGACTCAAGGAGTGATCCCGGCCCTCCCGGCGAACCGCCGGCCGCCTCGGGCGTTCTCGCCAGCGGTAGGAGACCGGAATGGCAGACGAACTGAACCTCGACGAGCCCGCCGAAGTGCGCTGGATTCGCGGCGAGAACGCCTCGGCAGATCTTTCCTGGGGCGAGGCGAACCAGTCGTTTCCGACGCTCCGCGAGGCGCTCGCCTTTGCCCGTACGGGGCTGCCGGCGGACGCGCGCGGGCCCTTCGTCACCACGGCGAGCGGACGGGTGCTGCGGGGTGACGATATCGGGGCCGCGAAGCCCGATCTCTCGCCGGGACGCTGATCCCGGGCGAAACCGCCTGTTGATCGCGCGATCCGCCGCACTTGCGGCGAGCCTTGTGCAGGCGCGAGAATCCCCGTGTCGCTGATTTGGAGGGATGCCGATGCCACGCCTTTTCACCGGCCTCGAGGTCCCGCCAGAGATCGGCCAGGAACTCGCCCTTTATCGTGGCGGGCTGCCGGGCGCCCGCTGGATCGACCCGGCGAACTACCACATCACGCTGCGCTTCATCGGGGACGTCGATCACGGCGTCGCGCGCGACATCGCGTCCATGCTGGCTGAGGAACGGGTGCGGGCGCCGCTCCGCATCACCATCGACGCCCTCTCCACCTTCGGGGGTGGGCGTCCGCGGGCCCTTCTCGGGCGGGTCGCGCCGAGCCCGGAACTCGCCCGCCTCCAGGCGGATCACGAACGGCTGATGCGGCGTGTGGGGCTCGAGCCGGAGACGCGCAAATACACGCCGCACGTCACCCTGGCGCGCCTGCGCGATGTCTCGCCCGGTGACCTGGCGGCCTTCATCGCCATGCGCGGGCACTTCCCCAAGCTCGTCTTCACGGCCGAGCGCTTCGTGCTGTTCTCGGCGCGGGAGTCCGTGGGCGGCGGCCCCTATATCGTGGAAGCCGCCTATCCGTTCGGGGCCATCCAGAACCCCGAGGCGCCCCGCGGGTTTCCGACCAGAGGTGCGGCCGAGTACCGGCTGGGCTGATCGGGGCCGGGGCGGGCAGAGGTCGGCGCCATTTTCGCCTGTTTTGTATTTATTAACCCTGTCCTGCCTAGCTTAACGAGACGTTGCTTCGGTACCCTCCATGAATCGTCTGCCCTTGGTCCTCCCGGCGCTCGGCTTCCTGCTCGCCGTGCAGGGCCCCGCTCTCGCACAACGCCCGGCTGCCCAGGCCCCCGGTGGCGGACAGGCCACGCTGGTGGCGACCTACAACGACTGGAGCACCTACACGGCCCAGACCGGGCGGGCGAAGATCTGCTACGCGCTGTCCCAGCCAAAATCCCGCACGCCCGCGAACCTCAAGGACACGCCGGCCTATGTGTTCGTGTCCTTCCGGCCGGCCGAGAACGTGCGCAACGAGGTGGCGACGGTCCTCGGGTTCAATGCCAAGGACGGCGGCGACGCCTCGGTGACCATCGGCAACGCCTCGTTCCCGCTCGTGACCAAGGCTCAGAATGCCTGGGTGAAGAACCCGGCGGAGGAGGCGCAGGTGATCGCCGCGATGTCGCGGGGACAAACCATGACGCTCTCTGTGACCTCGGCGCGCGGCAACAAGACGGGCGACCGCTACTCGCTCGCTGGCTTCGCCCAGGCGCTGGACCGCGCCAAGAAGGAATGCCCCTGAGGCTGCGCCCCCGGGCAGCCTTCGCGGAAAGGCCGGCTTCCGCCCCTCAACAAATCCGGCCTGCGATGCTATATGAGCCCCTCATCCAGGCTCATCAGGCAGGCTAACCATGGCGACGGCGTCGCTCGACAATGCCGCGCGCGTATCCGAACCCGTTCCCCCGCCGGCCCTCCAGGGCGCTCCGGCGGTCGAGAGCGCGCGGCCGTCGGTCATCGGCCTGACCCGGCCGGCCCTCAAGGACAAGCTCCTCGCGATCGGCGTGCCCGAGAAGGAGGCCCGGATGCGGGTCTCCCAGATCTGGCACTGGCTCTACCATCGCGGGATCCAGGACTTCGACGAGATGACGAATGTCGGCAAGGTGCTACGGCGCGGCCTTGCCGAGGCCTACACGCTCGACCGGCCCGAGGTGACGGCCGAGCAGATCTCCGTCGACGGCACCCGCAAATGGCTCCTGCGGATGCCCAAGACCGGCCCGCATGATCGCGGGGCCGAGATCGAGTGCGTCTACATCCCGGATGACGACCGCGGGACGCTCTGCGTGTCGAGCCAGGTCGGCTGCACGCTCACCTGCTCCTTCTGCCACACCGGGACCCAGCGCCTCGTGCGCAACCTGACCTCCGCCGAAATCGCCGCGCAGCTCGTCGTGGCGCGCGACCGGCTCGGCGATTTCCCGACACTCGGCGACCGCGAGAGCGCGGTGCTGCCCGATGGCGGCCGGCTGGTGACGAACATCGTCTTCATGGGAATGGGCGAGCCGCTCTACAATCTCGACAACGTGGCCGCTGCAATCGACGTGATGAGCGACGGCGAGGGGCTCACCCTCTCCCGCCGGCGCATCACGGTCTCCACCTCCGGCGTCGTGCCCGAGATGTCGGCGCTCGGCGAGCGCACCAACACGATGCTGGCCATCTCGCTCCATGCCGTCCGGGACGACCTCCGCAACGAACTCGTGCCGCTGAACAAGCGCTACCCGATCGCGGATCTGCTCCAGGCCTGCCGCGACTATCCCGGCCTTTCGAATGCCCGCCGCATCACGTTCGAATACGTCATGCTGAAGGGCGTGAACGATTCCGACGCGGATGCGCGCGAGCTCGTGCGCCTGCTGCGCGGCATCCCGGCCAAGATCAACCTGATCCCGTTCAACCCCTGGCCGGGCACCAAGTACGAGTGCTCGAGCTGGGAGCGGATCGAGCGCTTCTCCGAGATCGTGTTCCGGGCCGGCTACGCCTCCCCGGTCCGCACGCCGCGCGGCCGCGACATCCTGGCGGCCTGCGGGCAGCTGAAGAGCGAGACGGAGAAGCTCTCCGCCCGCGCCCGGCTGATGCTGGAGGAGGGGCGCGCGGGCGCCTAGCTCCTATTTCGCCATCGCGATCGGCGAGAAATCCTGGAACCAGTTCTGGGCCTGGACGAAGCCCTTCACCCTGGGGCTCATGGCACGCGGGTTCACGTCGTGCGTGACCATGAGGAACAGCGCGTCATCGACGAATTTCTCATGGATCTTCCGCAGGACCTCTGACTGCGCGGCCGGGTCGAAGGTGTTGCGCACCTGATCGAACAGCCTGTCCATCTCCGGATCGCAGTAATAGCCCCAGTTCGTGCCCGCCGGCGGTCCGAGATTGCATTGCAGGTGTCGGATGAACCCGGTGAACGGGTCCTGGATGAAGTAGGTGTAGTTCATCCCGGTGGCGCCCTTGTTCGTCTCCGACCTGGCGCCCGCCCGCCACAGATTGATCAGCGTGTTCCAGTCGACGACTTCGAATTCGACCTTGATGCCGACATCCGCGAGGTTCTGCTGCACGAATTCGTTCATCGGCAGCGGCTGCATCTGGCTTGAGCCCGAGGGCGAAATGAGGATTTTCGTGACCAGCGGCCTGGTCGGACCATAGCCCGCTTCCGCGAGCAGCTTCTTGGCTGCGGCCGGATCGTAGCCGAGCTTGAAGGCCGGGCTTCCGAACCATTGGTGGCCCGGCGGGAAGAAGCCCTGCGCGGGGATCATCATGCCCGACAGCAGCTCCTTCATGCCCTCGCGATCGATCGCGAGGTTGGCCGCCTTGCGCACGCGAACGTCGTTCCAGGGAGAACCCTCGGTCCGAGAGAGGTGCCAGGTCCAATTGTGCGGGTAGGCGTTCGTGACGATCTGGAAGCCGCCCTTCCTGAGAGTCTCGACCGCGTCGGGCGCCGGCGCCTCGATCCAGTCGACCTGTCCCGACATCAGGGCGGCCGTCCGGGCGTTCGGCTCCGGCAGCGGCAGGAGGACGAGCCGGTCGAGCTTCGGGATCCGCGCCTTGTCCCAGTAATCCGGGTTCGGCACGAGCTCCGCGCGCTCGCGCGGCCTGAACATGGCGAGCTTCCACGGCCCGGTGCCCGACGGCGTCTTGGCGAACTCGTCCCAGTTCCGGCCGACCTTCTCCCACTGAGCCGGGGACGAGATCATGATCCAGGCGAGCTGGTAGGGCAGCGTCGCGTCGGGCGCTTTCGTGGTGACCTCCAGGGTCAGCTTGTCGACAGCCCGATAGCTCGCGACGGCGGGGATGCGGGTCCGGCCCTGCGCCGACTGCCGGCGATCGAATTGAGGCGAGCTTTCCCTGAGGAGCTTGTCGAGATTCCAGACGATCGCGTCGGCCGTCAGTTCGGATCCGTCGTGAAAGCGCACGCCCTCACGCAACCCGAAGCGCCATTTCGTCTTATCGGACGCGTCCACGGCCCAGCTCGTGGCGAGCCCGGGTGCAAGGTCGGATGGCTTCGTTGCGCTCGATAGGTCCCAGTTAACAAGCGCGTCATAGACCGTATAGCCCATGAAACGCTGCCCCTCCCCGCCGTTATCGGTCTGCCCTGTCGTGAGCGGGATGTCGGAGGCGGTCATCGCGATCCGCAAGGTGCCCTGGGCGAGCGCGCCGGTGCCGATCCATGCGAGGCACGCGGCCACCGCCGCGATCCCCAGAGATCTCGAGACAACGCGCCCCATCGTGCACCTCCGGCTGCCCTGAACGGGGCTCCCTCGACGATGCAAGGCTCCGGCCAGCCGGTGCTCCGGCCGTCGCGCCGGCGCCGCGGGACTGCGGCCGGACGGGCGGGCGTGAGAAGGCGCAATTCTTTGTTTCCGCGAAACGCGGGTTTCGAGACTGCCGTGGAATATGAAAGCGGGAGAACGGCCCCTTGCTGAAGATCGCCGATTGCATCGCCGAGACCCATGATCCGTCTTTGGTGGCGCTCGCCGGACTGATCTGCCTCGTTTCCGCCTGGACGACCGTGCGGCTCGTGCAGCGGATGATGGCCGAGAAGGAGCGCGGCCAGCGGATGACCTGGCTGATGGTGGCGGCCGCCGTCTCGGGGGCGGGCGTCTGGGCGACCCATTTCGTCGCCATGCTGGCGTTCCAGCCGCATGTCGCGCTTGGCTACGAGGTCGGCACGACAATCCTGTCGTTTCTCGCGGGCGTGCTCCTCACCGCGCTCGCCCTCCTCCTGCTGATCGCCGTGCCGGGATGGTGGCTCCCGCGCCTCTTCGCCGGCGCGCTGCTGGGGATCGCCACGGTCGTCATGCATTACACGGGCACGGCCGGCCTGCAGGTGGCGGGCGAGATCGTCTGGGACAGCCGGCTGATCCTGGCATCCGCCCTTCTGTCCGTTCTGCTCGCCACGCCGGCGCTCTTCTGCTGCAGGCAGCGAAGGCAGCTGCGAAGGGTCGGCGTCGGCCTGCTCGCGCTCTCCGTGCTGGCTCTGCACTTCACCGGCATGGCGGCCATCACGCTGGTGCCCGATCCGGCGCGGGAGCTTGCGCCGGGCCTGCTCTCGGGGACTGCGCTCGGCTACGGCGTCGGCATCGTGTCGCTCATGATCCTGGGCTGCGCGATCGCGTCCTGGATCATCGAGAACCGGCTCCAGCGCGAGCATGAACGTCGGCTCAAGTTCCTGGCCCGGCACGATCCCCTCACCTCGCTGCCCAACCGCGCGCTGTTCGAGGAGATCGTTACACGCGAGTTGACCCGGCCCTACGGGGATGACGGGCGCGCCGCGATGCTGTGCCTCGACCTCGACGGCTTTAAGGAGGTCAACGACATCTTCGGCCACGCAGCCGGTGACGAGCTCCTGGTGGAGGTCGCCGTGCGCCTGCAGCGGCTTCTCGGCGAGCGCTGCGTGGCGGCGCGCCTCGGCGGCGACGAATTCGCCATCCTGGCAACGGCTCTCGAGGGGCCGCGCTCGCCTGAAGGCGCTGCGCAGCTCGTGCTCGACACGCTGGCGAGGCCCTTCGAGGTGGACGGCAACCAGCTCGACATCGGCTGCAGCGTCGGCATCGCGCTCTTTCCGCAGGACGGCGAGACCTATCAGGTCCTGATGTCGAAGGCCGACACGGCGCTCGGCCGCGCCAAGGCGGCGGGCAAGGGCGTGTTCCGATTCTTCGAGCGCTCGATGGACGAGGCCCTGCGCGAGCGGCGGGACCTCGCGCGCGATCTCCGCAACGGAATCAAGACGGGCCAGCTCGCGCTCGATTACCAGCCGCAGGTCGACATCCGGTCGGGTGAGGTCAGCAGCCTGGAGGCGCTGCTGCGCTGGGAGCATCCGGAACGGGGAAATGTCCCGTGCGAGGCCTTTCTGCCGGTGGCCGAGGAGACGGGCCTCATCCTCCAGATCGGTGAATGGATGCTGCGCGAGGCCTGCCGGGAGGCGGCCGGGTGGGAGCGGCCGCTTTCGGTGGCCGTCAACCTCTCGCCGGCGCAGTTCCGCCAGACGGGCCTTGCCGACCTGATCTTCTCCATCCTGCGGGAAACTCACCTCGCTCCCGAACGGCTGGAGATCGAGATCACGGAAGGCCTGCTGCTGGAGGGCTCCGGGCGAGCCCTGCAGGTGCTGGAGAGGCTGAAGGGACGCGGCGTGCGGATCGTGATGGACGATTTCGGCACCGGCCAGGGCTCGCTCTCCGCGCTCCAGCTCTTCCCGTTCGACAAGATCAAGGTCGACGCCGCCTTCACGACGCAGATCGGCCGGAACAAGCGGACGGCCGCGGTCCTTCAGGCGGTGCTCGGACTGGGCGAGAGCCTCGAAATACCGGTGATCGCCAAGGGAGTGGAAAACCCCGCCCAGCTCGCCTTCCTGCGCGAGCATCGCTGCGCCGGCGCGCAGGGTCCGCTCTGCGGGGAGGCGAGGCCGCTCGCTGACTACGCGGACGCGGTCCGGGAACGCCCGACCCGGCCGGACAACGTCCACACGCTCAGGCTGGCGTAGGCCGGGCGCGGAGCGGGCAGCGTCAAACCCGCTGCGCGGCGCGGTTGAGGACGGTCCTGCAATAGGACGTAGTGAGAAGCGGGTTGCGTCTCGTACCTTCAACCGCCGATCGGGTCGGGTCGTGCCCGTTGATGCAGGCGACGAGAACCGCAGCAAAGGAGGCGGCCGAACGCTGAGACCGGACCAGCGCAGCCGCGGCCTGCGGAGTCCCGCCCTCCTTGGGTAGTGCGGTCGGGGCGGTCTCGTTCATCAGCGCGACCAGCAAGGCGCCGTACTGGCTGAGGATGATCGAATAGGCATCCTTCCCGATCTGCCCATTCGTGTAAGCCTGGCACGCTGCGTAGAGGCCGTCACGGAGCGCCAGCACTCCCTTCGATCTGCCATCGAGCTTGGTGATCGCCTCCGCGAAATTGGCGTTGGCCGTGAGGTTCTCGACCGGAGCCTGCGGTATCGCGGACTTCACGGAGAGATCGATGTCCGTCGTCGCCGCCACGGCATAATCCGGGCTGGGCTCCGTGCAGGCGACGCGCTGGACCGGCTCATCCGGCAACATCCGCTCGCGTTCCATCACAAAACGCAGGTTGCCGGTGGCCGCGAGCGTCGTGGCCGTTCCGAACTGGAACTGGGCGGTCCTGAAATTCGGCGTGTCGCAGCCGGCGAGCCCCAGACACACCACCCCGATGGCGAGCGCACGCATGTGAAGCCCCTGGTCCGCAGTCCGCCGGCACGGCAGCGCTGCTACGGCGTGGAGAGCCCCTCGCCCAACCACAACCAGGGATCATGATGCACGACGTTTCAGTAAGAAAAAGCGCGATCTGATAGCCAGGGCAAACACTCGTATAGGTTGTATCTACATTACCACAGTCAGCCGCTTCGCAGCCCGGGTCAGGCCCGTATAAAGCCAGCGCGCCCGGTGCTCGCGGAAGGCGTAGCTCTCGTCGAAGAGCACCACCTCGTCCCATTGCGAGCCCTGCGCCTTGTGGACCGTGAGCACGTAGCCGTAGTCGAACTCGTCCGACTTGCGGCGGGTCGCGAAGGACAGCTCCTCCTCCCGCCCCTCGAAGAACTCGCGCGGCACGGAGACCCGGACGGAGCGCTTGGCCTCGTCCTCGGGCGAGACATCGAGCTCGACGAGGCCGCCGCGCTCGCCGCGCGCGACCTTCACGGTGAACAGGCCGCCATTCAGCAATCCCTTGGTCTTGTCGTTACGCAGGCAGACGAGGCGCTCGCCGCCGGCCGGCATCGGGTCGCGGAAGCCCAGGAGCTGGCGGATGCGGCCGTTATAGCCGCGGCGGGACTTGTTGAGCCCGACCAGGACCTGGTCCGCCTTGAGGATCGCCTCGGCATCGATCTCGCGCCGGTCGATGACGCGCGTCGTACCCCATTCGCCGCGCTCCAGCCGCCCCCCTTCCCGGACCGCGATGGAGAGGCGGATGATCGGGTCGCCCGCGGCCTGCCGGTGCACCTCCGTCAGCATGGCGTCGGGCTCGTGCTCGGTGAAATAGCCCGCGCCCTTGACGGGCGGCAGCTGCGCCGGATCGCCCAGCACCAGGACGGGCGTGCCGAAGGACAGGAGGTCGCGCCCGAGTTCCTCGTCCACCATGGAGCATTCGTCGATGACGATGAGCTCGGCCTTGGCGGCGTCGCTCTGGCGGTTGAGCACGAAGCGGGGGCCGGTCTCGCCCGAGCCGCGCGAGCGATAAATCAGCGAGTGGATCGTCGAGGCCTCGCCGCAGCCCTTGTCACGAAGCACCAGGGCGGCCTTGCCCGTGTAGGCGGCAAAGCAGACGTCCCCGTCCACGTTCTCCGCGATGTGACGGGCGAGCGTGGTCTTCCCCGTGCCGGCATAGCCGAACAGCCGGAAGACCGGGCGGTCGCGCGACTTCAGCCATTGCGCGACGGCCAGCATCGCGTCGTCCTGTTCAGGCGACCACTTCATGCGGGAAAGGGGGCGTTGGCCGGCCGGGGGGCCCGGCCTCTCGGGCATAGCATTACGGTCCTTTAACCCGCCCGCGAGGGGCCGGTAAGCTCGCCTGGCCCAGCTTCGTGCGGAGTTCGGCGCGATCCGCCGCCGGACATTCGAGGAAGACGATATGAAACGTTGGGTGATCGGACTGTCGGCGGTCGGGGCTCTCGCGGCTGCCGGCGCCTATGCGCAGGACCGCGCCAGCGGCCCCTTCGGGGACGGCTTTCGCGGCCGTGGCCGCGTCTCGGCGGAGGACAAGGCGGCCTTTGCGGATGCCAGGATCGCGGCCCTTCATGCCGGCCTCAAGCTGAATGCCGACCAGGAGAAGCTCTGGCCTCCGGTCGAGGAAGCGATCCGCGGCCTGCAGCAGCAGCGCCGGGAAGGCCGCGAAGCACGGCGGGAGCGCTTCTCCTCCATGCGGGACGGCGCTGCCCAGGACGTGCCCGGCAGCCTGCGGGCGATCGCGGACCGGCAGGCGGCTTCCGCCGCAGCCCTCCGCAAGCTCGCGGACGCCTCCCAGCCGCTCTATGCCACGCTCGACGAAGGCCAGAAGCGGCGGCTCACGGCATTGTCCCGTGGCGTCGTACGCGGCATGGCCGGCCACCACCGGCATCGCGGGCATGGCCACCACGGCGAGGGTCCGATGCGCCGCGGCTGAAGCCGCTCAGAGCCGCCGGAGCGAGACCTCCTCGATCCGGTGGCTCGCGCCCTTGCGCAGGATGAGGCTGGCGCGCTGCCGCGTCGGCAGGATGTTCTCGTTCAGGTTCACGAGATTGATGCGGTTCCAGAGCCCCTCGGCGAACTCGATCGCCTCGGCCTCGGACAGGTCCGCATATTTCCGGAAGTAGGACAGCGGATTCCGGAAGGCCGTGTTCCGCAGGCGCAGGAAGCGCGCGAGGTACCAGCGGTGGAGGTCGTCTTCCTCCGCGTCGAGATAGACAGAGAAGTCGAAGAAGTCCGACACGAAGGGGATCGCGGCGCCATCCCGCGGCAGGCGGGCCGGCTGCAGCACGTTCAGCCCCTCCACGATCAGGATGTCCGGGTTCTCGACCACGACCTCCTCATCCGGCAGGACGTCGTAGGTCAGGTGCGAATAGATCGGCGCCCGCACGCCGCGCTTGCCGGCCTTGATGTCCGACAGGAAGCGCAGCAGCCGGGCCGTGTCGTAGCTCTCCGGAAAACCCTTGCGGTCCATCATGTTGAGCCGGAGGAGCTCGGCGTTCGGCCGCAGGAAGCCGTCCGTCGTGACGAGGTCGACCTTCGGGGTGTTCGGCCAGCGCGCGAGAAGCGCCTTCAGGATGCGGGCGGTCGTCGATTTCCCGACAGCGACCGAGCCCGCGACCCCGATGATGTAGGGGACCTTCTCGTTCTTGTCGGCGAGGAGGAAGCGCTGGGTGGCGCGGAACAGTCCCTGGGCGGCCGCCACGTAGAGGGACAGGAGCCGCGACAGCGGCAGATAGATCGCGATGACCTCTTCCAGCGAGATCGGGTCGTTCAGCGACTGGAGCCGCTCCACCTCGGCCGCGGACAGCGTCAGGGGGGCATCCGCCCGCAGCTTCGCCCATTCGTCGCGCGAGAAGGTCCGGTATGGGGAGAGGTCCCGCTCCGGAGGCGACAGGGGCGGCGGCACGGCCTCGCCCACGGGGGCTTCCCGGCCTGCGAACTCGTACATGTGGTCATTCGCTCCTGCGCGAAGCCTTCTCGGCCAGACCCGACTGGGCGGTACGCCGCGCCAGCTCGGCCATGACCTCGTCGACCGTGACCCCGCCTGCGCGGAGTGTGACGAGAAGATGATAAAGGACGTCGGCCGCTTCCGCCACGAGGCCCTGGCGGTCGCCCATGACGGCCGCGATGGCGGCCTCGACGGCCTCCTCGCCGAGCTTCTTGGCCGGCTTGGCGGGCCCGCCCGCGAGGAGCTTGGCCGTATGCGACTCGCTCGGCGGCGCGGAGGCGCGTTCGGCGACGATGCGCTCGAGGTCCGTGAGCGAGAAGGAACCCATCAGGTCAGCCTCATCGGCAGGCCGGCCGCGGCCATGTGGCGCTTCGCTTCGCCGATCGTATGCTCGCCGAAATGGAAGATGGAGGCGGCGAGCACGGCGCTGGCATGACCCTGGCGCACGCCCGCCACGAGGTCGTCCAGACCGCCGACGCCGCCAGAGGCGACCACGGGGACCGGAACGTTGTCGGCGATGGCCCGCATCAGGGCGAGGTCGTATCCCGAGCGGGTCCCGTCCTTGTCCATGGAGGTGACCAGGAGTTCGCCCGCGCCGAGCCCCACGACCTTCCGGGCGAACGCGATCGCGTCGATCCCGGTAGGCTTGCGGCCGCCATGGGTGAAGATCTCCCAGCGGTCCGGCTCGCCCGGCCCGGAGACGCGCTTGGCATCGATCGCCACCACGATGCACTGGCTGCCGAACTTCTCCGCGGCGACGCGCACGAAGTCCGGATCGTTCACGGCGGCGGTGTTGATGGAGACCTTGTCGGCGCCGGCCAGCAGCAGCTGACGGATGTCCTCCACGGTGCGGACCCCGCCGCCGACCGTGAGGGGCATGAAGCATTCGGCGGCCGTGCGTCGCACGATGTCCAGCAGGGTGCCGCGGTCCTCGTGACTTGCCGTGATGTCGAGGAAGCAGAGCTCGTCCGCCCCGGCCGCGTCATAGGCGCGGGCAGCCTCCACGGGGTCCCCGGCATCGCGCAGGTCGAGGAACTTCACGCCCTTCACCACGCGCCCGTCCTTCACGTCGAGGCAGGGTATGATCCGTATTTTCAGCATCAGCTTGAGGCCAGCATCAGTTCTTCGGAGGTCACCCGAAGCCGCTGTGCGGTGAGACGGGCAATGGTTGCGAGCAGCGACTGACCGAGTTGCGGCTCCTCGCGCAAGAGGCGGTCGAAGCTTTCGGCCGTGAGCACGAAGCCCTCGACCTCCTCGTCCGCGAAGACATCGGCCGAGCGGGGCCGGCGGTCAATCAGCCCCATCTCGCCCACCGAGGTGCCCGGCCCGAGCCCCGCGATGCGCCGCTCCGAGCGCTCGCCAGCGAGGCGCACGCTCACCGAACCCCGCGTGATGATCCAGAGCTTGTCGGCGGGTTCCCCCGCGCGGCACAAGGCAGCTCCGGCCGGATAGCGGCAGGGCTGGAGATGCGCCTTCAAGGCCTCCAGCTCGCGCTCGGAGAGGCCGCCCGCGAGATCCGTCTCCTCGATGCGCAGGGCGCGCCAAGCCTGGCCGCCCGCCGCATGCGCGCTGGCGAGCGCGCGGTCTTCCGCCGTCTCGAGCGCGGCGTCGAGATCCGGAGCCATCCGGCAGCCCGGCCCGACCGCGCCAGCCAGCAGAGCCCCGAATTTCGGGTCGACCGAACAGAGCATCAGGTTCATGCCGCGCTGGCGGCAGCGGGCCGCGACCTGCTTCAGGATGGTCGCGCCGGACGTATCCACGTCGGTCACCCTCCGCAGGCAGAGGATGACCGTGCGGGCACTGCCCTCCAGGCTTTTGACGCGCGATGCGAGATCGTCGGCATTGCCGAAGAAGAGGATGCCCTGGAGTTCGAGCACCGCCGTGTAGCGGCCGCTCCCGCGGAGCAGCGCGAGATCGCCTTGCGCCCGGATGCGCTTGGAAAAGAGCTGCGAGCCATCGAGCTGCCGGCGCACGACGGGTCGGCTCATCTCCATGATGAAGACGAGGCAGGAGAGGGCCACGCCGACGAGCGCGCCCGCCACGGGCTGGCCGAGGACGGTGGTGCCCGTCACGGCAAGGACGATCGCAACGTTCCGCCGCGCACGGGTCGCGGCGTCCCGGTCGTCTGCCCGGAAAAGATCGTGGACCAGCACCACGCACCATCGGTCCCAGAGGCGCCAGGCGATGCTCACCAGGATCGCGGCCAGCACCACGGTGGGGAGCGCTCCCACGGCCTTCGGGGCAATGGCGGCCGCCAGCAGCAGCACGGCCGCAAGCGAGATGGTGGAGAGCCGGGTCCGTCCCCCGCCTTCATAGATCGTCCGCGAAAAGGCGATCGAGGTCGTCACCGTCATGCCGCCGGCGAGGGACGAGAGGAGATTGGACACCCCCTGCCCAGCCAGGTTCCGGCGCGGCGCGGTCTCGACATCCCCCAGGTCCTGTGCGGCCCGGAGGGCGAAAGTCAGGTCGAGCGTTCCGAGGACCGCGAGCGTGAGGGAGGTGAGAAGAAGCGCCTTCAGCAGTTCGAAGTCGGCGAAGGATCGCATCGCCGTGTCGAAATCGAGATGAAGCCCGAAGGAAGCCGTCTGGAGCGAGATTTCGCCCACCGTGCCGCCGAGGTCCAGCGACGGCGCGACGACCCGCAGCAGGTGATACAGCCCCGTCCCGGCGAGCAGGCCGATCAGCATCGTCGGAAGATGGGGAGCCCTCGCCTCGAGCCGCGTGACGAGGAGGATCAGCGCCAGCCCGAAGAGCGGCATGGCCGGCGCCGGCAGGTGGAACGTGCCGATGGCATGTCCCAGGGCGCCCAACGAGGGAAGCCCGAACAGCCGGGGCAATTGCTGGGCGATGATGAGGATCGCAAGTCCGGTGAGGAAGCCTGCGAGAACCGGATAGGGCGTGAACTTGACGACCCGGCCGATGCCCGACAGCGCAATGACGATCTGCCACAGACCGGCCAGCATCGCGGAGAGGGGCAGGAGTGCGAGCGCCAGGGTCGTATCCCCATTGGCGCGCGCCATCAGCCAACCGAGGAAGCTCGCCTGAATGAGCGAGTGCGTGGTCGACGTGATGTTCGGGATGAAGGACGAGGTCCGGAAGAGGGCACCCGTGACCCCGCCCGCCACCGCGCAGAGAATGCCGGCGGCAGCCCCTACAGCGACGTAGTTGTGGCCGAGCGGCTCGTAGGCGACCACCCCCGCCGACACGCAGAAGGGAAGAACCAGGAGTCCGACCATGCCGCCGGAGCTGATCTCCCGCACGAGATGCGGGAAGCCGGCGGCGGCGGGCTCTTTGGGACCGCGATCGGCATCCCGCCCGGGAACCGATCTCCGCTCCGATGCGGGAGCGCTCATCCCCGTGCGCGCGCACGCTCCGAAGCGCTAGCCATGCCGGCAGCGCGCGCCCGCGTGATGAGGGCGAGCGCCTCCGCGGGATCAATGCGCCCATCGTAGAGCGCACGGCCCGTGATGGCGCCCGCCAGCGCCGCGCAATCGGGTTCGAGCAGTCGCTGGACATCCGCCAGCGAAGCCAATCCGCCCGAGGCGATGACGGGGATGCCGACCGCCTCGGCGAGCGCCAGAGTCATGGGAATGTTGAGACCCTTCAGGATCCCGTCGCGGGAGATGTCAGTATAGATGATCGCCGCCACGCCCGCATCTTCGAAACGACGCCCGAGTTCTTCGGCCGTCAGGGTCGAGGTCTCGGCCCAGCCATGGACGGCGACACGCCCGTCCTTCGCATCGATGCCGACCGCGATCCGGCCCGGATGGAGGCGCGCCGCCTCCCGGACGAAATCGGGATCCTGGACGGCCGCGGTACCGATGATCACCCGCGCGACGCCCTCGGACAGCCAGCCTTCGAGCGTGCGCATGTCGCGGATGCCGCCGCCGAGCTGCACCGGGATGGTCACCCGGCCCAGGATGCCGCGGACGGCTTCGGCGTTCATCGGGCGGCCCGCGAAGGCCCCGTCGAGGTCGACGAGGTGCAGCCACTCGAAGCCCTGCCCCTCGAAGATCGCCGCCTGATCGGCGGGATCGTCGTTGAAGATCGTGGCCTGCGCCATGTCGCCCTGGACGAGGCGGACGCAGCGACCTTCCTTGAGGTCGATTGCCGGGAAGAGGATCATGGCCGCCAGCGCAGGAAGTTCGAGATGAGCCGGAGCCCGAGCGCCTGGCTCTTCTCCGGGTGGAATTGCGTACCGGCCAGATTGTCGCGCGCGACCATGGCGGTCACCGGGCCGCCATAGGCCGAGACGGCCACCACCTGGCCCTCGTCCTTCGGCTGCAGCGCATAGGAATGCACGAAATAGGCGTGCAGCCCCTCCGGCCCGAGCGGGATGCCCTCCGTCAGCGGATGGTCCTTCTGCGGATGGAGGGTGTTCCAGCCCATATGCGGGATCTTGAGCCCCGGATCGTCGGGATGAAGCGGCGCGACATCGCCGCTGATCCAGTCGAGGCCCGGCGTCGTTTCATGCTCGAGGCCACGCGTGGCCATGAGCTGCATGCCGACGCAGATGCCGAGGAACGGGCGCCCCTTCCCGATGACGGCCTCCGTCATGGCCTCCACCATGCCGGGCACGGAATCGAGGCCGCGGCGGCAATCGGCGAAGGCCCCGACACCCGGCAACACGATCCGGTCTGCGCCGGCGACGATGTCCGGATCCGACGTGACGAGGATCCGCTCGCCCGTGCCGCCCTCGCCCGCGGCGCGCTCGAAGGCCTTGGCGGCGGAATTGAGGTTGCCGGACCCGTAATCGACGATCGCGACGGTCATCTGCGGCCCTCGAAATCCGGGAACAGGCCGAGCACGGGTGCGGGTGCGGCACCGGCCGGCCGAATGGCCGGAGCGACCCGCACGGGAGCAGGCGTCTCGGCAGGCGCCAGGGACTTGTGTCCCGCCGCGGCCAGCCATTGCGCGAAGCTCTTCGTCTCCGCCTCGGCCTCATCGGCCGCGATCACGAGGCCGGTCGTCGGGCGCTTGCGCAGCCGATAGGCGAGCCGGCGGATGCTCGCACCCTCTAGGCCGATCAGGAGGTGCACCAGGAACTCGACGAGGAAGATGGCACCGCCCGGCAGGCGCAGGGCCGCAAGCCCGAAGGACAGGCCGAGCGTGCCGAGAAGGACGATGACCGCAACGATCCAGTGGCGATGCCAGAGGAACCACAGCGTGGGGACGAAGAAGGCTCCCCAGGAGAAGCCGTCCCGGACGATCTCCGCCCGGTCCAGGGCGCGCTCGTCGCCCGGCGAGGCGTCGCGGGGAAGGTGGATGGTGAAGCTGGAGGACATCGGATCCCTCAGAGCGCGCCCTTCGTGGAAGGGATACGCTCGCCCTCGCGCGGATCCACGGCGACCGCCTGCCTGAGTGCGCGGGCGAGCCCCTTGAAACAGCTCTCCGCAATATGGTGGCTGTTCTCGCCGTACAAAGTCTCGACGTGCAGCGTCACGCCGGCATTCGTCGCGAAGGCGACGAAGAACTCGCGCACGAGCTCGGTGTCGAAGCTGCCGATCTTCTCGGTCGGGAAGCTGGTCCGGAAAACCAGGAAGGGCCGTCCCGACAGGTCGACGGCGACCCGCGTCAGGGTCTCGTCCATCGGTAGCGCGACGCTGGCGTAGCGCGTGATGCCCTTCTTGTCGCCGAGCGCCTTCGCGAAGGCCTGCCCGAGCGCGATGCCGGTGTCCTCCGTCGTGTGGTGCGCGTCGATATGGAGGTCGCCCGTCGCCTTCACGTCGAGATCGAACAGGGCATGCCGGCCCAGGAGGTCCAGCATGTGATCGAGAAATCCGACACCCGTGGCGACCGAGGAGCGGCCGGAGCCGTCGATCGCCAGGGAGACGGTGATGTCGGTCTCGTTCGTCCGGCGGCTGACGCTCGCGGAGCGCATGGTTCCCCCGTGGCTCGTTCCTGGAAATTTCAAGCCGCTCAGTAGCAAGCACGGGGCCGCGGCGCCACCGCACCGGGGGCGCGGCTGGATTTCGCAGGCGGGATGATTAAGTGACGGTTCCCGCCGGAGCTTGCCGTTTGTCAGAAGATTCCACACCCCCGCGCATGCACGCCACCACGATTGTCATGGTCCGCAAGGGCGGGCGCGTGGTGATCGGCGGCGATGGCCAGGTGAGCCTCGGCCAGACGATCGTGAAGGGCAATGCCCGCAAGGTGCGACGCCTGGCGAAGGGTGCCGTGATCGGGGGCTTCGCCGGCGCGACGGCCGACGCGTTCACGCTGTTCGAGCGGCTCGAGGGGAAGCTGGAGCAGTATCCCGGGCAGCTCACGCGCGCCTGTGTCGAGCTCACCAAGGACTGGCGCACCGACCGCTACCTGCGCCGCCTCGAGGCGATGATGCTGGTCGCGGACAGCGAGGTGAGCCTGCTCCTTTCCGGCGCGGGCGACGTCCTGGAGCCGGAATCGACCCCCGACGGAGCCGTCATGGCGATCGGCTCGGGCGGAAATTACGCCCTCGCGGCGGCCCGCGCCCTGATCGATACCGGCATGGACGCCGAGGCGATCGCCCGCCGCTCCCTCGCGATCGCGGCCGAGATCTGCGTCTATACGAACGGGAACGTCGTGATCGAGAGCCTGGAGGGATGAGGCGACACCAGCACTGGTATCGGGCCGCGGGTACTCGTACGATCGATCGCATATTGAGGGCACGAGGATGACGGAGCATCTCACGGTCAAGCTCGACGGCGCCACCGCGACTGCTCTCGGTGAGTTCGCAGCCCGGTACGGTCAGAGCATCGATGGCATCGTGAACGAGGCGCTCACCGGCTGGCTGGACGTTCAGGAAGGGCATCTCGCCGCGATCCGGGAAGGACTGGCGCAGCTGGACCGGGGAGAGTCGGTGTCGCAGGAGGAGATGGAAAAGCTCGCCACGAGCTATTCCGAGGCGAAGTGAAGGTCAGCTGGGCCCCAAGCGCTCGCGCCGACGTCAAGGCTGCCGCAGATTACGTGGCGGAACACGATCGACCCGCCGCAGCCCGGCTCGCGCAACGGCTGACCGGAGCAGCAAGAACCATCGCGGCGCACCCTGGCATCGGGCGGGTTGGCCGTCTTTCGGAAACACGCGAGTTCTTCGTCTCCGGCACACCCTACATCATCGTCTACCGTCTCGCAGATCACCGACTTGAGATCGTGCGCGTCCTTCACACATCCCGGCTATGGCCGGAAAACCTCTGAATCCATGACCACCTTCTCCCCCCGCGAAATCGTCTCCGAACTCGACCGCTTCATCGTCGGCCAGGCCGATGCGAAGCGGGCCGTCGCGATCGCCTTGCGCAATCGCTGGCGCAGGCAGCAGCTGGAAGGGCCCCTCAAGGAGGAGGTCGCGCCCAAGAACATCCTGATGATCGGGCCGACCGGCTGCGGGAAGACGGAGATCTCGCGCCGTCTGGCCAAGCTCGCGGGCGCGCCGTTCCTGAAGGTCGAGGCGACCAAGTTCACCGAGGTGGGGTATGTCGGCCGGGACGTCGAGCAGATCGTGCGCGACCTCGTCGAGGTCGGGATCGGGCTCGTGCGCGACGAGAAGCGCAAGAGCGTCCAGGCCAAGGCGCATCTCGCCGCAGAGGAGCGCGTGCTGGATGCGCTGGTCGGCAAGACGGCCTCCCAGGCGACGCGGGACTCCTTCCGCCGCAAGCTGCGCGCGAACGAACTCGACGACAAGGAAATCGAGATCGAGCTCCAGGGCGGCGGCGCGCCCGCGCTGCCGATGTTCGAGATCCCCGGCATGCCCGGCGCCTCGATGGGCGCAATCAACATCTCGGACATGCTCGGCAAGGCCCTCGGCGGCGGCCGGCCGCGCACGCGCCGCACGAGCGTGAAGGAGGCCTACGAGCCGCTGATCAGCGAGGAATCCGACAAGCTGCTCGACGGTGACGCCATCGTGCAGGAGGCGATCCGGCAGGTCGAGAACAACGGCATCGTCTTCCTGGACGAGATCGACAAGATCTGCGCCCGCTCGGAGGGAGGGCGGATCGGCGGCGACGTTTCGCGCGAGGGCGTCCAGCGTGATCTTCTGCCCCTCATCGAGGGGACGACCGTCTCGACCAAGCACGGCACGGTGAAGACGGACCACATCCTGTTCATCGCGTCCGGGGCGTTCCACGTCTCGAAGCCGTCGGACCTCCTGCCCGAACTGCAGGGCCGCCTGCCGATCCGGGTCGAGCTCAACCCGCTCACCATCGAGGATTTCCGCCGCATCCTCACCGAGACGGAGGCGAGCCTGATCAAGCAATCGGTCGCCCTGATGCAGACCGAAGGGATCCGGCTCGAATTCACGGACGACGCGATCGAGGCGCTGGCGAAGGTCGCAGTCGACGTGAACTCGAGCGTCGAGAACATCGGCGCGCGGCGTCTCCAGACGGTGCTCGAGCGCGTTCTCGACGACATCTCCTTCACGGCGCCCGACCGCTCCGGCGAGACCTTCGCGATCGATGGCGCCTATGTGCGGGCGCAGGTCGAGAACCTTGCCAGCAACGCCGACCTGAGCCGGTTCATCCTCTGAACGTAGTCGCGACGGATCGGCGTCAGCTCGCGGCGGCGAGCGCCAGTTCGGCCGGGCGTCCGGTCACCTCGGCCATGCGGGCGAACTTCGTCGAGAAGGTCCCCACCCCGGCCGTCGCCGAGCGCAGCTCCACGATCAGGTCGCCGATCTCCGCTTCAGGGACGGTCGCGGACAGGACGTCCCAGCCGGGCCAGCCCGCCCGGGAATCGTAGCCGAGGACCTGCCCCCGGCGCGCCGTCACGAGGCTGGCCGCCTTGGAGATGGCGCCCGACGGGATGGCGATCTCGACGGAGAGGATCGGCTCCAGCAGCACGGAAGCCTGGCGCGGGATCGCCTCGCTCATGGCGAGCTTAGCGGCGGCCTGGAAGGCGGCGTCGGAGGAATCGACGGCGTGATAGGAGCCGTCGACCAGCGTCACGGCGATGTCGACCACGGGGAAACCGAGCCCGCCGCGTTTCAGCCAGTCCGTCACGCCCGCCTCGACGGAGGGGATGTACTGCTTCGGCACGACACCGCCGACGATCCGGCTCTCGAAGGCGAAGCCCTCGCCTCGCCCGAGCGGCCGGACCTCGATGGAGACGTCCCCGAACTGGCCATGCCCCCCGGATTGCTTCTTGTGCCGGCCGCGTGCCGAGGCGGCCTGGCGGATGGTCTCGGCGTAGCCCACCTTCGGCTTGGCGGTCTCCACCTCGACCTGGAACCGGGAAGCAAGACGCTCCACGGCGACGCGCAGATGCATCTCCCCCTGGCCGAGCAGACGCATCTCGCCGAGATCGGCCCTGTGCTCGAGCTTCAGCGAGGGGTCCTCCTCGACGATCTTGGCAAGCGCGGAGGTGAGCCGGACATCGTCCTTACGGTTCTTCGTCCTCACGGACACGGCATAGACGGGCTCCGCGGCCGCGAGGGCGAGAAGCGCGTCCGGTGCCTTGCGGCTCGCCGCAAAGCACTCGCCCGTGGTGATCGGATCGAGGCGGGCAAAGCCGGCGACCTCGCCTTCTCCCACCTCCGCAATGCGCGTCGTTTGCGCGCCCCGCAGCTGGGAGAGGCCCGCGATGCGCGTCTCGGCCCCGCCCGAGCCGGTCACGACATCGCCTTCCCGGAACGCGCCCCGAAGCACGCGCGCGACCGAGAGCTTGCCGCTGAACCCCGTATGGATCGTCCGCATCACCTGGGCGAGCGGCGGCCCCTCGCCGTCGATCCCGAGCCGCTCGCGCGTCTCGGCTAGGGTCGGTGCTTCGTGCCGGAGCGCCTTGAGGAGCCGCGTCACCCCGTGGCCATGCTCCGCCGAGCCGAGCAGGACGGAGGCGACCTGCCCCTCGCGGAGCTCGCGGCAGAGATCCTGGAAGACGCGGTCCTTCGGCGGCTCCTCGTCCGAGATCAGCGCCTCCATCAGGGCGTCGTCGTGGTCGGCGAGCCGCTCCAGCATCGTGAAGCGGGCTTCCTTCCCACGCGGCAGCTCGCCGGCGGCGAGCTCGACCACCTGGCTCGGCGCCTGCTCCCGGTAGACGAAGCCCCGCTCAAGGGCGAGATCGATGAAGCCGGTCGCGGCCCCGTTCTCCCAGATCGGGATCTGGCGGAGCAGGAGCGGGGTCGTGGAGGCCTCCTGGAGCGAGGCGAGCGTCTCGCGCACCCGCCGGCCCGTCGCGTCGATCTTGTTCAGGAACAGGAAGCGCGGGATGCCGAGCTCCTCGAGTTCGCGCATCACCAACGATAGCGCCGGGACCTTCCTGTCGTCCGGCTCGCAGACGACGACCGCGGCATCGCAGGCCGGTAGCGCTGCCCGCATGTCATGCGCGAACTCCACCGAGCCGGGACAGTCGATGAAGGTGTAGGCGTCGCCCAGATATTGTACGGTCGCGACGTTCGGCTCGACGCCCATGCTGTGAGCGCGGCCTTCCGGGCTGCCGTCGCCGGCCAGGTTGCCCTGGCCCGACCGGCCCATTCTGTCGATCGCGCCCGTCCGGTGCAGGATCGCTTCGAGCAGCGTGGTCTTGCCGCTCTGGAACGGTCCGACGAGCGCAATGCACCGAGGTTGCGAGTTCATTCGACCACCTCCGGCTCATGACCTGCCTGGATGTTAGGCACGCTTTGACCCGAACGCCAACACGGCAAGCTGCCCCGAGTATTGGAGCGCTTTGCGCAATCCCGCGTTGTTCCGCGAAACACCAGCGGAGCACGGTACGATGCCCAGCAAGCAATCTCCCGAGCAGAAGAAGACAGTCGAGCGCGTCATGCACGAGTACAAGCACGGCGAGCTTCGGATCCGCGGCAGCGGCCCCAAGGTGAAGAGCTCCAAACAGGCGATCGCCATCGCGCTGCACGAGGCCGGAGCCACCAACCAGGAGAGCCCGAAGAAGAACAGGCAGAACCTGGCCCGGACCAAGGCGAAGGAACGAAGAGGCGCGACCGCGAAGGATGCCGCCGAAGGCAATCGCCGCGGCAAGAGCGCGAAGTCGGGCGGCGAGCCGACCAGGGCCGAACTCTACGAGATGGCCAAGAAGCGGGACATTCCCGGGCGCTCCAAGATGAGCAAGAGCCAGTTGGCGCGGGCGCTTCATCACTGAAGCAGGGTGAAAACATCCCGTGAAAGGCGCCGCGGTGGCTTAAGCCGCGGTTCAGCCACATAGGCGAGTGTAAAGAGGCCAAGTGCGGCTTTCCCGCGCGTTTTCATGGAGACGATGTTGCCGTCACCCTGGACCATCCTGCGCCGGACCGGCGCGGCTGCACTTCTGCTCGGCCTCTGTTCGACGGCGGCCTCCGCCGCGACCTGCCGCGATCCGGCCGGGTTCGAGAAGTGGCTTCAGGACATCCGCCGCGAGGCGATCGCGCAGGGCATCTCGGCCCGCGCCGTCGATGCCGGCCTTGCCGGCGTCACCTTCGACCAGGCCGTGATGCGCAAGGATCGTGGCCAGGGAGCATTCCGGGTGCCGTTCGAGCAATTCGTGAAGACGCGCGTGACCGCGGGCCGCGTCGCGAAGGCCGCGCAGCAGCTTCGGCAGCGTGCGGCCCTGTTCCGCTCGATCGAGCAGCGCTTCGGGGTGCCTGGCCCCATCATCGCCGCCATCTGGGCGATGGAGACCGATTTCGGCGCCGTGATGGGCAACATGCCTGTCATTCGGTCCGTCGCGACGCTCGCCTACGATTGCCGGCGGACCGAGCGTTTCACGGGCGAACTCTTCGCCGCCCTGAGGGTCCTCGAACGGGGGGACATCTCGGCGGCCGAGATGAAGGGCGCCTGGGCCGGCGAGATCGGCCAGACCCAGTTCATGATCTCCAACTACTACAAATATGCCGTCGATTTCGACGGCAACGGCCATCCCGACCTGATCCGCAGCGTCCCGGACGTCCTGGCCTCCACGGCCAATTACCTCCGGGCGCACGGGTGGCAGCGCGGCGCCGGCTGGAATCCCGGCCAGCCGAACTTCGCGGCCATCAAGGAGTGGAACAAGTCCGACAACTACGCGCGGGCCATCGCCCTGTTCGCCTCCAAGCTCGCCGGCACGGAGGATTGATGCCGGAAGCGGTCAGGGAGTCGCGCCGGCTTCCTCGACCGTCCGGTGCAGATGCTGGACGAGTGCATCGTCCAGCCTGAGGCGCGTGGCGAGCATCGCCAGGTAGCCGCGCTCGGCCGCGTTATCGACGTCGATGGCGAGAAGCGAGGCGGTGTAGATCTCGGCCGCCTCCTCCGGCCCGCGTGCGCCGCGAGCCACGGCATCGATGTCGAGCGGTGCCCTGAGCTCGTCCATCACGAAGGCCTTGTCGTCGGAATCCAGGTCGAGCTTGTCCATGGCGCCGAAGATGTTGGCCTGCTCGGCGGCATCGGTGTGGCCGTCGGCCTTGGCGGCCGCGATCATGGCCCGCAGCAGCGCCCGGCTGAGATCCTGCTGATCGGCCTCCTGGGCCGGATTGAAGGGCGTTCCCGATGGCGGCTGCGCGAAGCCCCCGAATCCGACGCCGCCCGCCGCACGCGCGGGCTGCCCCCATGGGCTCTGCCCCTGCGGCGGGATGAAGCCGCCGCCTGCCTGACCCTGACCGCTCCCACCGAAGCTGCCGCCCCGGGCCGCCTGCCCGGCCTGCCAGTCCTGGTAGGCGCGATAGGCGAGTGAGCCGATGAGCGCCAGGCCGCCGAGCTTCGCGGCCGACCCGCCGAGCTTGCGGCCCTTCTTGGAGCCGAGAAGGATGGCCGCGAGGCCGCCCACGAGGGCACCTGAACCGCCGCCGCCCCCGAGCTGCCGCGTCAGCCCGTCGAGCGGCGAGCCGCCCTGGCCGTAGCCGCCGCCCTGGTGACCGCCCCTCTGACCGAGCGACTTGCCGACCTGGCTTGCGATGAGCTGCCCAAGAAGGCGCTTGGCGTCGAACATCGGATCTCCTCTTGCCGGCGACGAGCCGCCATCGGGAGATCAGGTGGTGCCTTGCCCTGCCGGTGCCAAGCTCAGCGCGGCGCCGTCACGCGGATCGGGCCGAAACGGCAGGCCTCCTGGTCGACCTGCGGGCAGCGGCGGAAACCCGAGAGATCCTTCTCGAGGCAGATGCGGACCTCGCGCAACTCGCCGCGCCGGCATGTCACCGCCATCATGTCGGGACGCAGTCCCCGATTGACCTCCGCGAAGGCCCGCTCGACGCTCTGCCCGGTTGTCTGCCCGTCCCGCGACGGGTTCTGGAGCGGCTCCGGGATGGTCACGAGGTCCCGGGCGCGCCGCACCGCGCGGAAATAGGAAGCGGGATCGAGGCCCGAACAGGTGCCGTGCTTGCGCCACTGATGCCGCGCGAGACCCGAATCCGGGAAGATGTCCGACGTGCCGTCGATCACGTAGCGCGGTGCGTTCCGGCTGTCGCACTGGGACGGGTAGCCCCGCTCGTATTGCGGCCAGAGCCCATGGACCACGAAACCCAGCCGGCGGCCCGCATCGCATTGGGCCGAGCCACGCCTCGTGCCCTCGCTCTCGCAGAAGGCCGGGGACCAGCTCAGCGCCAGGACGTAGAAGTCGAAATCGCCGGGCCGCCCGCCTCGCTCCTGGGCGAGGGCGCCGGACGCGAGGAGCGCAAGACTTGCGGCGAAAGCGGCTCCGAGGAGCCGGCCCATCAGGGGCGCGCCATCCGGCAATCCGGCGCGTAGGCCAGGTTCGGGTCGAGCCCCTGGACGCAGAACACGACGCCGAAGCCGTTGCCGATGAAGCCGGAATCCTCGCCGACGGAATAATCCACGCGGTGGCGGCTCCGGTCCGAGAGGGTCGCCGTCGCCGTGCAGAAGCGGCGCGGGATGAAGTCGAGCCCCCACGGCTTGAAGGCGAGCGGACGGATCCGATCGTACTCCACGATCGTCAGGTCCGTGTTCCAGAACTGGGATTGCGTCTCGGCGAACCGGTTCGCCACCATGGCGAGAACCGCGGGGTCGCCGCAGAAGGGAATGTCGGCCGTATAAGGCAGGACGCGCTTCTCCGCCGGCGTGACCTCGCGCGCGCCGGAGGCGCCAGGAAGCGAAGTGATCGCGGCCAGGCCGAGGAGCAGGGCAGGCAAAATGCGACGCATGGGCGTCCCGAAGGTTCGTGTCGAACGCTGAACTTGGCCGTGCCGCGGCCAGCGGGTCAATGGCCGGGAGGCAACACTCGTCGCCTCAATAGATGGTCGTTCCCCGATGAAGCTGAGGCTGGAGGACCATCGGGGCACCCACGTCGGCGTTCCGGGACGGCGGGGCAGCCGGATAGGCGCCGCGTGCCGGCGGCGGCGCATAGGCGGCCGGCCCGCTCCGGCTGGGCGGCATGGCAGCCGGCCGGGGCGGCGCCATCTCGTAGGACGGGGGACGGGAGGCGGGCGCGGCCGGCACGCGGCTCGGGCCGCCCGAGACCTCGTAGGGATCCTCGCCTTCGTCCTCGACCTCGAGCGGCTCCGCCGGCTGCTGCAGCGGCCGGATGGCGGGACGCGGACGCACGGCGGACGCCTCGATCGGGCGGTTGGGATCGAGGCGCGGCTCGAACTTGATCAGCGGCTTGCAGATCCGGCGCCGGCCGCGCGGATCGTGCCGCGCGAGATCCAGGTGGAAGTGATTGTAGTGATAGATGTCGGAGCCCGGGCCGAGCACCGTGCTGAAGTGCTGGCAAGCGCCCACGAAGATCTCCCGCAGGAATTCCTGCTCGTCCGGTGCGCCCTTCCAGCCCTTCTCGACCGTGATCGTACGTCCGTCCGCGAGCTTGAAGGACATGATGTCGACGGCGTTGCCGAAGGAATGCTCGGACAGCTTCGCGCCGGCCCGATTGTTGCGGCCGCGGCAGGAATAGGAGCCGGCCCGCAGTTCGGCGATGCTCGTGCCGAAATACAGCTCCGCGGCCGGCTGCACGGTCCCGTTCAGCCAGGCGTCGATTTCCGGGATGATGGGGCAGCCGAGGGTCAGCCTGTTGGCCAGCCCGATCGTGCCGTTGCCGAGCGCGGCGACCTTGAACGGGTAGGAGATCCCGCAGGCGCCCGGCCCGTCGATCTCGGAGCTCCGCGACATGTAGGCCGTCGGGGTCACGAGCTTGGCGGAAAGGCATGATTCTTCCGCCTGGGTTCGCCAGGCTTCACGCTGCTCGAAGCCGAACCGCCCGCAACCCACGAGCACCACGGCCACGAGCGCCAGGGCCAGAAACGCAACACAGCCACGACGCATTCGCCTCGAATGCAACGGATCCGGTTAAGCTGCCTTCAACGGCGTCAGCCGGCGTCTGGCCCGAATCGGGGCAGCGTGGCGAATGCACACGGAAGCAGCCGCATGACGCCACCCCGGCTCCGCCCCGCCACCAGGTCGGACCTCCCGCGGATCCATGCGATCCGCCAAGGCACGACGGAGAACCGGCTGACGGACCCCTCCGCCGTCACCGCGGCCGAGGTCGCGTGGTACATGGACGAGGCGATCTTCCTCGTCTCCGAGGATGAGCATGGCGTGCAGGGCTTCGCCTGCGCCAACCACCAGACCGGCCTTATCTGGGCGTTGTTCGTCGCGGACGGAAAGCTGGGCCGCGGCCACGGGACCGCGCTGCTCGACGCTGCTCTCGCGCGCCTGCGCAGCGCCGGCCACCGCCAGGCCTTTCTCACGACCGGTCGAGGAACGAGGGCCGAGGCGTTCTATCACGCACGGGGTTGGCGCTGCACGGGCGTGAGCCTGCACGGAGAGGCCGTGTTCCGGCTCTGGCTCTAGGCCGCGGTCGGCCCTTCCCGCCCGGCCGTCCGCAGCATCAACTTTAGCCGTGCGGGTGCCTTGCGACTGCTCTATGGGTCGGCGATCCAAGGGGGACCCGTCAGATCACCATGCTCTCGCTCGTCGACCTAGTCACCCGCGTCAAGTCGGGCGCGCTCAGCCCGGAGAGCGCGTTCCGGACGAGCCTCGAGGCGATCGCGCGGCACGAGGGAGAGATCGGCGCCTTCACGTATCGCGACCTCGATGCGCGCCCCTCCGGCCATGGGCCGCTGAACGGCATAGCGGTCGGCGTGAAGGACATCATCGACACCGCCGACATGCCGACCGAGATGGGCTCGCCCATCTATGCCGGCTGGCGGCCCAAGGCCGACGCGCCCGTCGTCTGCGCCCTCAAGCGGGCCGGCGCGACCGTCATCGGCAAGACGACCACCACCCCCTTTGCGGCCACCGACCCGACGGCGACGCGCAACCCCCACCGCACCTCCCATACGCCGGGCGGCTCCTCGGCGGGCTCGGCCGCTGCGGTGGCGGCCGGCATGATCCCGCTCGCCCTCGGCACGCAGACGGGCGGCTCGGTGATCCGGCCGGCAGCCTTTTGCGGCACGGCCGCCATCAAGCCGTCCTTCCGGCTGATCCCGACGATCGGCGTGAAGTGCTTCGCATGGACGCTCGACACGGTGGGACTCTTCGCGGCGGGGGTCGCGGACGTAGCGCTCGGCCTCGAACTCGTCAGCGGCCGGCCGATGCCGCTCGGTCCGCTTCCCAAACCGCGGATCGGCGTCGTCACGCAGGATTTCGCGGGAGCCCCGGACCCGGCAGCGGGCGCGGCGCTCGAGCGCGCGGCGCTGCTCCTTTCACAGGCCGGCGCGGAGATCTGGGACGTGAAGCCGCCCGCCTCCTTCACGGATGCATGGGCGGCGCACGGCACCATCCAGGATTTCGAAGCAAAGCAGGCGCTCGCCTGGGAGTACGCGACCCACCGCGAGATCGTCGCGCCGAATCTCGGGGCCGCGCTGGACGCCGCGCAGGACATCTCGGCCGAGGCTTACGACGACGCGCGCCGCGTAGCCAACCGGGCGCGGCGGGACAGCAAGGAGCTCTTCGCCGAGCTCGATGCCGTGATCACCTATGCGGCCCCCGGGGCCGCCCCGGCAGGCCACGGCTGGACGGGCGACCCCCGCTACAACCGGCTCTGGACTCTCCTCGGCACGCCCTGCGTCAACGTGCCGGGCCTCGTCCTCGAAAGCGGCCTCCCGATCGGCGTCCAGGTCATAGCGCCCTTCGCACGCGACGCTACGGCGCTCTCCGTCGCGCATGCGCTGGAGCGCGCCCACCGGGGCGCATGACCGGCGCCGCAGCACGACGCCGCGCCGCGGTGCAGCGTCGAAAGTCGTTGGCTCCGGGAAACCCGGGCTGCTAGCCTCGCGTTCACTGGGCGTCAGGCTGGGGGCTGCCATGGACGTTATCTTACGACCGGATTGGTGGAGCCGAATGACCGCCGCGGCGGCATGCGCGTCGATGGTGCTGCTCGCTGCGATCGTGCTGGGGGTCTTCTAGGAGAGACCTGACGGGCCCGCGCCGTTGCAGCGACGGCGGGGCCTGTGCCAAGCGGGGTTCCGGCGATTTCCCGCGAGGCTTCCGTGACCGCCAAGGCACTGCTTGAACCCTGGACGACGCCCTACGAGGCGCCGCCATTCGACCGAATCGACCGGGCCGGCTTCCGCGAGGCCTTCGACCTCGCGATGGAGGAAGACCGGCGCGAGATCGACGCGATCGCGAACGATTCGGCACAGCCGAGCTTCGACAACACGATCGTCGCGCTGGAGAGGAGCGGGCAGCTCCTCAACCGCATCTCCGCGACCTTCTTCAACCTGACCGGCGCGGATACGGACGAGACCCTCAAGGCGATCGAGCGCGAGGTCGCGCCCGTGCTCTCCAAGCACAACAGCTCGATCTACCTGAACGACGCGCTGTTCCGCCGGATCGATGCGCTCAAGCAGCGTCGGGACGAGCTCGGGCTGGGATCGGAAGAGCTCCGCCTCCTCGACCGGTGGCACAAGACCTTCGTCCGCCAGGGCGCGGGCCGCCCACCGGAGGTGCGGGCGCGCCTCGCCGAAATCGGCGAGCGCCTCGCGGTCCTGGGAACGCGATTCGGCCAGAACGTGCTGGCCGACGAGCAGGCATGGACGCTCATCCTGCGCACGGAGGAGGACCTCGCCGGGCTCCCCGACTTCCTGCGCGCCGCCGCCCGGGAGGCGGCGAGCGAGCGAGGCGTCGAGGGATACGTGATTACCCTCTCGCGCTCCTCCATCGAGCCCTTCCTGCAATATTCGGCGCGGCGCGATCTGCGCGAGCAGGCCTTCCGGGCCTGGATCGCGCGCGGCGAGGGCGGCGGCGAGACCGACAACCGCGCCGTCATCGCCGAGATGGTGGAACTCCGGGCGGAGCGGGCACGGCTGCTGGGCTATCCGAGCTTCGCCCATTACCGGCTCGACGACACGATGGCGGGCACGCCGGAGCGCGCGCTCGACCTGCTGCGCTCCGTCTGGGAGCCGGCGCGGGAGCTGGCCTTGCGGGAGGCCGGCGACCTGCAGCGCCTTGCCGATCAGGAGGGCGGACGCTTCCGGATCGCGCCCTGGGACTGGCGCTACTACGCCGAGCGCGTGCGGAAGGAGCGCTTCGCCCTCGATGCCGGCGGCGTGAAACCCTACCTGCCGCTCGAATCGATGATCGCGGCAGCCTTCGACTGCGCGAACCGGCTGTTCGGGCTGAGTTTCGAGGAGCGCCACAACGTCCCGGTCTATCACCCGGACGTGCGGGTCTTCGACGTGAAGGATGCCGAAGGTCGGCATGTCGGCCTGTTCTTCGGCGACTACTTCGCACGGCCATCCAAGCGCTCGGGCGCATGGATGAGCTCGTTCCGGAGCCAGCGGCGGCTCGACGGGGACGTCCGGCCGATCATCGTCAACGTGATGAATTTCTCGAAGAGTTCCGGCGACGAGCCGGCCCTGCTCTCGTTCGACGATGCCCGCACGCTCTTCCACGAATTCGGGCACGGGCTGCACGGGCTCCTCTCGGACGTGACCTATCCCTCGCTTGCCGGAACGAGCGTTTCGCGGGACTTCGTCGAGTTTCCGTCCCAGCTCTACGAGCACTGGCTCGAGCAGCCGGACGTGCTGCGCCGCTTCGCCAGGCACTATCGGACTGGCGAGCCCATGCCGGACGCCTTGATCGAGCGGGTTCTCGCCTCGCGGCTCTTCAACCAGGGCTTCTCGACGGTGGAATACACTTCGTCGGCGCTTGTCGATCTCGAACTGCACCTCCTGCCCTCCGCCCACAACCTTGATGTGGTCGAGTTCGAGCGGGCGACGCTGGCGGGACTGCACATGCCGGACGCCATCGTGATGCGGCACCGCACGCCGCATTTCGGGCACATCTTCGCGGGCGAGGGCTATTCCTCCGCCTATTACAGCTATCTCTGGTCGGAGACGCTGGACGCCGACGGGTTCGCGGCCTTCGAGGAGGCGGGTGACATCTTCGACCGCGAGACCGCATCGCGCCTCAAGCGCTTCGTCTACTCGGCGGGAGACCTTCGCGACCCGGCGGAGGCCTATACGGCCTTCCGGGGACGCCTGCCTTCTCCGGAAGCCCTGATGCGCCAGCGCGGCCTGCTGGCCGTCGCGAGCGAGGCGGAGATGTAGCTCCGCCTCGCGCGGCCAGAGGGCTCAGGCGACCGTGAGGGTCTTCTGGATGTTGCCCTTCGTGGCGTGCGAATAGGGGCAGACGATGTCGGCGCGCCGGACGAGTTCCTCGGCCTGGGCGCGATCCAGCCCCGGCAGCGTGACGGTCAGGTCGGCCGTGATCCCGAAACCCTGGCCATCGTCGCGCGGACCTATGCCAATGGCGGCCTCGACCTTGGTGTCGGCCGGAACGGGAATCTTGTCGCGATTGCCGACGAAGCGCAGCGCGCCCAGGAAGCAGGCGGAATATCCGACGGAGAAGAGCTGCTCGGGATTTGTGCCGGTGGCGCCGGATCCGCCCAGCGCCTTCGGCGTGGTCAGCTTGAGGTCGAGCACCTTGTCGTCCGTCGAGGCGGAGCCCTCGCGACCGCCGCCGGTGGCCGAACCGTGAGCCGTGTAAAGAACCTTCACCATGGAAACCTCCATAAGGGCGCCGGGCGGCGTTTCGTCGCCAATTCGATTGCGCGCAACCTATTTACTCGGAATTCGATTGCGCGCAACTGTTTTTTGCCCGACTTGCGAACGACCCTGAGAGGGAGCCATGGCTAGGCCGATGCACCGGATGCCCGTCGACATGCTTTGCTTCGCGGTCTACTCGGCCGCGCATGCCTTCAACCGAGCGTACCGGCCGTTGCTGCAGCCGCACGGCCTCACCTACCCCCAGTACCTCGTCCTGCTGCTGCTCTGGGCAGAGGACGGACGCACGGTGAGCGAGATCGGCGCGCCCCTCCATCTCGACTCCGGGACCCTGACGCCGCTCCTGCGCAGGCTCGAGAGCGCCGGCCACATCCGGCGCGAGCGCGACACCCGCGACGAGCGCCAGGTCAGGATCTGGCTGACGGAAAAGGGGCGCGCGCTCGAAGGCGACCTCGCCGACGTGCCGAGCGCGATCGGCTGCGCGGTCGGCCTCGACTCGGACGAGCTGCGCAGCCTCACCGGCAGCATGCGCGAACTCGGGCGGACGCTGCGCGAGCTCTCCGGGGACGCGGTTCGGGAGGACGATGATGGGCGGCTCTGAGCGGCTGCGGGTCGCGGACGCACCGCGCTGGAACCCTGTCGACAGCCTGGCTCCCGAGGCCTGGAAGCCGTGGCTGCGGCTCGGCCGCTACGACCGCCCGATCGGATCGTGGCTGCTGATGTGGCCGTGCTGGTGGTCGGCCGCGCTGGCGGCACATGCCGCGGGTCGCACGGAGCAGCTCCCCTGGCACCTGCTGCTCTTCTTCGTCGGGGCGTTCGTCATGCGGGCCGCCGGCTCGATCTGGAACGACATCCTGGATCGCAAGATCGACGCTCGCGTCGAGCGCACGAAGCTGCGGCCGCTCGCCTCCGGACAGATCAGCGTCAAGGCCGCCCTCGCCTTCGCGATCGCCCACTCGCTGCTCGGCCTCCTGATCCTCGTGCAGTTCAACGCCTTCGCGATCGCGCTCGGCTGCCTTTCCCTGGTGCCCGTGGCCGCCTATCCGCTGATGAAGCGCTTCTTCTCGATGCCGCAGGCGGTGTTCGGTCTCTGCTTCGCCTGGGGCGCCCTGATGGGCTGGGCGGCCGTCTTCGGCTCGCTCTCGGCCGCCCCCGTCCTGATGTACTGGGGGGCCTATTGCTGGTGCATCGGCTACGACACCGTCTATGGCCACCAGGACCAGCGCGACGACGCCATCATCGGCGTGCGCTCCACCTCGCGCACCTTCGGCCGCTACAGCCGCGCGATCATCGCCGGCCTCTATGGCGGGGCCGTCCTGCTCGTCGGGCTGGCGCTCTGGCAAGGCGGCGCGTCGTGGCCGGGCTATGCCGGGCTTGCGGCCTTCGCGGCCCATCTGGCCCAGCAGGTCGTGCGCCTCGATCCCGAGGACCCGCCTCTCTGCCTCAGGCTGTTCCGCTCCAACCGGGATGCGGGCTGCCTGCTGTTCCTCGGCCTCGCCGCCGACCTCGTGATCTGAACCCTGCGGATGGACGCTTCAGCCGCGGCTCCCGGCTCCGTTTCGGGCGCCCTCGCCCATCTGCGCTCGGTGCATGCGGGTTCAGGCTGGACGAGCCTGCCGTTCTTCGCCTCCGGAGAGGCAGACCGGATCGCTGGCGAATTGGACGGGCTCTGCGCCTCGGGCGTGTCGCTCGCACCGCCGCCTGCCATGGTGTTCCGGGCCCTGGAGTTGACGCCGCTCGGTTCCGTGAAGGCCGTGATCCTCGGCCAGGACCCCTACCCGAAGGCGGGCGACGCGCACGGCCTCGCCTTCTCCTATGTCGGCTCGCGGGCGGTTCCCGCCTCCCTGCGCGTGATCCTGCGCGAGCTATGCGATGACCTCGGCTGCCCGCCCCCCGGCCATGGCGACCTGACGGGCTGGGCGCGACAGGGCGTGCTCCTGCTCAATGCCGCGCTCACCACGGAGACGGGCACCTCCGGCGCGCATATGCGGCTGGGCTGGGCGGCGCTCGTCGACCAAGTCGTGGCGGCGGTCTCGGCCGAGCGCCCAGCCGTCGCCTTCCTGCTCTGGGGCGCGAACGCCCGCAGCCGCGCCCCGCTGATCGACGCCCGGAAGCACCTCGTGATCGAGAGCGGACACCCCTCCCCGCTCAACCGCGCCCGCGACTTTCCCGGCTCGCGCCCGTTCAGCCGGGCGAATGAATGGCTCGCGCGCCGAGGCGTCGAGCCGGTGGATTGGAGATTGTAAGAAGGCCGCTCAGATCGCGATCAGCACCTGAAGCTTCTCTCGGACCGCTTCGGCGATCGCCGGCGGCACGCGGCAACCGGCGCTGGTAATTGGCCTTGCCTGGCTGTCGATCGCCCGAACGGCACTGATGAGGATCTCTCCCTCGACCGGCAGCCCCGGCGGCAGCAGAACGCTGCTCGGAAATGGCCGGACCCTGCTGGTAATCGGGCAGACGATGAGGAACAGCGTCGACAGGAAGAACTCGCTCGGCGAGATGACGAGAGCGGGGCGCCTGCCGCTCTGCTCGCGCCCGACCCTCGGATCGAAGACGGTCCAGATCAGGTCTCCAGGCTCTGGCACGAAGGCCGGCTTCACTCGTCGATGATCTCCCGGCCGACATCCGGCCCCCAGGGATCAGACCCGGCATACATCGCCCGCCATTCCTCCGGGCTCTTGCCCTTGAACATCTCCTCGATCGTGAGCGGCCTCTTCATCTTCCGGATCACGATCTCATCGCCGCGCTGCTCGACCTCGACGGCGGCGCCGTCAGCCAGCGCGAGACGCCCGGCAAGATCAGCAGGTATCCGGACGGCGAGGCTCTTACCCCAGCGCCCGACGGTGGCAGTGCTCATCCCGCAATCCTGACATATCTCATGAGATATCTCAACTAGTCGGAGGACGGCTCGTTTAGAATCGCTCCGAAGCGCTGGCGTCCGCCATGCTTTTGACCTATATCCGCGGCGGCTGCGCCGCGCGCCAGAGCGTCCAATCCGCTCCGCGCGCTCACTTAGCGTCCGGGCGCCCCCGGAGCGGCGCGCGCCGATAGGCGCACACGGCCGAACACCCACCTGCGCGGCTTCACACCCGCGCGTGTTCGATCAGACCGATCCGAGGAGCAGCCCCGGTGTCTATTTCACAAGACAGCTTCAAGTCCCGCCAGACGCTTGCCGTCGGCGACAGAACCTACGCCATGTACTCGCTTCCGGAGGCCGAGAAGAACGGCCTCGCGGGCGCGTCCCGCCTTCCCTTCTCCATGAAGGTGCTGCTGGAGAACCTGCTCCGCTACGAGGACGGCCGCACCGTCAAGAAGGATGACGTCCAGGCCGTCATCGAGTGGCTCGACAATCGCGGCAAGGCCGAGAAGGAGATTGCCTACCGGCCCGCGCGCGTCCTGATGCAGGACTTCACGGGCGTCCCGGCCGTCGTCGATCTCGCGGCGATGCGCGATGCCATGAAGACCCTCGGCGGCGACCCGCGCCGGATTAATCCCCTGATCCCGGTCGATCTCGTCATCGACCACTCCGTGATCGTGGACGAGTTCGGCACCCCGAAGGCCTTCGCCAAGAACGTCGAGCTCGAATACGAGCGCAACGCGGAGCGCTACAAGTTCCTGAAATGGGGCCAGGTCGGCTTCGAGAACTTCTCCGTCGTGCCGCCTGGCACCGGCATCTGCCACCAGGTGAACCTCGAGTTCCTGTCCCAGACGGTCTGGACCCGCAAGTCCGAGGCCGAGCCGGTCGAGATGGCCTATCCGGACACGCTGGTCGGCACCGACTCGCACACCACCATGGTGAACGGCCTCGCCGTGCTCGGTTGGGGCGTCGGCGGCATCGAGGCGGAGGCCGCCATGCTCGGCCAGCCGATCTCGATGCTCATCCCCGAGGTGATCGGCTTCAAGATCACCGGCAAGCTGCGCGAGGGCGTCACCGCGACCGACCTCGTGCTCACCGTCACGCAGATGCTCCGCAAGAAGGGCGTGGTGGGCAAGTTCGTCGAGTTCTACGGGCCGGGCCTTGCCGACATGTCGGTCGCCGACCGCGCCACGATCGGCAACATGGCGCCGGAATACGGCGCGACCTGCGGCTTCTTCCCGATCGACGAGAAGACGATCGCCTACCTGAAGACCACGAGCCGCACGCCTGAGCGCGTCGCCCTCGTCGAGGCCTACGCGAAGGCGCAGGGCATGTGGCGCGATGCGTCGACGCCCGATCCGGTCTTCACGGACACGCTCGAGCTCGATCTCGCGGACGTCGTCCCGTCCATGGCCGGACCGAAGCGGCCGCAGGACAAGGTCGCGCTCGACAACATCAAGACGTCCTTCGCGGCCGCCATGGGAGGCGAGTTCCGCAAGACCGGCGAGCTCGGCAAGCGCTTCAAGGTCGAGGGCGCGAATTTCGACCTCGGCCACGGCGATGTCGTGATCGCGGCGATCACCTCCTGCACCAACACCTCGAACCCCTCCGTGATGATCGGCGCCGGGCTCCTCGCCCGCAACGCGGTCGCCAAGGGCCTGCGCTCCAAGCCCTGGGTGAAGACCTCGCTCGCGCCCGGATCGCAGGTCGTGGAGGAGTATTTCGAGAAGGCCGGCCTGCAGGATTGTCTGGACAAGCTCGGCTTCAACATCGTCGGCTTCGGCTGCACGACCTGCATCGGCAACTCCGGGCCGCTGCCGGAGAACATCTCGAAGTCCATCAACGACAACGACCTTGTCGCGGGAGCGGTGATCTCGGGCAACCGCAACTTCGAGGGCCGGGTGAACCCCGACGTGCGGGCGAACTACCTCGCCTCGCCGCCGCTCGTGGTCGCCTACGCCATCGCGGGCTCGCTGAATATCGACCTCGCGACCGAGCCGCTCGGCACGGGTTCCGACGGACAGCCGGTCTACCTGAAGGATATCTGGCCGAGCTCGGAGGAGATCCAGTCCTTCATCGACCGGACGATCACCTCGGAACTGTTCAAGTCGCGCTACGCCGACGTCTTCGCCGGCGACGAGCACTGGAAGGGCGTCCCGGTTTCGACGGGTCTCACCTACGAGTGGGACATGGGCTCGACCTATATCCAGAACCCGCCCTATTTCGAGGGGATTACGAAGGAGCCGAAGCCCGTCAAGGACGTCGTCAATGCTCGGATCCTCGGGCTGTTCGGCGATTCGATTACGACGGACCACATCTCGCCCGCCGGCAACATCCGGGCCTCCTCGCCTGCCGGCAAGTACCTGCAGGCTCACCAGGTCCGGGTCGCCGACTTCAACCAGTACGGCACGCGGCGCGGCAACCACGAGGTGATGATGCGGGGCACCTTCGCCAACATCCGCATCAAGAACCAGATGGTGAAGGACGCGAACGGCAACGTGGTCGAGGGCGGCTACACGATCCACCAGCCCTCCGGCGAGCAGATGGCGATCTACGACGCCGCCATGCGCTACAAGGAGGAGGGCGTGCCGCTGGTCGTGCTCGCGGGCAAGGAATACGGCACCGGCTCCTCGCGCGATTGGGCCGCGAAGGGCACGAACCTCCTCGGCGTCCGCGCCGTGGTGGCCGAGTCCTTCGAGCGCATCCACCGCTCCAACCTCGTCGGCATGGGCATCGTGCCGCTCGTCTTCGAGGGCGACGACAGCTGGGCCAGCCTCGGCATCAAGGGCGACGAGACCGTCACCCTGCGCGGCATCGAGGACAACCTCACCCCGCGCAAGAAGATGACGCTGGAGGTGAAGTCGCCGGACGGATCGGTGAAGAACGTCCCGCTCGTCTGCCGCATCGATACGCTCGACGAGCTCGAGTACTATCGCAACGGCGGCATCCTGCCCTACGTGCTGCGCCAACTCGCGGCCTAAGGCTGAACTAGGCCGATCGCCTGCTTCGAGGAGCCCCGGGCCGACGCCCGGGGCTCCTCAGCATGGCGAGGGTGAGCAACGTCAGGCTCAACCTCGTCATCCTGAGAGGCGCGGCGCGGGCCGTCTCGAAGGACGCACAAAGCTTGCCCGAGCCCGAGAAACTACGACCAAAGCGCATTCCGACCGTCACCGAGCGTCTCCAGGCCGGGGCGCCCGAATGGTTCGCTTCCCTGCGCGACCGCATCTGCGTCGAGTTCGAGCGGATCGAGGACGAAGCGGCGGGGCCGTTCTTCCCGGAGGCGTCAGGCGAACCCGGCCGTTTCCTGCGCACGCCCTGGCAGCGCACCGACCATACCGGGGCGCCGGGCGGCGGTGGGGTGATGTCGGTCCTCAAGGGACGCGTTTTCGAGAAGGCCGGCGTCCACGTCTCGACCGTGCATGGCGAGTTCGCGCCGGAGTTCCGGGCGCAGATTCCGGGCACGGAGGAGCATCCCGGCTTCTGGGCCGGCGGCATCTCGCTCATCGCCCATCCCTGGAACCCGAACGTGCCGACCGTGCACATGAACACGCGCTTCGTCGTCACGTCGAAGCCGTGGTTCGGTGGCGGGGCGGACCTGACACCCGTGCTCGACCGCCGCCGGATGCAGGACGATCCGGACACGATCGCCTTCCATGCCGCGATGCGGGAGGCCTGCGACACCCACCCGACGCAGCCCTACGACCGCTACAAGGCTTGGTGCGACGAGTACTTCTTCCTCAAGCACCGGAACGAGCCGCGCGGGATCGGCGGCATCTTCTACGACTATCTCTGGTCCGGGGATCCGAGTGCGGATCTCGCCTTCACCAAGTCGGTTGGGGAGGCCTTCCTGCGCGTCTACCCGGAGATCGTGCGCCGCAACCTCTCGACGCCCTGGACCGAGGCCGACCGTGAGGAGCAGCAGGTCCGCCGCGGGCGCTATGTCGAGTTCAACCTGCTCTACGATCGCGGCACCATCTTCGGGCTCAAGACGGGCGGGAACGTCGCCTCGATCCTCTCCTCGCTGCCGCCGACCGTGCGGTGGCCCTGATCGTTTCAGGCCGCATCGCGGCCGGCGATGAGCCGGAACACGGTTTGAGGGTCCCGCCACGCGGCGGCAAGCAATGATTGCGATCCTGCGTCCGGTTGCACCCGCCCAGATTCCCACTCCATGAGAGTGGCGAGGGGAATTCCGAGCGCGGTCGCCATTTCGGCCTGGCTCAACCCGAGTCGAGCCCGCAACGCCGAGGGCGGCACGACGAGCCTGGGCGCCCCGAGTTCCGCATCCGGATCCTCGCCGTCTTCGATCGTGTGACGACGAATATCGGCCTCGGTCGTCGCGTCGACCTTTGCCCGGTCGATCTCGGGCCGCGAGGCACGGATGCTCGCTAGCGTGCGTCCCATACCCTTCGCTCCTTGCGGCTCGCGCGGCGGGCCGAAATGATCCATCGGACGTTCTCGCGATCAGTATACACCACCGAGAGCAGAACGCCGTCCACGAGCCCCAGCGCCTTGATCCTCGTCTCGCCGTAGTCGCGCCGGGAATCCAGGAATTCGAGAACCGGACCTTCGAAGATCAACGCGGCCGCATCGAATCCGAAGCCCCGCTCAGCGCGGTTGCGCTCGGATTTCGCGATATGCCAGTCGAACTCCATTCGCCTACGGCACTGGCCCGTCAGGACACCCCGCCTCGAGCCATGCCCGCTTGGCCTCGGCTAGCCTGCGGCCGATCTCCGGTCCGGGCGGGATGCCCTGGCGGACGAGGTCGCCGCCGGTGAGGTGGAAGGCCGGCGCTCCCTCTCCCGACCGGAACGCCTCGATCTGCTGAGCGCCGTCCTCGACCACGATGGGGCGTGGCTCGCCTGCCAGGACCGCGACAGCCTCGAGCAGCGGCGCGACCCCGTTGAGAAATGCGAGGCGCCGGGCCTCGGCGCGATCCAGCACGGGAGCGGATTTCAGCCGCGCAAGCAGGCGGGCATAGGTCGCAAGCCGGTCGTGCTCGGCATTCGACAACCGCAGCCGCTCACGGAGGCGCTCGGCATCCTCCTCGGTCCAGACGAGCATCGCCGCGAGGCGCCCGGCCGCGTCGAGCCCACTCGCCCGAGCGAAGCGTCCAAGTTCCGGGATCTCGCCCGATACGCGGAGGAGGAGGCCCGTCTCGCTCAGGACCGCGACCACCTCCGTCGTCCGCCTGGCGACGAGCAGCTTGAGGAGTTCGGCCCTAACCCGCTCCTTCGATAGGATGGAAAGCCCTTCGCGCTCGGCGATGGCCGCATGCAGGCCCTCGGGGTCGAGCGGTCCCTCGGCATATTCGGCGCTGAACCGGAAGAACCGGAGCACGCGCAGGAAGTCCTCGCGAATGCGCTGGCGCGCATCGCCGATGAAGCGCACGCGCCCGGCCGCCAGATCCGCGACGCCGTCCGTATAGTCGCGGACCTGCCCGTCCTCGCCGACCGAGAGCGCATTCACGGTGAAGTCGCGGCGGAGCGCGTCATGCTCGAAGCTGCGGCCGAACCGGACCACCGCGCGGCGGCCGTCCGTCTCGACATCCTCCCGGAGGGTCGTCACCTCGAAGGGGATGCCCTCGACGATCACCGTGACGGTCCCGTGCTCGATTCCGGTCGGCACCGCCTTGAGCCCGGCCGCGCGGGCGCGTCTCGACGTCACCTCCGGCAGAAGGGTCGTGGCGAGATCGATCTCGGTCACCGGCCGTCCGAGAAGCGCGTTGCGGACGGCGCCGCCGACGATGCGGGTCTCCTCGCCGGGCGACGCGAGCGCCGCGAGGAGCGTGCGGATGGCGTCCTGCCGGATCAGCGCGCCCGCGCCTTCGTGATCCAGCGGACGGGTCACTTGAACCGGCCGGGTACGAACTGGCCGTCTTCGATGTGCGGCGGCTCGAAGCCTTCCATCGGCCGCTCCGTGAAGAAGCCTTTGTACAGGAAGCTTCCCAGCACGAGCAGGAGTCCGGCGATCGCGAGCCATGTGCTCGGCCCCGACCAATGATCGAGATCGAGCACCTTCCGCTTCTGCAGCACGAGAAGAAGGCCGAACAGGAGGAAGGGCGCGAGGAACAGCAGCCCTTCGGTGAGGAGGACCCTAATCATGCGCGTAGAGGCGCTCGTACATGTTGCGGAGGATCCCAGCGGTGACGCCCCAGATGTAGCGACGTCCGAACGGCATTGCGTAATACTGGCGGAGCGCTCCCCGCCAGTGGCGGGCATGCAGTTCGTGGTTGGCCTCGTCCATGAGGAAGCTCAGCGGCACCTCGAAAACGTCGGCGACTTCCTCCGGATTTGGCAGGAGAGGCGCCCCGGGCCTCACGAGCGCCACCACGGGGAGGACGAAGTAGTTCGAGGACGAGAGATACGCGTCGAGATAGCCGAGCGGGCTCACGTAGTTGCGCGGGAGGCCGATCTCCTCCTCCGCCTCGCGTAGAGCCGTGTCGATCGCCGTTTCGTCCTCGGGATCCATCCGGCCGCCCGGAAAGGCGATCTGCCCCGAATGGTTGCGCAAGCCTGAGGCGCGCTCGGTCAGGAGCACGCAGGCGCCGTCCTCATGCTCCACGATGGGGACGAGCACGGCCGCGTGGCGCGGCTGCGCCTCCGGCAGGGACGCCCAGGTGGAGGGGTTCAGCGCGTGGTCGCCCTTCAGGTCGCAGCGCGGTTCGAGGAAGCCGGGCGGTTCCCGCCGCAGATGCTTTGCCGCGCGTTCTGCGAGGCCGAGCCTCGTGCCGAGCGCTGCGCTCACACGCTCTCTCCGCAGGGCACGGGATAGAACGTCCCACGGACGAAGACCCCGAACTCGGCGGCTTGGCCCTCTGTCGAGCGGTCCTCCCCCAGTTCGATCAGATCGTATGTCAGGGCGCGCGTGACGCGGGCCCAGAGGTCGCCGCGCACCCGGATGTAGGGCTTCACGGCGCCCGTCTCGTCCGCATCGAAGCGCAGCGGGTGGTCCGGTCCGACCTCGACCAGGTCGTCCACATTGGTGCGGAAGGCGACCGAGCGATCCCTGCCTTCGCCCTCGACCGCCATCTCGACCGCCATGAAGGGTACGTCCTCGACCCTGATCCCGACCCGCTCCACGGGCGTGACCAGGACATAGCGCTCGGGATCCCGGCGCAGGACGGACGCGAAGAGCCTGACGAGCGCCGGGCGCCCGATGGGCGTGCCCATGTAGAACCACGTCCCGTCGGACGCGATCCGCATGTCGAGGTCACCGCAGAAGGGCGGGTTCCAGCGCTCGACGGGCGGCGCTCCCTTGCCGGCATGCTCCCCGAGCGCGGCCTTGAGCCGCCCCAGGGCATCGCCCGGCTCCGAAACGTCAGTGGTCCCGCCCTCTGCCATGCCCGCTGTTTAATCGAATGGCCATGAAAGAAACACCAAGTCGCTGCCTGTTGTATCGGCAGCTGCGTCGAAGCATCGCTTGCCACGCTTCGGCCCGCTGCCCACACTCTCCGGTCTGGGAACGGCCGGCAGATCACCGGAGGCGCTATTGGAACTCGCCCATTCGACCACGTCGGGACCGACCTCGCTCGACGAGGCGGTCGTGAAGCATGCCGAGACTGCCCTCGACACGATCGGGCGGGCGCGGGACGCCATCGACCGCGTCATCTTCGGGCAGGAGCGCGTCGTCGAGCTGGCGCTTGTGACGCTGCTCGCCGGTGGCCACGGCCTGCTTGTCGGCGTCCCGGGCCTCGCCAAGACGAAGCTCGTCGAGACGCTCGGGGTCGTGCTCGGCCTGGAAGCGCGGCGCGTGCAGTTCACGCCGGACCTGATGCCTTCCGACATCCTCGGCACCGAGGTCCTCGACGAGGGCGTCGACCGGCGGCGCTCCTTCCGGTTCCTCAAGGGGCCGATCTTCGCCCAGCTCCTGATGGCGGACGAGATCAACCGCGCCTCGCCGCGAACCCAGTCCGCCCTCCTGCAGGCCATGCAGGAGTTCCACGTTTCCGTTGCGGGCGAGCGCCACGACCTGCCGAGGCCGTTTCACGTTCTCGCGACCCAGAACCCCATCGAGCAGGAGGGCACCTATCCCCTCCCGGAGGCGCAGCTCGACCGCTTCCTGCTCCAGATCGACGTCGGCTATCCCGACCGCTCGGCCGAGCGACGGATCCTGCTGGAGACGACGGGCGCCGAGGAGGCGAAGCCTTCGCCGGTCCTCGATCCGGACGGCCTGATGGCGACGCAGCGGCTCGTGCGGCGCCTTCCCGTGGGCGATAGCGTCGTGGACGCGATCCTCGACCTCGTCCGCTCGGCACGGCCGGAAGAAAGCAGCGACCTCGCAGGCAAGCTCATGTGGGGCCCGGGGCCGCGCGCGAGCCAGTCGCTGATGCTGGCCGTCCGTGCCCGCGCGCTCATCCAGGGACGTCTCGCCCCATCGATCGACGACGTCGTCGCGCTCGCCGAGCCGGTGCTGAAGCACCGCATGGCGCTCAGCTTCGGGGCGCGGGCGGACGGCGAGACCCTGTCCGGCGTCATCTCGCGCCTCGTATCGCGGTTCGGCTGACGGCCGGTGGCGCGCACGGAGGTCCTACCGGCCGCAACCCGCAGGCCCGGCCGCGGCGAGACCGAGGCGGGGCTTTCGCTCGCCGCCCGGCTGCCGCGTCTGATCCTCGAGGCGAGGCGGGTGACGGCAAGCCTGGCGCATGGCTTGCACGGACGCCGGCGGGCGGGACCGGGCGAGAGTTTCTGGCAGTTCAGGCCGTTCGTCACGGGCGAGGCCGCGGGCCGGATCGACTGGCGGCGTTCGGGCCGGGACGACCGGCTCTATGTCCGCGAGCGGGAATGGGAGACGCCGCATGCGGTGTGGCTCTGGATCGATCGCTCGGCCTCGATGGCCTACCGGTCCGACCTGGCGGGTGCTCCCAAGATCGAGCGCGCCTTCGTGCTAGGGCTCGCGCTGGCGGATGCCCTCGTGGATGCCGGCGAGCGCGTCGGCCTGATCGGCCTCAAGCAGCCCAGCGCTTCCCGCCAGGCCGCCGAACGTTTGGCCGAGACCTACGCGGCGCACGAGCGTGAGTTGGACGACGACCTTCCTCCCGGGCATCCGATCGGCCGCTTCGACGAGGCCATCATCATCGGGGATTTTCTCGCCCCGATCTCCGAGCTTCGGCAGCGCATCGAGGCGATCTCGTCGCGCGGCGCGCGCGGCCATCTGGTGATGATCGTGGATCCCGTCGAGGAGACCTTCCCGTTCGGCGGTCAGGCCGTGCTGGAGGAACCGGAAGCCGGGCTCAGCCTGCGGATCGGCGATGCCGGTTCGTGGGGCCGAAGCTACCGCCAGCGCATCGACGCGCATCGCGGCGCAATTGCCGAGATCGTGCGGGCGAGGGGCTGGACGCTGACGATCCACCACACGGACAAGCCTGCGAGCCAGCCGGCCCTCCGGATAATGACGCTCGTCTCAGGCGCGCTCGGGGTTTCGGGGAGCAACGCCTGAGATGCTGGGCCTGCCGCTCACCTTCCTGTCCCCGCTGGTGCTGGCCGCGCTCGCAACGCTGCCGGCGATCTGGCTGCTGCTGCGGGTCACCCCGCCGCAGCCCCACCGGATCGACTTTCCGCCGCTCCGCATCCTGGCCGACCTCCTGCCCGAGCAGGAGAACCCGGCCCGCACGCCCTGGTGGCTCCTCGCCCTCCGGCTCCTGGTCGCGACCCTTCTCATCCTGGCGGCAGCAGGCCCCCTCTGGAACCCGGGCGCGACGGGCGGCAAAGGGCCATTGCTGCTGATCCTCGATTCCGGCTTCCCGGCCGCGTATGACTGGCGCGAGCGCGCCGCCTTCGCGACCGAGCGCCTGGAGGGAGCCCAGCGCGACGGCCGCCCCGTGGCCCTGCTGGCAACCGGCGATCGTCCCGGAGGGATCGAAGCCATTGCCCCCGCGGCAGCGCTCGACCGCTTGCGGGCCGTCAAGCCGCAATCCTGGCTTGTGGACCGCCGGGCCCATTCCGAGGCGGTGACGCGCTTCCTTGCCACCCAGCCGGACGCCGAGATCGTCTGGATCTCCGACGGCGTGCAGGGGGCGGGGGATGCGGAATTCGCCGAAACCCTCGCTGCGGCCGCCGGCGCGCGCGCGCTCACGATCTTTCAGCCGGCCGCAGCGCCGACGCTCGGTCTCGCCGGTACCGAGAACCGGGCGGGCCAACTCGTCGTTCATGTCGTGCGGGCGATGCCGAACGGCCGCGACAGCGGGACATTGCGCGCCATGGACCTCAAGGGCCTCCCTCTCGCCGATTCCCGCTTCGCTTTCGCGCCGGGCGCGACGGAAACGGAGGCGAGCTTCGAGGTCCCGATGGAGTTGCGGAACGCCATCGCCCGGATCGACATCCTCGGCGAATCTTCGGCCGGCGCCGTCCATCTGTCCGATGAGCGCGGCAAGCGGCGGCGCATCGGGCTCGTCTCGGGTGCGACCTCGGACCAGGCCCAGCCGCTCCTCGCGCCGACCTACTACCTCGCCCGTGCGCTCGGCCCCTATGGCGAGGTGCGGGAGGCCCCGGGCGGCGTCGCGGAAGCGATCGGCCAACTTCTCGACCAGCAGGTCTCGGTGCTGGTCCTCGCCGATGTCGGCACGCTCGACCGCGACACCCACCAGCGGGTCGCCGAGTTCGTGGACAAGGGCGGGCTGCTCCTCCGCTTCGCCGGCAGCCGGCTCGCGGCGGGTAACGACGATCTCGTCCCGGTGCGGCTGCGCCGGGGGGGCCGGAACCTCGGCGGAGCCCTCTCGTGGGACGCGCCGAAGACGCTCGCGCCCTTCACGCGCGAAAGCCCGTTCTTCGGCCTTCCCGTGCCGGCCGATCTTGGCGTGCGCCGACAGATCCTGGCGGAGCCGGACGGGGACCTCGGGCGGAAGACCTGGGCGGCCCTGCAGGACGGCACGCCCATCGTCACGGCCGATTGGCGGGGCCAGGGCATGGTCGTGCTCGTCCATGTGACGGCGGATGCGGCCTGGTCGAATCTGCCGCTAACGGGCCTGTTCGTGGACATGCTCCGCCGGGTCGTGGCGCTCGCGGGCAACACGGACGTGGTCGGGACCGACACGAAGGCCGAGATCCAGACGGTCGCGCCGACGCGCGTGCTCGACGGCTTCGGGGCGCTCGTCGCGCCGCCGCCGACGGCCCGGGCCGTCCCGCGCAACTACGCCGATCGCGGCACGTCCGAGCACCCGCCCGGCTATTACGGACCGGCGGAATCGAGCCTGGCGGTCAATGCCCTCGTCGGCGGAGACAAGCTCGCGCCGCTCGCGCTCGGCGCGCTCGGCTCGCGCACGGCCCCGCTCGCCCGGGCCGAGACCTTCGACCTGCGCGCCCCGCTGCTGACGGCCGCAATCCTGCTGCTGCTGGCGGATGCGCTGGCTTCCCTCTGGCTCGGCGGCCATCTGCAGCGGCTCCGGCCGCGCCGGCGCGCGGCGGCGGCTGCCCTTCTGGCAGCCCTGGCGCTCCCTCTGCTCGCCCCCGGGGAGCCGGCCCACGCGCAGGCGCAGAACCGGGCCTCGCCCGAGACCGCGCTCGTGACGCGCCTCGCCTATGTGGTGACGGGCGATTCCGGCATCGACGCCGCCAGCAAGGCCGGCCTCACCGGCCTGACCCAGGCGCTCGCCGCCCGCACGGCGCTCGAGGCCGGCGAGCCGATCGCCGTGGACCTCGCCCGCGACGAGCTCGCCTTCTTCCCGCTGATCTACGTCCCGATCGCGCCCAACCAGCCGGTGCCGTCCCAGGCCGCCATTCGCAAGCTCGATTCCTTCATGAAGAACGGCGGCACGGTGGTGTTCGACACGCGTGACGCCATGAATACGCGCCCGGGCGGAGAGCCGACCGCGGAAACCCAGGCTCTCCGCCGGATGCTGGCCACGCTCGACATACCCGAACTGGAGCCGGTCCCGCGCGACCACGTGCTGACCAAGACCTTCTACCTGCTCGACCGCTTTCCGGGCCGCTACGGCACGGGCCAGACCTGGGTCGAAGCCCTGCCGCCCGCCGTCGATGGCGAGCGCCGGCCGGCTCGCGCCGGCGACGGCGTCTCGCCCATCGTGATTACGTCGAACGATCTCGCGGCCGCCTGGGCCGTGGGGCGCTCCGGCGAGCCGATGTTCCCCGTGATCGGCGCCGATCCGCGCCAGCGCGAGATGGCGCTTCGGGGCGGGATCAATCTCGTGATGTACACCCTGACGGGCAACTACAAGGCCGACCAGGTCCATGTGCCGGCGCTGCTGGAGCGCCTCGGGCAATAGGCCCGCACGCCCGCCATGCTGACGCTCTCCTTCTCACCCCTCCTGCCGGTCTGGGCGCTCGTTGCGCTCGCCGTCGCGCTGCTGGCCGTCACGGTCCTGGCGTTCCTGACCCGCGGCAGCGTCGCGGCGCTCCGCGCGCTCGCGCTCGCCCTCGTGCTCGCCGCACTTGCCGGCCCCTCCGTCGTGCAGGAGGAGCGCGATCCCGTCCGCAGCGTCGTGGCGGTCGTCATCGACCGCTCGACGTCGCAGACGCTCGGCGATCGCCCCGAGATGACGACGCAGCTTCGCGAGGAGGCGGAGCGGCGCCTCGCCGGGCTGCCGAACATCGAGACGCGGTTCATCGATGCGGGCGATGGCGAGGGCGACGACGGCACCCGCCTCTTCGCCGCGCTTCAGCGCGGGCTCGCGGACGTGCCGCCCGACCGCCTGGCGGGCATCCTCATGGTGACGGATGGCGTGGTCCACGACATCCCTACCAGCGTGTCCGAGTTAGGCTTCGCGGCCCCGCTTCACGCCTTGATCACGGGCCGCCCGAACGAGCGTGACCGGCGCATCGCGCTGCTGGAGGCGCCGCGCTTCGGGATCGTCGGCAAGGACCAGACGATCCGGGCCGAGGTGTCCGAGCGGGGCGGCACGGGCACGGCGAACGTGACTGTTCGGCGGGATGGCCAGACCGTCCTCCGCCAGGCCGTCCGTACCGGCGCGCCCTTCTCGCTCACGGTGCGGGTCGACCATGGCGGCCCGAACGTCGTCGAGATCGAGGCGGACCAACTGCCGGGCGAGCTGACGCCCGTGAACAACCGCGCGGTCGTGACCATCGAGGGCATCCGCGAGAAGCTGCGCGTGCTCCTGGTCTCGGGCGAGCCGCATCCCGGCGAGCGGACCTGGCGCAACCTCCTGAAGTCCGACGCGAACGTCGACCTCGTCCACTTCACCATCCTGCGCCCGCCGGAGAAGCAGGACGGAACACCCATTAACGAGCTCTCCCTGATCGCCTTCCCGACGCGGGAGCTGTTCCAGCAGAAGATCAAGGATTTCGACCTCATCATCTTCGACCGCTACGCCAACCAGAGCGTCCTGCCCTCGACCTACTTCGACAACATCGCCCGCTACGTCCGCGAGGGCGGGGCGCTGCTCATCGCGGCGGGACCGGAATATGCCGGGGCCGGCACGCTGGCCCGGACGCGGCTCGCGGCGGTGCTGCCCGGCCAGCCCGACGGCCGCATCCTGGAATCGCCTTTCAAGCCTCGCATCACCGAGCCCGGGAAGCGGCACCCGGTGACCCGCGACCTGCCCGGCTCGGAGGGCGACCCGCCCGCGTGGGGCGAATGGCTCCGCACGATCGGGGCAGACGTCCGCACGGGAGCGAGCGTGATGTCCGGCGCGGGCGATGCGCCGCTGCTCGTCCTCAACCGCGAGGACAAGGGCCGCGTCGCGCTGCTTCTCTCCGACCACGCCTGGCTCTGGGCGCGGGGCTACAACGACGGTGGCCCTCACATCGACCTGCTCCGGCGCCTTGCGCATTGGCTCATGAAGGAGCCGGCGCTCGAGGAGGAGGCGCTGCGTGCCAACGTGGCCGGACGGATCATCCGGCTCGAGCGCCAGACCATGGGGCCGGATCCGGGCCCCATGCTCGTCACCTCGCCTTCGGGCCGCGAGCAGCGGCTCGGCACGGGCGAGGCCCGCCCCGGCCTTTTCACGGCCGAGATCCGCGCGGAGGAACTCGGCCTCTACACGTTCCGATCTGGCGATCTCGTCGCCTTCGCGAGCGTCGGGCCGGCGAATTCGCGCGAGCTGTCAGACGTGTTCAGCGCTCCCGAGCATCTCCGCCCGATCGCGGAAGCAACAGGGGGCTCGTCGAGGCGTGTCGCGGACGCGACCGGGCCCGCGACCCTGCCCCGGATCCAGGTCGTGCGCTCCAACACGCGGCTGTCCGGGACCGACTGGATCGGCATCCGGCCGAGCGAGGCCGCGACCGTCCGAGGGGTGCGGGTCTTCCCGCTCGGGCTCGGCTTCATCGGCCTCGCCGTCCTCGTCGGCGCGGTGCTCCTCGCCTGGGTGGTCGAGGGGCGGAGGCGGGCGATGCGGGCCTGAGCTCTTCGAAGGGCTGTTGCCGCCTCGGGCCGCATTGCCTGAGCATGGTTCCTGCATATTGTGGCGCGACCTCAACCCTGGGCCAGCCGCCATGTCAGACCTGAAGCTTCCGCACCGCCGCACAATCCTCCTCGGCGCCGCCGCCGTCGGGGCCGCAGCCTTCGGGGTCGAAACCTTCGGCGGGCGGGCCTTCGCCCAGGGCGCGGGCAAGCCGATCAAGGTCGCCGCGATCTATACGGTGCCGGTCGAGCAGCAATGGGTGTCGCGCATCCACAAGGCGCTGAACGCCGCCAAGGACCGAGGCGAGATCACCTACAAGTTCTCCGAGAACGTCGCCAACAACGACTACGAGCGCGTCATGCGCCAGTATTCGGAGGAGGGCTCGGACCTCGTCGTCGGGGAAATCTTCGGCGTCGAGCGCCAGGCGCGCCGGGTGGCCTCCGCCTACCCGAAGGTCGCCTACCTCATGGGCTCGTCCTTCGGACCCTCGAAGCCGAACCTCGCGGTCTTCGACAACTTCATCCAGGAGCCGTCGTACCTGACCGGCATGGTGGCCGGTAAGACCACGAAGTCGAACCTCATCGGCCTTGTCGGCGGCTATGCCATCCCGGAGGTCAACCGCCTCATGCACGCGTTCATGGACGGGGCGCGTTCGGTCAATCCGAACGTCAAGTTCCTCGTGACCTTCATCAACTCCTGGTACGACCCGCCGAAGGCGAAGGAAGCGGCCTTCGCCATGATCGATAAGGGCGCCGACATCCTCTACGCCGAGCGTTTCGGCGTCTCCGATGCGGCCAAGGAGAAGGGCGTGAAGGTGATCGGGAACGTCATCGACACCGCCTCACAATATCCCGACACGGTGCTGGCCAGCGCGATCTGGCACATGGAGCCGACCATCGACCGCGCCATCAAGGCCGTGAAGGAAGGCCGCTTCGAGGCCGCCGATTACGGGCAGTTCAGCCAGATGCAGTATGGCGGCGCGAGCCTCGTGGTGGACGAGAAGCTGGTGCCGGCAGACGTCGTGAAGCTCGTCCGCGAGAAGGAGAAGGAGATCACGGACGGGCTGTTCCGCGTGAACGTCAACGACGCCGAGCCGAAGGCGGGCTGAAGCCGTACTCCGACCCCGCTCATCCCGGCGCAAGCCGGGATCCAGCCAAAACCCACGATCGATCCTCCCCCGGCTTTCGCCGGGGTGAGCGGCGTGGTTTATCCGGCCCCGGGCCGCCGATAGCCCTTCGTTTCACTCCTGACGGGATCGACCGGGTGACCACGCCCGCCCTCCGCCTCCGCGGCATCACCAAGCGCTTCGGCCCCCTCGTCGCGAACGAGGCGGTCGATCTCGATCTCGCGCGCGGCGAGATCCTGGCGCTGCTGGGGGAGAACGGCGCCGGCAAGACGACGCTGATGAACATCCTGTTCGGCCACTACGTGGCCGACGAGGGGACGATCGAGGTTGCCGACGAGGCGGGCGGGCTCCGGCCGCTCCCGGCCGGCTCGCCCGGCGCGGCGCTCGCGGCCGGGATCGGCATGGTGCACCAGCATTTCGCGCTCGCCGAGAGCCTCTCCGTGATCGAGAACGTGGTGCTCGGCACGCGCTCCCTGCTCTCGCCCGACCTCGGGCTTCGGTCGGCGCGGCGCCGGCTCGACGGCATCATGCGCGAGAGCGGCCTCCGCGTGGACCCGAGGAGCCGCGTGGCCTCTCTCGGCGTGGGCGAGAAGCAGCGCGTCGAGATCCTGAAGGTCCTCTATCGCGGCGCCCGGATCCTTGTCCTGGACGAGCCTACAGCCGTGCTCGCCCCGCAGGAGGCCGAGCAGCTCTTCGGCGTGCTCCGCCGGCTCCGGGAGCAGGGGCTTTCGGTAATCTTCATCTCGCACAAGCTCGGCGAGGTCGCGGCACTGGCGGACCGCGTCGCGGTGCTCCGGGCCGGCCGCAAGGTCGCCGACCAGCCGGTCGCGGGTGCCGACAAGGCGGCGCTCGCGTCCCTCATGGTCGGCCGGGACGTGACCCCGAGCCGGCGTGTCCCGCAGCCGCCCGGCCCTCCCCTGCTCGGGCTCGACCACGTCACCGTTCCCGGCGAGCGCGGCCGGGCGGGGCTCGTGGACGCCACGCTCACGGTCCATTCGGGCGAGATCCTCGGCATTGCGGGCGTCTCCGGCAACGGCCAGGCGGAGCTCGCGGGCCTCCTGGCCGGGACCAAGAGGCCGACGACGGGAACCCTGCGCCTCGCCGGACAGGCGATACCGCCCGGTCCCGCGGCGGCGATCGCAGCGGGGATCGGCCGCATCCCGGAAGACCGGCACCGCGAAGGCGCGGTCGGCAGCTTCAGCGTGGCCGAGAACCTCGCCCTCGAAAAGCTCTCCGACCCGGAGGTGCAAAGCTGGGGCTTTCTCCGGTTCGGCCGAATACGGCAGGCGGCATCGCGCGCGATCGCCGCCTATGACATCCGCTGCCCGGGCCCGGAGGCTCCGGTGCGGCTCCTCTCCGGCGGCAACATGCAGAAAGTCATCCTCGCGCGGGTCTTCGAAAGCGATCCGCGCCTCGTCCTCGCCGACCAGCCGACGCGCGGCCTCGATGTCGGGGCGGCGGGCGAGGTCCATCGCCGCCTCCTGGAGGCGCGCGGCCGCGGCGCGGGCGGCGTCCTGATCTCCGAGGACCTCGACGAACTCCTCGCCATCTCCGACCGGATCGCCGTCATGGCGCAGGGACGGCTCTCGGCGCCGCAGCCGGTGGAGAGCGTGATCCTGGCGGAGCTCGGCCTGAAGATGGCCGGCCATCGCGGCGACCAGGATCGCGCCGCGGCATGATCCGTTTCGAGCCGCGGTCCGGCATCTCGCCGATCCGCTCCGCCGGTCTGCGCGCCCTTGCCGTAGTGGCGGCGCTCGCGCTCGCCGCAATCCCGCTCGGGGTGGCGGGTGCGCCGATCTTCCCGGCCTATGCGGCCATGCTCCAGGGCGCGGCCGGGACGGTCTTCGCCCTCACCGAGACGCTCACCCGCGCGACGCCGCTGATCTTCACCGGGCTCGCGGCCGCAATCGCGTTCCGGGCGCGCCTCTATAATATCGGGGCGGAAGGCCAGCTCTATTTCGGGGCGCTCGCGACGGTCGCGGTCGGCTCGGGCGCGATCGGGGGCCCGCCCGCGCTTCTTTTGCCCCTGGTGCTGCTCGCGGCCGCGGCAGCCGGCGCCGCGCTCATGCTGGGGCCGACCTTCCTGAAGGGCCGCTTCGGCGTGGACGAGGTCGTCACGACGCTGCTGCTCAACTTCGTCGTGCTGCTTTTCGTGCAGATGATGCTGGAAGGCCCGTTCAAGGACCCGATGGGTGGGGGCTGGCCGCAATCCGAGCCCGTGCTGCCCGAGGCGGCGCTGCCGCCGCTGATCGAGCGCATGCGGCTCCATGCCGGCCTGCCGATCGGGCTCGCCCTCTGCGTCCTCGCGCACATCCTCATGTCGCGGACCGTGCTCGGATTGCGGATCAGGGCCGTTGGCGAGAATGCCGCGGCGGCCGCCTATGCGGGCATCCGCGTGCTCCCGACCCTGCTGATCGTCGGAGCGATGTCCGGCGCCGTCGCCGGGCTCGCCGGTGCCTCCGAGGTGGCGGGCCTGAAAGGCAATCTCACGGCCGACCTGTCCCGCGGCTTCGGCTACGCCGGCATCGTGGTGGCGATGATCGCAGGCCTGCAGCCGCTCGCCGTCGTCCCCGCCGCGATCCTCATCGCGGGCGTATTCGTCGGCGCCGACACCATGAGCCGAACCTACGGCGTCTCGAGCTACATCGCCGACCTGATCGTCGCCTTGGCGCTGATCTGCGTGCTCGTGGCCGGCCTCTTCGTCCGCTTCAAAGTCAGGTGGGAGCGGGCGTGAGCGCGATCCTCGACATCCTCGCCTCCGCGAGCTTCTGGGCCGCGGCGATCCGAATCGCGACGCCGCTGATGTTCGGCGTGCTCGGCGCGCTGATCTGCGAGCGCGCCGGCGTGCTCAATCTCGGCATCGAGGGCATCTTCACGGCCGGCGCCATGGCGGGCTGGCTCGCCGTGCATCTGGGGACCGATCTCTGGACGGGCGTGCTGATCGCGGCGCTCACCGGCGCGCTGTTCGGCCTCGTGCTTGCGCTGCTGACAGTGCCGCTCGGGCTGTCGCAGCACGTGACGGGCATCGGCGTCACCCTCCTGGCGACGAGCCTCGCCTATTTCACCTACCGGGTGGTCCTGCCGACGGCCTCGACGCCGCCGCGCATCCAGCCCTTCGGGCCCGTGCGTGTTCCCGTCCTGTCCGACCTGCCCTTCATCGGGCAGGCCCTCTTCAGCCAGACGGCGCTCACCTTCCTGGCGCTCGCCCTCTTCGCTCTCGTCGCCTTCGTGCTCTACCGGACGCCGCTCGGCCTCGCGATCCGGGCCGCGGGCGAGAACCCGGCCGCCGTCGAGGCGCAGGGCCTCGACGTGCACCTCGTGCGGATCGGCGCCGTCGTGGCCGGCTCGGCCATCATGGCGCTGGGCGGCGCCTTCCTGACCATGTCGGCCTTCAACGCCTTCTTCTTCGAGATGGCCGGCGGCCGCGGCTGGATCTGCATCGCCCTTACGGTCTTCGCCTCCTGGCGCCCCGGCAAGGCGCTGCTCGGCGCGATCCTGTTCGGCGCCTTCGACGCCTTCCAGCTCCGGCTGCAGCACGAGGTGGCCGGCGCCGTGCCGAGCCAGGTCTTCCTGATGCTGCCGTACCTGCTCTCCATCGCCGCCCTGTGCCTGGTGGCTCGCCGCGCCGATTACCCGAAAGCCCTCATGATCCCTTACGTAAAGGGGCAGAGATAGCCTGGGCGTTTCAACGCTTCTTCCCGAGATGCGCAGCGATATCCTTGATCAGATTGCCGGCCTTGCGGTGCGCCGCGGTCAGTTGGTCGGTCGTCACGCCCCATCGCTTCGCCCAGTATTCCACTGCCTTGCGCTCCGACGGATCGAGCCGATCCTTGTCGATGAAGCCTCGCTTGTCCTTTAGGCCAGCCATATCCATCCCTTCCACAACGGCCGGTTTGGTCCCGAGATCATCTCAAATCAACTGCGGCTGCTCGCTCCCGACGTTCTGGGAGCCTGTCCGGATTTGCAGGCGGAGGTTGATCCCGGGCAATCCTGGTCCAACCTCGAACTCGGATCGCCCATGACCCTCGACCTCCTCATCCGCAACGCGACCCTGCCCGATGGCCGCAAGGGCCAGGACATCGCCGTCCAGGGCGGCCGCATCGCCGAGGTGCGGCCGGGCGTCGAGGGGGAGGCCGCGCGGGTCATCGATGCGGGTGGCCATCTCGTCGCGCCGCCCTTCGTGGACATCCACTTCCACATGGATGCGACGCTTTCGCTCGGCCTGCCGCGTCTGAACGAATCCGGCACGCTGCTCGAAGGCATCGCGCTCTGGGGTGAGCTGAAGCCGCTTCTCACGCACGAGGCCGTCGTCGAGCGCGCGCTGCGCTATTGCGACATGGCCGTCACGCAGGGGCTGCTGGCGATCCGCAGCCACGTGGATGTCTGCGACGACCGGCTGCTCGCGGTCGATGCGCTGCTGGAGGTGAAACGCCGGGTTGCGCCCTATCTCGACCTGCAACTCGTCGCCTTCCCGCAGGACGGCTATTATCGCTCGCCAGGCGCGATCGAGAACCTGAAGCGGGCGCTGGACAAGGGCGTCGACGTGGTCGGCGGCATCCCGCATTTCGAGCGCAGCATGGCGGACGGCACCGCCTCCGTTCGAGCCCTCTGCGAGATCGCGGCCGAGCGGGGCCTGCGCGTCGACATGCATTGTGACGAGACCGACGACCCGCTCTCCCGCCATATCGAGACGCTCGCCTACGAGACGCAGCGTCTCGGTCTCGGCGGCCGTGTGGCCGGGTCTCACCTCACGTCCATGCACTCCATGGACAACTACTACGTCTCCAAGCTCCTGCCCCTGATGGCGGAAGCCGGCGTCGCGGCGATCGCCAACCCGCTCATCAACATCGTCATCCAGGGCCGGCACGACACCTATCCGAAGCGCCGCGGCATGACCCGCATTCCCGAGATGCGCGGCCAGGGAATTCTCTGCGCCTTCGGGCATGATTGCGTGATGGATCCCTGGTATTCGCTGGGCTCCGGCGACATGCTCGACGTGGCGCACATGGCCGTCCACGTCGGCCAGATGACGAGCCGAGATGCGATGGGCTTCTGCTTCGACGCCGTCACGAAGAACCCGGCCGCCATCATGGGCCTCGAAGGGTACGGGCTCGAGCCCGGCTGCAACGCCGATTTCGTGCTGCTCCAGGCCCGCGATCCCATCGACGCGATCCGCCTGAAGGCGACGCGGCTCGCGGTGGTGCGGCGCGGGCGCGTGATCGCCGAGACGCCGGCCCGCCTACCTCGACTCTCGATCGAGGGCCGCCCGGCCAGCGTCGATCCGACGGTCGCGACCTAGCGGCTGTCCCGGCCGGCCAGAATCTCGAGCCGGCGCTGCATGCGCCGGACGTGGCTGCCGGGCCAATAGAGCCGCGAGCAGGCCGGGCACGCATTCACGGGGCGGGGCAGGTCGGGCGGCAGCGCAGTGATCTCTTCCGCGCTCGCCGGCCGGAGCATCACATTGTCCATCAGGCAGCGCGTGAACGGGGCCGCGAGCCAGTTCACGCCGAAACTCTCCCCCAGAAGCCGAGCCTGATCGTCCGGCCGGTCGGGCGTTACCAGAAATGCGCCCGCGCCCATCGAAGCGGCGAGCTGCCGGTCTCGGGTCAGCAGAAGGCGCCCTTCCGCCTCCGCTTGCAGGATCAGCTGCCGATCCGGGTGCTCGGAACCAGCGAAGGCCGCGTCGTGGCCGGCCGCCCGCAGCAGCCGCGGGAGCCGTGCCAGCATGACGTCGCACAGCCAGCGATCCGGAACACCTCTCGATGTCATCACGCTGAAAGCCCTGCGGGGCTGCGCCGTTCCGTCACGCGGGCTCCGGCGTCACGGTAAGGCTTTCGTAAACGAGCGTGGTTAGCCTTTCCTCAAATTGCAGTTGTGGAAGGTGCCATGATCCCAGCGACCTGGTTCCGGAAGGGCGCGACCCCTGAAGCGAGTTCGTCCGCGGCTCCCGCTTCGGACCCGCAGCCGGCCACCCCTCCTCCCGCGATCGAGAGCGCAGCGCCGCCGGTGGTCGAGGAGCCCGTGAAGGTCGAATCCGTCGCGCCTCCGGAGAAGGACATCAAGGCGGAGCCGAGACCGGCTCCGACTGCCACATCCAAGGCGTCCCGCTTGGTCGAGGCCGGCAGCAAGGGCTCCGCCAGCCTAAAGGCCCGCCTCGCTGCCGCCGCGGCCGGGACCCAGCCCTGGGCCAAGCCTGCCGCCGCGGCTGCTGCGATCCTGGTCGCGGGCACGCTCGGCTATGCGGGCGGCCAGGCATCCGCCGGGCGCGATTCAGCCGACGATGTGGTTGTCGCGCGCTGGGCCGAGGCTGCCTCGGGCATCCGGGAGAACCGCGAAGACGTGGCCCGCCTCGCCTCCGACATGAAGGCGGTCCGCACCGCTCTCGACGGCCTCAGGAGCGAGCGCCGCGGCGGGGATCCGGCGGCCCGGCAGGCGCAGCTGATCGAGCGCTCCTCGGCCGATACCTCGGCCAAGATCGCCAAGCTCGCAGAACAGCTCGAGCGGATAGAGAAGACGCAACGCGATCCTGCCCGGCTCGGGGCACTTGTCGAGCGGCTCGACCGCATCGAGAAGCAGGTGCAGACGGCTTCAGCTGCGCCGGCTGCCGCTCCGAAGCCCGTCGCCGCCGCACAGGCCGACGTAACCCAGACCGGCAGCCTCCCCACCCCTGTCGTCGACGCGCGCCCGCCGGCCCGCCCGGTCGAGCCGGTCGATCCCCGCAAGCAGCAGGCGGAGGGCTATGTCCTGCGCGACATCGAGGACGGCTTCGCGCTCGTGGAGGGGAGGAATGGCCGCTTCTTCGAGGTCGCGCCAGGCATGAACCTGCCCGGGCTCGGCCGCGTGGAGGCGATCGAGCGGCGTGGCCGGCAATGGGTCGTGGTCACCCCGAAGGGCTACGTGGCCGAGCGCTGAACCGGCAGCTTATGGCCAGTTCGCAACGATGGTCGCGGCCGTCGCGACCTCGACCTGCTGGCCGTAGCGGCGCTGGTACAGCGTGATCGAGGCGTCGTGCGCCGTGTCGGAGGACGAGCACAGGCAGTCCTTCCCGACCACGACGCGATAGCCGCGATCGACCGCGCCGAGCACGGCCGCGAGCACGCAGACGTCCGTCTCGCCGCCCGTCACGATCAACGTGTCCGTCCGCCGCCTCTGCAGCTCCTGCGTCAGCGCGGGCTGGAACCAGGGCGAATAGACCTTCTTGTCGAGCACGGTGGCGGGCGGCACGAAGCGCGCCAGCTCCGGGACGAGCTCGACCATGTCCGGCTCGAGCCGTTCGAGGGTCAGGTCGGCCCATTTCTCGTAATAGGTCTTCCAGGTGCCAACGCCCTCTCCCGGCCGTTCGGCCGGGATGAAGCGCGTGAAGATCGTGCGCTCCGGATGGGCTCCGACGACCCGAACGACCTCCGGCAGCACGCGCCCCATCCAGGGCGTATGCCACGGCGTGTCGCGAGCGAAGATGTTCTGCATGTCGACGCAGAGATGGACCGCGTTCTTCGGCAGCGGGCCCCGCGTGAGTTCCTCGTCGTCCTTGGGCAAGGTCTCCCCCATTCCGGCGCGTGAAAACGCTCAGGCGTGGGGAACGTTGCGCTCCAGTTCGGCGAGCCATGCTGCGGCGTTCCCGTCCGATGGCGCGCGCCAGTCGCCCCGCGGAGAGAGTGAGCCGCCATGCGAGACCTTCGGGCCGTTCGGCAGGGCCGAGCGCTTGAACTGCGCGAAGGCGAAGAAGCGCCGAAGGAACACGTCGAGCCACTTCCGGATGGTCGCGAGCTCGTAGGCGCGCCGCCGCTCCTCCGGGAAGCCCGGCGGCCAGTCGCCCTTTGCCGCATCGCCCCAGGCATGGAGGGCCAGAAAGGCGATCTTGGAAGGCCGGAAGCCGTAGCGCAGCGTGTAAAAGAGGTTGAAGTCCTGCAGCTCGTAGGGCCCGACCTTGGCCTCCGTCGATTGCGGCGTCTCGCCCGCCTCGACGGGCACGAGTTCCGGCGAGATCTCGGTGTCCAGGATCGACAGCAGCGTCCGGTTGATGCCCGTCCCGTGCTCGAACTGCTCGGAGGAGACGACCCAGCGGATCAGGTGCTGGATGAGCGTCTTCGGCACCCCGGCATTGACGTTGTAGTGGGACATCTGGTCCCCGACGCCATAGGTGCACCAGCCGAGGGCGAGCTCCGACAGGTCTCCCGTACCGACCACGATCGCGCCCTGCTGGTTGGCGAGGCGGAACAGGAAGTCGGTCCGCAGCCCCGCCTGCACGTTCTCGAACGTCACGTCGTAGACGGGCTCGCCGCGCCCGAACGGGTGGCCGAGATCGGACAGCATCTGGCGCGCGGCCGGCTTGATGTCGAGCTCGTGCCAGGTGACGCCGAGCGCCTCCATCAGGGCGATCGCGTTCGTCTTGGTCTCGTCGGAGGTCGCAAAGCCCGGCATCGTGTAGGCGAGGATGTCGGTGCGCGGCCAGCCGAGCCGGTCGAAGGCCTTTGCGGCCACGATCAGGGCATGGGTCGAATCGAGGCCGCCCGAGACGCCGATCACGACCCGCTTCGTGCCGATCGCAGAAAGGCGCTGCGCGAGGCCCGCGACCTGGATGTTGTAGCCCTCGTAGCAATCCTGGGCGAGGCGGACGGGATCGTCCGGCACGAAGGGGAAGCGGTCGACCCGGCGCTCGAGCCCGACATCGTCCAGCGGCGGGTCGAGCCGGAAGGGGATCGTCCGGTAGGAGAGCCGGCCACCCTGCGCCCGCCGGTTGTCGTCGAAGGTCCCCATGGCGTTCCGCTCCTGGCGGAGCAGGTCGAGATCGACATCGGCGATCGTGATCTGGTCGGTTGCCGCGAAGCGCTCGCCCTCGGCCAGCAGCACCGCATTCTCGTAGATCGAGGTCTGGCCGTCCCAGGAGAGGTCGGTCGTCGACTCTCCGGCGCCACCGGCCGCGTAGACATAGGCGCAGAGGCAGCGCGCCGAGGTCGACTGGCAGTAGAGCGCGCGGCTCGAAGCGCGGCCGATCGTGATCGGGCTGCCTGAGAGGTTCGCCAGCACCGTCGCACCGGCGAGCGCCGCCTCCGCCCCCGGCTGCAGCGGAATCCACATGTCCTCGCAGATCTCGACGCCGAGGGTCAGGCCGGGGACATCCTCCGCCGGGAAGACCAGGTCCGTCCCGAAGGGCGCCTCGAGCCCGCCGATGCGGATGGTCTCGCCCCGGATGCCCTCCCCCGACGCGAAATGGCGCGCCTCGTAGAACTCGCGATAGGTCGGCAGGTAGACCTTCGGGACAACGCCCAGCAGCCGCCCCCGATGGATGATCAGCGCGGTGTTGTAAATGCGAAGGCCGAAGCGCAGCGGCGCGCCGACCACGAGCACCGGCAGGAGATCGGCCGAGCCTTCGACCAGCTCCGTCACCGCTTCCTCGACGGCATCGAGGAGCACGTCCTGCATCAGCAGGTCCTCGATCGAGTACCCGGACAGGAACAGCTCCGGATAGACCGCCACCGCAACCGCCCGCTCGTGGCAGCGCCGGGCCAGCTCCAGCACGGCTTCCGCGTTCCGCGCCGGATCCGCAAGATGGCAGCGCGGCACCACGGCCGCGACCCGCGCGAACCCTCGAGCATAGATGGAGCGGAAGGTCATCCTGATCCTGCGTTCTCTCTCCGCCCACCTTGGCGGCGGACGAGTTCCCGAGTTCTATACTACGCTCCCGCCCATCCGGATCCCTTCCGGTGATCTCCTCCCGCTGAGTTGTTTCCTGTAGCTACGGGAATTATATGGCGATCACGTTCGATCCGGCCAAGCGGGACTGGACCTTGCGCGAGCGAGGGCTCGATTTTCTCCTCGCCGAGGAGGTGTTCGCCGGGGTCCAGTTGTCATTCGAGGATGAGCGCTTCGACTATCGCGAGACCCGGATCGTGACCGTCGGCATGCTGGATCATCGAATGGTCATCGTCGTCTGGACTGCTCGAGGAAAAGATCGTCACATCATTTCGATGAGGAAGGCCAATGCCCGCGAACAAGCCCGCTACGCGCCCCTCCTTCGATCCCCGGTTCGGGGAGACTGACTTTGCGAAGGTGGATGCCTACGTTCTCACGCAGGCGGATTACGACGAGATCCCCGAACTCACCGATGAGATGATCGAGAGGGCTGATCTCTACGTTGGGGACAAGCTGATCCGCCGAGGGCGGCCCAAGAGCGAGCGGCCGAAGCAGCAGGTGACGATCCGGCTCGACGCCGACGTGCTCGAGCGGTTGCGGGAGACGGGGCCCGGATGGCAGACCCGCATCAACGAGGCGCTCCGCGAATGGCTGGAGCGGCAGCCTGCGCCGGCACCCGCCCCATGACGGAAAAGCAAAAGATGCTGGCCGGCGAGCTGTACCGGCCGGGCGATCCCGAGATCCAGGCAGACCTCGCGGCCACCAAGGAATGGCTCGTGCGCTATAACGCGGCGCTCGCGGCCTCGCCGGCTGAGCGACGGGCCCTGCTCGCCGAGCGCCTCGCCTCGGTTGGCGAGGGTGCCGTCATCCGGCCGCCCTTCCACTGCGATTACGGCTTCAACGTCCATCTCGGCGCGGATGTGTTCCTGAACTTCAACTGCGTGATCCTCGACGTGGTCGAGGTCCGGATCGGCGCCGGCACCCAGATCGGTCCTGCCGTGCAGATCTATGCAGCCGATCATCCGCGCGATGCGGAGATGCGCCGGAGCGGCCTTGAATTCGGCCGGCCGGTCCGCATCGGCGAGCATGTCTGGATCGGCGGCGGCGCGATCATTCTGCCCGGCATCACGATCGGGGACGATGCCGTGATCGGAGCGGGCAGTGTCGTGACCCGGGACGTACCCGCGAACGGAACCGTCGTCGGCAACCCCGCGCGGCCCGTCCGCTCCCCCGCTTGAGCCGGCCCGGACCCAGGGCCTACGATAGGCGAATGAGCCACCATCACGACCACGACCATCCGCACGAGCATTCCGGCGAGCCGCGCTGGAAGCATGACGGCGTGCGCGTCATCAAGGGCGACCAGCTCGATCCGAACACGGCGCAGACGCCCGGCATGTTCCGCCAGGCCGCCATCAATGCCGCCCGGGTCGGGGCGCAGAAGATCTGGGCCGGGACCGTCGCCATCCAGCCGAACGCCAAGACGGGCGTGCACCACCACGGCGAGCTGGAGAGCGTGATCTACGTGGTCCGCGGCCAAGCCCGGATGCGCTGGGGCGACAAGCTCGAATACGTGGCCGTGGCCGGACCCGGCGACTTCATCTTCGTTCCGCCCTTCGTGCCGCACCAGGAGATCAACGCCTCCACGGACGAGCCGCTCGAATGCGTGCTCGTGCGCTCAGACAATGAGGCCGTGGTGGTGAACATCACGGATGTGGAGCCGGTCGAGAAACCGGAAGAAGTCTACTGGGTCGACCCGATCCACAAGCATCCGAACGCCTGAACCGATCCGACATCGGCATGCAGGCCGAGTGCCGTGTCCTCGGGAGATCACCGCTCCGTTGAAATGCTTGCCTGATCGGAAAGCCTAAGATCTTTGGCGTCTCCGCCACGGTGATCAAGGCGAGCATGTCGTTGTAGATTCCGCCTGTTCTTGACCGCCTCTGCCGGACAGCTACCATCGCGCCAGCGGCTCGGGGGTGATGTCCGGCATGGTCACGCGCGTCTCCACCGTCGCCTTCGAGGGGATCGAGGGACGCGCCGTAGACGTTCAGGTGCAGATCTCCGCCGGCAATGTCGCGTTTTCCGTGGTCGGCCTGCCCGACAAGGCTGTGGGCGAAAGCCGCGAGCGCGTCCGCTCGGCGCTGATCGCCTCCGGTCTCGCCCTCCCGGCCAAGCGCGTCATCGTCAATCTCGCGCCCGCCGACCTGCCAAAGGAGGGCTCGCATTACGACCTGCCGATCGCCCTCGGCATCATGGCGGCGATCGGGGCGATCCCGTCCGACGCCCTTTCCGGCTACACGGTGCTCGGCGAGCTGGCGCTCGACGGCACGATCACGCCCGTGGCCGGGGTGCTCCCGGCGGCGATCGCTGCGAATGCCCGTGGACACGGGCTGATCTGTCCCTTCGCCTGCGGGCCCGAGGCGGCATGGGCCTCGGGAGACGCCGACATCCTGGCGCCCCGCTCGCTGATCCAGCTCGCGAACCACTTCAAGGGCGACCAGGTGATGGCGCGGCCGGAGCCGGCCGTGGCGCCTCCCTCGGGTCCTCTTCCGGACCTGCGCGACATCCGCGGGCAGGAGAGCGCCAAGCGTGTGCTCGAGATCGCGGCCGCCGGAGGGCACAATCTCTTGATGTCCGGACCACCCGGCGCAGGCAAGTCGATGCTCGCCCAACGGCTCGCCTCCATCCTGCCGCCGCTCTCGCCCCGCGAGCTGCTCGAGATCTCGATGATCCAGTCGGTCGCGGGGCAGTTGCAGAATGGTGCGCTATCGAGCCGGCGCCCGTTCCGGGCGCCCCACCATTCGGCCTCCATGGCCGCCCTGGTCGGGGGCGGCATCAACGCGAGGCCGGGCGAGATCTCCTTGGCGCATCATGGCGTGCTGTTTCTCGACGAGCTGCCGGAGTTCCAGCCTTCCGTGCTCGACGCGCTGCGCCAGCCGCTGGAGACCGGCGAGGTGATGATCGCCCGCGCGAACCACCGCACGACCTATCCGGCGCGCGTCCAGCTCGTCGCCGCCATGAACCCGTGCCGCTGCGGGCACGCCACGGATCCCGGCTATGCATGCCGGCGCCAGCCGAACGACCGCTGCATGGCGCAGTACACGGCGCGCATCTCCGGCCCGCTGCTCGACCGCATCGACCTCGCGATCGAGGTGCCCGCCGTCACGGCCGCGGACCTGATCCTGCCGCCGGCGAGCGAAGGCTCGGCGGAGGTGGCGTCCCGCGTCGCGCGAGCGCGGGAACTCGCGATGCGGCGCTACGCGGCTCTCGGGATCGAGCGCGTAACGACGAACGCATCCTGCCCGAGCTCGGTCCTCGAGGAGGTGGCCAAGCCCGACGAGGAGGGACTCCGCTTCATCCGCGAGGCAGCCGACGCCATGCGGCTGTCCGCCCGCGGCTTCCACCGCATCCTGAAAGTGGCGCGCACGCTCGCCGACCTCGACGGCGAGCCGCGCGTGCGCCGCCTGCACCTGGCGGAAGCCATCTCCTACCGCACGGCCCTCGACCGGCCGGTCGTCCCGGCCTGAGAGGCGCCGGGATGCTGCCCAGCCAGGCCGGTTTCGCTCTCAAGCCTGCAAGGGCTCCAGCACGGCGCGGGTCGCGGCCGGGATCTCGACCGGCCGCCCGGAGGCCCGATCGACATAGACGTGGGTGAAGCGGCCCTGCGCGGCCGCGAGTTCCGCACGCTCCTTGAAGATGGCGACCCTGTAGGTCACCGAGGAGCGCCCGAGCTTGTCCAGGGCGATGCCGGCCTCGACGGTCTCCGGGAACGAGATGGATTCGAAATAGGTGCAGGAGGTCTCGACCACGAGGCCCGTGACGGGGCTCGTCGCCGGATCGAGCACGCCGTTATCGACAAGATGCGCGTTCACGGCCGTGTCGAAGTAGGAATAGTACACGACGTTGTTCACGTGGCCGTAGACATCGTTGTCCATCCAGCGGGTCGGCACGGGCCGAAACAGACGGAAGGCGGAGCGGGACAGTCGCTCGGGACGTTCGGCCATTCTCAGTAAAGCTCCTCGATTGCATCGACTTTTTCGGGATAGAAGGCGAAATATCCCGCGATCTTCTTAGCGGCCGGCAGGGGAGCCTCGTAGCTCCAGGCTGCGTCCCGCCGCTCCAGCCCGCCGCCCGTGACCGTGTAGTAGCTGGCATCGCCCTTGTAGGGGCAGTGGGACCGCCGTTCCGTGCGCTCGAATAGGTCGAGCTGCACGTCGTCGCGGGGGATGTAGAACACGGGCGGCAGGTGGCCCTCGCGCAGCGTGAGGGCGCGCGTTGTCTCGGCCACGATCGTGCCGCCGAGGACGACCCGGATGCGGTTCGGGTTCGGCTCGATCCTGATCGGATGGGCGCTCGCGGATCCGGTCAACCTTCCCCCTCCTCGCTCTGCTTCGCAGGCCCGATCCGCTGCTCCGTCGTGCCGAGGGCATCGGCCAGGCGCGAACGCGCGGAACCGGGCCGGAGCGGCTTTCGCTGGCTCTCGTGAGGCGCCCAGCCTGACAACCACACCATATCGAAAGTGGCCCGGATCCGGCCATCGGGATCGGCGAAGCGCTCGGCATAGACGGCCGCCATGCGCAGGAGCGTCGCGCGCCGAAGCGGCGTCCGGCGCCGCTGGACGAGCGCGTTGCTCAACCCCATCGCCCGCAGATCCGCCATCAGGCGGAATGCGTTCGCGTACCGCACTGTCACAGTCTCGATATCGACCACCGGAAGCGCGAAACCGGCCCGCTGGAGCAGGCCTCCGAGCGAGCGCACATCCGCGAACGGCGCGACGCGGGGGCTCGCGCCGCCCTCGATCTCGCTCTCCGCTGCCGCGAAGGATTGGCGCAGCTCGGTCAGCGTATCGCCACCGAAAAGGCAGGCGAGTAGGAGACCGTCGGGCTTCAGGGCGCGGCGGATCTGCAGCAGCGCTCCGGGGAGGTCGTTGACCGATTGCAGGCCCAGAAGCGAGACGGCGAGGTCCACGCTCTCCGGCCCGACCGGCAATGCCTCCTCGTCCGCAACCGCGGCCGCAATTGCCCGGCCCGCGGCCGTGGACGGGGCCGGCGCGAGCCGCACGACGTCGATGCCGGCGCGAACCCTCGCGACCGCCTCGGCGGCAGCCGGCGTAGGCGTGCCGATGTCGAGCGCGACCGCGAACGGCCGGGTCACGGCTGCAAGCCGCTCCTCGAGATCGGCGACCGCGCGCTCGAGGAGAAAGCTCTCGAACCCGCCCGCGACGGCCCGGGCAAGCCGGCGCCGCACGAGCGGCCGGTCAAAGACGATGGGGGCGGCGCCGGGCTCCATGGGCCTCTATTGCGCCGTTCGCGACTTGAGCGAAAGATGCTCGCAGGCGGGAAGCAGCCCGCCATGCTGTCATCCATGCTCCAGGCCGCCTTCCCCGCTGTCGCCCGTATCGGCAATGCGCTGGCCGGGCTCGTCTATCCGCCGAGTTGCATCGGCTGCGGCGGGGGAACGGGCGAGCCGCATACCCTCTGCGGCAAGTGCTGGGCCGGTATCCGTTTCATCGAGCGGCCCTATTGCGAACGCCTTGGCACGCCCTTCGCGGTGGATCTCGGGATGCCGCTGGTCTCGCCCGCCGCGATCGCGGATCCGCCTGTCTTCGCCCGGGCCCGCGCGGTCGCCCGCTACGACGACACCGCGGGCAAGCTCGTGCACCGGCTCAAATATTCGGACCGCCTGGATCTCGCCCGCGCCCTCGGCGCCATGATGGCGCGGGCAGGGGCTGAGCTCGCCGGGGAAGCGGACGTCGTCGTTCCCGTTCCGCTGCACCGACTGCGCCTGTGGTGGCGCCGGTTCAACCAGTCGATGGAACTCGCCCGCATCGTGGCCGAGAGCCAAGGCAAGCCGTGCGATCCCTTCCTGCTCGAGCGGGTGAAAAGGACAAGCCCGCAGGTCGGGCTGAGCCGCCACCAGCGCGCAGAGAACCTACAGGGCGCCTTCAAGGTGCCGGAGAGCGCGCGGCCGCGCCTGAAGGGCAAGCGCGTGCTGCTCCTTGACGACGTGCTCACCACCGGAGCCACGGCGAATGCAGCATCCCGCGCCTTGATCCGCGGCGGCGCGAGCGCGGTCGATGTGCTGGCCTTCGCCCGGGTGGTAGCGGAGAGCTAGGCGGCCTCCTCGAGGGCGCCCTCGGTGCCCTCTTCCAGCGCCTCCTCCTCCGCCTCGAGCAGGGCGGCATCGGAGGAGGTCAGGCCGAAGCACGCGGCGACGTCCGGCGCATAGCGCAGGAGGTCGGGCCTGAGCTTCATGAGCGCCAGGTCCTTCGCCTTGCTCTCAAGCATGACGTCGAAGACGAGCCCCTGCGCGTCCCGCATGAAGCGGATGAACTCGAAGGGGTTGGTGAAGTCCGCATGCCCCGTCCAGACAGGCGGCAGCAGAACCTTCGTCAGCTTCTTCGTCTTGCGGTCGCGGCGCTTCAGCTCCCGGAGCTCGGTGCGCGGCGACGAATAGTGGATCTTGGGGCGGATTCCCTCCGGCCAGGTCGCCAGGATCCTGCGCAGGGTGTCCACCATGTCGAGCTGAGCGGGGTTCAGGCACCAGAAATGCTGGTAGTCGAAGATGAGGCGCACGCCCGTCTGCTCGTGGATCCACAGCACGTCGGCTGCGCTGAACCGGAGGTCGTCGTGCTCCAGCACCAGGCGGCGACGCACGTGCTCCGGCAGCGTCGGCCAGGTCTCGGCCCAGCGCGCCCGGCTTGCCTCGACGTCGCCGTAGGTCCCGCCGACATGGGTCACGACCACGGCCTCGGGCCCGAGCCCCATCCGGTCCAGCATCTCCGATTGCGAGGAGAGGTCCCAGATGCTCTTCCGCGTCAGCTCCGGATCGGGAGAGTTCAGGAGCACGAACTGGGACGGGTGGAAGGACAGGCGGATGTCGAGGCGACGCGCCTTCTCGCCGATCGCCCGCAACTCGGCATCGCTTTCCGCCACCATGTCATGGAATTGCGGCATGTCCGGATGCGTCGCGTACGGCGCGAGGTCGGACGACATCCGGTACATCCGGATCTTGTGCCGGGCGAGATGATCGAGGATCGCGTCGATATACTCGAGCGACGTTTTGAGGTGCGGGTTCTTCTGCCAGCGCCGCGTGTCGTTGCTCTTGAGGTCGGGGCGGCTCATCACCTTCACGGGGAAGCCGAGCCGCATCGCATCTGCCATATCCGCCCTCTCCTTCGCGAGGACAACGGGCCAAGGGAGCCCGCGTTCTGCGCAGAAGACGCCACGCACGCGATCGTGAGTGCGGCCGCAGCCTTTGGGAACGGCGGCCGGACTGCTACGTTGCCGTCGCAAACAGACCCACGGCCATGCCTCCCATCACGATCTACACCAAGGGCTGGTGCCCCTATTGCGCCGCCGCCAAGGACCTTCTTCGGCAGAAGAACGCGGCTTTCGACGAGATCGACATCGAGCGGCAGAGCGAGCGGCGCGGCGAGATGATCCAGCGCGCAGGCGGCCGCTCGACCGTGCCCCAGATCTTCATCGGCGAGCGCCATGTGGGCGGCTGCGATGACCTCTACGCGTTGGACCGGCGCGGCGATTTGGATACGCTCCTGGCCGCCTGAGCGTGCCGGAGAGCCTTATGACCGCATCGAAATTCGTGGCCGCCTGCGCGGGCATGCGGTCGGGCCGGGACCCTGTCGCGAACCGCGACGCGGCTGTCGCCCTGATCCGCGAGGCGGCGGGGCTCGGCGCCCACTATGTCCAGACGCCGGAGATGACGTCGCTCGTCGATCGCGGCCGGGCCTCGCTCTTCGAGAAGGTCGGCCCGGAGGAGACGGACGTCACGCTCGCCGGATTGCGCGAGGTCGCGCGCGAGAAGGGCGTCGTGGTGCATGTCGGCTCCATCGCGGTCCGGGCGGGCGACAAGATCGCGAACCGCGCCTTCGTGATCGACCGCGAGGGAGAGATCACGGCGCGCTACGACAAGGTCCATCTGTTCGACGTCGACCTGCCGAATGGCGAATCCTGGCGCGAATCCGCCACCTACACGGGCGGCGACAAGGCGGTCCTGGCGGAGACCCCGTGGGGGCTGCTCGGTCTCACCATCTGCTACGACGTGCGCTTCCCGGCGCTCTATCGCGCGCTCGCGGAAGGTGGCGCCAGCGTGCTGTCGGCGCCAGCCTGCTTCACGCGCCAGACCGGCGAGGCCCATTGGCACGTGCTGCACCGGGCGCGTGCGATCGAGACCGGCTCATTCATGATCTCCGCCGCCCAGGGCGGAAAGCACGAGGACGGGCGCGAGACCTTCGGCCATTCGGTGATCGTCGATCCCTGGGGCCGCGTCCTGGCGGACGGAACGGCCGAGCCGGGCCTCGTCATGGCCGAGATCGACCTGTCCCTCGTGGCGGACGCAAGGGCCCGCATTCCGGCCCTGCAGCACGGGCGCCCGTTCACGGTGGAGGTCGCCCGCGCCGAGGCGCGGCTTGCAGCAGCGGAGTGAGGTGTCGTAACGGGGCCGAAAGTGCTTATCTGTCAGGAAGATGACAGACGCTTTCTGAAGGCTCCGCGTCCAAGATGATCCGTTACGCCCTGGCCTGCGACAACGGCCACGATTTCGAGTCCTGGTTCCCGTCCTCGGCCGCCTATGACGAGCAGGCCGGACGAGGCCTCGTGGCCTGCCCGTTCTGCGACTCGACGCAGGTCGCCAAGCAGTTGATGGCGCCGCAACTCGGGCGAAAGGGGAGTTCCGCCGCGGAGCCCGCAGCAGCGCCCGCCTCGGAGAACCTTCCCGCCCCGGCCGCGGGGACTCAGCCCGTCGCGCTCATGTCCGAGCGGGAACAGGCGATCCGCGCCATGCTGAAGGCCGTCCGGGAGCACGTGACGAAGAACTCCGACTATGTCGGTCCCGCCTTCGCCGAGGAGGCGCGCAAGATGCATTACGGCGAGGCCGAGCATCGCTCCATCTACGGCGAGGCGAATGCCGCCGAGGCGAAGGCGCTGGTCGAGGAGGGGATCGAGTTCCACCCGCTCCCGATGGTGCCAGACGACCGGAACTGACTTGGCCCGCCCTTGGCGGTCTTCTTCACCTCCGACCAGCATTTCGGCGATCACCGGCGCCTTTTCATCGATCGCCGTCCATTCGGCTCCGTCGAGGAGATGGATGGCGCCATGGCGGAGCGCTGGAACGCGGCCGTCCGCCCCGAGGACGAGGTCTGGCATCTCGGCGACCTGACGCGCCTGCGCTCTGCCGAGCGAATTGAGCGCTTCTTTCGCGCCTCAACGGCCGCAAGCACCTGATCGCCGGCAACAACGACGGGCCGGCAACCCTGGCCGCCTCGGGTTGGGCCAGCGTCGGGCATTATGCCGAGATCGAGGAGGACGGCGCCAGGCTAGTCCTCTGCCATTACGCGTTCAGGACCTGGAACGGGTCCGGCCGCGGCAGCCTGAACCTCCACGGACACAGCCACGGGCGTCTGCGACCTGCACCCCGCCAGTTCGATGTCGGCGTCGACCTGTGGGATTTCCGCCCAGTGACGCTCGGCGAGATTCTCGCAAGCCGCAGCCGCCGGAGCCGAGCTTCCGGTTGAGTTTGCGCCGGCCCGGTCCGACAACATCCCCACAAGCCGCCCGATTGCAGCCACTGGAGACCCGCCGATGTCAGACCCTAGCCCGAACGGTTCCGGACGCGCCGTCCGCCGCCTGGTCGGCGAGATCGAGGTAATCGCGCTCAGCGACGGCGAGCAGACCATTTCGCCCGCGCTGTTCCCGGACGCGGAGCCGGAGGAACTCGCAGCGCTCGCCCGGGCGGCGGGTCATCCGGCCGATCCCATGCCCGTCCCGGTAAACACTTTTCTCATTCGGGCGGATGGCTGCACCTACCTGGTGGATGCCGGGACCGGCCCGTCTCGCGGAAGCCATCTCGGCCACGTGCCGGCCTCCCTCGCCCAGGTCGGGCTTACCCCGCACGATATCGACACCATCCTGATGACCCACATGCATGGCGACCACGCCGGCGGGCTGCTTCACCCTTCCGGCGATCCCGCCTTTCCATCCGCGGAGCTGTGGGTGGCGGAGGAGGAGGCCGCCTTCTGGGTCGATCCGGGCCTGCCGTCCCGCGCCCCCGAGAGGATGCAGGCGACGATCGCCAATGCCGTGAAGTCGCTCGGCGCTTATGGGGAGCGAACCACCCGCTTCTCCGCAGGTCGGGAGGTTGCGCCAGGGATCCGGTCCGTGCCTCTGCCCGGCCATACGCCCGGGCAGACGGGGTTCCTCGTGGAAAGCGGGGGCGAGCGGCTGCTGATCTGGGCCGACATCATCCATGTCGCCGCCCTCCAGTTCGCGCGGCCCGATTGGACTGTCGGGTTCGACGTCGACGGCGCGCAGGCAGCCGAGACACGCCGCCGCATCTTCGCCCGCGCCGCAGACGAGAACCTGCCGGTGGCCGGCATGCACCTGGCGTTCCCCGGCTTCGGACGTGTCGTGCGCACGGGGGAAGGCTTTGCGTACGAGGCGGATGCGGTCGCCTGAGGGCGCCGTCGCCTTGCACCTCGGCAGGTGCGATGCTATCTGACTGACGTCAGCTCTGGTGTGGTGCGAAAGCGCCATTGTCGGGAGCGGGCCCGAGAGGGTCCCGCTCTTTTTTATTGCCCCAACGCCGGAGGACGAGCAGCTCGATCATGACCGACGGATCAGAGGCCAGATTCTACCACGAAAAGGGCGTTGCGGCGCGCGTTGCCCAGGTCATCGAGCCCGCGCTCGAGGACCTCGGCTTTCGCCTCGTGCGCGTCAAGGTTTCGGCCCAGAACGGGACGACGGTGCAGATCATGGCCGAGCGTCCCGACGGCACGATGACGGTCGAGGATTGCGAGGCGGTGAGCCGCGCGGTGTCCCCGGTCCTCGATCTCGAGGATCCGGTGGCTCAGGCCTACAATCTCGAGGTCTCGTCGCCGGGGATCGACCGTCCGCTGGTGCGGGCGTCCGATTTCAGACGCTGGGCCGGCTACGAGGCTAAGATCGAGCTTGCCGTCCCGCTCGAGGGGCGCAAGCGCTTCCGCGGCCTGGTTCGGGATGCGGACGAGACCACGGCTTCGATCGAGTTGCCGGACAGTCCCGAGGGCGAGGAAGTGGTGGCGAAGCTGTCGCTCGCCGACATCGCCGAGGCACGGCTCGTGCTGACGGACGATCTGATCCGGGAATCGCTCCGGCGCGGCAAGGCGGCGGAAAAGGGTGACGCCCCGACTGACGAGCTCGATTCGCCTGCCTCTGAGCGGGCCGAGCAGAAGACGGACTAGAGGAGAACGGACATGGCGGTCAGCGCCAATCGGCTTGAATTGCTGCAGATCGCGGATGCTGTCGCCCGCGAGAAGGTGATCGACCGCTCCATCGTGGTCGCCGCCATGGAGGATGCGATCGCGAAGGCCGCCCGCTCCCGCTACGGGGCGGAGACGGACGTGCATGCCGAGATCCATCCGCGAACCGGCGAGCTGCGCCTATCGCGCCACCTGCTGGTGGTGGATCAGGTGGAGAACGACGCGACCGAGATCTCGCTCGAGGATGCGCGACGCCGCAACCCGGCCGCCCAGGTGGGCGATGCGATCTCCGAGCCGCTTCCGCCCTTCGATTTCGGCCGTATCGCGGCCCAGTCGGCCAAGCAGGTGATCGTGCAGAAGGTGCGCGATGCCGAGCGCGACCGGCAATACGAGGAATACAAGGACCGCATCGGCGAGATCATCAACGGCCTCGTCAAGCGCGTCGAATACGGCAACGTCATCGTCGACCTGTCGGGCCGCGGCGAGGGCATCGTGCGCCGGGACGAGCTGATCCCGCGCGAGACCTTCCGGCCGGGCGACCGCATCCGCGCCTATCTGTTCGATGTCCGCCGCGAGGCGCGCGGGCCGCAGATCTTCCTGTCGCGCACCCATCCCCAGTTCATGGCGAAGCTCTTCGCCTCCGAGGTGCCCGAGATCTATGACGGCATCGTCGAGGTGAAGGCTGTCGCCCGTGACCCGGGCTCGCGCGCCAAGATCGCCGTCACGTCCCGCGACAGCTCCATCGACCCGGTCGGTGCCTGCGTCGGCATGCGCGGCTCGCGCGTCCAGGCCGTCGTCGGCGAGCTGCAGGGCGAGAAGATCGACATCATCCCGTGGTCCTACGACCGCGCCACCTTCATCGTGAACGCCCTGCAGCCGGCGGAAGTCGTGAAGGTCGTGCTGGACGAGGAGGCCGAGCGCATCGAGGTCGTGGTGCCGGACGACCAGCTTTCGCTGGCCATCGGCCGCCGCGGCCAGAACGTCCGCCTCGCCTCGCAGCTCACGGGCTGGGACATCGACATCCTGACCGAGGCCGAGGAATCCGAGCGGCGCCAGAAGGAATTCGTCGAGCGCACCGAGCTCTTCATGGGCGCGCTGGACGTCGACGAGGTGGTGGGCCAGCTCCTCGCCTCGGAAGGGTTCCGCAGCGTGGAGGAGATCGCCGCCGCCGAGCCGTCCGAAATCGCCGCCATCCAGGGCTTCGACGAAGATACCGGGGCCGAGATCCAGCGCCGCGCCCAGGAATATCTCGACCGGATCGAGGCGGAGCAGGATACGCGCCGGCGCGAGCTCGGCGTCGAGGACGAGCTTCGCGAGATCGACGGCGTCACGACCCCGATGCTGGTCGCCTTCGGCGAGAACGACGTGAAGACGATCGAGGACCTGGCCGGATGCGCCACGGACGACCTCGTCGGCTATACGGAGGGCCGCGGCCAGGACGCCGTTCGCCACGAGGGCTTCCTCGATGCGTTCGGCATGTCCCGGACGGAGGCCGAGGCCATGATCATGCAGGCCCGCATCAAGGCCGGCTGGGTCGAGGCGCCTGCGGAGGAGCCGGCCGAGGAGGCCGAGCTCGCCGAGACCGAGGCGCAGCCGAGCTAAGCAGCGACCAGGATCGACGTGCCGAAGCCGGAACCCGAGCGCACCTGCATCGTCACGCGCGGCGCGCAGCCCGCCTCCGACCTGATGCGGTTCGTACTCGGGCCGGACGGCGTCGTGGTGCCCGACCTGCGCAACAAGCTGCCGGGCCGGGGTGCCTGGGTGACGCCGACGGCCGCGACGGTCGCCGAGGCCATCCGGAAACGCGCGTTCTCGCGAGCGTTCAAGACGGAGGCCAAGGTTCCGCCGACGCTCGTCGACGACATCGACGCCGCGCTGGTGCGGGACCTGAAGGGGGCGCTCTCGCTGGCCAACAAGGCAGGCGCGGTCGTGACGGGCTTCGGAAAGGTCGAATCGGCGATCGCCAGCGGGGGCGTCGGAGCGGTCATCCACGCGCGGGAGGCGGCCGAGGACGGTCGCCGAAAACTCGCCGGGGCATTGCGAAAGCGGGCCGGGGAACTGATATCAGGCATACCCGTCTTAGACGACCTGCCTGGTGACGATTTGGACGTGGCCTTGGGGCGCGTGCATGTGATACATGCTGCGCTTCTCGCGGGTCCTGGTAGTGAAGGGTGCCTGGCGCGGTGGCGTCGGCTTCGCCGTTTTCGCGGAGTTGACGATGGCGCCCAGCCTTCGCGGGACGTGGATATTCGGCAGGGCGAGGCTCGGTTCGATGCCGAGCGGCAGGACTAGATCTGTATGAGTGACACGAAGACCCCGGGCGATAAGACGCTGCACGTCTCTGCGAAGACGTTGTCGCTGCCGAAGCGCCCGGCTGAGCAGAATACGGTGCGCCAGAGCTTCTCCCACGGCCGCTCGAAGGCGGTCGTGGTCGAGACGGTGAAGCGTCGTACAGGCCCGGCTGCCCCGAAGGAGGCGGCGCCGGCTCCGGCCGCCGCCCCGGCAGCGCCGCGGCCGGTTGCTCCCGTAGCCCCGGCCTCCTCGGCCCGCCAGCCGATCGCGGTGAATCGCCCGGCCCCGCCGGCTGCCGCCGCGCCCGCGCCTGCCCCCAGACCCGCCGCGCCCGCTCCTCGGCCCGCTGCCCCTGCAGCCGCGCCTCGTCCGGCCGCGCCCACACCGGCTCCCAGGGCGGCAACGCCGCCCGCCGCCCCCTCTACGCCCCGGCCCGCCGCCGGCCAGGCCCCGGGCGGACGGCCGACCGGGATCGTGCTGCGCACGCTGACCGATCAGGAGCGTGATGCGCGCGTTCACGCGCTCACCGATGCCAAGCGGCGCGAGGAAGAGGACCGGCGCATCGCGGAGGAGAACGCTCGCCGCCGCGCCGAGCGCGAGGCCCGCGACCAGCAGGAGCGCGAAGCCGCCGAGACCCGCAAGCGCGACGAGGAAGACCGTCGCCGGCAGGAAGAGGAGCGCAAGCGCCGCGCCGAGGAAGAGGCGCGTCGTCGCCTTGGCGAAATCACGCCGCCTTCGCCCGTGACGCCCCGCCCGAGCGACGGGCGCCGGCCGCAGAATCTCGACATGATCGGCCGCCGCCCGGCCCCGGCCGCGCAGCCGACCAACAAGGATGCGCAGCAGCGCCCCGCCGCTTCGGCCGGCGCCGCCACCGCGCGCCCGGCCGCCCCGGGTGGCCGTACCGCGCCCGCAGCCGCTGCCGACGACGAGAGCGACCGCAAGGTGGTCATCCGCCGTCCCGGCATGCCGCTCAAGATCATCACGCCCCCGAAGGCTCCGAAGGGTCCGGGTGGCGGGAACCGTGATCGCCGTGGCCGTCTGACGGTGACGACCGCCACTTCCGGCGAGGACGAGCGCACGCGCTCCGTGGCCTCCTTCCGTCGCCGCATGCAGCGCATGAGCGGCCACCGCCAGGTGGAAGAGAAGGAGAAGCTTTCGCGCGAGGTGACGATCCCGGAGACCATCACCATCCAGGATCTCGCGAACCGCATGGCCGAGCGCGCCGTGGACGTGATCAAGCTCCTGATGAAGCAGGGGCAGATCCACAAGATCACGGACACGATCGACGCCGATACGGCGCAGCTCGTGGCGGAGGAGCTCGGCCACACGGTGCGTCGCGTCGCCGAGGCGGACGTGCTCGAAGGCCTCTTCGACGAGCCGGACCTCGAGGAGCACCTCGAGCCGCGCCCGCCCGTCGTTACCATCATGGGCCACGTCGACCACGGCAAGACGTCGCTCCTCGACGCGATCCGCAAGACGGACGTCGTGGCGGGCGAGGCCGGCGGCATCACGCAGCACATCGGCGCGTACCAGATCACGACGCCCTCGGGTGCGCAGATCACCTTCATCGACACCCCCGGCCACGCTGCCTTCACGGCGATGCGCGCCCGCGGCGCGAAGATCACCGACATGGTCGTGCTGGTGGTTGCGGCCGATGACGGCGTGATGCCCCAGACGATCGAGGCCATCAGCCACGCCAAGGCGGCCGACGTTCCGATCATCGTTGCCATCAACAAGATCGACAAGCCCGGCGCCAATCCGCAGCGGGTTCGTACGGAACTGCTGCAGCACGACATCCAGGTGGAGTCGATGGGCGGCAGCACCCTCGAGTTCGAGGTCTCCGCCCTGACCGGCCAGGGCCTCGATGAGCTGCTGGAAGGTCTGCTGCTCCAGGCGGAAGTTCTCGACCTCAAGGCCGACCCGCTCCGCAACGCGGAAGGGACCGTCATCGAGGCGAAGCTCGACCGCGGCCGCGGCCCGGTCGCGACCGTCCTCGTCCAGCGCGGATTGCTCGAGCCCGGCGACATCATCGTGGCCGGCGCCGAATGGGGCCGCGTGCGTGCGCTCGTCAGCGACACGGGCGAGATGATCGAGGAGGCGGGCCCGTCATATCCGGCCCAGGTCCTCGGCTTCAATGGCACGCCGGATGCCGGCGACCGCGTGGCGGTGGTCGAGTCCGAGGCCCGCGCCCGCGAGATCACCGAGTACCGTGCCCGCGTGAAGCGCGAGCGTGCTGCGGCGCGTGCATCCGTCAACCGCGGCTCGCTCGCGGACATGATGCGCGACCTGCGCGAGGGTGGCGGCCGGAAGGAATTCCCGCTCGTCATCAAGGGCGACGTGGGCGGTTCCGTCGAGGCCATCCTTACGGCGCTCGAGAAGCTCGGCAACGAGGAGGTCGGCGCGCGCATCCTGCACGGCGGCGTCGGCGCGATCACCGAGTCCGACGTCACCCTCGCCCAGGCTTCGGGTGCGGTCATCATCGGCTTCAACGTGCGCGCCCACAAGGAAGCGCGCGAGGCGGCCGAGCGCGCCGGGATCGAGATCCGCTACTACAACATCATCTACAACCTCGTGGATGACGTGCGGGACGCGATGTCCGGGATGCTGCCCCCGAACCTGCGCGAGGAGCGGCTCGGCGAGGCGAAGATCCTCGAGGTCTTCGACGTGTCGAAGATCGGCAAGGTCGCGGGCTGCCGCGTCATGGACGGCCGTGTGGAGCGCGGCGCCCATATCCGCCTGATCCGCGACAACGTCGTGATTCACGAGGGCGGTCGCCTGCAGACGCTGAAGCGCTTCAAGGACGACGTCTCCTCCGTCGTCGCCGGCCAGGAATGCGGTATGTCGTTCGACAACTACGACAAGATCCGTGTCGGCGACGTGATCGAGTGCTTCCACGTGCACGAGGAGCGGCGTTCGCTCTAGGCGCTCGTCTTGGCCGGGCTGGACCCGGCCAACCCCGGAACCTGTGAGACTGGCAGTACGTAGATGGCCGGGCCAAGCCCGGCCATGACGCATTGGAGCCGGTTCAATCCCGGCGATACGAATCATGCAGAAACGTCAGGACACCCCCAAAGGCCCGAGCCAGCGCCAGCAGCGCGTTGCGGAACTGGTGCGCCACGCGCTCGCCGACGTCCTCGGTCGCGGCGACCTTCAGGATCCCGTGCTGAACGCGCACGTGGTCACGATTCCCGAGGTCCGCATGTCGCCCGACCTCAAGCTCGCCACGGCCTTCGTGATGCCGCTCGGCGGCAAGGACGAACGTCCCGTGATCGAGGCGCTCGACCGCAACAAGAAGGCCTTGCGCCAGGAGGTGGCGCGTCGGGTGGACCTGAAATACGCGCCAGAGCTCCGCTTCCGGCGTGACGAGAGTTTCGACGAGGCGGCGCGCATCGACGCGCTCCTCCGCAGCGAGAAGGTGAGGCGCGACCTGGAACAGGACGCGGCTTCCGACGAGACAGAACAGGGCTGATGGATACGATGATCGACGAGGCGCCGCCCGCGGAGGAGCGGAGGCCGGAGGGCCGGCGAGAGCGCCGCCCCCACCAGGACCGCCCGAAGAAGCGGATCGTGAACGGCTGGGTCATCCTCGACAAGCCGGTCGGGATGACGTCGACCCATGCGGTCGCGGTCGTCAAGCGCGCCCTCAACGCCAAGAAGGCCGGCCACGCCGGAACGCTCGATCCGCTCGCCTCGGGCATCCTGCCGATCGCGCTCGGGGAGGCGACGAAAACCGTCCCCTTCGTGATGGACGGGAAGAAGTCCTACGTCTTCACCGTGACCTGGGGCGTCGAGACCGACACGGACGATGCCGAGGGGCGGCCCGTCCAGGCGACGAACCGCGTGCCCGATCTGGCCGATGTCGAGGCCCTGCTGCCCCGCTTCACCGGGCAGATCGAACAGGTCCCGCCGCGCTTCTCGGCCATCAAGGTGGCGGGCGAGCGCGCCTATGACGTGGCGCGCAGCGGCGGCGATCTCGAGCTGAAGCCGCGGGTCGTCGAGGTCGATCGCCTCGCCGTCATGCATCATGCCGAGGACAAGACCGTGCTCGCCGCCGATTGCGGCAAGGGCACCTATGTCCGGGCGCTGGCCCGAGATCTCGGCCGCGCGCTCGGCTGCCTCGGCCACGTCTCGGCGCTTCGCCGCACGCGGGTGGGGCCGTTCACCGAGGCGGAGACCGCCACCATCCAGGAACTCGAGACGGGAACGGCCGAGCCGGGCCGCACCACGCCGATCCTTCAGCCCGTAGCGTCCGCTCTCGTCGACCTGCCGTGCCTCCCGGTATCGCGGGATGCTGCCGGCCGCCTGATGCGGGGCCAGTCCGTCCTGCTGCGGGGCCGCGATGCCCCGACGGAGGGGCGCCTCTACGCGACCTGCAACGGCATCCTCGTCGCCATCGGCGATGTCGAGGAAGGCGAACTCGTTCCGCACCGGGTGTTCAGCCTGGCGTGAAGGCCTCGCAACTGGTGACCATCCGGCCTCTCGGGCGCCAGGACGCTGCTTCCTATCGGGCGCTGCGTATCGCGGCGCTCGAAGCGGAGCCGGAGGCCTTTTCGGCCGATCTGGAAGAGGTTCGGAGGCGGGATTTTGCCTGGTTCGAGCGTCGCCTCGACGTCCAGGCGCCCTCCGCGCACTTCGGAGCCTTTCTTGACGACAATCTCGTCGGCTTGGCGTCGCTGAGCGTCGAGTCGAGCGCCAAGCAGCGTCACCGCGGCCTCGTGACAGGCGTCTTCGTCGCGCAGGAAGCCCGCGGCCGGGGGCTGGCGGCCCGCCTTCTCGGAGGCGTCATCGCCTACGCGTCGAAGCATGTGGACGTACTCGACCTTGCGGTCGGGACAGACAATACGCCGGCTCGCGCGCTCTACGGGCGGCTAGGCTTCCGGCCGTATGGCGTCATGCGCGACGCGCTGCGGGTGGACGGCCGTTCGATCGACGAGGAACTCATGGCTCTCGATCTCCGGGCGCGAGATTAGGGCCTCGCGCCCGGGATCGTCCGGTCAGCGGTCCGCCTTCTCGCCGGCCGCGATCCGCGCCAGGTACTTGCGGGTGATCGGCTCGACCTGATCCTTGATCATCTGCGCCGCCTTCTCGTCCTCGCGCAGGTTCTGCTGGAGAGCCGTGACGAACCGCGTCTCGCCCACGACCTCCGCCATCGTGACGAGAGACTTGTAAGCCGCGACCTCGAAATTCTCGAAGGCATGGTTGGCGAAGGTGTTTTTCAGGATCTCGTCGCCCATCGGCACATGCGCGATGGCCGCGACATTGCCCATGATCTGCGTTGCCCAGTCCTTCAGGACCGAGCGATCCTCCCCCAACGCGTCGAGGATCTCATCCATGCGCTGCTCGTGGCCGTTCGTCTCCTCGAGGTGGCGCCGGACGAGCGCCTCCATCTCCGGGTAATTCGAGAGCCGCTCGAGCTGCCGGGACAGGATCTGGCGGGCTTCCTTCTCCATGGCGTGAGCGTTCTTCACGCCCGTGATGAAGACGGAACGGGCCGCGTCATTGGCCGAAAGGCTGCCGCCGAGTGTGGCTGTTGCCATAGGGGTCCTCCTGCGATGATGGGGGTCAAACCGGCGCTTCCAGGGCGGTTCCCTGTCACGGGCGGACGAAACCGGACGGAGCTGCGGTTGGACGCCCCCCTGGCGCCGCCTCGGGATTCGTGTATAAGGGCGCGTCCCCGATCCGGCTTTCCGGCCGGCGGGCGTTCTCGCGACAATCCGACTGCGCTGGACGACATCCCGGCCCGGCCGCGTTGCGCGAAGGCCGTCACAGCAATCGTGACCGGCCCATCCACACTCACCTGAAAGGAACCCGATGTCGATCACGGCCGAGCGCAAGCAGGCGCTCATCAAGGAATATGCTCGCGAAGCGAACGACACCGGCTCCCCGGAAGTCCAGGTCGCCATCCTGACCGAGCGGATCAACAACCTCACCAGCCATTTCAAGTCGCACGGCAAGGACAACCATTCGCGCCGCGGCCTGCTGAAGATGGTCTCGCAGCGGCGCTCGCTGCTCGACTACGTGAAGGGCAAGGACGAAGCCCGGTACCGGACGTTGATCGAGCGCCTGGGCATCCGCCGCTAAGGCCTTAAGACCTGGCCGGAGCCTGTCGCTCCGGCCGTTTCGCATCCGGGACGCGAAGCGACGTCCCGTTCAAGGCCGGCGGAATGGTCCGCTGGCCCATCAAGCCGGGCGGCCGAGGCCGGCCATGGCAGGATTGCCGGGGGCTCGCGCGGATCGCAGCATCCGCCCCGAGCCCGAGCCCCCCGTCATCTTGCACATGGCAAGGGAACGCCTCCGTCCGCCCCCACGGAAGGCAAGCTATGTTCGACATCCAACGCGAAGAGATCATGTGGGGTGGGCGCAAGCTCACGCTCGAGACGGGCAAGATGGCCCGCCAGGCCGACGGCGCTGTCGTCGCCACCTATGGCGAGACCACGGTCCTGGCGACCGTCGTCTCCATGAAGGAGCCGAAGCCCGGCTTCGACTTCTTCCCGCTCACGGTGAACTACCAGGAGCGCACCTATGCGGCGGGCCGCATCCCCGGCGGCTACTTCAAGCGCGAAGGCCGTCCGACCGAGAAGGAGACGCTGACCTCGCGCCTCATCGACCGGCCAATCCGCCCTCTGTTCGTCGAGGGCTACAAGAACGACACCCAGATCGTCGCGACCGTGCTCAGCCACGACCTCGAGAATGATCCGGACATCGTCGCGATGGTCGCCGTCTCCGCCGCGCTCACGATCTCGGGCGTGCCCTTCATGGGTCCGGTCGGCGCGGCCCGCGTCGGCTACATCAACGGCGGCTACAAGCTGAACCCGACCCTGGCCGAGATGGAGGCGACCACGCTCGACCTCGTCGTCGCCGGGACGAACGATGCCGTGCTCATGGTCGAGTCCGAGGCCAAGGAGCTCTCGGAAGAGGTGATGCTCGGGGCCGTCATGTTCGGCCACAAGCACTTCCAGCCGGTGATCGACGCCTGCATCCGTCTTGCCGAGAAGGCCGCCAAGGAGCCGCGCGACTTCACGCCGCCGGACCTGTCAGAGATCGAGAAGGTCATCCTCGAGATTGCCGAGCAGGACCTGCGCGCCGCCTACAAGATCACGCAGAAGGCCGACCGCTACGCCGCCGTCGACGCCGCGAAGGTGAAGGTGATGAACGCCCTTATCCCGGCCGAGGGCGAGGCACGCTTCGACCCCGAGAAGGTCAAGACCGCCTTCAAGGAGGTCCAGGCCAAGATCGTGCGCTGGAACATCCTGGACACGAAGAGCCGCATCGACGGCCGTGACCTCACGACGGTCCGCCCGATCCTCTCCGAGGTCGGCGTCCTGCCGCGTGCGCATGGCTCGGCCCTCTTCACCCGCGGCGAGACGCAGGCGCTGGTCGTCGCGACGCTCGGCACGGGCGAGGACGAGCAGTTCATCGACCAGTTGGAAGGCACCCGGAAGGAGAACTTCCTCCTCCACTACAACTTCCCGCCCTACTCGGTCGGTGAGACGGGCCGCATGGGCTCGCCGGGCCGCCGCGAGATCGGCCACGGCAAGCTCGCCTGGCGGGCGATCCACCCGATGCTGCCGCCGGCGCACGAGTTCCCGTACACGATCCGCGTCGTGTCCGAGATCACCGAGTCGAACGGCTCCTCCTCGATGGCGAGCGTCTGCGGCGCCTCGCTGTCGCTGATGGATGCGGGCGTGCCGCTCCGGAAGCCGGTGGCGGGCATCGCCATGGGCCTGATCCTGGAAGGCGAGCGCTACGCGGTCCTCTCCGACATCCTCGGCGACGAGGACCATCTCGGCGACATGGACTTCAAGGTGGCCGGCACGGACGGCGGCATCACGTCCCTCCAGATGGACATCAAGATCGCCGGGATCACCGAGGAGATCATGCGGGTCGCCCTCGACCAGGCCAAGGGTGGGCGCGAGCACATCCTCGGCGAGATGTCGAAGGCGCTGACCTCGGCCCGCGCCGAGCTCGGCGAGCATGCTCCGCGCATCGAGATGATGAAGATCCCGACGGACAAGATCCGCGAGGTCATCGGCACGGGCGGCAAGGTGATCCGCGAGATCGTCGAGAAGACGGGCGCCAAGATCAACGTCGACGATGACGGCACGATCAAGATCGCGTCCGCAGACGGCAAGGCCATCAAGGCCGCCTATAACTGGATCCGCTCGATCGTAGCGGAGCCGGAGGCCGGCACGATCTACGACGGCACCATCGTCAAGACGATGGAGTTCGGCGCCTTCGTGAACTTCTTCGGCCCGAAGGACGGCCTGGTCCACATCTCCGAGCTCGCCCCCCAGCGCGTCCAGAAGGTCACGGACGTCGTCAAGGAAGGCGACAAGGTGAAGGTGAAGTTCCTCGGCCAGGACGAGCGCGGGAAGATCCGCCTCTCCATGAAGGTCGTCGACCAGCAGACTGGCGAAGACCTCACGGAGAAGCTCAAGGCCCAGCGCGATGCCGAGCGTGCAGAGCGTGAGGCCCGCGGCGAGGTCGTCGAGGAGCGTGAGGAGCGCGGTGACCGCGGTGATCGGGGCCCGCGTCGGGACCGTGGCGATCGTGGCCCCCGCCGTGATCGCGGCGAATACCGCGGCCCGCGTGAGGACCGCGGACCGCGCGAGGATCGCGAGCCGCGCGCGGAGAGCGATCGTCCTGAGCCGGCCGACGCCGGCGAGTGATCTCGGGCTCGATGCGAGACGATGAAGGCGGCCTCCGGGCCGCCTTTTTCGTTCGGGGCTAGCGTCGACCGCGAGGGAGCGTCACGCGGGCCTCCGCGACGGCCGGCCTCCCCGCTCCGATGCGCACGGGGACCGGCGCTATCCGGGTGCTGCCGGCGAGCAGGACCGCTGCCAGATGCCAGGCGAGCGCCGCCCCGATCACGAGGCTTTCCGCTCCCAGATAGGGCAGCAGCCATCCGGCATGGGGCGACAGCCCCGGGATGGAGAGCAGGAGGGCCGCGCCCGCCCCGGCCGGCAGCGCGAAGGCGACGGGATAGAGAAGGATCGCAAGACGTAAGCGGAGCGGCATCGACGGCACTCCCCGGATCAATCCGGGGCAATGACGCCCGAGCCGCCATGGTTCCCGCAGGCGGCGCTGAGTTCCCTTCCGGTCGAAGCCGCCGGCCGGAGGCTCAGAACTTCAGGAAGACGCTCCGCTCCGCCGGGCCCGGTGTCAGGGCCGAGGGGGATGCGATCTTCTTCGAGCCCTCCCCGAAGGTCCACTTCGTCCCGTTCAGGATGAGCTTGTTGAACACCATGGTGATGTTGCCGCTCGAGATCTGGGACGAGGAGTTGAAGGTCACGTTCCGGCTCGGAAGATAGACGAGGCCAGTCCAGTCGAACCCCTGCGAGGGGTTGAAAATGAAATCCGACTTGGAGAGGTTCGGCGCCTCGAAGAACAGCAACCCGGCATAGGTTCCGGTCGTCGGCGCCGTGAGCGTCGCCTTCACGCCCGAGTTGAACTGGAACTTGGAATTGGCATCCGCGAAGTAGAACGTCACCCCCGCCCCGGCCGTGCAGGCCGGGCATGACCACGTGCCGCCGTTCACGTTCCAGGTGCCCCGGATGACGTACAGCCCAGGCTGGAAGGTCACGTTCGTGGTGCTGTTGAAGTTGATGTTGCAGTAGATTCCCGGCGCGAGCGTGATGTTGCCGCCGTTGTAATTGTTCGACGCGCAGTTTCCGGACGTGCTGGGGGTCGGGAGCTGGCCCGCGAAGGGGTCCGTCGCGGTCGGGCAGTTCACCCGCAGGTTCGGGATCGTGATCGAGTTCTGGGTGACGTTCGTCCCCTGCACGCAGACCTGCTTGAAGTTGAACGTGCTTCCCGAGTTGAACATGGCGGCCGGGTTGCCGGTCGACTTCACGTGGAACTCGCAATCGGGCGCGTTGATGTTGGCGCCGCTGTTGAGGAGCAGCGCCTGCGAGGCGTTCGGGTCGAGCAGCAGGACGCAGACGCCGCCCGAAGGAGCCGCGGTTCCGGTCACGCTGGCCGCAGCCGCCGCGCTGGCGCCGACCGGGATGCTGGTCTTGCCGAAAGCCCGGAGGAACTTGGCCGGGACCTCGGCGGAGGCACTCCCCGTCACCGTGCTCCCGTTCACCGTGAAGGTCGGGGTGACGGACGAGGATCCGAGAACGCCCGAGAAGGTCCGCGCCGCGGTCCCGACCTGGTCGGTCGTCGCGGCGGCGCCGGCCAGAACGGCGGCATCGAGCGCGGCCTGCAGGCGCGTGCGCTCTGCGCTGGCATTGGTGTAATCGACGCTCGCACCGGTCAGGCCGAGCAATGGCAGCAGCGAGAGCCCGAAGAGCGCGGCGACCTGTGCTCGCGTGTCTTCTGCGAAGCGCGCCGTCAAGTGCGAGAGAAGCATAGTCGAGGCCTGCCGAGACGAACCGCTCTCCTTCGCATGTCCGCCTTGCTTCCCCGTTGGTTTCGGGATGGCAATTTTCCTCAAACTGTCACGACCTTGCGGGGCTGGGAGTTCCGACAGGTCGGGGCGGGCGATCGTGACATCCCCCGCCTCCGCGACTACGTCTCGGGGCGGGTATCTTGGAGACCGATATGGCGCTGAACGGAAAGTCCGCCGTCGTTACGGGTTCGACCAGCGGGATCGGGCTGGCCTATGCGCGAGCCTTTGCCAAGGAGGGCGCCAACGTCCTCATCAATGGGTTCGGGGAGCCGGATGCCATCGAGAAGGAGCGCAGCGCGATCGAGCGCGAATTCGGCGTGAAGGCGGTCTACTCGCCCGCCGACATGACGAGGCCGACCGAGATCGAGGCCATGATCCGCCAGGCGGAGGAGCAGTTCGGCGCGGTCGACATCCTGGTCAACAATGCCGGCATCCAGCACGTCGCGCCGATCGAGGAGTTCCCGATCGAGAAGTGGGACCAGATCATCGCGATCAACCTCTCCTCCGCCTTTCACGCCATCCGGGCGGCCGTGCCGGGCATGAAGGCGAAGGGCTGGGGCCGCATCATCCAGACGGCCTCCGCCCACTCGCTCGTCGCCTCTCCCTTCAAGTCGGCCTATGTGAGCGCCAAGCACGCGATCGCCGGCCTGACGAAGACCGTCGCGCTCGAAGTCGCCACGCACAAGATCACCTGCAACTGCATCTCGCCCGGCTATGTCTGGACGCCGCTCGTCGAGAAGCAGATCCCGGACACCATGAAGGCGCGCGGGCTGACCAAGGAGCAGGTCATCAAGGACGTGCTGCTGGAAGCTCAGCCCACCAAGGAGTTCGTCACCTCCGAGCAGGTCGCGGCGCTCGCCGTATTCCTGTGCTCGGACGAGGCGGCGCAGATCACGGGCGCCAATCTCTCGATCGACGGCGGCTGGACGGCCGCATGACGGGCCGTCCTGGAAACGCGAAAGACAGGATTCTCGGCCTTGCCGGCCCCAAGGCCGAGAAGACGGTCTCGCTCGCGCTGCAGGGCGGCGGTGCCCACGGCGCCTTCACCTGGGGCGTGCTGGACAAGCTGATCGAGGACGGGCGCCTCGCCTTCGAGGCGATCACCGGCGCCTCCGCGGGCTCGATGAACGCGGTCGTGATGTGCGCCGGGTGGCAGGAGGGCGGCCCCGAGGGAGCGCGCAGCAAGCTCGAGACCTTCTGGCGCAAGGTCAGCCTCGACGGGAACCTCGACGACCCGCAGCGCCGCATCTTCGACCGCGTGATCGGCTTCTGGTCCCTCGCGGGCGGCGCCCAGAACCCCTGGCTCAACTTCCTGCAGGGCACGGTCTCGCCGTATCTCTCCAATCCGCTCGACATCAATCCGCTTCGCGACGTCCTGGAATCGGTGGTGGATTTCCAGCGGATCCGCAGCGCCGACGTGAAGCTTTTCGTGGCCGCGACCTCCGTCTGGACTGGCAAGATCCGCGTCTTCGAGACCCGGGAGCTCGAAGCCGGCCACGTGATGGCCTCCGCCTGCCTGCCGACGCTGTTCCGGGCGGTCGAGATCGATGGCGAGCCGTTCTGGGACGGCGGCTATTCAGGGAATCCGCCGCTCTTCCCGATCTTCTACGCCGCCCGCACGGACGACGTCCTCCTGGTCCAGATCAATCCGATCGAACGGCGGCAGACGCCTCAGACCGCGGCCGAGATCCAGAACCGGCTGACGGAGATCAACTTCAATTCGGGGCTGCTGCGCGAATTGCGCGTGATCGAGTTCGTGACGCGCCTGATCGACGACGGAAAGCTCTCCCGCGACGAGTACAAGCGCGTCCTCATGCACCGGATCGACGGAGACGGCTTCCTCGACAGGTTCGCGGCCTCCAGCCGCCTCAATCCGGACTGGGACATGTTCGTCCAGTTGCGCGATCTCGGCCGTCGCGCGGCCGAGGCGTGGCTGGAGCGGAGCTACGATGCCGTCGGACGCGAGAGCACGCTCGACATGAAGGCGACCTTCGCCTGAGGCCCACGCCCCTTCCTGCCAGCGCCCAGGTCGACCGGAGTTTCGGCCAGCACCCAGCGATCGGGATGGTCGGGATCGGTGCGGAGAGCCACCGTCACGTCGTGTTCGTGCATCGCGCAGGCATGGCACTGGTAGGCGTAGTGCCGACCGTCATCCGCCGTCATCGGCATCGAACAGGTCAGGCAGACGAGGCGTCGGGAGCGGGCGGCAGGCATGGATCGACCATAGCCCGCCGCCTGACAGCCCGGTGCGCCCGGTTCTGGCTGTCCCCAGCCTTCAGGCGCGACTGACGGCCGCGCGCCGCGTCAGCGCGAAGCCGAGGCCGACCACGAAGACCGCCCCGATCAGCGCGGCCGGCAGATCGAGCCTGTGCGCCAGATCCTCTCCGAGACGGCTGACGAGGGCAGGATCGGAGATCAGCATCTCGCCCGCGATCCACCCCAGGAGAGCCGCTCCTGCCCAGACGAGCAGCGGCATGCGCTCGAGCAGCTTGATGATGAGGGATGCGCCGGCGACGATCAGCGGGATGGAGATCGCCAGCCCGAGCACCAGCATGACGGTGGAATCCTTCGCCACCGCGGCGATGGCCAGGACGTTGTCGAGGCTCATCACGGCATCGGCGATCGCCACGGTCTTCACCGCGTGCCACAGCCGCTCGGATTCGCGGATGCCGGCTTCGGCTTCCTCCTCGCCGGTCAGGAGCTTCACGGCGACCCACAGCAGGAGAAGCCCGCCGAGGATCTTGAGGAAGGGTGTGGTCAGCAGCGTCGCGACCAGGACCGTGAACACGATGCGCAGCACCACCGCCACGCCCGCGCCGAGCACCATGCCGGTTCGCTGCTGGTGAGGCGGCAGGCCCCGGCAGGCGAGCGCGATCACGACCGCGTTGTCACCCGACAGGATGATGTTGATCCAGATGATCTCGAGAACTTTAATGAGCTGAGGTCCGAGCGTTTCCATGTTGGTGAAAGCCGTTGGCGCCGGGCGGGCCGGGCGCGAGGAGAGGTCGGACGCGCGCGCAGAGGCGCAGCCGGCGTCCTTGAATGTTGGGAGAGCGGGCCGGAGCCCGGAACGGCCTAGAGAGAGGGTGGCCCGGTCGCCCCGGGGCCATCCGCGACCCCGAAGGCAAGGCGGCGCTCCCGGGTGGGCCCGGTGGCCGAAGAGAGGGCAGCGACCGCGGCTCGGGCCCCGTTCGCGGCTGGCGCAAGGTCGTCGTCAGGATCGCCGTCGAGATCGCCGACAAAGGCTCGGATCAGCCCGACGGGCTTGTGCAGCGGGCCTGGCTTATCGGTCAGCCCGACCTGGATGGCGGCCTCTGACCAGCCGTGCCCTTGAGGGGCCTTCTGATCGAGGAGGCCAGCAAAGACCGCAGCGACGACGGCGCAGAGAAGCGCGGCGATCGCGAAGACGGAACGTGGCGGCCGTGTAGCAACCATGGCGGGTGCCCCACCTTGGCTGGCATATTGTCGACTGACAAGAGATAGTTCGCGTCCCGGCCGGTTCCAGGGGCCTACCATCCCTCATGTGAGGCATGCCACGATAAAGCCCCCCTTCGGACGGCAGACAGAAGAGCGGGCGAATCTTCGCGCGTTGGCGGCGCCCATTCAGGACGCAGCGGCCGAGGGAGGAAGCAGGATGGATGCTGGTCCGGCGAGCCCCCGCCGGACGGGCGAGGCTGGACGCAGCGCCCGTCACGCACCTGCCTGCTTCGGCAGCTTACTGGTGATGCTCGCATGCAGTGCCGCCCTGGCCGCGCCGCTTCCCCCAGGGCGTCCGCCGGAATTCGGGCGTGTCGGTGCTACCCCGCCCGTTCCGCCTTCCCCCTCCGTTCCGACGAGCCCCGCCGAGCCGAAACCCACCGCGACCCCGGTTCAGCCGGATACAACATGCCTGGACCGGCTGCGGGCAGCCGGGGCCACCGCCGAGTTGGCGCCGCAGCCGAAGCCGGAGGACGGCTCCTGCCAGATCGAGACCCCGGTGCGCCTGACCGCGGTGAGTCCGCCGCACGGAAAGGGGGCCATCGCGCTGCCGGACGGCCCCGTCGTGTCATGCCGCTTCGCCGGTCCGCTCGCGGATTGGGTCGGAGCCGTCGCGGCCCCGGTCCTCGCCTCCGCCCGCGGCAAGCCCCTCAAGGCCGTGCGGACGGGGCCGGGCTTCGAGTGCCGAAACCGCAACCGTCAGGCCGGCGGCAAGCCGAGCGCGCACGGCACCGGCATCGCCATCGACATCTCCGGTTTCGAGTTCGCGGAAGGCGCCGCCCTCGCGATCAAGCCGGACGGCCACTCGGGGCCCGACGGCCAGGCGCTCGCTGCCATTCGACAGGCGGCCTGCGGCTGGTTCACGACGGTGCTCGGCCCGGGGTCCGACCCGTATCACGCCGACCACCTGCATCTCGACGTCCTGCTGCACGGATCGAGCGACCGCTACCGGATTTGTCAGTGAGCACGCAATTTCAGCGGCCATTGCACATGATGTGCGCACGCACACACATCCGGCACTTGAAGCAAGGTGCAGCGCAGCATAGATTGTTTTCACGCAATGCGGCGCTGATGCGCGGCCTTGCTGCCCTCCTTGGGCGTTTCCTCCCTAGACTTGGGCCGCGCATGACGCGGCCCTTTTTCTTCGCCTCAACTGCGGGCGAGCGAGAGCGGGGCGGCGACGTCTTCGAGTGACCGGCGCTCGGCCGCTACGCCCCAGCGCCACTGCACGAATGCCGCGAATGCCATCACGGCAGATCCCATCAGGTAGCCGCCAAAGACCGCATCGCGCGAGCCCGTCTCGACGAGTGCACCAAAAATGAGCGGGCCGAGCGCGCCGCCGATCCCGGTCCCGAGCGCGTAGAAGGCCGCGATCGCCAGCGCGCGGATTTCCAGCGGGAACGTCTCTCCGACCGTCAGGTAGGCGGAGCTCGCGGCCGCGGAGGCGAAGAAGAACACGACCATCCAGGCGATCGTCTGCTCGGTCGCGGTCAGCATGTTCTGCTGGAACATCCAGCCCGACACCGCGAGCAGCAGGCCGGAGATGAAGTAGGTCCCGGCGATCATCGGCCGGCGGCCGATCGTGTCGAAGAGCGGGCCGAGGAAGACCGGTCCGAGGAAGTTCCCCGCCGCGAAAGGCAGGATGTACAGCCCCACCTTGTCCGCCGAGATGCCGTAGAAGTCCGTCAGCACCAGCGCGTAGGTGAAGAAGACCGCATTGTAGAAGAACGCCTGCGCGCTCATCAGCGTGAGGCCGACCAGCGCACGTAGCCGATGCAGGTGGAACAGCGTGTGGAAGACCTCGCGGAGCGGCGTGTGGGTCCGGGCGTGCAGGGCCACCTTGGGGCCGGTATGCGGCGCGAAGGCTCCGCCTGCATGCTCCTCGATCGTGCGGACGATCGCTTCCCCTTCCGCGGCACGGCCATGCGTGACGAGCCAGCGCGGGCTTTCCGGGATGAAGGCGCGCAGGAACAGGATGACGAGGCCGAGCGCCGCCCCAATCCCGAACGCGATCCGCCAGCCGATATCCGGAGCGAAGTGGGCCGGATCGAGCAGGATGACGGATCCCAGGGCCCCGAGGGCCGCTCCGATCCAGAACGAGCCGTTCACGATCAGGTCGGTCCGCCCGCGATACTGCGCCGGGATGAATTCCTGGATCGTGGAGTTGATGGCCGTGTACTCGCCGCCGATTCCCGCGCCCGTGAAGAACCGGAACAGGCAGAAACTCCAGAGATTCCACGAGAACGCCGTGAGGCCAGTGGCCACGAGGTACACGGCGAGCGTGATGAAGAAGAGCTTCTTGCGCCCGAGCCGGTCGGTCAGCCAGCCGAAGAACAGGGCCCCGAAGACTGCCCCGACCAGGTAGGAGGTGCCCGCGATCCCGATATCGGTGTTGGTGAACTGGAGGACCGGGCTTTCCTTCAGGGCGCCCGAGAGCGCGCCGGCGAGCGTCACCTCGAGACCGTCCAGCACCCACGTGATGCCGAGCGCGACGATGATGAGCGTGTGAAAGCGGTTCCAGGAGAGCCGGTCGAGCCGCGCCGGGATATCCGTCTCGACGAGCGTCGGGGCGCCGCTAGCCACCGTCGCGGAACTCCGGATAGAGCGTCATCCCGCCATCGACGAAGAGGCTGACGCCCGTGACGTAGTCGGAATGGTCGGAAGCCAGCCAGACGGCGGCGTTCGCGATGTCCTCCGGCTCGCCGATCCGGCCATAGGGAATCAGCTTCAGGAGTTTCTCCAAGGCCTCGGGCGTGTCCCAGGCGGGCTTGTTGATGGGCGTCCTGATCGCGCCCGGCGCGATGGAATTGATGCGGATCTTCTTCTCCGCATATTCCTGGGCGAGGCTTTGCATCATCAGCATCACGCCGCCCTTGGAAGCCGCGTAGTTCACGTGCCCCGCCCACATGATGCGCTCGTGCACGGACGACATGCAGATGATCTTGCCGAGCGCCTTGCTGACCTCGGGCTGTGGACCGCGGGCCAGGAACTCGCGGATGGCTGCCCGGCAGCACAAGAACTGCCCGGTCAGGTTGACGTCGATGACCTTGCGCCAGTCGTCGAGCGACATCTCGTGCGCGGGCGCGTCCCGCTGCAGGCCGGCATTGGCGACGAGGATCTGGAGGGTGCCGAAGTGCTCCTTCGCCTGCCCGAACAGCTTTTCGACCTCCGCCTCGGACGAGACGTCCGCCTGCACGACGAGCGCCTCGCTCCCCGCCTCCCTGATCGCCGCGGCGGTTTCCTCGGCGCCGTCGCGCTCCGAGCGATAGTTCACGACGACCCTGGCGCCCGCTTGCCCGAGCCCCGTCGCGACCGCCTTCCCGATTCCCGAGGAGGCGCCGGTCACGACCGCAACCTGGCCTGAGAGGTCGATGACGGGCTTTCCCATGTTCAGCCAACCCGCTCGAGGATCAGGGTCGCGAGCGGGGGAAGGGTCAGAGACACGCAGTACGCGTGGCCGTGGGCCTCGCGCTCTTCCGCCCGCACGCCGCCCTGATTCCCGATGTTCGAGCCGCCATAGACGGCCGCGTCCGTGTTCACGACCTCGCGGTAGAAGCCCGGATACGGCACGCCGATCCGGTATCCCTCGCGGGGGACGGGCGTGAAGTTCGAGACCACGATCGCGATCTTTTCCGGATCAGCGCCGCGCCGCAGCCAGGCGATGACGGAATTCTCGGCATCGTCCGCCACGAGCCACTGGAAGCCGCTCGCCTCCGTGTCGCGCTCATGCAGCGCCGGGATCGTCCGGGCAGCGCCGTTCAGGTCGCGGATCAGGTTCTGCACGCCGCGGTGATAACCATCCTCGAGCAGATGCCAATCGAGCGAGGTATCGTGGTTCCACTCCCGCTCCTGCCCGAACTCCCCGCCCATGAAGAGCAGCTTCTTGCCGGGATGCCCCCACATGAAGCCGTAATAGGCGCGCAGATTGGCAAATTTCTGCCAGCGGTCCCCCGGCATCTTGCCGATGAGGGAGCCTTTCCCGTGCACGACCTCGTCATGCGAGAGCGGCAGCACGAAGTTCTCGGAGAAGGCGTAGAGAAGACCGAAGGTCAGGTTGTGATGGTGATAGCGGCGATGGACCGGTTCCTTGGACATAAACAGGAGCGTGTCGTGCATCCAGCCCATGTTCCACTTGAACCCGAAGCCGAGCCCGCCCGTATAGGTGGGATGCGAGACCCCCGGCCATGAGGTCGATTCCTCCGCCACCGTGATGCAGCCGGGATCCGCCGAGTAGACGGTCTCGTTCATCTTGCGCATGAACTCGATCGCATCGAGATTCTCGTTGCCGCCGTACTTGTTCGGTACCCACTCGCCGTGCTTCCGCGAGTAGTCGAGGTAGAGCATCGAGGCGACGGCATCCACGCGCAGCCCGTCGAGATGGTAGCGCTCAAGCCAGAACCGGGCATTGGCGACCAGGAAGGCCTGAACCTCCTGGCGGCCGAAATTGTAGATGTAGGTGCCCCAATCCTGATGGTAGCCCTGGCGCGGATCGGCATGCTCGTAGAGATGCGTGCCGTCGAAGAGCCCGAGCCCATGCGCATCGTTCGGGAAATGCCCGGGCACCCAGTCGAGGATGATGCCGATCCCGGCGTTGTGGGCGGCCTCGACGAAGGCGACGAAATCCTCCGGCGTGCCGAAGCGGCTGGTCGGCGCGAAGAGGGAGACGGGCTGGTAGCCCCACGATCCATCGAACGGAAATTCGGTGATCGGCAGGAGCTCGATATGCGTGAAGCCGAGATCCTTGACGTAGGGGATGAGACGCTCGGCGAGTTCGCGGTAGGTCAGGAAGCGGTTGCCCTCCTCCGGCACCCGCGCCCATGAGCCGAGATGGCACTCGTAGACGCTCATCGGCTTGTACCGTGGGTCGCCCTCGTGGCGGGAGGCCATCCACTCCGTGTCGCGCCGCTCGAAATCGGGCAGGCGCGCGAGCCGCGAGGCGGTCGCCGGCGGCTTCTCGGCCATGAAGGCGACGGGATCGGCCTTCTCGTGCCGGGCGCCGTCGGCGCCGAGGATCTCGAACTTGTAGCGCTCGCCGGACTGGAGGTCGGGGACGAAGAGCTCCCAAACGCCCGCATCGAAGCGGAGCCGCATCGGATGGCGGCGACCGTCCCAGGAATTGAAGTCGCCGATCACGCTGACGCGGCGTGCGTTCGGCGCCCAGACGCCGAAATGGTAGCCGGCCTGGTCGCCGATCGAAGTCGGATGGGCGCCGAGCAGGCGCGGAATGCACTCCGTCCCGACCTGCCGGATGCGCCACATGTCCTCGAAGCCGGGCGTCGGGCCATAGCTGTAGGGGTCGCGCGCCTCCTGCACGCCGCCCGGCCATTCGATGCGTAGCTTGTACCAGGGCCGCTCTCGCGTCCCGAGGCGGGTGACGAAGAAGCCGGCCGGGTCGATCCGGGTCATGGGGATCGGCTCAGCCCGGCCATCCACCAGGACCGCGACCTCCCTGGCGCCGGGCAGCATGGCGCGGATTTCGTACTCGTCGCGCACGGCATGCGGGCCCAGCACCGCGAAGGGATTGCCGTGCCGTGCTTCCACGATCGCGGCAAGGTCGCCGGGGGCGACGCCGAATCCCGCCGAGGAACCCCGCCCGCCTGACGGCCGTACTACTCCGCCCGAGCCGATCCCTGCGTCCCGCGCGCCGTCGCGCGCCTGCAACTCGGCCATTACGCCGCTCCCTGATCCAAGATGGACAGAACGCCCCGTACGGGAGTCTCGATCCAATCCGGCCGGTTATTGGCCTCGTAATTCACCTCGTAGAGGGCCTTCGAGAGGAGATGGAGCTGCAGCAGCCGCGTGCGTGCCACCTCGTCCTCGACCCAGACGGCGCTCCCGGAGGCCGCGATCCTGTAGGCGGCCAGATACTCGGACGAGGCGAGCCGCAGCCATTCGGTGGCGATCTCGGTGATGCGGGGTCCCGCCTCGGGCAGGCGCGCCGCCACGTCCCGGGCGGCCGTATCCGCCGCATAGGCGAAGGACCGCAGCATTCCGGCGACGTCGCGCAGCGGCGAGAATTTCCGGCGCCGCTCCTCGGCCGGACGCGACGGCTCTCCCTCGAAATCGACGATCATGACGTCGTTCTGCACGATCAGGACCTGGCCGAGGTGATAGTCGCCATGGATGCGCGTCTTGATCGCCCCGACCGGTTCGACGGTCAGGGCCTCGATCAAGGCCAGGCACTCCGATTCCCGGGCGCGCAGGGCCTCGACGGCATCGCCGGAAGCACTGAGCACCCGGGATAGTGCCGCAAAGGCGTGCTGTGCCTGCGAGCGCGCATCGGCGGCCGCGGCATCGACGTCCGAAAGACGCATCGGCTCGGCCGCAAAGGCCGGGTCGTCCGTCGGGGTCGCAAGCGCGAGATGAAGTTCGGCCGTGCGGCGGCCGAGGATCTCGGCATAGCGAAGATACGGGGCGAAGACCTCCGACAGCGGATGTTCGTCCTCGGTCGGTGCCAGGGCCAGCGTGTCCAGTTCGCGTGTCAGCCATTCCAGCGTCATGCGCCAGGCATCGCCCTGGTTCCGGATGAAGGACTGCAGGATGCACAAAGCGGTGCTCTCCCCGTCCTCTGCCACGTATTCCACGCTGCCGAGCGTGGGCGGCGTGTTCGCGAAATGCGCGACGTCGGTGAGGAAGCGGCCCATCTCGAGTTCCGGGTGCACGCCCGGCTGGAGGCGGCGATAGATCTTGAGGATCATCGTCTCGCCGAGCTGGATCGAGGTATTCGACTGCTCGGCCGTGAGCCGCTTCACGTCCGAGGGCGCGATCTCGACATCCTGCGGCATCCGGGAAGTTGCCGAGAAGCGGATCGTCGCGCCGGCATTCGTGCGGATCTCCTCGCCATGGCGCATCGCCTCGACGGTTGCGAGCGAGAATTCGGGCGAGGATCCCGCGCCATAGGCTAGCCCGACATGGCGTCCCCTGCGCACTCGGGCCACCGCATAGGGCAGGAGCGAATCCTCGTCGCCGGGCTGGTCGATCGCGACCGGGAAGAAGTAGGTCTGCTGCTCGCCGCCGCGCAGGTAGACGGCAAAGCGCGGCAGGACGAACTCCTCCTGGCCGGAGCGGCTGTTCATCACCGCATGGTCGAGCACCTCGGCGCGCTCGATCCGCTGGCCCTTGGCGGCGAACCATCGCTGGGTGCCGATCATGCGCGGAATGATGGTGCGCTCGATCGCGTCGCGCTCGCGTCCCTCGAGAAGCGAGGCGAGGCCCTTGGTCAGGACGAGCGTGAAAAGCTCCGGCTGTACGGTGGGACCATAGCGCGTCTCCGGCTGAACCGGAGCGGCCTGGAGCTGGAACCAGTAGAAGCCGTAGGCGGGTAGCGTCAGCAGATAGGGCAGCTCGCCGATCCGGGGAAAATCGGTGCCGCCCGTCATCTCGACCGGGATGGAGCCGTTGAACTCGGACAGGTCGAGCTCGACCGCCTGGGGGGCGCGCGAGACGTTGACGACGCAGAGGATGCGCTCCTCCCCGTATTCGCGGATGTAGGCGAGCACCTTCCGGTTTGCCGGATAGAGGAAGCGCAGCGTGCCGCGGCCGAAGGCCTGGCTGGAGCGCCGGATGGCGATCATCCGGCGCATCCAGTTGAAGAGGCTTGCCGGCGTTCTCGACTGGGCTTCGACGTTGACGGAATCGAAGCCGTAGATCGGATCCTGGATGGTCGGCAGGAAGAGGCGGGCGGGATCGCAGCGCGAGAAGCCGCCATTGCGGTCCGGAGACCATTGCATCGGCGTGCGGACCCCGTCGCGGTCGCCGAGATAGATGTTGTCGCCCATCCCGATCTCGTCGCCGTAATACATCACGGGCGTGCCCGGCATGGAGAACAGGAGCGAGTTCAGGAGCTCGATCTTGCGACGATCGTTCTCGAGCAGCGGCGCGAGACGGCGCCGGATGCCGAGATTGATCCGGGCCCGCCGGTCCGCCGCATAGAAGGTCCAGAGGTAATCCCGCTCCTTGTCGGTCACCATCTCGAGCGTCAGCTCGTCATGGTTGCGCAGGAAGATCGCCCATTGGCAGCCTTCCGGGATCTCCGGCGTCTGCCGCATGATGTCCGTGATGGGATGCCGGTCCTCCTGTGCGAGGGCCATGTACATCCGGGGCATCAGGGGGAAGTGGAACGAGACGTGGCACTCGTCGCCATCCCCGAAATACGGCGCCGTCTCCTCGGGCCACTGGTTGGCCTCGGCAAGGAGCATGCGGTCGGGATAGCGTTCGTCCAGCGCCGCCCGGATCGCCTTGATGACCGTGTGCGTCTCGGGAAGGTTTTCGCAGTTCGTCCCCTCGCGCTCGACGAGATACGGGATGGCATCGAGCCTCAGCCCGTCGACCCCCATGTCGAGCCAGTAGCGCATGACGTCGAGGACAGCCTCGAGCACCGCGGGGTTGTCGAAGTTTAGGTCCGGCTGGTGCGAGTAGAAGCGATGCCAGAAATACTGCTTGGCGACCGGGTCCCAGGTCCAGTTCGAGGGCTCCGTGTCGAGGAAGATGATGCGCGTGTCGGTGTATTTCTGGTCGGTATCCGACCAGACGTAGAAGTTCCGCTCCGGCGAGCCGGGCGGGGCGTTGCGGGCGGCCTGGAACCAGGGATGCTGGTCCGAGGTGTGGTTGATGACCAGCTCCGTGATGACCCGGATGCCGCGCGCATGGGCCTCCTGCACCAGCAGCTGGAAGTCTTCCATCGAGCCATAGGACGGATTGATATTCCGGTAGTCCTGGATGTCGTAGCCGTCGTCCCGCAGCGGCGAGGGATAGAACGGCATAAGCCAGATCGCCGTGACGCCGAGGTCCCGGATATAGTCGAGCTTCGCCGTCACGCCGGGGAAGTCGCCGATGCCGTCGTCATTCGCGTCGAAGAACGACTTCACGTGCACCTGATAGATCAGGGCATCGCGGTACCAGTGCGTGTCGGAGCGGTCGATCATGGCTCGAAGGGGAGTCGCGAGGGGGGCAGTGGCGATAGCGGATTCTCCTGCTTGCCGCGCCCTATTCGCTATTCACCCCTTTGGGCGGCACCAGCCGCCAGATCACCACCGGATTGTGGTTGGGATCGAGCGCGATCCGGTGCGTCTTCCCGTGCAGCCGGAAGGTGCCGCCCTTCAGGAGGTCCTCGACGGCGATCGACCCATGGTCCGGCATCCCGAACTCCCATAGCGGCACCTCGTAGGTGCATTCCTGGCGGTTCTTCGGGTCGAGATTGACGAGCACCATGACGGTGTTGTCCTTCGCGGCCGTCGTCTTGAAGAACGCCAGGATGTTGTCGTTCCAGGCATTCAGGAACGTGATGTTCCTGAAGTCCCAGAGAGCCGGGTTATTGCGGCGAATGTGGTTCAGCCGCGTGATGTGATCGCGGAGATGCCCGGGCCGGTCGAAGTCCCAGGCCTTGATCTCGTACTTCTCCGAGTTGAGGTATTCCTCCCTGCCGGGGATCGGCGTGCCTTCGGCAAGCTCGAAGCCGCTGTAGATCCCGTAGACGGAGGACAGGGTCGCCGCGAGCGTGCCTCGGATCACGAAGCCGGGCGGTCCGCTCGTCTGCAGCGGGATGGGGTTGATGTCCGGCGTGTTGGCGAAGAAATTCGGCCGGTAGTACTCGGCCATCTCGGTCTTGGCGAGCTCGGTCATGTACTCGGTGAGCTCTTCCTTGGTGTTCCGCCACGTGAAATACGTGTAGCTCTGCTGGAAGCCGATCTTCGCAAGAGCCTTCATCATCTTCGGCCGCGTGAAGGCCTCGGCCAGGAAGATGGCGTCCGGATAGGCGGTATTCACCTCGTCGATCAGCCACTTCCAGAACGGCAGCGGCTTGGTGTGCGGATTGTCCACGCGGAAGATGCGCACCCGCTCGCGGCACCAGAACAGGACCGCATCGCGCAGGGCGTACCAGAGCGAGGGCAGCGACGTGCCATAGAAATGGACGTTGTAGATGTCCTCGTATTTCTTCGGCGGGTTCTCGGCATATTTCATCGTCCCGTCGGGACGATACTCGAACCATTCCGGATGCTCCTTGATCCAGGGATGGTCAGGCGAGCATTGCACGGCGAAGTCGAGGGCGATCTCCAGCCCGTGCGCGTGGGCGGCATCCACCATGCGGCGGAAGGAATCGATGTCGCCGAGGTCGGGATGGATGGCGTCGTGCCCGCCCGCCTCCGAGCCGATCGCATAGACCGACCCGACATCGCCGGGCTCGGCCTTCAGCGAGTTGTTCTTTCCCTTGCGGTTCTTGGCACCGATGGGATGGATGGGCGGGAAGTACAGGACGTCGAAGCCCATCTCCTTCACGTAGGGGAGATGGCGGATGACGTCGTCGAACGTGCCGTGCCTGTTCGGATCATGGCTCGTCGAGCGAGGGAAGAGCTCGTACCAGGCCGAGAACTGCGCGGCGAGCCGGTCGGCGATGACGACGAGCTCGCGCGGGTAGCGCGACAGGTTCACGCGCACGGCGTGCCGGCCGATCAGTGCCGCATTGTGCTCGTCGAGGAGAATGGCGAGCCGCGCCGCCGGGTCGCCATTGGCGCTCGCCAGCCGGTCGATGATCGCCCACATGGCCGGCCCGTCCGGCCCGCCATCCGCGTTGCGGGCAGCCTCCTCGGCGATCTCGACGCCCTCGATCGTCTCGAGGGTCACGTCGACGCCGGCCTTCTGCTTGGCATGGATCTCGTGCAGCCAGGACGCGAAGGGGTCGCGCCAGCCTTCGATCGTGAAGACGTAGCGCGTGTTGCGCTCGGTCGCGAAGGAGCCCTGCCAGCGGTCGTTGTCGACGAAGTGCATCGGCGCGCGCCGCCAGGCCTCCTCGTCCGCCGGGCGGTAGAGGATCTCGGCCGCGATCTTTTCGTGCCCGTCGGAGAAGATGTCGGCCGTCACGACGACCACCTCCCCGACCAGCCGCTTCACCGGGGTCTGGCCGCCGTCGAGTTCCGGCGAGACCGCCTCGATGATGACCCGCCCCTCTCCCTTCGGGGAGACATCCGGAGCCTTTGCGGGCGCCTCGATGCGCTCGGCCACCAGGATGCGAACCTCATAGGGCCCCAGCAGAACGGGGCAGCACGGGTCGACCACCAGAGGCACGACGCCAGGCGTCCTGTCGATGAAGGGCCCGAGCACGCCGCCCGTCCGGGCGAGCAGCGTTCCGGCATCGATGGTGACGACGGTGCTGCCGGGATTGGCCAGGATCAGCACCGCCTCGGTGGCGGCAAGCATATGGCCCGCATCGAGGCGGAGCAGCGCCAGGTAGTGCGCATCCGCGGCGGAGATCTGGTATTCGGCGCCCTCGAGGTTGGCGGCCGGGATCTCGGCCTTCAGCCGGTTGATCTCCGCAATCCGGGCCGAGATGTCGATCGAGGTCTCGCGCTCCCGATCCTCCGGCACCGTGTCGACGACGTGCACCTTGCGGCGCGCACCCTCCTCGTAGCCGATCGGCATCAGCACGCCCGACGAGAAGAAGGCCGCCAGCGCGTAGCGCATGACGAGCTGGCCCTCGATCTCCGCCTCGCTCGCCTCGTCCGGGATCGCGGCCGCGATCCGGTCCATGTCGTGGTTCTCGGGAAACGCGATGGTGGGCGCGAGAAGGCGGGTCTTCTCCTGCGCCTCCATGGCCCAGGGCTTGCGGAAGTCCCACCAGGCGAAGGAATTGAAGAGGTAGTCGAAGCCGGCCTTCGCGGTCGCGACGGCCTCGTCGAAGGTGCAGCCCAGCGTCTCGGCCGCGAAGAGACAGCCCGCGTTGCGCCCCTTCGCGTTGCGGATCAGCGGCGTCCAGACCTCCGGCGGAACCTTGTAGGCGGCGTCGCACCGGAACCCGGCGATCCCGAGCCCCTGCATCCGGGCGACGTACTGATCCCAATAGCCGAGCAGGAACTCGCGCGAACTCGGGGTTGCGTAGTCGAGCTCGGCGAGGTCGCCCCACACGGTTCGTTTCGTCGGGTCGTCCGGATCGACCGCGTAGGGGCTCTCCAGTTCGCCCCACATGTTGCGGATGAAGACCTCCGGATGCTCGCTCGCCAGCACCGCATCCTTGGAGGTGTGGTTGATGACGAGGTCCGCCATCACCTTCAGGCCATGCCGGGCGGCTTCCTCCACGAAGGAGCGGATCTGGTCGTCGTCGCTGCCGCCGTCCGGATCGCGGAAGCGGTCGTCCAGCTTCGTGACGTCCTTGACCGCGTAGAGGCTGCCCGAGAACCCGGCCTGGTGGAACGGGTTCACGTAGACCCAGTCGAAATTCATGGCCGCGATGCGCGGCAGCTCGGCCTTCCAGGCCGACACACGGCCGACGAGCAGCGGGAAGAGATTGTAGATCCTCGGGCCGGGCTTCACGGTCCGGGCGGGCACCGCGACCGGCTCGCTCCTGCGCTCGGCCGGGGTCTCCGGAACGGACGCCTTGGTCTTGATGCGCGCGCTCATTCGCTTCTCCTGAGGACCGAAACGGGCAGCGCGGCAAAAAGCTCCCGGGCCATTGCGCCGTCCGGTCCGATCTCAACGTCACGGTCGTCCAGGATGCTTCGCCAGCGCCCCGGCGGGAACTGGACGGTCGCATCGCCCCACGTGGCCCCGAGGGGCAGGCCATCCTCGTCGCATAGCTCCGAGGCAAGGCGAGCGACTGCGACCAGCAGCTGCTCCTGGCCCGAACGGCGGCGGAAGGCCAGGATGCGCGGGTCGGATCCGCTCACCGGTTCGTAGTCGCCCTGGCCATAGAGGTCCGGCATGCCGGCGCGATCGGCGAGGAGACATGCGAGGACGTGCTGCTTGACGGGCCCGGTGTGCCAGTCCCGCGCGAGTTCCGCGACCGACCGGCCGTCCTGCAAGGCCGCCATGCGGGCCTGGTAGTCGACCGGGCGGCGATTGTCGGGGTCGACCAGCGAGAAGTCCCAGAACCCGGTGCCCTGATAGGTGTCCGGCACCCCCGGCAGGGTGCATTTCAGCACCGTGCGACTGAGGCCGTTGAGCGCTCCTGCTATGGCGAGCCGCTTCAAGAGCGGCCTGAACGCCCGCAGGAATGCGCTCCCCGGGGTGAGACAGGCTTCGGCCAGTGCGATCGCGGCGCCTTCGTAATCCGCGTTCGGGTTCACCCAGCTGGAATAGCGCTTCGCCTCCCGCAGGGCCTTTTCGACATATCCGCGGAACCGCTCCGCGAAGGCCTGGAGCGCCTCCTCGTCGTCCTGGTCGAGCAGCTCGAGCGGGAAGGCCCCGAGCAGCGATTGGAACAGCATGTATTGGTCGTTCGCATCCGGCGCGGCCGCACCCTCGGCGCGCCCGAGATGCGGCGCGGCGATCTCGCGCCAGGTGTCGAGGGCCTCGCGCCACCGGTCGGGCATTTCGGACAGCGCGTTCAGCCGCGCTCGCGCATCCTCGCCGCGCTTTGTGTCGTGCGTCGCCGTGGCGATCATGGCGTTCGGCCACGACCTGACCCGCTCGCGATTGGCCTTGTGGAAGGCGTCGATTGTGATTCCGAAATGGCCAGGATCGCCGCCGACCTCGTTCAGCGAGATCAGCCGCGCATAGCGGTAGAAGAGCGTATCCTCGAGGCTCTTGGCCATGACCGGGCCGGTGAGCTGCTGGAACCGCCGGCGGAAGCGCGCGACATGGTCCGGCGCCGGGCGCCCCGGTCCCTCCGTCTCGATGCGGCCGAGCAGCGCCGCAGCCGCGAAGTCGTGGACGGAGCGGTCCGGGAGCGAACTCCGCCTCTTCGCGGCCGCGACCGTGGTCTCGATCAGCTCCACGTCCTCGGGAGAGGGCTCGTCCGTGATGTAGCTCCGGTAGACCGGGAAGCGCGCGATGATCTCCACCAGCGCCACCCGGATCGCATAGACCGTGTAGTCCCGCGTCCGGCGATCGCCATCGGCGATGCGCTTCAGGTCCGAGACCAGCACCTCGAGCTCGCTCGCGAAGCTCGAGATCAGGGTCGCGACTTTCGCCGAGCGGAGCTGGTCCCCGTACGATCCCTCGACCTTCGTGAACTCGCGGTAGATGCGCTCGAAGTCGTCCGCTGCTGCGGTATCGACGAAGACCCCGTCCATCAGGTTGAGCACGTCGTAGCCGGTCGTGCCGGCGATCGGCCAGGCGCGCAGCGGCTCGCCGGGCTCGAGGATCTTCTCGACCACGATGTAGAAGCCCGGCCCGAGCGCGCTCTGCAGCTTCTGCACATAGCCTTCGGGATCGGCGAGCCCGTCGATGTGGTCGATCCGCAAGCCCTGGACGCGGCCCTCCCGGACGAGGCGGAACACGAGCGCATGCGCGGCCTCGAAGATCTCCGGCAGCTCGACCCTGATCCCGCCGAGGCCGTTGATGTCGAAGAACCGGCGATAGTTGATGTCGCTCGCCGCGACGCGCCAATGGGCCGGCCGGTAGGCCTGCATCTCCAGGATGCGGTGGAGCGTGCCGAAGCTCTCAGGGAGTCCGGGAACGCCGTTCACGACCGCGACGGCGCGCTCCAGCGCGGCGCGGAGCGCGTCCGAACTCGTCACCGCCGCGGCGAGCCGCCTCTTCAGGAGCTCCGCCTCCTCGGGGAACGCCGCCCGGCGCTCGGGCGAGCTCTCCTCGGCCATCATCCGCAGCCGGTCCGACACGGCGATCACTTCCGAATGACCTTCGAGCTCGTCCAGGACGGCGAGCGCGCGATCGAGGACGAGCGGGTAGGACAGGGGGCTGAGCGGAAGCTTGTGCTCGTGGTGCCAGACGCTGAAGGAGCCTTCGGCCTCGTCGAAGGCCAGCTTCAGGTCGCCATTCTCGAGCGCGTCGCCGTAGCGGTCCCCGAGCACCGGGATGATGAGCTTGCCGTTGGCGCCGAGCCGCTCCCAGTCGATGTCGAAGGCGCGCGCGTGAGGCGACAGCTGGCCCCATTCGAGCGTGGAGAGCCACCAGGGATTGTCGGCGCCGCCGACGCCGAGATGGTTCGGCACAACGTCGAGGATCAGCCCCAGCCCGTGCTCCTTCAGGGCCTCGGAGAGGCGTATGAAACCCTCCTCGCCGCCCAGCTCCGGATTGATCGCGGAAGGGTCCACGATGTCGTAGCCATGGGTCGAGCCGGGCCGTGCCGTGGCGATGGGAGAGGAATAGACGTGGCTGATCCCCAGCCGCTTCAGGTAGGGCAGCGCCGCGACGGCATCGTCGAACGTGAAGCCCTTGTGGAACTGGAAGCGGTAGGTCGCCCGCGGCGGCGGTGACGAGAGCGGGCTCGTGCTCGCCCGAGTTCCCCTTCCCTCGGCCGAGACCGCGGCCGCGACCTTGGCCAGCGGTCCGCCGGGGGCGTTGATGGCCCCAAGGTCGAGATCGAGCTTCCGCCGCCAGTTCGGGTGGCCCTCCGTGGTTCCGGGCATGTTCGGCTGGCTGCGGGCGCCGAGCACGTCCTCGTACTGGATGGCGTTCAGGGAGGATGGCGTGCGCGCCAGATAACGCATCACGGCTTCCGTCGGCGGCTCCTCCGGAGGCTCGGGCGAGGCCAGGAGCCGTTCCGCGAACAGCGCCTCCGACAGCCTGACGCGCTCGATGACGCGCTCGGCGCGCTCCTTCTCGCCGCGCTCGGGGTCATAGATCCCGAGATTCTGGCGCAGGTCGGTGTCGAGGCCGCGCCACCAGCCGACAAAGGTCGGCAGGTCGTGCGTCGTGATCGCGGTCAGGGCGTCCTTCGGGTAGGCGGAGGGCGGCTTGAAGCCGAGATCGTCGGTTCGCTCGAAGGCGAGGACGCGATAGCTCAAGATGCCCGAGCGCATGATCGCGTCCGAGAAGCCGTCCGGCCCGGTCCCGAGATCCTCCGCGATGACCAGCGCCTTGGCGCGGTGGCTCTCCAGCCGCAGCACCGCCAGCATGGCCTCGAACGGATAATTCACATAGGCACCCGATCCACCGCTCTGGCCGACCGGGATCAGGTAGAGCCGCTGCAGCTGAAAGGCGTGATCGATCCGGATCGCGCCGGCATGGCGCATATTCGCCTGGACGAGGTCGCGGAAGGCCGCGAGACCCTGCTGCTCGAGGACGATGGGGTGGAGCGGCGGCAACCCCCAATCCTGCCCCTGAGGGGCTAGCAGATCGGGCGGCGCGCCGATCGACAGTGTGTTGCCGAAGCGCTCCGGGTGCGACCAGATCTCGGACCCGCCCCGATCGGACCCGACCGCGAGATCGCGGTAGAGGCCGAGCGACATCCCGGCGCGCTTGGCGGCCGCCGACGCCTCGGCGAGCTGCCGGTCGGCCAGGTATTGCAGCCAGGCATGGTAGTCGACGCGGTCCCGCCGCTCGGAGGCGAAGCGCGCGACCGCCTCGGATCCGTTCCGGCGATACTCCTCCGGCCAGTCTCCGAGCCACCAGCGCCCCTCGTTCCGGAAATGCTCGTGCAGGGCCTCGAAGGTGGCATGCGCCTCCAGCTTCTCGCCCTCGGCACGGCGGAAGGCCGCGAGGCCGTGCTCGTCGGCGCCGCCGCATTCCGCCCAGAGCGCCTCGAGGACGGGAGACAGCTCAGCCCAGACCGCCGCATGGTCGACGAGCGCAGCGTCGCGCAGGGCTGCGATCCGGGCCGCGCGCCCGCCCTCCTCCAGCAGGGCGGCAGCCCGGCTTCCGGCGAAGCCAGGCACCGCCTTCGGGTCGATATGGATCGTCTCGAGGAACAGCCTGGACGAGGGTGAATAGGGCGAGATCTTGCTGCGGTCGGCCGAGAAAAGCGCGTGGACCGGGCTGAGCCCGAGAAACGAGGCGCCGAGCGGGCCGGCCCCGGACGCAGCCTCCGCGACGTCGGCATAGCTGCCGATGCCCAGATTGGACGCGGAGCGCAGGGAATAGATCTGGGCCGCGAGGCCCCAGGCCCGCCCCTCGCGTCGCATCCAGCCCGGCTGCCAGCAGCGCTCGGGCGCAACGACGAGCGTGGAGCGCGCGCGCTCCCCGCCGGCCTCCACCTCGAGTTCGAAATAGCCTTCCGGAAGAACCGGCAGGTGCAGGATCCGGCTCTGCGCGGCGCGGCCCTCGCGCACCTGCCCCGCCTCGTCCCTCAGCCGCCAGTACACGCGGCCGCCTTCGTTCGGGCGCAGCGGGATGTCGGCCGGCCGCCGCGGCGCGCGCGTGACGAGATGCGGGACGAGCGTGCTCCGGAAGGCTTCGATCCGCGCCAGGCTGTCCCGCGCCGCCGCGTCGCTGTCGGCCGGGAAGCCGAGATGGCCCAGGATCCCGCGGCGGCGCCCGGGGTCTATGTCGACCGGATCTCCATGGGCATCGATATAGCGGCTCGGGATACCGACCAGCTCCGAAAGCCGGTCGATCACGCTGTCCCCACCGCTCATCCCGCGTCTCCGGTCATGAAGAACCCGGCCCAGGCCGGAAGCAACGGGCCGAGCCCGGTCGCGTCGAGGCCTGGGCTCGCCCAGATCACACGACCGGGATAGCCGCCCCGCAGTTCCATGGCTTCCGTGCCGAAATTCGCGACGAAACGAAGCGTGCCGCCGTCGAAGCGCCACGTCACCTCGATCGCGCGGGGATTGGGCATGCTGCCCTCGGCCCCCCTGAAGCGAGTCCTCGTCAGCGGGATGACGTGCTCGCGGCGAAGCGCGAGGAGCCGGCGCGTGTCCGCCAGCACGGAGGCATGGGGCTCCCGCGACGCCTCCTCCCAGTCGAGGGTGGAGCGCGTGAAGGTCTCCTCGGCGGTCGGGTCCGGGATGGCCTCGGAGGCGCCCGGGTCGCTGAAGGCCGCAAAGTGCTGGAACTCTCGCCGCCGACCCTCGCGGACCGCCCCGGACAGGTCCTCGTCAGGCGCGAAATCGACAAAGAACTGGTAGGGCGCCGAGGCGGACCATTCCTCCCCCATGAAGAGCATCGGGATCTGGGGCGAGAGGAGGAGGCCGGCGCGCGCCAGCGCCAGTCGATCGGGATCCGCCAGCGCGGAGAGACGCTCGCCGAAGGCACGGTTGCCGATCTGATCGTGGTTCTGGAGGAAGGCCACGAAGGCGGATGGCGGCAGATGGCCCGAGGGCTCGCCACGCGGCTTCCCGCCGGCATGCGCCGAGGGATCCCCCTGGTAGCCGAAGCCTTCCACGAGGCACCGGACGAGCCGCTCGACGGGCTTGTCGGAGAAATCCTGGAAATAGGCCTCGCTCTCGCCGGTCAGCAGTACGTGCCAGCAATGGTGGACGTCGTCGTTCCACTGGGCGGTATGCAGCCGGGGCGTGCCGGCCTCGTCGCGCTCCAGCCAGCGCGCCTGGTTCTTCTCGTTCTCCAGCACGAGGTGGATGTGGCGGCCCGGCGCGGCCGCGCGCACCCGCTCGGCGAGTTCGGCCAGGATGTTCCTGTCGCTGTCGTCCAGGATCGCGTGGACGGCGTCGAAGCGCAGCCCGTCCACGTTGAACTCCTCGATCCAGTAGAGCGCGTTGTGCACGAAGAAGTCGCGGACCGGCTTCCCGTCCGCGCCGTCGAAGTTCAGGCCCGCGCCCCAGGGTGTCTGGTGGCGCTCAGTGAAGAACTGCTCGGCATATTGGTGGAGATAATTTCCGGCCGGCCCGAAGTGGTTATAGACCACGTCGATCAGCACCATGATGCCGAGCGCATGCGCCCGGTCGATGAACTGCTTCAGGTCTTCCGGGCGGCCATAGACGCCATCCGGCGCGAATGGCAGCACGCCGTCATAGCCCCAGTTCCGCGCGCCGGCGAAGTCCGCCAGCGGCAGGAGCTCGATCGCCGTGATGCCGAGATCACGCAGCCCCTCGAGCTTCCCGGCGAGTGCCGCATAGGTGCCTTCGGGCGTCGCCGTTCCGACGTGCGCCTCGTAGACGACGGCCTCTTCCCAGGGCCGGCCGGCCCAGCCGCGGTCGCGCCATTCGTAGTCGCGCGGATCGACGACCTCGCTCAGGCCCGAGACGTCGTCCGGCTGGAAGCGCGAGGCCGGGTCGGGAACGATCGTCTCGCCCCCATCGATGCGGAATCCGTAGCGGCTGCCGGACTTCGCCTTGGGGAGCAGGAGCCGCCGCCAGCCCTCGCCGACGTGTGGCATCTCGTGTTCCGCGCCATCCACCACGAGCGCGACCTTTTCCGCGCTCGGTGCCCAGAGAGCGAACCGTACACCACGGTCCGTGACCTCGGCCCCGAACGGCATGGCGTGCCGTCGCCGCATGCTGCTACCCTGTTTGCTTGATGCCCCGGAAGAGTATGAGCGAACGGAAACCGACAACGAAGGTTCCGCCAGCCTCGCGGGTGTGTCCGAAACTGTCCGGCTGCCCTGTTTTCGTACCCGTATCCAGGATGGGCGACCACGAATCCACACCGAGTTCCGGCAGCCTGAACCAGGCCTCGCTCTCTCCGGAATTGAGGAGGATGAGCAGCATCCGTCCGTCCGGCGCGTCGCTGCCGAGGACGACACCCAGCTCGCGCCGGGCCGGATCCTCCCATTCGTCCGAGGCGATTTCCGTGCCGTCCGGCTTCAACCAATGCACGTCCTTGAGGCCCGTATCGGGGTCCGGGATTCCGTGGAGGAAGGTCGTGCGCCGGAGCGCCGCGTGCGTCCGGCGGATTTCCGCCAGATAGGCCACGAAGGCAGGCAATTCGGGATCCCCCGCCGCGCCCCCCTCCCAGTCGAGCCAGGATACCTCGTTGTCCTGGCAATAGGCGTTGTTGTTGCCGCCCTGGCTCCGCGACAGCTCGTCTCCCATCAGGAGCATCGGCACGCCCTGCGAGAGCATCACGGTCGCCAGGAGGTTGCGCTTCTGCCGGGCCCTCAGCGCCAGGATTGCCGGGTCGTCCGTCGGGCCTTCCACGCCGCAATTCCATGACTCGTTATGCGCGTGCCCGTCCCGGTTCTCCTCGCCGTTCGCCCAGTTGTGCCGCTGTTCGTAGGAGACGAGGTCGGCGAGCGTGAAACCGTCATGGGAGGCGACGTAATTGACGCTCGCCAAGGGCCCGCGGCCGCTCGCTTCCAAGATCTCGCGCGAGCCCGCCAGGCCTCGCACCAGCTCGGGCACCTGCCCGTCGGCGCCACGCCAGTATCGCCTCGCCGAGTCGCGGAAGAGATCGTTCCACTCCCCCCAGCTGCGCGGAAACCCGCCGAGCCTGTAACCGCCCTCGCCGATATCCCAGGGCTCGGCGATGAGCTTGACGCGGGAGAGAACCGGATCTTCGGCAAGCTGCACGAAGAACGGCGCGTCGCGGTCGAACTCATAGGGGTTGCGCCCGAGCGTCGTCGCGAGATCGAACCGGAACCCGTCGATCCGATACTCCTCGACCCAGAGCCGTAGCGAGTCGAGCACGTGCCGAACGACGGCCGGCTGGCTCAGGTCGAGCGAGTTGCCGCATCCCGTGCAGTTGAAGGTGCGCCGCCGATCGCCCGGCATCGCCTTGTAGTAGACGGCGTTGTCGATGCCCCGGAACGAGAGCGTCGGCCCCGTCTCCTCCAGCTCCGCCGTATGGTTGTAGACGACGTCGAGGATGACCTCGATGCCGGCCCGGTGGAGGGCCGCGATGGCGCCCTTGAAGCCCGGGATGCCGCCGGGGCCGAGATAGCGGGCTTCCGGCGCGAAGAAGCCGAGCGAGGAATAGCCCCAGTAATTCACCAGCCCCTTCTCGACCAGGAAGCGGTCGTCCGAGAAGGCATGGATCGGCAGGAGCTCGAGGGCGGTCACGCCGAGGCGGAGCAGGTGCTCGACGACCATCGGGTGGCCAAGCGCCTCGAACGTGCCGCGCAACTCGGGCGGCAGCCCCGGATGCAGCTTCGTCAGCCCCCTGGCATGGGCCTCGTAGATGAAAGTCTCGGACCAGGGCCGGCGCGGCGGCGCGTCGTCGCCCCAGTCGAAGGACGGGTCGACCACGACCGACCGGGGCATGAACGGGGCGCTGTCGGCGCTGTTGAAGCTCAGGTCGGTCTCCGGCGAGGCCGGATCGAAGCCATAGGTGGCGTCCGACCAGATGATCGAGCCGGAGAGAAGCCGCGCACAGGGATCGAGCAGGAGCTTGTGCGGATTGAAGCGGTGTCCCTGCTCCGGCTCGTAGGGCCCGTGCACCCGGTATCCGTAGAGCTGGCCGGGCCCGAGCCCATCGACATGGACGCGCCACACGTCGCCGGTTCTCGCGAGCGGGATGCGGGCCCGCTCTTCGGGGGACCCTTCGTCGAAAAGGCAGAGCTCGACGGCCGTCGCATGGCGCGAGAACAGGCCGAAGTCGACGCCGGTATCCGTCGGGCTCGCCCCGAGCGCGCGGGGCCGCACCGACCGCGTCACGCTCCAGGTCCCGTCGGAGACGGCGTTAGGCGCTGACCCCCAGGAAATTTCCCTGCCCGACCGGCTCGGAAGCCTTGGCCAGGGCCCCGATGAACCCGCGCCACCAATCCCCGACCGTATGGGTATCGAGGTGCCGCATCATCTCGTCCCAACGCTCCCGCCGCTCCTGGACGGACATGGCGAGCGCGCGAGCGATCGCATCGCCCGTCTCGGCCGCATTGTAGGGGTTCACGATGAGTGCGCCGTGCAGCTCGAACGCCGCCCCGGCATAGCGGGACAGGACGAGCACGCCGGGATCCTCGGGCGACTGCGATGCCACATACTCCTTGGCGACGAGATTCATCCCGTCCCTCAGGGGTGTGATCAAGCCGACCCGCGCCGCACGGTAAAGGCCCGCGAGCGTGGTATGCGGGATATTCTGGTTGAGGTAGCGGATCGGGGTCCAGTCGACATCGCCGTAACGGCCATTCGCCTCGCCGACGCGGGCCGCCACCTCCTGCTGAATCCGGCGGTATTCAGGCACCTCCGAGCGCGACTTGGGCGTGACCTGAAGGTAGGTGACGCGCCTGAGCTCCTCCGGATGCGCCCCCAGATAGGAGCAGAAGGACTGGATGCGCTCCTCGATGCCCTTGGAATAATCCAGCCGGTCCACGCCGATCAGCAGCTTCTGGCCCGCGAGGGTCGAGATGAGGCGCTTCACGCTGGGCGCGTGCTCGGCCTTTGTGGCCGCCTCGCGGAACGCCGGGGTGTCGATCCCGATCGGGAAGGCGGCCGCGCGGAAACTGTGCCCCTCCGGGGTCTGGAACCAGCCGTCTCCGATCTCCGAAGCGATGCCCTCCTCCACCAGGCAGCGGCCGAAATTGGCGGCATCCCGCGGCGTCTGAAAGCCGACCAGATCGTAGGCCGAGAATCCCTTGAGGAGGCGCTTGTATTCGGGCAGCGCGCTCGCGATCTCGGGCGCAGGCCAGGGGATGTGGTGGAAGAACCCGATGCGGCCGTCGAAGCCGCGTTCCCGCAACTCCGACGCCATCGGGATCAGATGGTAGTCGTGCACCCAGACGAGGTCGCCCGGCTCCAGCAGGCGGATGAGCTTGCGCCCGAACAGGCTGTTGACGCGGAAATAGGCCGCCGTTTCCCGCTCGGAGAAATGCGTGAGGCCAAGCCGGTAATGGCAGACGGGCCAAAGAGCCCGATTGGCGAATCCGAGGTAATATTCGTCGACGTCGCGCTTGGTGAGGTCGGTCACCGCGAAGGTGATACGCCCGACCTGCCGCACGTCGAGGGCGTCAGCATCGATCGCCGGGCGGGAATCGCCCGACCAGCCGAACCAGATCCCGCCATGCTCCTTTAGGGCCGCCTCGAGCGCGACGGCGAGGCCGCCTGGGCCGGCAGCCGCGCGGCGCCCCGGAACGGGAACGCGATTGGAGACCACGACCAGACGGCCCCCGCCGCCCGATCCTCCCCCGTGTTGCCCTTCGACAGCCTGGTCCCCGCTTAGGCGGGCCCGACCCCCAGGGCGGAAACCTGCACCCGGCAGCTCGCTCCGTCCCTTCATTTCCGGACGGTGCCCCACCGCGTCGCCCGGTTTGATTCCCTGTGACCTTATCATTCTCGACGCCACCTGTACCCCAACGATGAACCCTTTCGTTGGGGACAGGGTTCCCGGGAGGGGTACCGGCGCGGCGTTTTAGGCGTCCCGGAGCGCGTCGGTTTCCAGGCCTGTCTCGAGCCAGCCTGCCATGGCGAGGCGGAGGCTGGCCGGCGAGGCCAAGCGGTAGCGCGCCAGGGTCTCCCCCTCGCCGATCTTGATCGTCACGCCCCCGAGCTCGTCCACGGCCGCGAAGCCGTGCTCGTCCGTCTTGTCGTCGCCGATGAAGACAGGGCGGCGGCCGAGATAGGGCGGCGACGTCATGAGCTGCCGTATGCCGTCGCCCTTCCCGGCCCGGCCGGGAACGATCTCGCGGACCGCCTTTCCGTCCTGGATCTTGTAGGTGGGGCCCAATTCAGCCGCGAGGTCCTCGACGGCGGCTCGGGCCTCCTGCTCGAACTCGGGCGCGGTCCGCCAATGAACGGCGACGCCGATGCCCTTCTCTTCGACGATCAGCCCGGGAAAGTGCGAGAGCCGCGCCCGCAAACGGGCGACAGGCTCGCGGAGATCGGCCAGCCCTTCCGGCAGGAACAGCCTGCCGTCGATCCGGCGCTCGAGCCCGTGCATGCCGCAGACATCGAGCCCCAGTCCGGGCAGGAAGTGATCCACCTCCGCGACCGGCCTCCCCGTCACGACCGCAAGCGCGCCGCCGAGCCGGTCACGGAGGGCCGACAGCAAAGGGGGAAGTTCGGGATCGACCACGACCGAGTCGGGGGTCGGGGCGATCTCCACCAGGGTGCCGTCGAAATCGAGGAAGAGGGCCAGGTGGTCGAGCCGGATAGGAGGCTCCTTTTCACGTGATGCCATTGAGGCGCGATCAGACCTTCTTCTTGGATTTCGTGGCGGCAGCCGGGGCAGCCTTCGCGCCTTTGCCGGTGCTCTTGGGAGCGCTCTTCGCAGCGCTCTTGGGGGCGGGCTCCTCCTCCGCCCTGGTCTTGGCGGCGGCAGGCTTCGCGGAGGCCGCCTTTCCCTTCGGTACCTCGGCTGCGGCCGCGGCCGTCTTGGACGGTTTTGATTTGGCGCCAGATGCGCCGGCCGCGGGTTTGGCGGCCTTCGGGGCAGCGGAACGGGCCTCGCCAGCCTCGATCTCGCGCACCGCCTGCGCCCAATGCTCCTCGGCCTTGCCGTGCTGGCGGCCGCTCGCTTCCCAGATCTCGTAAGCTCTCTGCCGAATCTTGCCGTCCCGCTCTGACGCCATGTTGCACCCCGTTCAGCCCCGCTGGCGCACTCGGAACCAGCTTGGCACTAAGTGACGAGCGATTCGCTGTTAGTCTTCAAGCGTGGCTGCGTCATGCAGCGTAGACGAGAAGGTACGAACCCGGACATCAGAACGGACAGCTTGCGATAATGATCCGCATCGAGGACCCGGATGATCCCAGGGTCCAGCACTACCGGGCCGTCCGCGACCGGGATCTCGCCGGGCGGGAAGGCCGCTTCATCGTCGAGGGCGAGGTCGTCCTGCGCAACCTCCTGAGCGCCGCCTCGCGCTTCCGGACGGAATCCATCCTCCTGTCCGAGACCCGTGCGGCGGCGCTCGAACCGGCTCTCGAGGCGCTCCCTCCCAGCCTGCCGGTCTATGTCGCGAGCCAGGCCGTCATGGACGCGACCGTGGGCTTCCACATTCATCGCGGCGTGCTCGCGGTGGGCCTGCGGGGTGAGAACCTCGGGGTCCGGGCGCTGCTCGGCCGGCTTCCGGAGCGCTGCCTCGTCCTCGGCCTGATGGGCCTGTCGAACCACGACAATATCGGCGGTATCTTCCGCAACGCCGCCGCCTTCGGGGTCGATGCCGTCCTGCTGGACCGGAGGTCCTGCGACCCTCTCTACCGCAAGGCCCTGCGGGTCTCCGTCGGAGCCTCGCTGCTCGTCCCGTTCGCCTGGTCCGAGGACCCCGGCGCGTTGGTCGGTGAACTCGAGGCAGCGGGCATAAGCCCCTTCGCGCTCAGCCCTTCCGCCCAGACCACGATCGACGAGCAGGCCTGGCCGAAGCGGACGGCCCTGCTCCTGGGCGCGGAGGGCCCGGGCCTTCCGGCCTGGCTGCTCGCTCGCGTCCCGGCTCTGCGGATCGCCATGGCGCCCGGCTTCGATTCCCTCAACGTCGCGACGACCTCGGGCATCGCCCTCCATGCCGTGCGGCGCGGCCGTGTAGGCCGGCCGGCCGATTGACGGCCGCGCCGGCGCGAACCACCTTGGCAGGAACCGCGGGGTGCGACGCGCGGCCGCAAGGGAGGCGACATGGCCATCAGGGTGTCCGGAAAGAACCTGGATGTCGGCGAGGCGCTCAGATCCCAGGCGGAGACACGGCTGCAGGCGGCGCTCGGAAAATACTTCGACGGTGCGGGGGCGGCGCACGTGATGGTCTCGCGCGACGGAGCCGGCTTCCGGACCGATTGCATCGTGAAGCTCGGCCATGGCGCGACCCTTGAAGCGTCGGGCACCGCGCAGGACGCCCATGCGAGCTTCGATCTCTCCGCCCTGCGGATCGAGAAGCGGCTGAGGCGCTACAAGCGGCGAATCAGGGACCGCAGCGGCGAGGGCGGATCGCATCCGCCGAGTACCGAAGCGGAGAGCGCCTACGTCATCATCGAGGCACCCGGCAGGGAGGAGATCGAGGCTGACGACGAGGATTACCATCCCGTCGTCATCGCCGAGACCACCAGGCGTCTCGACCGTCTCACGGTGGGTGATGCCGTGATCGAACTCGACCTCGCGGGCGCTCCCGCCCTGGTTTTCAGGCATGCTGGCCATGGCCGAGTGAACGTCGTATATCGCCGGCAAGATGGCTCGATCGGGTGGGTCGACCCACCGCTCGATGATGCAGATGACCCTGGCCGAAGGCTTGCTAAGCAGTGAGCGGGATGGCCACGCCAAACCTCACCTGAGTTCTCGACCAATGCCTTTGCTCGACTTCCTGAGCCCGGAGGCGGTTGCGCCTTCCCTGAAGGCCAACTCCAAGAAGCAGGCCCTCCAGGAGCTCGCCGTGCACGCGGCACGGCTGACCGGCCGCGACGAGCGCGAGATTTTCGATACTCTCCTGCAGCGCGAACGCCTGGGCTCGACCGGGATCGGGGAAGGCATCGCCATCCCGCACGGCAAGCTGCCGAAGCTGGATCACCTGTTCGGCCTTTTCGCCCGGCTCGAGAAGCCGATCGACTTCGAGGCGCTCGACGGCGAGCCGGTCGACCTGCTCTTCCTGCTCCTCGCGCCCGAGGGTGCCGGGGCAGACCACCTCAAGGCGCTCGCCCGCGTCGCGCGCGTGCTGCGCGAGCCCGGCTGCCATGACCGGATCCGTGCCGCCCGGGACGCGAGCGCCCTCTACGCAGTGCTGACGCAGGAGCCCGCGCCGCACGCCGTGTAGCAGGCGGGTCGCGCCCGCCGCCGCCCTCAGGCGGTCGGCTGCGCGACCGGTACGGGAACCGCCGGCCGGCGATCGACCGGCGGGCGCACGTTCATCAGCATCTGCGCGAAGCCCGCGATCAGGCCGATGAGCACGGCCGCCTTCCAGGCGACGTCGTAGCTGCCGAGCGCGTCATAGACCATGCCGCCGCCCCAGGCGCCCAGGAACGAGCCGACCTGGTGGCTGAAGAACGCGATGCCGACGAGGGTCGTCATGTAGCGGAGGCCGAACAGCTCGACGACGAGCCCGTTCACGAGCGGCACGACCCCGAGCCACAGGGTGCCCATCGCGGCGCCGAAGACCAGCGTTGAGGCCGGCGTCGGCGGGAGGAGGAAATACGCCGCGACGAAGAGCGAGCGCAGCACGTAGACGCCGCCGAGGAGGTACTGCTTGGGGTAGCGCCCTCCGAGCCAGCCGAAGAGATACGAGCCGATCACGTTGAAGAAGCCGATGGCCGCGAGCGCGGCCGCGCCGACGGACGGGTCCATGCCGCAATCGGCCAGGTAGGTCGGCAGGTGCGTCGTGATGAAGACGAGCTGGAGGCCGCAGACGAAGAAGGCGAGCGCCATCACGACATAGCCGGAATGGCCGAAGGCGGAGCGCAGGACCTCCGACAGGGATTGTTCGAGCTGCTGGGTCTTGGCCGGCTCCATCCGGTCGACCCGCCCGGCCCCGATCGCGGCCGGGATCATGACGCAGGCGAGGCCCATGAAGCCGATCAGGGCGACCTGCCAGCCGGAGGTGGAGATGAGCGTCTGGGCCATCGGGGAGGCGATGACGAGGCCGAGCGAGCCCAGCGCCGACACCATGCCCATGGTGACGCTGCGGCGGGCCGGCGTCACGGCGCGCGAGGAGATGCTCATTGCGACGCTGGAGGCGCAGCAGGACAGCGCGAGCCCGATGCAGATCCCCGATCCCAGGATGAGGTGAAGCGCCGAGGTGGCCGTGACCATGAGGCCGAGGCCGGCCATGTAGACGGCGACGCCGGCGAGCGTCAGCCAGCGAAACCCGAGCCGGTCGGCCAGGATCCCGACGAAGGGCTGCGAGATGCCCCAGACGATGTTCTGGATCGCCATCGCGAGCGAGAAATCGGCGGTGGTCACGCCGATGTCGCGCACCATGTGCGGCTGGAACAGCCCGAAGCTCTGCCGCATTCCCATGGCGAGGCTCAGCATGATCGCGGCCCCACCCAGGATCGACCAGCGCTGGACGGGGCTCAGGCTCGCAGGCGTCATGCTTCCTCCAAACTTTCAGGGGCTTATGGCATGGAAGGATCTTCTCCGCCTGCGCCTCCCGAGAGGCTGGGGCGTGCGTCCAGCGCAGGACTCTGCCGACTTAACCCCGGCGGGCGGGAGGTCTATTGACGGCGCGAGAGATCTCTCGAGGGAGCAAGGAATGGATCGTCGGTCTTTGTTGAAGGGCGGCGGGATCGCGGCCGGAGCCGCGGCGGTCGCCAGCCCGGCGATTGCGCAGGGCCTGCCGGAGATCCGCTGGCGGATGGCGTCGAGCTACCCCAAGAGCCTCGACACCCTTTTCGGGGCGGGTGCCCACATCGCCAAGCGGGTGGCGGCCGCGACCGACAACAAGTTCCAGATCCAGGTCTTCGCGGCCGGCGAACTCATCGGCGGCCTGCAGGTGCTGGACGCGGTCCAGAACGCGACCGTGGAGTGCGGCTACACGCTGTCGAGCTTCTATATCGGCAAGGACCCGACCTTCATGTTCGAGGCCTCGGTCCCCTTCGGCCTCAACACCCGGCACCATAACGGCTGGATGATCCACGGCGGCGGGCTGCAGCTCGTGCGGGACTTCATGGCCGACTACAACATCGTCAACTTCCCGGCCGGCAACACGGGCGCCCAGATGGGCGGGTGGTTCCGCAGGGAGATCAACTCGGTCGAGGACCTGAAGGGCCTCAAGTTCCGGATCGCCGGAATGGGCGGGCAGGTCCTCTCCCGCCTCGGCGTCGTCCCCCAGGTCCTGGCGGGAGGCGACATCTATCCGGCGCTCGAGCGCGGCACCCTGGACGCGGTCGAATGGGCCGGCCCCTACGACGACGAGAAGCTCGGCTTCGCGAAGGTCGCCCGCTACTACTACTACCCGGGCTTCTGGGAGGGCACGGCCGGCACCTCGCTCTACGTGAACAAGGACAAGCTTGCGACGTTGCCGGAGGCCTACAGGAACGTGCTGGAGGCAGCCTGCGCGGAGGCCAATCTCTGGTGCCTGTCCAAGTACGACGCGGAGAACCCGGACGCGCTGCGCCGCGTGATCGGCCAGGGCGCGCAGCTCCGCGCCTTCCCGCGCGAGGTGCTAGAGGCGGGTTACAAGCAGGCCTTCCAGCTCTACGGCGAGATCGCCGCGCAGAATCCGAAGTTCAAGAAGATCTACGACCACTGGTCGGCTTTCCGCGAGAAGGAGCTGACCTGGTTCCGGATCGGCGAGTTCCCGTTCGACTACTTCATCTATTCGCAGCGGAACTGAGGGTGCGCGCCCGCAGGCCGGTGGGAGCGGGGACCCGTTCATGAAATTTCCCGCCGGCCAGCCCCGCCATGGCGCCGTCCAGCACCTGTACCGCAACCTGACGCTCCGCCTCGGCCTGACCGAGGCGGGGCCGCTCGTCACCCTGGCCCTGGTGGGCCTGTTCGGGTGGGGTTTCGTGGCTCTCGCCGGCGAGGTGATGGACCACGACACCCTCGCCTTCGACAGGACCCTGCTGCTCGCGCTGCGGAGCCCGACCGATCCGGCCGACCCGCTCGGTCCGGCCTGGCTGGAAGAGAGCGCGCGGGATTTCACCGGCCTCGGTGGCCACGCGATCCTGGGCCTGGTGACGCTCGCCACGCTGGGCTACCTCCTCATGACGCGCCGGCGCGGTGCGGCCGCGCTCGTGTTCTTCGCCGTCGCGGGCGGCATGGTCGTGAGCGCGCTCCTCAAACTCGGCTTCGAGCGGCCGCGACCCGACCTCGTCCCGCACGGGGTGCGGGTCTACACGGCGAGCTTCCCGTCCGGGCACGCGATGCTCTCCGCCGTGACCTACCTGACCCTCGGGGCGCTCCTGGCGCGCGTGCACAAGCCGAGGCGCGTCAAAGTGTTCTTCCTCGGGCTCGCCGTCGTCCTGACCGTCCTGATCGGGCTCTCGCGCATCTATCTCGGCGTGCATTGGCCCTCGGACGTACTCGCCGGGTGGTGCGTCGGAGCCTGCTGGGCCAGCCTTTGCTGGTACGTCGCGCTCCTCCTCCAGCGCAGGGGCCAGGTCGAGACGGAGGCGCCCCCAGCGACGCCCGGCCGGTCGGCTACCTGACCGGCTGCCGGCGCCGCGAAATTTCGCGGGTGCTGTCGACAAACGCGCCCGGACGGCTCAATTGAACCGCTTCACCAACCCGGAGGGCTGCAGATGTCGGTCAGGAAGGCGCGCGCGGTTTGGCAGGGGACGGGCAAGGACGGCACGGGCCAGCTTACGAGCGACTCGGGCGTGCTGAGCTCGACCCCCTATTCGTTCAAGACGAGGTTCGAGGACGAGAAGGGGACCAATCCCGAGGAACTGATCGCGGCCGCGCATGCCGGCTGCTTCACCATGGCGCTGGCTTTCCAGCTCCAGGGCGCTGGCTTCACGCCGACCGAACTGTCGACGGAGGCCGCCGTGACGCTTGAGAAGGACGGACCGGGCTTCAAGATCGCGAAGTCCGCCCTTACCTTGCGGGCGCAGGTCCCGAACATCGACAAGGCGAAGTTCGACGAGCTCGCGAAGGCCGCCAAGGAAGGCTGCCCGGTCTCCAAGCTCTTCAACGCCGAGATCACGCTCGACGCCACGCTCGGCTGAGCGGAGAACGGCACCACCGTATCCGGCGACACGCTCGCCCCGCTGCCGGCGTGCCGCCGGCAGCCATTCCTTTGGAAGACAGATGATCCGCTCCCCCCTGATGACCGTGATGACGGAGGCCGTCATGAAGGCGGCCCGGTCGCTCAAGCGCGATTTCGGCGAGGTCGAGAACCTGCAGGTCTCCCGCAAGGGCCCCGGGAACTTCGTATCGGCCGCCGACCACCGCGCGGAGGAGATCCTCCGCGGCGCGCTGGAGAAGGCCCGCCCCGGCTATGGCCTCGTCATGGAGGAGACCGGCACGATCGAAGGCACCGACACCACGCATCGCTGGCATATCGACCCGCTCGACGGCACCACGAACTTCCTCCACGGCATCCCGCATTTCTGCATCTCGGTCGGGCTCGAGCGCGATGGGCAGATGGTGGCGGGCGTCATCTACGATCCCATCAAGGACGAGCTGTTCATGGCGGAGCGGGGCAAGGGCGCCTACCTGAACAACCGCCGGCTCCGCGTCGCCTCGCGCCGCGACATGGCGGATGCGGTCGTCTATTGCGGCCTGCCGCATCTCGGCCGCCCGGCCCATCCCCGTTTCCTCCAGGAGATCGCGTCCGTCATGACGGTCTCAGCCGGCCTGCGCCGGATGGGCTCGGCCGCGCTCGACATGGCCTATGTGGCGGCCGGCCGCGCCGACCTCTACTGGGAGCGCGACCTGCAGACCTGGGACATGGCGGCGGGCATCGCGATCGTTCGCGAGGCCGGCGGCTTCGTCAGCGATTGCGACGGCGGCTCGGACCCGATGACCACATTGTCGGTGTGTTGCGGCAATGAAGTCCTTCACCGCGAGTTGCTTGGACTTCTGCGGAAGCCGCTGGCTCGCTAAGCTCACCGTGCGGCCTCTTGCCGGAGGGGCCACGCCACGATGAGCTGACGATGCTGCACCCGACCCCGCTTCAGCACGAGGCGCGCCCGCTCTCCTCGCCCCGCATCTACCTCGTGCGGATGGCCGTGTTCCTGATCCTGGTCGGGTTCCTGGTCCTGATCCTGTTCGAGCCCCTGAAGCGGGCCTTCTTCGGCAATCCCGGCCTGAACGCGCTGATCGGCGGCGTCCTGCTCGTCGGCATCGTGCTCGCCGGTCGGCAGGTCATCCGCCTCTTCCGCGAGATCCGCTGGGTCAACCACATCAGCGGCGCCGATGGCCGGACGCTCGCCCGGCCGCCGATCCTGCTGGCCCCCATGGCGGCCCTGATCGGCGATCCGGCCAGCCGCGCCGGCCTCTCCGTCACGACCGTGAGGTCGCTGCTCGATTCGATCTCGGCCCGGCTGGACGAGAGCCGCGAGCTCGTGCGCTACCTCGCCGGGCTTCTCGTCTTCCTCGGTCTCCTCGGCACCTTCTGGGGCCTGATCGAGACCGTGAACTCCGTCGGCCGCATCATCGGCTCGCTCCGCACCGGGTCGGACGCCGCCGTCCTGTTCGACGAGCTGAAGACGAGCCTCTCCGCGCCCCTCGCCGGCATGGGCATCTCCTTCTCGGCCTCGCTGTTCGGCCTCGCCGGATCACTGATCCTCGGCTTTCTCGACCTCCAGGCCGGGCAGGCCCAGAACCGGTTCTACACCGAGCTCGAGGATTGGCTCGCGTCGGCCACCGCCGCCAACGCGATGGGCGCCGAGGCCGCGCCCGCGGACCCCGCCATCGCCGCCCAGGCGATGGCCAACCTCGCCGATAGCATCGAGGGCCTCGTCCAGAATATGCGCTCGGAGCAGAAGCTGCTTCGCGAATGGATGGAGACGCAGGCTGCCCGCGACCGTGACGTCCGCGCTCTGCTCGAGCGCTTCGCGCGCGATCGGGTGCTCTGATGCCGGTCGCCGCCGGGCGGGCCTCGCGCCGCGGCTCGCTCAATTACTGGCCGGGTTTCGTCGACGCCCTGACGACCCTGCTCCTGTCGATCATCTTCCTCCTGTCGATCTTCATACTCGGCCAGTTCTTCCTGGCACGGGAGATCTCGGGGCGGGACAGCGTGCTCGACCGCTTGAACCGGCAGATCGCGGAGCTGACGGACCTCCTCGCCCTGGAGCGCTCCGGCCGGCGCGACATGGAAACCCAGGTCAGCAGCCTGCAGAGCACGCTCCAGGCGAGCGCCAACGAGCGTAGCCGCCTCCAGGCCCTCATCGATGCCGGCAGCTCGGCCGAGGTCCGGGCCGGTGCCGCGAGCGCGGCCCTGGAGGCCGAGAAGGCGCTCACGGCCCGCGCGCTCTCGACGGTCGACCTCCTGAACCAGCAGATCGCCGCCATGCGGCGGCAGCTGGCCGCGCTCGAAGAGGCGCTTGCCGCCTCCGAGAACCGGGACCGGGAATCGCAGGCCCGCATCGCCGATCTCGGCAGCAGGCTGAACGTCGCCCTGGCCCAGCGGGTCCAGGAACTCGCCCGCTATCGGTCCGACTTCTTCGGGCGCCTGCGCCAGATCCTGGGCCAGCGCCCCGACGTGCGGATCGTCGGCGACCGCTTCGTGTTCCAGTCGGAGGTGCTGTTCTCGGCCGGGCAGGCGACCCTCAAGCCGGAAGCCGGCCCCGAGCTCGACCGGATCGCGGCCGTGATCCTCGACCTGTCGAAGGAGATCCCGCCCGACATCCCGTGGGTGCTGCGCGTCGACGGCCACACCGATGCCCGTCCGATCTCCTCCTCCCAGTTCCCGTCGAACTGGGCGCTGTCGGCCGCCCGCGCCATCTCGGTCGTGCAGGCGCTGGCCGCGCGGGGCATCCCTCCCCAGCGCCTCGTGGCCGCCGGGTTCGGCGAGTTCCAGCCGCTCGACCTCGGGACGACAGACGAAGCCTACAGCCGCAACCGCCGCATCGAGCTGAAGCTGACGGAGCGCTGAGGTCTCAGGCCTCGTTCACCTGCTCCAGCAAGGCCGCGATGATAGGCCTTAGCTCGGGGAGCGACTGGGTAGCGGTATGCCAGACGACCGACGGCGAAGTTCGATGGTACTCGTGCCGCAGGATATTCCCCATTGCGGCAATCCGAGGCCAGGGCACATGTGGGGTCCGTGCCTTGTCCGCGGCTGAAATCCGCCGACTGGCCTCCGAGACGATCTCGATGCACCGCTCCACAGCTAGACGCGTGCGCTGGTCGGCAGCAAATCGTTCTGCACTCTGGCTGGCTGTCATCTCGGCAGCAGCGTCGATCATGGCCAGCATGTCGTGAAGGTGAGCTGCAGCCGTACTTCGCATTAAAAAATCCGGAGAGCCTCCGCCTCGATCCGCGGCCGAAGCAGCGGGTGAAGACCTTGCCGAGTCGTCACGTCTGCTCGCGTGCCCAAGATCGACGAGACCTCCTCCTGGAGCTCTGCCAATTCGATAAGGCCGAACCGTGCCGAATCCTCTTCGACGAAGAGATCCACGTCGCTCGCATCGGTCGCTTCGTCACGAACGGTTGACCCGAATAGGTAGAGCTCGCGAACGCCGAGGCGACGCAATCTTGGAGCTTCTCGGCTCAATCTGTTCACCGCGTCGGCTCGGGTCATGACACAGGTCCTTGGACGAGCATCTTACCGGAAGAAGATGAACGTCACGACGACAAATATCGGCACCAGGATCGCGCCCGACCAGAGCATGTAGCCGAAGAAGCTCGGCATCTTCACGCCGCCGTCCCGCGCGATGGCGTAGACCATGAAGTTGGGTGCGTTCCCGATATAGCTGTTGGCGCCCATGAAGACGGCCCCGGTCGAGATGGCCGCCAGCGTGCCGGCGAGCGGGCCCATGAGCTGGACCGGATCTCCGCCCGCGAGCTCGAAGAAGACGAGGTAGGTCGGGGCATTGTCCAGGAAGGAGGACAAGATGCCCGTAAGCCAGAAGTAGGCGACCTCGTTCGGCGATCCGTCCGGCCGGGACACGAGCGCGAGAAGCGGCGCGAAAGCACCCTCCCGCCCGGCACCGAGCGCCGCCGCGACGGGGACGAGGCAGACGAAGATCCCCGCGAAGATCTTGGCCACCTCGATGATCGGACGCCAGTTGAAATCGTTGGCGGCGCGGTTCCGCTTGCTGGTCAGGGCGAGCGACAGCAGCGCCAGGATCACCATGGCGGCGTCCCGCACGAGGTTCTGCAACTGCAGCTCCACGTGGAGGACGTGCAGGCTGATCCCCGGCCGCCACACGCCGCTCAGCACGATCACGCCCACCAGGGCGGCGAGCAGAACGAGGTTCACGACGCCGCGGATGTGCAGCCGCTCGTCGTCCGGCGTCGGATCCGGCACTGTCACGCCTTCCCGGCGGTACCAGTAGGTGTCGAGCACAAAGAAGATCGCGAGCAGCACGCCGGCCGTGAACAGGGTCTCGGCTGCCAGGAAGCGAGTGGTCCAGAAGAAATCGACGCCCCGGAGGAAGCCGAGGAAGAGCGGCGGGTCGCCGAGCGGCGTGAGGGCCCCGCCGACATTCGAGACCAGGAAGATGAAGAAGACGACGACATGCACGTTGTGCACGCGGTTGTCGTTCGCGCGCAGGAGTGGCCGGATCAGGACCATGGAGGCGCCGGTCGTGCCGATGCAGCTAGCCAGCACCGTGCCGAAGGCCAGGAGGCCGGTATTCAGGGCAGGCGAGCCGTGCAGGTTGCCGACCACCACAAGGCCGCCGGCGATCGTGAACAGGGCAAACAGAAGCAGGATGAAGGGCATGTACTCCGTCAGGAGGACATGCATCACGACGTCCAGCGTCGGCGCGAAACCCTGCGTCAATCCGAGCGGCACGAGGACGAGGAGGGCCCAGAACGCCGAGAGGGCGCCCATATGGCGGTCCCAGAAGCGGTGGGCGAGTTGCGGCAGGATGGCGATCGAAAGCAGGATCCCGACGAACGGGATGGCCCAGACGAGGCCGAGGGCTTTTCCGTCGATCGCGCCGGCGGCCTGCGCCGGCCCAGCCCAGAATCCGGCGGCGGCAGCAGCCGCCAACCCAAGCCCCACCCGCATGCCGTCGGTCCCCGCTCTGTTTCACGCGCTCGTCGATTGGCCTTAGGCGGCAACCCTGGCCCGTTCAACACGGCTTTCGGCGGGCTCGCTCTTGCCAGCGAGCGCAGCTAGGCTCGGGCAAAGTGCAAGGGGAGGATGGATGAACCAGATCGATCTGAACGGTCACGTCGCCGTGGTGACCGGCGGAGCCCAGGGCATCGGGCAGGCGATCGTCGAGCGCTTCGCCGCGAGCGGCGCAACCGTGGAGATCTGGGACCTGGATCTCGACCTGGCGCAGGAGACCGCCGAGAACACGGGCGGGAAGGTCATCGCCCGCGCCGTCGACGTCACCGATCCACAGAGCACCGTGGCGGCCGCGAAGGCGGCCGAGGCGGAGCACGGCCCGATCGACATCCTCGTGACCTCCGCCGGCATCGCGGGCCCGAACGTGAAGACCTGGGATTATCCACTCGACGAGTGGTCGCGGATCTTCAAGATCAACGTCGACGGCACCCTGCATTGCTGCCGCGCCGTCGTGCCATCCATGATCGCGCAGGGCTACGGCCGGATCGTCGCGATCGCGTCCGTGGCCGGCAAGGAAGGCAATCCGAACGCGTCGGCCTATTCGGCCTCCAAGGCCGCCGTGATCGCGCTGACGAAGTCGCTGGGCAAGGAGCTCGCCGGCTACGACATCGGCGTGAACTGCATCACGCCCGCCGCCGCCCGAACGCGCATCTTCGACCAGATGACCCAGGAGCATATCGACTTCATGCTGTCCAAGATCCCGCGCGGCCGCTTCGTCGAGACGCGAGAGATCGCCGCCATGGTGGCGTGGCTGTCATCAGCCGAAAATTCCTTCACGACCGGGGCGGTCTTCGACCTCTCCGGCGGCCGCGCCACCTACTAGGGCCGATGATGCCGACACGGACCGGCTACGCCTTCATCGCCGGGATCTGGGTGGTGGGCGCCCTCACGGGCCTCGTCCTGGGCCGGGCGCCCGCCACGATCCCGCACTGGGTCCCGACCCCTGCCCTCACGGTGCCGCTGGTGGCGGGCTTCATCGTCGACATCGCGCTCCGGCCCGCCACCGAGAGCGGCCGGATCTTCCCGCTCACCATGAACGAGCGCGCCATCGGCGTGATCGGCGCGGCCCTGATCGCCGCCGGCGCGAGCGCGCTCGTGCAGCCCGGCTGAGCCTGCCGGGGTCGCGTCGCGTCATGTCCGGCCGTCGAGTGAGGCACGCCGGAAGGCGGCCCAGGCCAGGAGGCGGCCGTCGATTGCGGCGAGGCCTGCGCCGATCAGGGCCATGCCGGCCAGTTGCTGCGGCTGGACCGGCTCGGCCAGGAACGCGGCCCCGAGCAGGAGAGCGCTTGCCGGGATCAGGAAGGTGACCAGCAGGAGGTTCGTGGCCCCGGCGGTCTCCAGGATCCGGAAGAACATGATGTAGCCCAGCGCCGTGGACAGGCTCGCGAGCCCGAGCACGGCCAGCCACGTGGATGCGCCGGGCGCCGGAAGCGTCCAGGGCTGGTCGACGAGGAGCGCGAGCGGCAGGAGCAGCACCGTCGAGACCGTCACCTGCCCGGCCGCGGTCTGGATCGGCGAGATGCCGAGTGCCGCGAAGCGTCGTCCCCACAGGCCCGCAAAGGCATAGGTGAGCGCGGCAAGGAGGCAGGCAGCCTCCGCGGCGATCTGATGCCCAAATCCGGCCAGCGCTCCGGGCCCGATCATGATCAGGACTCCGAGAAAGCCTAGCAGCACGCCGGCACCGCGCCGCCAGGTCAGCTTCTCGTCGGCCAGGAAGGCATGCGCGACGAGGACACCGAAGAGCGGCGTCGTCGCGTTCAGGATGGCGGCGGCACCACCCGTGAGACGGGTCTGGGCCCACATGAACAGCGTGAACGGCACAAGGTTGTTCAGGACGCTCATCACGGCGATCGTCCCCCACGCCGCGCGCGTCCGGGGCAGCCCGGTCCCGAGCAGTGGCAGGAGGACGTTGAGGATCAGCGCCGCGAGCCCGACCCGCAGGAGCACGAGCGTCAGCGGCGGGATTTCCTTCACGGCCACCGCGACGAAGAAGAAGGACCCACCCCACAGGACGGAGAGGCCGAGCAGCAACAGCCACTCGGTCGAGTTCATCGTGCGCTGGATCGGGGACTGACGAAGCACTGTGCGACCTCCACGCCCCGGGCTAGCCGGACCCGGCGGCAGCCGCGACCCGGTTTCTGAAGGGAGAGACTTGCAAGACAGGCAGCCCAGCCCTGCCGGGCACCGGGAAATCGGGCGTTGACATTCGTTGCTTCCAGGCAGACGGGCAATTCGGACGATCTTGGTAGGAGAAGCCAAGATGTGGCAGCAGGTCTACGACCCGTTCGGCAACGTCGTCTTGTCGACGATTGCAGCGGCCATCCCGGTGGTGACGCTGCTGGTGCTCATCGCCTCCGGCAAGGTGAAGGCGCATATCGCGGCCGTCGTTGCGCTGGTGGTGGCGATACTGGTCTCGGTCTTCGTCTTCACCATGCCGAGCGGGCTCGCGATCCGGGCCGCGCTTTTCGGCGTCGCGACGGGCATGTTCCCGATCGGCTGGATCATCCTCAACGTCATCTTCCTTTACCGGCTCACGGTCGAGAAGGGCTGGTTCAAGGTCCTCGAACGGTCGATCGGCGGGATCACGCCCGATCGCCGGCTCCAGCTTCTCCTGGTGGCCTTCGCTTTCGGCGCCTTCTTCGAGGGCGCGGGCGGGTTCGGAACGCCCGTGGCCGTGACGGGCGCCATCCTGATCGGGCTCGGCTTCTCGCCGCTCGCGGCCTCGGGCCTCTCGCTCATCGCCAACACGGCACCCGTCGCCTACGGCGCCCTCGGGGCCCCCATCCAGGGGCTCTCCTCCGTCACGGGGATCGATCCGTTCCTGCTCGGCGCCATGGTGGGGCGCCAGCTGCCGTTCTTCTCGCTGATCGTCCCCTTCTGGCTCATCTGGGCCTTCGCGGGCTTCCGCGGCATGAAGGAGATCTGGCCGGCGATCCTGGTGACGGGCGTCTCCTTCGCGGTCCCGCAATACCTAATCTCGAACTTCATCAATCCCTGGATCGTCGATATCGGCGCCTCGCTCGTCTCGATGGCGTGCCTGATTGGCTTCCTGAGGATCTGGCAGCCAGCGGAGGTCTGGACGTCGCCCGCGTTGCGCACGCGCGACGACTCCGTCGGCACCCTGAAGATTGCGCCGGGCCAGCCAAGGCATGCGCCGGACCCTGGTCTCGGCGTCACTGGGGGTGGCGCCGTAACGGCGAACGGGACGCTCGCGGCAAACGGTACGATGATGGCCTATGTGCCGTGGATCATCCTGTGCGTGATCCTCGCGTTCTGGGGCACCAACTGGTTCAAGGGGATCGTCAACCCGATCTTCACCTGGAACTACCCGGTCGAGGGGCTGCACAACGCCATCCAGAAGGTGGCGCCGATCGTCGCCAAGCCGACCCCCGAAGGTGCCGTCTTCGCCTTCACGTACATGTCCTACACGGGCACAGGCGTGCTCTTCACGGCGATCATCTCGGGCCTGCTGATGGGCTTCTCGCCGCTTAGGCTCGTGACAGCATTCCTCGAGACCATCTGGGTCCTGCGGTACTCGCTGCTGACCATCGCCTCGATGCTGGCGATCGGCACGCTGACCCGGTTCTCGGGCCTGGACGCCACGCTCGGACTCGCCTTCGCGGGAACCGGCTTCCTCTACCCGTTCTTCGGCACGCTGCTGGGATGGCTCGGCGTCGCGCTGACCGGATCAGACACCGCTTCCAATGTGCTGTTCGGCGGACTGCAGCGGATCACGTCCGAGCAGCTCGGCCTCTCGCCGATCCTCATGGCAGCGGCGAATTCGTCCGGCGGCGTCATGGGCAAGATGATCGACGCCCAGTCGATCGTCGTCGCCTCCACGGCCACGAACTGGTTCGGACACGAGGGCACCATCCTGCGTTTCGTGTTCTGGCACTCGATCGCGCTGGCCTGCCTGGTGGGTGGGCTCGTGATGTTGCAGGCCTACGTCCATCCTTTTACCCTCATGGTCGTCCCGGGACCCTGAGCGGAAGGCATGGCAACGGAAGACGACCTGCGCCGGATCGCGCTCTCGCTGGCCGGCACCGTCGAGGCGCCGCATTTCGACCGGACGGCCTTCAAGGTTGCCCGGATCTACGCGACGGTTCCGCCCGGCGGGGCGAGCGCCAATCTGAAGCTCTCGCCCGAGGACCAGGAGTTCAAGTGCCTCCTGAAGCCCGCCGCCTTCGCGCCAGTGCCGAATGCCTGGGGCCGGCAGGGCTGGACCACGGTCACGCTCGGAGCGCTGGACGAGGGCGAACTCGCCGGCATTCTCGAGACCGCCTGGCGCGGCGCGCAGCCGAAGGCGCGCCGCCGTTGAGCCCGGGCGGGATCAGGCCGCCGCCGGCATCCCTTCCTCGATGATCTTCGCCCAGAGCGAGACGCCGTACGGGATGGCGCCGTCGTCGAAATCGTAGGCCGGATGGTGGCACTGCGCGGAGTTGCCGTTGCCGAGGAAGATGTAGGCGCCCGGCTTTTCCTGCAGCATGTAGGAGAAATCTTCCGCGCCCATCTGCGGCGGTACGTCCCGCTTCACGCCGGTCCCGACCATCTCGGCGATCTTGGCCATGAATTCCGTCTGCTCCGGATGGTTGAAGGTCACCGGATAGCCGCGCGCATATTCGACGGTGGCATGGGCCCCGAAGGCGGCCGCGACGCTCTTGGCCACTTCCGAGATCCGCACCTCGACGAGGTCCTGCACCTCCGGCTTGAGGGTGCGCACGGTGCCGAGCAGCGTCGCGTGCTGGGGAATGACGTTGTAGGTGTCGCCCGCCTTAAAGGAGCAGACCGACACGACCACGGATTCGAGCGGGTCGACATTGCGGGAAGCGATGGACTGGAGCGCGACCACGATCTGCGAGGCGACGAGCAGGGTGTCGACGCACTTGTTCGGGTGCGCGGCATGGCCGCCCCGACCCTCGACCTTGATCGTGAAACGGTCGGCGGCCGCCATGACGGGCCCGGACCGGATCGCGAAGGCGCCGACCGGGTGGCCCGGCCAGTTGTGGAGCCCATAAACCTCCTGGATGCCGAAGCGGGTCATGAGCCCGTCCTTCACCATCGCGTCGCCGCCGCCGCCGCCCTCCTCTGCCGGCTGGAAGATCATCACGGCCGTGCCGTCGAAATTGCGCGTCTCGGCAAGGTACTTGGCGGCCCCGAGCAGCATGGCCGTGTGGCCGTCATGCCCGCAGGCATGCATGAGGCCGGGCGTCTGCGACCTGTAGGGAGCGTTCGTCTCCTCCTCGATCGGCAGCGCGTCCATGTCGGCCCGCAGCCCGATCACCTTGCCGCCCGTCCCGCGCCGGCCCTTGATGACGCCGACGACACCCGTCCGGCCGATCCCGGTCACCACCTCGTCGCAGCCGAAGGCCCGGAGCTTGTCGGCCACCAGGGCGGCCGTGCGATGCACGTCGTAGAGAAGCTCCGGATGGGCATGCATGTCGCGGCGCCATTCGGTGACCTCGTCCACGAGATCGGCGACGCGGTTGATGACGGGCATGCTGCTCTCCTCAGCCGGATCTCCCGGCCCTCAACGCGAAAACTGAACTCTCAGCCCGGGCTTTGGTCAACCGGGGATGCAGGGGTGAGAAGCAATAGGCGCGCCGCCATGCGTCGGATGCAGTGCCTGCCGCGCCCTGCTGCTACGCCATTGGCCTGGCGAGCGCCCGCGACAGCAGCATCATGGCCCGGGGGTCCGCCATCTGGGCGACGTTGAAGCGCATGAAGCCGGACGCCGAGCGGGAAGGACTGAATACGTCGCCTGGCGCGAGCACCAGCTTTTCGGAGAGCGCCGCGCGGGCGAGGTCCGCCGCGTTCAGGCCGTCGGGTAGGCGGCACCACAGGAAGAAGCCACCGCGGGGCATGAGCCAGGGCGTGATCCCTAGGCCGCCGAGCCTCTCCTCGGCCTGCCGACGCGCCTTTGACAGGCGACGCCGCAGCGCGTCCAGGTGCTTGCGGTAGCTGCCATCGCCCAGGGCGCCGTGGACGAGCTCCGCGGCGACGGGGCTCGGCCCCCCGAAGCTGGTCGCCACCTGCAGGTCGAGCAGCGCCTCGATCCAGTCCGGACGGGCCGCGATGTAGCCGCAGCGGATCGAGGCCGATAGCGTCTTGGAAAAACTCCCGATGCGGATGACGCGGGAGAGGCCGTCGAGCGCCGCGAGCCGCGGAGAGGGTTCGGGCTCGAGATCGGCGAAGATGTCGTCCTCCACGATCGTCACGTCGTGTTCCGCCGCCGCATTCAGGACTCGGTGCGCCGTCTGCGGGGAGATCGTCGCGCCGGTCGGGTTGTGGAGTGCGGAATTGGTTATGTAGAGCCGCGGCCGGTGAGCCGCGAGCGTCTCCGCGAAGCGGGCCGGATCCGGCCCGGTCGGCGTGTAAGGCACGCCGATGATCCGCGCCTGGTGGACGCGCAGCAGCGCCTGGAAGTTGAAGTAGCAGGGATCGTCGACCAGGACGCCATCTCCCGGCCGGAGCAGGAGGCGGCAGATCAGATCGATCGCCTGGGTGCCCGACGCCGTCAGGAGAATCTGGCTCGGCCCAAGATCGAGGCTCTCGGCCGCGAATTGGCGGGCAAGGAGGCGGCGCAACGGCAGCGAGCCCCGGGTGCTCCCGTAATCCGCCAGCACGGCATCCTCGGCCCTGGCCAAGCCTCGCGCGGCGCGGCGGATGGCGGCATTGGGCATCCAGTCGGCCGGCAGCCACCCGCATCCGAGCTTCACGACGTCGACGCCGGCATCGAGGGACTGGCGCGAGACCCAGAACGGATCGACCGCCTGATCGCGCGGCGGATCGACCTCCGCAGGCACGAGGGCGGGCACAGAGCCGGAGACGTAGAAGCCGGAGCCCGGGCGGGACTGGATCAATCCCTCGGCGGCCAGCCTGTCGTAGGCCTCCACCACGGTCGAGGGCGACACCTTCATGTCCGCCGCGAGGCGCCGGATGGAGGGCAGCCTCTCTCCCGCGGCCAGCGCCCGGCTGGCCAGCCTGCGGCGGACCGCATTCATGACCGCGCCGATGCGGCTCTCCATCCACGCCTCCCCAACCGTACCGGTTCGGTCAGCCATACAGTTCCGACCAATCGTATGGGAGTGTGCCTTCCCGAACTGTCCCGCCTGGCCTAGCTCGCAGCCGGGGGAAACAGGCATATGGTTCGTTCGAGGGAAGGCTGGGGCAGCGGGCTGCTCGGCGTGGTCATCTTCAGCGCGTCCCTTCCGGCAACGCGCGTGGCCGTGGGCGGGCTGCCGCCGGTCTTCCTCACCTCGGCACGCGCCGCGATCGCGGGCCTGCTCGCCGCCGCACTCCTTGTCGTCCTGAGGCAGCACCGCCCCGCCAGGAGCGATCTCGGGTCGCTCGCCATCGTGGCATTCGGCGTGGTGGTCGGCTTCCCGCTCCTGACCGCCCTCGCCCTCCAGTACATGACCTCGGCCCGGTCGATCGTCTTCATCGGGTTGCTGCCCGTCGCGACCGCCCTCTTCGGCGTGCTACGCGGCCGGGAGAGGCCGAAGCCTGTCTTCTGGTTCTTCTCGCTCCTCGGGAGCATGCTGGTGGCCGGCTTCGCGCTGTCGCAGGGCGGCCATTCCTCCCTGGAGGGCGATCTCCTGATGCTCGGCGCGGTGCTCGTCTGCGGCCTGGGCTATGCGGAGGGGGCGGTGCTGTCGCGGCGGCTCGGCGGCTGGCAGGTCATCTCCTGGGCGCTCCTGCTGTCGCTGCCCGCCATGGCGCCGCTCGCCCTCCTCACCCTGCCGGACAGCCCGAGCGCCGTCGCCCTCCCGGCCTGGGCGGGCCTCGCCTACGTGTCCGTCTTCAGCATGCTGGTGGGATTCATCTTCTGGTACCGCGGCCTTGCGCTCGGCGGCATCACGGGCGTCGGGCAATTGCAGTTGCTCCAGCCCTTCCTCGGGCTCCTCTTCGCCGGTCTCCTCCTCGGGGAGCCGATCAGCTCCGCGATGATCGGCGTGACGGCCCTCGTGGTGCTTTGCGTGGCGGGGGCCCGGCGCTTCGCCTGAGAAGGCGGAAGCCGAAGGTTCAGCTCTTTCGGCCGGGGCCGAACAGGTCGGGCCGGCGCTCGCGGGTGATCCGCTCCGCCTCGCTCCGGCGCCAGCGCGCGATGGCGGCGTGGTTGCCGCCGAGGAGCACGTCGGGGATCGTGCGCCCCTCCCATTCGCGCGGCCGGGTGTAGTGCGGATATTCCAGGAGCCCGGCCTCGAAGCTCTCCTCTGCCTCGGAATCCTCGGCGCCCATCACGCCGGGCAGGAGGCGTATGCAGGCATCGAGCACGGCCAGGGCCGCGATCTCGCCGCCGGACAGCACGTAGTCGCCGATCGAGACCTCCTCGAGCGACCTCGCCGCGATCACCCGCTCGTCGATCCCCTCGAAACGGCCGCAGACTACGACCACGCCGGGGCCGGCCGCGAGCTCGCGCACCCTCCCCTGCGTCAGGGGCTTTCCGCGGGGGGACATCAGGAGGCGGGGACGCGCTTCCTCCGCGGGAGAGGCGGCATCGAGCGCAGCCGCCACCACATCGGCGCGCATCACCATGCCGGGGCCGCCCCCGGCAGGCGTGTCGTCCACCCGGCGGTGCCGGCCGATCCCGTGCTCGCGGATCTGGCGTGCCTCGAGCACCCAGCGCCCCGCCTCGAGCGCGTCACCCGCCAGCGAGAGCCCGAGCGGGCCGGGGAACATCTCGGGGAAGAGGGTCAGGATCGTCGCGCGCCAGGTCACGGCGCAGCGACCCCGCCCGCCGCCGGCCTCTCGCAAAAATGGATTCGGTTCGCGAACGGATCGGTGACCGAGACGACGCGGCCCCAGGGCTGCTCCTCGATGCCAGGCCGGTTGTACGGGTACTTCTTTGCCGTCAGCTCGGCATGGAACTCGTCGATGCCGATCATCCGGACGAACACCGCCGAGCCCGGCGTCGCATCGCCGTGGTGCTCGCTGAGGTGGAGCTCCAGTTCTCCGCGGGAAATTCCCAGATACAGCGGGAAGTCCGGCCCAAATCTGTGCTCGAATTCCACCGAGAAGCCGAGGAAATCGAGGTAGAACTCCCTCGCCTTCTCGACGGAAAAGATGCGCAGCACCGGCGCCGTCGCCTCGAAGCGGATCGTCATGCCTCGGCTCCGTCGGCCTTTCCGGCCTCCGGTTCCGCCTCGCTGCCGGCCGCCAGGGCCTCCTCCGCCACCGTGACGAAGCCGCCCTTCAGATCCACGCCCGGCACGGACTCCCTCGTGAACGGAACGAGGATCGTCGGTCCGCGCGGAGGCGCGATCTCGAGGAGATCGCCGCCGCCGTAATTCGGCACGCCGACGATGCTGCCGAGTTCTTCCCCCGCCTCGGACCTCGCCGTGAGGCCGATGAGGTCGGCCAGGAAATACTCGTCCTCGTCCTCGGGCTCGCCCAGTTTCTCGCGTGGGACGAACAGCTTGGCCCGGTTGAGAGCCTCGGCGGCCTCCCGGGTCTGCACGCCCTCGACCCTGGCGACGAGGAGATCCGGCTGGTCTCCCGCCGCCTGCCGCACGGAGGCGAGCGCGACACTACGCCCGTCCGCCAGAAGCAGCGGGCCGTAGGAGGCGATCGCGAGCGGGTCGCCGGTATGCGACTTGAGCCGCAGCTCGCCCTTGAGGCCGTGCGCGCGCCCGAACTCGCCCATGAGGACGAGATCCTTGCGGGCGGGCGCAACGGCGCCCGCCTCGTTCATGCCGGCCGGAGGCCGTGGCCCGCGGGCCATGACGGCGCGTTACGCCGCAGGCTCGTTCGCGTCGCCGCCAGCCGCCGCCATCGCGGCCGCCGCCTTGGCCTTCAGGTCGCGCGCATTGGCGAGTTCCTGGGCCTTCTTGCCGGGCTGCGCCTTCTTCGGGTTGTTGCGGGCCGGACGCTGGGCGAGGCCGGCGGCATCGAGGAAGCGCAGGACGCGGTCGGTCGGCTGGGCACCCTTCGTGAGCCAGGCCTGGACCTTCTCGGTCTCGAGCGTCACGCGGGACGGGTCGTCCTTCGACTTCATCGGATCGTAGGTGCCGACCTTCTCGATGAAGCGGCCGTCACGCGGGGAGCGCGAGTCGGCAATGACGATGCGGTAGTAGGGACGCTTCTTGGCGCCGCCGCGGGCGAGACGGATCTTCAGGGACACGGTTTTCTCCTAACTCAGCTTGTCCTGGCCGGGCTTGCCCCGGCCATCTCGATGGGTCCTGTGAACGGATGTCCGGTTGCCCGGGACACGCCCGGGCCTGACGGGCTCTCGGCCGTCACTTCTTCTTGCCTCCCCCGAACGGGAAGCCGCCGAGGCCCGGGAGCTTCGGCATACCCGGCCCACCGAGGCCGGGAAGCTTGGGCATTCCGCCCGGCCCGCCGAGGCCAGGCGGGAGGGCGGGCATCTTGCCGCCGGGCATGCCCGGCATGCCGCCGGCGCCGCCCATCTTCTTCTGCAGCTCGGCCATCATTTCAGGCGTCGGCTGCGGCATGCCGCCCATGCCGCCGCCGCCGAGCCCCATCATCTTGCCGAGCATGCCGGAGAGACCCTTCGCCTTGCCGCCGCCCATCATCTTCATGACGTCGGCCATCTGGCGATGCATCTTGAGGAGCTTGTTGATCTCCTCGACCTTGGTGCCCGAACCGGCCGCAATGCGCTTCTTGCGCGAGGCCTTCAGGATATCCGGATTGGCCCGCTCGGCCTTGGTCATGGACGAGATGATGGCGCGCTGGCGCTTCACCATGCCGTCGCCGAGACCGGCCTCCGCGATCTGGTTCTTGATCTTGCCCATGCCGGGCAGCATGCCCATGAGGCCGCCCATGCCGCCCATGCGCTCGACCTGGCCGAGCTGGTCCGACAGGTCGTCGAGGTCGAACTTCCCCCGGCGCATCTTGTCGGCGATCTTCTGCGCCTTGGCGGCGTCGATCGTCTCCGCCGCCTTCTCGACGAGCGAGACGACGTCGCCCATGCCGAGGATGCGGTTGGCGACGCGGCCCGGGTGAAACTCCTCGAGCGCATCGACTTTTTCGCCCGTGCCGACGAGCTTAATCGGCCGGCCGGTCACCGCCCGCATGGAGAGGGCCGCGCCGCCGCGGGCATCGCCATCCATGCGGGTGAGCACGATGCCCGTCACGCCGATGCGGCCATCGAAGGCGCGAGCCGTGTTGACGGCATCCTGACCCGTGAGGGCATCGGCGACGAGCAGGACCTCATGCGCGTCGGTCGCGGCCTTCACGTCCGCCGCCTCGGCCATCAGGGCCTCGTCGACGGTTACGCGGCCGGCGGTGTCGAGCATCACGACGTCGAAGCCGCCGAGCCTTGCGGCCTCCATGGCGCGCCGGGCGATCTGGACGGCGCTCTGGCCGGCGACGATCGGCAGCGTCTCGACCCCGACCTGCTTGCCCAGGATCGCGAGCTGCTCCATCGCGGCCGGGCGCCGCGTATCGAGCGACGCCATCAGCACGCGCCGGCCGGACCGGTCGGTCAGGCGCTTGGCGATCTTTGCCGTCGTGGTCGTCTTGCCCGACCCTTGCAGGCCGACCATCAGGATCGGCACCGGCGGGACCGCATTCAGGTCGATCGTCTCGGCGTCCGAGCCGAGCATCTCGACAAGCTGGTCGTGGACGATCTTGACGACCATCTGGCCGGGCGTGACCGACTTGACGACCTCGGCGCCCACCGCCCGGGTGCGAACCTTGTCGACGAAGCTCCGCACCACCTCGAGCGCGACATCCGCCTCGAGCAGCGCGCGCCGCACTTCCCGCAGGGCGGCGTTGACGTCCTCTTCCGTGAGCGCCCCGCGGCGCGTCAGGCCATCGAGGATCGAGGAGAGTTTTTCGGAGAGACCTTCGAACATGCTACTCGGCCGTCCCACCCATCGAGGCTTCGAGCCGTCTGCTCGCCAGCGCGGCCTCGAAATGATTGACGGCCTTTTCGAACTTGTCGCGGCAGCCGGGATTGCAGAAGCCGACGACGGCCCCGGCATAACGGGTGAGCGAATCCGCCGCGATCGGCTTTCCCGACCACGGGCAGGTCTCGTTCACGGCATCTTCGATGCGCAGTTCCTGGTCCGCCATAGCTTGCACCCATTCGGGCCGCATGTGGCGAGCGTGCGCCCAAACGCCAACAACGCCCGAGGGCGCATCGCGCTGTCGGGCGTTGACCTCCGGCGAAGCCTGTGACGCTGCTGCGTCGGACCCCGGACCGGTCGGCGGCTGAAAAGCTCGCTCGTCTCGATTGTGGCCGTCGACTTAGGCAAGACCTGCCTGAAAGTCAAATTCCGCAGCGACAACCGGCGATTAGACTGCCCTGGCCTGGCACGAGCGGCCTCTATTGCATCGCGTTCTCGGCTGCCGTCATCAAGCCGGAAGCAGGGTTCTGCGCACAATAAGCGCCGAGTTTCTTGCCGTTCTCGGCCATCTTGTCGAAATCGATGACCGGGTCAGCATCCTCATCCGCCATGTAGCCGGTAAGCCACATAAGGACCTGACCATGGAACTCTGAAGGAGCTTTGAGAAATTCGTCGCACTTGATCGTGCCCATGTCGACCTTCTGGGCGCTAGCAGCAGTGCTGGCAACGAAAATCGCGGCGACGGCAAGAACTCGCGCAAGATGCATCGATGATCTCTGAGAGAAGGGACGCCGCCAGAACAACTTCGCACGCGCCCGACCGATCGTCGACTCGACTTTAGCTGGAGGAGACCCCCTGCCTCACCCGCCAACCAGCACAGTGAACTCTCCCTTCGCGATCGGATCGGGGCCTCCAAGCGCCTCGAGCACCTTGTCGCCTTGCCGGCAGAGCGGGAGGCCGTTGACAAGCACCGTCTGCGATCCGTCGATCACGTAGCCGGGACCGTGCGGCGGGACCGGGGTGGGGATCGGGCAGACGTGCATGTCCGGCGCGCCCATCCCGCCCGTCGAGGCAGCTGCCCCCGCTGCCAATCCGCTCATCAGCGAACTCATCGCCGTGGCGGCAGCCGTCTTCGCCGCCTGCTCCGCCGCATAGGCGGCGGGTGCGCCGGGCGTTCCGGCCGCCGCAACGGTGGCCGCCTCCGCAGTCTTGATGACGGCGTCGCTCGCCTGCTGGGCCGCTTGCAGGGCGGCCGCGGCTGCAGCCGGAAGCCCCCGCCAGGCGGGCAGCTTTCCGATGAGCACGTTAGGGCTGCCGGGTCCGGGATTGAGCGGCGGGCCATGCGAGGTGATGTCGGTGACCCGCGCGGCTGGACGTCCCATGTGGCACCACCTCGAGCAGTCGGGCGCAGCCGATAATGTGCCAGAATGGCCGCCCCCCGTCGAGCAGCCGCGCCGGGCGCGCTAGTTAACCAACACTTAACGAAGCGGTCGACAGCGCCGTCAGGCGCGCTATCCGTTCTGTGCTCCCGGGCGGGCACGGGGCCATAGCTCAAGGCAGAGCGCTTCGTAAGAAGAGGTGGGCGGTTCGACTCCGCTCTGGTTCCACCAATCCGCCGACGCTCGGGCGGGTTGAAGTCGTTCTGATAACCTTTTCTTGTGAGACACTGCGCTACACCGGTCCTGCGGCCCGGTGGAGGAGTGGCTACTCACGAGCGGTGCAACGTTCTGCAGCCCTGGTTCAAATCCAGGGCCGGGCCTCCAGTTTTCAAGAAGCATCGACCCCAAATGGGAACGGCGCCCGAAGGCGCCGTTTCTGTTGCTAGGCTTTCCCGAGCCCCGGATGGTTACGCCGCGAGGCGAACCTCACCCATGTCAACGTTGTCGTTGGCATTTGTGAATTTGCACTATCAGGGCCGTAGCTCAGCCCAATCGCAGCCTAGCCTTTACCGCGCCTAGTCGAACCCAAGTCGCCCCCGTCAGGAACGCACGAACCCATGCGCTCCTGGTGGAGGCGGCGGGAATTGAACCCGCGTCCTAAACGCCTATTCCACTCTGCCTCTACGATCATAGCCGGGTTGCCCCGACCTCCTGAATATAGGCGACCCGGCGCCCTGCGCCAAGGGTGCCCGAAGCGGAGTTTCAGTCGTCCTCGGTGTTGCACGGCCAATGCTTCGGGGCGGTCAGCCCCGCGGGAAGCTTGGTCTGAGGAGTTCCGCAGGCGAGGTCGATCTGGGCCTGGGTCAAACCGCTCGACTTTGTGAGATCCGCGCCCCCAAGCTGTGCACGATAGAGATACGTGCCGGTGAACTTGGCGCCGTCGAGATGTGCACCGTCGAGCCGCGCGCGGGACAGGTTGGAGTAGCTGAAATCCGCCTGTCCCAGTGCGGCCTTCGTGAGGTCCACCCGTGCCAACTCCGCCCGGGACATTCGGGCGCCGGTCAGGTCCGCGCCCTCGAAATCGGATCGGTTCATCTCCGATTTCAGGAAGTTCGCACCCGCAAGCTTGGCCTTCTCGAAATTGGCGCGGCTCATCTGCGCCATCTCCAGGCTCGCCTGCGTGAGGTTCGCGCCCTTGAAGGAAGTGCGCCAGCCGACTGCCCGCGAGAGATCGGCATTCGAGAGATCCGCGCCATCGAGTCGAGCGAAGCTCAGCTCGGTTTCGCCCATCTTGGCCCCTTTGAGGCTTGCGCCTTCAAGGGTCGTCGACGTGAGCATCGCATTGGGCATCGTGGCCCCGGAGAGGTCCGTCCGATCGAGGAGGAGCGAGGTCTTGCTGCAGCCCTTCCAGTCCACCTTCGGCTCCGGGGCGGACCTGCAATCCGCAGCGGCCGGACCGGAGCCCATGACGAGGGCCGCAATCAGGGCCGCGACATAAACCGCCGATGAGGGCTGAACCATGTCCGGTCTCACATCTCTGCGGCGCCCCGGACGTCGGATGGAGCGCCTTCCGCATCATACCACGAACCCCGTCGGAGCTGGGGGGCCAACGCTGGGACTGGGCGACGGCAGGGGGAGCTACGCTCCCACGGCCGATTCGCGAACCGCGGACCGGAATCTGTCAATCCTTGCCGCAATTCCTAATCTTCGTTAATCTTCCTTAACCACAAGTTTGTGGCCAAGGAGCCGATGCGAGGCTCGGATCGGCGTATGCGTAAGTTCGAGTATCCTCTCGCAAGAGCAAGGCGCATCCGGTCGCAGAGGGCGTCGTTCGGCGGCTCGTCACTGCTGCTCTGCGCCGGACTGGCCTTCATCTTTGTCGCCCCGGACGAAGGTAGAACGCCTGGCGCCGCTTCAGTTTCGCCGACGATCGAGGTGCACGCCGCCCAGGCAATGGCTCCCCTCCCGCGTCGGCAGATCTCTCTGCCGATCGATCGGGTCATGAACGCCGCGCCGGACGTGATGGGCCGCGAACAGGCACCCGACATCTGGTCGACCCCTCTCCAGATTGGCGAGGCGTCCGAGGAGGAACTCGCCGGGACGGGGCAGCCCGCGTTCGCAGCGGCAGACTCGGGCGTCGATGGGCTAGATCTTCAGGAGCAGAAGCCTCTGCCGAGCATTCTGTTCAGCCTCGCCAGCCTGATAGACGAGAAGGTGCCGATCGAGGGGGAGCGGGAGAGCGGAAGGCCCGCTGAGCCGGGCGCCGATAGCCCGGTGGCTGCCACCGCCCAGCAGCCTTTGCCCACGTTTCGCGCACTTGGGGGCAGGTGGGCTCCTCATCCCGCGGCATGTTCCCAGCGCAATCGGACGGCCTACCTGCCGCTCACGCTCGACGAGCGCGGGGCGAAAGCGGGATCGGCATCGTGCACGTTCAGGCGGACGGAACAGAACGGCCTGCGCTGGCTGGTCAGTGCCGCGTGCAGCGGCCCGGGCGAGAGTTGGAACGCGCAGATCCGGCTGGCCCTGGCGGGAGACAAGCTCACCTGGGCGAGCGAGCGGGGAACTCAGGTCTACACACGCTGCCGCTGAGCGGGCTGGAATGCGAGAGGCCGTGCCGCGTTGCTTCGGGCCGATCAGTACAGATGAAAGATCCCATTCTCGATCGCGACGAACAGAATACAGCCGAGGATCGTCGCGGCGATCAGGATGTTGCAGAGCCCCATGGCGAGGGTCCAGCCAAGCGGATCGGCTGCCGCGCTACCCTCGTCGGGGTGGAAATTCTGTTCCGTCCACTTCACGACATCAAGTAAACAGCCCTGCAATGCTCGCGTCTACGTCAGGCTTAACAGCTGGTTAATGCGGCTCTCCTGCCGGCCCGCAGCCCTCGTCAGTGTATCGGCCAGACTGCAAGGATGAGCGGCACTCCGACGGCGATCACGATGATCGAGAGCGGCAGCCCGAGCCGCGCATAATCGCCGAACTTGTAGCCTCCGGGGCCCATCACGAGCGTGTTGCACTGGTGCCCGATCGGCGTGAGGAAATCGCAGGCGGCGCCGATCGCGACCGCCATGAGAAAAGCGTCGGGTTTAAAGCCGAGCCCGGTCGCGAAACCCGCCGCGATCGGCGCCATGACCAGCACGGTTGCGGCGTTGTTGAGGAAGGGCGTCACCGCCATCGCCGCCATGAGGATCAGGGTGAGCGCGCCCCAGGGAGGTAGGCCACCCGCCACATGGGTCAGCCATCCCGAGAGCAAGTCTGTGGTCCCGGTAGTCCGCAAGGCATCGCTGACCGGGATCAGCGTCGCCAGCATGACCAGGATTGGCCACTCGATCGAGTCGTAGGCCTCCCGGATGGGCAGGGCTCCGAACAGGATCAGGAAGGCGGCGGCGCCGAAGAACGCGACGGCGACCGGCACGACACTGAAGGCCAGGAGCACCACCGTTGCTGCCACGATGGCGACGGTCAGCCAGGCCCGGCGTGCACTCCCGAGTTGCAAGGCCCGCTCGGCGAGCGGCAGCAGCCCGAGTTCGCGCATCCGCTCGGGAACGATGTCCAGATCGCCCTGCAGCACCAGCACGTCGCCGGCGCGGAGCCTGATGTCCCGAAGCCGCTCGGTGAAGCGCTTGTTCGAGCGGCTGACGGCCAGGATGTTGAGCTGGAAGCGCTCGTGCACGGCCAGGCGTCGAGCGGAATGCCCGATCAGGAGCGAGTTCGGGCCGATGACGGCCTCGACCACGCCGATTTCGTGCGAGGGATCCGCGGCCTCGACCGCTCGGCGCTCAGCCTCCAACTTCAACTCGGCCCGCGCCACCACACGTTCGAGCGCGTCCGGCTCCCCCTCGAGGAGCACGATGTCCCCCGCCTTCAGCGTCGCGTCCGGCAGGGGCGAAAGGCTCTGGGTGTTGTTGCGGACGATCGTCGTGACAGTGACGTCGCCCTCGGCCAGGCGCTTGAGATCGGAGACCGTCTGCCCTGCGAGCGGCGAGCCTTCGGGAATGGCCGCCTCGGTGATGTAGTCCTTGATGTCGAGCGCCTCGTCGAGCGTCGCTGCCCCGCGCCGGTCCCGCGGGAGCAATCTGTACCCGAACGCCAGGAACGCGACGCCCGCCGCGGCAAGGCCAAGGCCCACCGGAGCGAAGTCGAACATCTTGAACGGCTCGCCCACGATCTCGCCGCGGACGCGGGAGACGATGATGTTGGGCGAGGTTCCGATCAGCGTGATGATGCCTCCAAGCAACGCGCCGAAGGACATGGGCATCAGAAACACCGACGGGGACTTGCCGCTGCGCCGAGCGATCTGGAACGCGACCGGGATGAGCATCGCGAGCGCGCCGATATTCTTGATGATGGCCGACAGGACCGTCACCGTGCCGACCAGCACGACGACCTGGGAGCGCGTCGTTCGGGCATAGGGCGCGACCTGGCGCAGCGCATGCTCCATGACGCCGGAACGGCCCACCGCTGCGCTGACGACCAGCGCGCTCGCGACGATGATGACGATGTCGTCGCTGAAACCCGAGAAGGCTTCCTTCGGGCTCACGATACCGGCGGCCAGTGCGGCCAGCAGGGCCAGCGCCCCGACTAGGTCGTAGCGGAACCTCCCCCACAGGAAGAGCCCCATCATGGCGACGAGGATCGAAACGGCAAGAATTTGGGGGGTGGTCATCGCGCCCGGAGTGGCGGACCGATCGCCCGCGCCAACGAAAGCACGAGCCCGCCTCCGAGTTCCGGAGTCGGGCGAGGCCCCCGGTTACGCCGGTCTATTTGCCGAAAGCGCGACGAACCCGGGCCGTGATCGAGCGAATACCGGAGACGACCTCATCCTGGTCGCGGCGCTCCTCCGTGCAGGGCCTGCAGGGAGCGCACGCGCCGCCGAGGCCGGTACCCTCGACGGCGCATGAGAGCTGCGGCGGCTCAGCCGCCTCAACGCGTCAGCGAGTCCCCAGGGACGTTCCGATCGTATTGAACGCGGTGTTGAGGTTCGTACCGATCGTCGAGAGCGCACCGATGATGACGACGGCGATGAGGGCGGCGATGAGCCCGTACTCGATCGCGGTCGCGCCCGAGTCGTCGCGGACGAAGGTCTTCGTGATCCTGCTTAGCTTTGCCATGGTCTGGTCTCCGAAAAGGCTCCGAGACCATGGCAGCCAAGCCTGGACGATTGCTTAAGCGGAAGGGTTACGAACGGCTTGCGGGGCAGATGCTAATTCTGCTCAGTCCGCCGAAGACCGGCCGGGATACGGAGGCAGGCCTTGCGTGACGGAACGTGCTGGCCATGTCCGGGGCCGGGTTGCAAGCGCACGAAACAGCCTCATGTGTGTCTGGACTCCGGACAAGCCGGCCCCGCTCGCCATGGATCGCCATGATCTCCTTCTCCGTTCTTGATCTCGCACCGGTTCCCCAGGGCTCGTCGCCCGGTGCCGCGCTGCGGAATTCGCTCTCTCTGGCCCGCCTGGCGGAGGCGCGCGGATACAAGCGCTTCTGGGTCGCCGAGCACCACAACATGATCGGCATCGCGAGCGCGGCGACGTCGGTCGTCATCGGCTACCTCGCGGGCGGGACCAGCACCATCCGGGTCGGGTCGGGTGGCATCATGCTGCCGAACCACGCGCCGCTCGTCATTGCGGAGCAGTTCGGGACCCTCGAAGCGCTATACCCCGGCCGCATCGACCTCGGCCTCGGCCGGGCTCCCGGCACCGATGGGAGGACGCTGCGGGCACTGCGGCGGGATCCTTCCGCAGCGGACCGGTTCCCTCAGGATGTGCTCGAGTTGCAGGCGCTGCTTGGCCCCGTCCAGCCGGACCAGGTCATCAGGGCCGTCCCAGGGGCGGATTCGAACGTCCCCCTCTGGATCCTCGGCTCCAGCCTGTTTGGCGCGCAGCTCGCGGCCATGCTCGGCTTGCCCTACGCCTTCGCCTCGCATTTCGCCCCCGAGGCGCTGCTCCCGGCTATCCGGGTCTATCGCGAGCGGTTCGAGCCCTCGGCACAGCTCGAACGGCCTTATGTCATGGCAGGCGTGAACGTGGTCGTGGCGGATACCGACGAGGAGGCTCGCCGGCTCTTCACCTCGCCCCAGCAGAGCTTCACGAACCTGGTGCGCGGCACGAGGGGCCAGTTGCCTCCACCCATCGACGACATCGAATCCTACTGGTCGCCGGCCGAGAAGGCACAGGCCTCCGCCATGCTGTCCCGGTCCTTTGTGGGATCCCCGGAGCGGGTGCGGGATGGTCTCCAGCGCTTCGTCGCCGAGACGGGCGTCGACGAGATCATGGTGGCATCGGCCATATTCGACCACGAGGCGAGGTTGCGGTCTTACGATCTCCTGGCGGGCGTGAGGGAGCAGCTCGCCCCGGCCGGCGCCGCCCCGTAGCATCCGAACGCGGGGCGGCTCGACCTCGCTTTCGGGTTCAGCCGAACGCACCGACCTCGTGCTGGATGGCGCCCGTGATCTCCCGCACGAGGTCGAAGGATCGCCGCATCGGTTCGAACAGGTCCCGATGCAGCGGCCCGTAGGTGCCGCCCTCCCGGGGCCCGGGCGGCTCGCCGAAATCGACACCCTCGGTGGGATCGGGCCGGAGCGGGAACGTTTCCGCGAGGAGGTCCAGCGAGCCCGGGATGTCGAGGCGAAGGATGCGCTCCAGGAGCGCCGAGCGGCTGAGCCCTGCCTGCGGCCGGAAATCCGGGACGTGCGTCGCAGACAGCCAGATCCGGTGAATGATCGCGAGCCTCAGGGCATGCAGGGCCGCAAGTCGCGCCGGCATCTCGGGCAGATTGCCCGCCACGCCCTTGAGCCTGAGCCGATCCGCCACGAGCCGTCCGAATAGCCGACGCAGGGCGGGTGCGAGGTCAAGTCGCTCGAGCGCGTCGGCGACACCAAGGAGTTCGTCGCGGCGCTGGTCCCGACCCGTCCGCCTGGCCCGGTCGTACCAGGTCCCGGGATCAAGCGTGTCCACATAGGCGCGGATCACGTCCAGGTCGCTGCAGGACATCGCGTACTCGGCCAGGCGATAGGCCCGCTCGAAGCGATCGGAGCGCGACCGCATGGTTTCGAACAACTCGGGCGCCCGCGCTGCGCCGTGGCCGATGCCGTGGAAGCTGTTGGCGAGCCAGCCGAGCTGGTGGAGGATCGCGTTGTTCGGAATGGCCCGCAATTCGCGGGGGTGCCGGAGCCTCGCCGGCCCCGCTCCCTCTGCCTGGCGCGCCACCGGGCGCGAGCCCGTCTTGTCGAGGAGAGCCGGCCCGAATGTACCGATGAGCGCCGCGTAACCGGGATCGTCGACGAGCGCGACCATCTCCTGGCGCAGCGTCTGGAAGAACTCGGTGGCGAAATCCGGCTCGTCGTAGATCGGATCACGGTCCGTCGGAGCCGGCGCGAGAACCTGCTCGGCGATCCGCGCAATCGTCGCCGTCGCGAGCGGCCGGGTGCCGAACAGGGCATAGCCGTCCGTGCCCTGGAAACTCGTTTCGCGGGCGATCCGGATGCCGGCCTTCGCGAAGAGTTCCTCGCTGTGCGGCGGCGACAGATAGAGAAGGCGGTCGGCGAGGCTCCCCGGATGGGCGCCGCGGCCGGGCGATTCCCCGTGCGTGTCGAACAGGACGAGTTCCACATCCTGCAGGCCGTATTGGGCCATCAGCTCGCAGATGCGCAGTCGCAGCCGCTCGACCCAGTAGGTCGCCGCGACCTGCCCGATATAGCGGCCGGAATCCGAGTAGCCGAACTGGATGCAGAGCCGGCCCTGCCGGCGCAGGTAGCTGCGCCAGTGCGGGCTGCGTAGCGCCTCGTCGATGATCCGCGGCCCCTGCTCCAGGGCCTCGGAGGTCTCGAAGAGCGGCGAGATCTCGAGCCGGTCGGCAATGCCGAACCGGCTGGCGAGCCAGAGCGCCGACAGAAGCGTGTAGCCGGTCTCCGTCTCGGCGATCAGGAACCGGACCGGACGCGAGCCGTCGAGATGTTTGAGGATCTGGGCGATCGTCATCAGCATGCGGGTCGCGGACGCCCGCTCGGCTGCAAGCGCACCGAAATCGACCGGGACCGTCTCCACCCGCTCGAGGGCGGAATTCATGGCGGCGAGGTAGGCGCGCCGCTGGGCCGGCTGGGTCGGATCGCCGTCGAGCGAGATCATGCCGCGCAGAGCGTTGTGGATCTGCGAGGCGTTGAGCCGGAAATGCGGCAACGCGATCGAGACGCCATGCGCCTTGCAGCCGGCCCGGATCAGGCAGAGCGGCATCCGCTCTTCATCATCCGCGGCCCGATCTATGGCGCCGTCGAGCAGAGCCAGAAGACCGGAGGCATCCGGCAGTGCCGTCTCCCGCCCATGCACAAGCGCCAGGGAGAAGGCCCGCAAGTCCTCGACGCTCGGCTCCGAGCCTGTCGGCGGCGCGAGCGCGACCTGCCGCTCGACGGCTGCAAGAGCCTGTTCCACCAACGAGCGGATTTCAGCCGTGTTGGCGCCGGGCGGGAGTTTCTCCAGGATCCGGCTGAATTGCCCACGCTTGGATTCGAGGCGGTATCGCAGCGTGTCCCACCAGCCGATATCGGTGCGGCCGTCCGTGTCGCAGCCGACCCACGACCCGAGCGCGACAGGTCGCGGCGCGAGGGCCTGCCAGCTTGTGGGCCAGCGCTCGCGCGCCTCTCGCAACAGAGCCTCGTTCAGGCTGTCGATCGCGTCGCGCGCGTGCCGGACGGCATATCGCGCCTGCTCGAACTCGTCGTGGAGCGTGATGGCGGTGTCGGGCCGGAACGACAATCCGCCATCACCGTCCGGCTCGAAATCCCCGGCGGGATCCGGCGCAGTCGCCGCCTCGGCGATCCTTTGCGCGAGATCACGGCGCATGCCGAAGGTCGGGTGCGCCGTGAATACGGCCGCGAAGCTTGTGCGCTGGACCGTCGCGGCAAAGCGGGCGAAGCCGTCCGTATCCTCGGGGCACGCCTCGGCGACGAGGGCCGCCACTCGCGCCAGGGGAGCGCCCGGATCGCCGTCCAGACCGACATAGCTCCTCAGCCGTGCCGCCCGCTCAGCCAGGGCCTCCCGCCCGAGATGACGGATCACGCCGAGCGCTTCCGCATCGTCGATCTCACCGCGGTCCATGCGGCGGGTAAGCCAAAGGGCGACCCAGAGGATCGGGTTTCCGAACGGATCCTCCTTCGCGCCTTCCCGGGCGGTCGCGAGCGCTGCCTCGATCTCGGCAGCGAGCGCTGCGGGATCCGTCTGCCGGCTGTCGGCCTCGTGGTGCGGATCGGTCATGGGCGCCCCTCGGAAACACCGAAGCAATCACCGTACCGCCAGCGGCACCGATCGCGAACGAGGCGTCGGTTCACCTCGCTCGCCCGCGTCGCCGCGGCTTACCGCGCCGCCGGGACCTGCTCGTGGACGATTACGACGTCTGCTCGCGCCTGATCATCTGTGCCGCCCGCTCGCCGATGATCGCGCAGGGCGCCTGGGTGTTTCCGGTCGTCACCCGCGGCATGATCGAGGCGTCCGCAACGCGCAGAGCGTCCACGCCGTAGACCTTGAGCGAGGCATCGACGACCGACATGGAATCCCGCCCCATCTTGGCCGTGCAGCTCTGGTGCCAGTACGTGACGGCGGCGTCCCGGATGAACTCCTTCAGGGCGTTTCCACGAAGGTCGCCCGGCATGGTCTCGCCTTTCACAAAGGGCCGGAAAGCGGCTGCGTTGCCCAGGCTGCGGCACAGCTCGACGCAGGCAAGAGCCGTCTGCATGTCGGCAGGATCGGACATCATGTTCGCGTCAATCTCCAGCGGCGCCGAGGGATCGGCGCTTTGAAGCCGGAGGCAGCCGCGGCTCGCCGGGTGCGCGAGACCGGCAAACATCGTCCAGCCATGCGCCGGCACCCCTCGGGCTGCGGTCCGCTCGCTGGGAACCGGAAACTCCACCTGGCAGAACAGGACGTCGGGTGCGTCGAGTTCGGGACGGCTCGTCCAGTAGAGGGTCGCCTCGCTTCCGCTGTTCCGCGGCGCGATCGGCTCCGCGTACTCCCAGAGACAGCCGAACGAGACGTGGTCCTGGAGATTCCGTCCGACGCCCGGCAGGTGCTGCACCACCGGGATGCCGAAGCGGGTGAGCTCGGCACGATCCCCGATCCCTGAATGCATCAGCACCTTTGGCGTCTGCATCGCACCGAGGGAGAGGACAACCTGCTCGCTGGCGCCGATGGTCAGGATCTCGCCTTCGCGAAGCACCTCGACGCCGATCGCGCGCCGGCCCTCGAACACAACGCGGCGCACCGTCGTCCCGGTTAGGACCGTCAGGTTCGGACGATCCAGCCAGGGACGGACATAGGCCCGGAAGAGCGAATGCCGGCGACCGTCGCGGACCAGAATGTCCGTGATCGCGGCACCGCCCTGCCCTTCCATCATCTCCCCGTTGGGATGATCGAAGCGCGGGATGCCGAGTTCCTGGGCGGCATCGAGCATTGCCCCGGCGATGGGGTTCGGATCGGATGCGGGCTGCACCCAGACGGGCCCCGACGTTCCGCGGTGTCTCGGGTCGGGCGCGCCCTGCCAGTTCTCGATCCGGCGGTAGATCTGGAGGACGCTGTCATAGCCCCAGCCTGGGTCGCCCGCCTCGGCGGCGAAGAAGTCCCAGTCGGTGCGGTGTCCGTGCGCCCAGACCGTCACGTTGATGCTGGATCCCCCTCCGAGTCCCTTGCCCATTGACATCGGAAGTGTCCGTCCGTTCAGGTGAGGGTTCGGCTGCGCCTGGAATCCCCAATCGCGTTCGCTGCCCAGATTCGTGGGCCAGAGGGACGGGTTCAGGACCGCTTCCACGTCGTCACTGCCGCCCGCCTCGATCAGCAGCACCCGGGCGGCCGGATCCTCGGCGAGCCGACGCGCGACAACGGACCCGGACGCGCCGGCGCCGCACACGACGAAATCGTAGCTTGCGCTCAGCCCGGCGGTGAGCCGCGCCTGGTTCTCCTGCGCGCGGCGCGAGAAGTCCGGATCTTCGGAAACGAATTGGGTCATGATCGAGATGTCCTTCTGCAAGCGGCTTTCGAAGTCGCGACGCGTGTGTTTGAGGGGCCGCGCCGGCGCCGGGAGCCGCACCCGAGGCGAGGCCGACGGCGCGCGCTGATCTGGCGCGGGGCTCCGGGACGGTCGGGGGCGCTCGCCTAGGCGGCGCCTTCCATCACGTCCGCCATGAAGCGGGAGACGAGGAGGTTGAACTCCGTCGCGGCGTGCCAGAACGGGGCATGGCCGGCGTCGAGCCGGTGGCAGCGGCCGTTCCACAGCTTCGGGAAGGTCACGGTGTCGATGTAGTCGAGGTTGATCAGCGGATCGGCTGCGCCGTTGATCACGGCGATCGGAACCGAGCTCCTCTCCACCGCAAGACGCTGGTCGACACCTTCGCCCGTGCGCGCGGCCTGGAAGAGCCGCTCCCGGCACCGCCCATCGGACCGGACGATCGCGCGAGAGAGAAAAGGCTCGACCGGCTTGCCGAAGACCGCCTGCCCGAATGCCTCGACCTCGGGACGAGACAGATGCCTGCGACCGGCCGAACGGAGATGGGGCGAGGAGAGGAAGCCTTCCGCCATCCCACCCCGGCGGACCGGCGGGGCGCCAATGATGACGAGCCCCCTGATCCCCCGGATGCGGGACAGCATCTCGATCGCAACGTGACCGCCGAGCGACCAGCCCAGCACGACGACTTTATCCAAGCCCAGGATGTCCAGGACTTGAGTGGCCGCATCGGCCAACCCTCCGAGCGTGTAGGTGCCGAGGGGTTCGGCCGCATCTTCGGATTCGCCATGGCCCGGCAGATCGAAGGTGATCAGCCGGCACCCGTGCGCGAGCCCGCCCTCGACCTGGCGACGGAACACCTCGCGAGAGGAGGAATTCCCGTGAATCAGCAGGAGCGGCGTTCCGCTTCCACCCGTATCCTCCACCATCAGGCGACCGTGCGAGGTGGCGATCCTCCGCGCGCTCATCACGCGGACCGTCGCGCCGAGTGGCGCGACACGGCCGCGCGTTGTGGGTTCTGAAGGGGTGGCGTGGCTCCCCAGCCGATCTCGTCCAGGAAGGCCAGCAGTGCGGCGTTGACCTCCTCCGGCCGCTCGAGCCCGGCGCTGTGTCCGGCGCCCTGGATCACCACCAGTTCGGCCGGGAACAGGTCCGCCATGATGCGGCTCTCGTCCGGCGGCCTGCCCTGGTCGTTCGCTCCGGCGAGGATCAGCGTCGGCGCTTTGATGCCAGCCAGCACGCCAAGCGCATCGGGGCGATCGAAGATCAGGCGCCCGAGCGGCACGACCGACTGGCGCAGCCTGCCGGGACTGAAACGGCGGAGCCGCTCGCGCAAGCACTGCGGCAGGTAGGGGGCACGCTGCTCGATGCCCTGCGCGAAGAAGAGCGGCGTGATCGCGGCCATGAGGCCGTCTCCGATCCGTCCCTCCGCCTCGATCTGGTCGAGCATCGCGGCGTAGTAGAGACGCTTGGGTTCCGGCTCTTTTCCGAGAGAGGTGTTCATCAGCACGAGGCCGGCGACCCGCTCCGGGGCGCGGGCGGCGAGATGCGCACCCCACATTCCACCGACCGAGCACCCGACGATGACGCAGCGGTCAATCTCGAGCTGGTCGAGCATTTCGAGCATCTGGGCCGCCACGTCGGCCAGCGAAGCGGTGCCCGAGGGCAGCGGGCCGGAATCGCCATGCCCCCACAATTCGGGGACGATGACCCGGCAGCGCGACGCGAGGGCCTGCATCTGCGGCTGCCACATCCGCCAGTCCCAGAGATAGCTCTGGCCGAGCACGACCGCCGGGCCCCGCCCTTCCTCCACGACAGCCAGGACGCTGTCCCCGACAGCGATCTGATGGCGTAGGCGCGGGGTGTAGTCGCCGTTCATCTTGATCTCCGTTGCGCCGGGACATGACTGGACGGATTTCGCCGGATGCCGTGTCCGGCGCGCTTCAAGGCTGAACGATCGCGTTTCGAATGAAACCTGCGGTCTCTGCCGGTACGACGTGAGCGCGAAGCCGGCAGAGCCGCATGGGCCCGGATCTCGGGCCCGACTTGGCTCAGGCCGGACTTGGCTCAGCCCACCCGAGAGGCCTCGACGATGAGCTGCGTGATCGCGTCGGGATGCGAGATCATGGAGAGGTGGCTCGACCTCAGCTCGATGGTCTTCGCGCCCATGCGCTTGGCCATGAAGCGTTCGAGATCGGGATTGATCGTCCGGTCCTCCGTCGAGACGGCGTAGAAGGACGGCTTCGACCGCCATGCGGCCTGTGTGACCTTGCCCTCCAGGAGCGCCTTGTGGAACGGCTCCTGCACGGCATAGAGCACCTTGGCCTTCGCCCTGGGCAGGTCCCCGGCGAAATCGCGCAGGAACGCCTCCTCGGTGAGCCGGCCCTCGTCGCCGTCGAAGACGATGCCGGCGGATGCGGGCGGCGTCGGATAGGTCTTGGCCAGCGCCGTGTAGTCCTCTCCGGCATCCGGCGCGCGGGCCGCGACATAGACGAGCGAGGCCACCTTCGGATGGAGGCCGGCTTGGGTGACGATCATCCCGGAGAACGAGTGCCCGACGAGCACGGTCGGGCCATCCTGCCGGTCGAGCACGCGGATCGCCGACTGCACCGCCTCGTCGAGCGTCGTCAGCGGGTTCTGCACGGCGGTGACATTGTAGCCCTCGGGCTGCAGCCGGGCGATCACCTCGGACCAGCACGACCCATCGGCAAAGAGACCGTGGACTAGGACGATGTTGCGGGCCCGGGCCGCGCCCTGGGCGCGAAGGCCGGCCGGGACCAGGGAAGCGGCAGCTCCGAGCGCGAGCATGGACGACAGGTCTCTGCGGCTCAACATCGTGTCTCTCCTGCGGTTTGGGGGCTTCGATCTCGCCATCGAAGCTATCGGCCGCGACCGCCGGGAGACACCGAACCTAGGCTTGGCCGGGACAGGACTTGGTCTTTTCGAAGCATACGGAGGTTTGGGAGCGTACGGCTGCCTTGGTGGGCTCGCTCCTCGAGCAGCAAGGAGCGGAAGCCCGGAGGAGCGGTCGCTCGCTCAACGCAACGGCCTGAACCGAGCCCTGCCTTGGACGAGGGCCACCGGGCGGGCACACGGTTGCCCTCCTCGCCGCGGCCTCGCTGTTCTCCGCAAGAACAGGCCCGGCTCGCAGGGCCGAACAGGCGTTACCCGAACACGCCGGCAATCACCTGAAAGAAGCTGATCGCGAGCCATACGCTTCCGGAGACGGCCGCAGTCGCAAGCGCGGCCGTTGCTGCTCTCCCCGGGCCCAGGCCGTATGCGACAGTCAACGACCTCGACCAGGCATGTTCGTCCGGAAGGGCACCCTGCCACAGCCGGGCGGGCTGTACGTTGTCATTCGCGGCGCGGAAAACGCTCGCGCGCACGAGAAACCGGACCGTGTAGTCGGCCGTCCTTGGATCGCCTCTCACGAAGCACATGGTGCCTCTCCGCGCCTTGCGGCGTCTGATTCGCCACCGTCTCAAGGCAGGGTGGCCAACCCAAGGCGGACCTGTTCACGTTTGCTTGTGCAGGCCGGGAAAGGTTCGATCGCTCGCCGGGAAGCGGAGACGTCAGGCAGTGACACCGCGTCCGACGCTCGGTCGACGCATCGGCAGGCCGGCGCAGAACGGCAAACAGAGCCGGATCCGACGGCGTCTTAAGCTGCTGATTTTCTTAGAAGAGGTGTCGTCTGCCACAAAAGTTCCGACTAGCGAACCTGTGGTCTCAACGGCTTAAACGCCCTCGTGCCAGATGGTTCGCGACTCTGCGCCACCAAAGATCCGACTGGCGCTGTCCCGCGCCAACAATGATCCGACCGATTGAGCCCCCTTCTGGGCCACCTGAAGCGAACTGCGCACCGCGTGTGTACCGAGCGTAGTCGCTTCTCCAAGAGGATCCCGCGTTAGCGAAGCGGTTACACGTACCCTCGCAGACCTGCACCCGGCCGTGACGCCCCAGAACGCCGGTCGGGTGCACATGCTGGAGGCGGTGCCGCTCGCCTGGCGCGATTAGCCGCCCTATGCTCGCCGAGCGACCCCACCCTTGTAGATCGCGCACGCGGCGGCATCGTAGGCGTCGTGATTAGGGGGCGGTGAAGCCGGTCCCCCGACGGCCTTGATCAGGCCGGTCGCGATCAGCCAGCATCCGAGCGCCGCGCCGAGGTGCACGACCATCAACGCGGCCGCTATCCCCCAGGAAATTGGTCCCCAAACGAGCAGCATTAGGCAACCGCCCGCGAGCGCTGCCGTGACCATCACGGCTCGAAGGCTGACTCGCGTGTAGTCCGAAAACCCGAATGTCAGGGTTGCAACAAGGCTGGTGAGGAGCGCCTGTGCCCCGCCGAAGGCATACGCGGCGGCCACCAGAACCCCGATCTCAGAAGACGATGGAACGCGCCAAGGTCCAAGGGGACCTGCTTGAGGAATCAGCCCCGTCCACGCTCCCACGAATGTCTCCAGGACGAGCACGAGAACGCCGATGGATGGCCCCACCACGACGAAGATCAAGAACACGAGAAACGGCATGGACGTCCACGTCAGCGTTCCGGCCCGCTTCTACACCCCGAGTGCTTCCCACGGCGCCGGCCACGCCCAATCTGGTTAAATCTCTGCCGCCCATCGCTCCCCGGAGCACCCGGTTCCAGTATCGGATCGCGGAAGCGCGCGACCGCGAGCCAAGGGCGCCGCGCCGACAGCGGTACTGTTCACGTTCAACCTGCTGCACCTCGATGGCGAGACCTACGGGAGCGGCAGCTTGCGCACGCGCCGGGACGAGATCCCCAAAGTGCGAGCGGTCTGACGAAGCGGTTTGACGAAGCGGTTTATCCGGAGGCATCACGCTTCAACAGGTCGGAGTGCGGACCCCAGTCCTCGGTGCTATTCAGAACATAAGGCGGGCTCGGATCTCGGCGCGCGCCAGCGAGGAGGAAGCGTCCGAATGAGCTTGAGCCCTTCCAGGCCCGGCGACTTTGAGGCGGATGTCGGGGCCGTTGAGGGCATCGCGGCCGTGCCGACGATCCTGGAGGTGATCTGCCGGACGACGGGCATGGGCTTCGCGGCGGTCGCGCGTGTAACGGAGGAGCGCTGGGTCGCTTGCGCCGTCAAGGACGATATCGCGTTCGGTCTGAAGCCAGGTGGAGAGCTCAAGGTCGAGACCACGATCTGCCATGAGATCCGGCAGAGCGGCACCGAGGTCGTCATCGACCACGTCGCGGAAGACGGCGGCTTCTGCAAGCATCACACGCCCGCCATGTACGGCTTCCAGAGCTACGTCTCGATGCCGATCCTTCTGCCGAACGGGCGCTTCTGGGGAACGCTCTGCGCCATCGACCCACAACCGGCTCGGGTCAACACGCCTGAGACTGTCGGTATGTTCAGGATGTTCGCCGAGCTCATCGGCTTCCATCTCGACGCGAACCTTCGCGTCGCGACCAGCACGGCGAAGCTGCGGCTCTACGAGAATATCGTGCAGTCCGACACGGCGCCGATCTGCGTGTTCGACATCGAGTACCGCCTGATCGCCTTCAACAAGGCGCACAACGACGAGTTTGAGCGGGTCAACGGCTTTCTGACGAAGATCGGCGACGTGTTTCCCGACCTATTCATCCCGGAACAGGCAGCCGTCATGCGCAAGAACATGGGGCGTGCGCTGGCCGGCGAGGCATTCAAGGTGGAGGAGGTTTTCGGACGGCCCGAATACGGCCAACCCAGTTGGGAGATCACCTATACGCCCCTGCGGGACGAGACCGGACGGATCATCGGCGCATTCCACCACGCCCACGACATCAGCGCCCGATTGACTGCAGAGGCCGATCTTCGCGATGCGCAGGAGGTCGTTCGCCAGTCACAAAAGCTCGAAGCGGTCGGTCAGCTCACCGGCGGCGTGGCGCATGATTTCAACAACCTGCTCACGGTCATCAGGTCCTCTTTCGACCTTCTGAAACGACCGGATCTCCCTGAGGCACGCCGTAAGCGGTACATGGATGCCATCTCCGACACCGTCGACCGCGCGACGAAGCTCACGGCGCAGCTTCTCGCCTTCGCGCGACGGCAATCGCTGAAGCCCGAAGTGTTCGAGGTCGCCGACGCGCTCCGGCGCGTCGCCGACATGATCGACACGGTGATGGGAGGCCGGGTGCGCATCGTCACCGAGATCGCCTCGGAACCGTGCTTCATCCGCGCGGATCGCAGCCAGTTCGAGACCGCGCTGGTCAACATGGCCGTGAACGCTCGGGATGCGATGAACGGCGAGGGGACGCTCACGCTCCGGCTCTCCTGCGGGCTGCCGCTGCCACCGATCCGCCGACACTCGGGAGCCGCGGGACCTTTCGCGAGGATCACGCTCACGGACACTGGCGCCGGCATCCGTCCCGAGACGCTCAGGCAGATCTTCGAGCCGTTCTTCACGACGAAGGAGATTGGCCGAGGAACCGGGTTGGGACTGTCCCAGGTCTATGGCTTCGCCAAGCAATCCGGCGGCGATGTCGATGTCACCAGTCGCGTCGGCTTTGGCACCACATTCTCATTGTATCTGCCCGAGACAGCGGCGGAGGTCGATCAAGTTCCAGCGACCGGCGACGCCACGGGTCAGCCAAGCCGCGGGCAGGGAATCCGAGTGCTCGTCGTCGAAGACAACGATGGCGTTGGGCGCTCGGCGACGGACGCCCTGGCGGACCTCGGGTTCGTTTCGACGTGGGCGTTCGATGCCCGACAAGCGTTGGAGCACCTGGCACGTGCGCCGGAGGAATTCGATGTCGTATTCTCGGACGTGGTCATGCCAGGTATGAGTGGGTTGGAGATGGCTCAGGTTATTCGCGAGCGCCATCCCGGCATCCCGATCATCCTGACTTCCGGCTACAGCCACGTCCTCGCGGAAGAGGGCCGGCATGGGTTTGAGCTCCTGCAGAAGCCCTATTCCGTCGACCAGCTGTCGCGCATCCTGTGGCGGGCAACGGCCCGGGGACCGGGGGGTAGTGCCGCCGTTCCGTGAACCGACCTGTCGTGATCTCGTTCACTTGCCGAACGGGGAGCGAACGATGACGATGGGCGGCAAGAGATTGAGCGGTGAGTACGCGGTCCGCGATGACGGCCGGGCGACGCCCTATGCGGGGACGGGTCGTCGAGCGACCTCCGGCTACGGCCTGATCTTCGTTCTCGGCCTGCTCGTGGCCGGCGCCTTCCTCGGCTACGGCATGTTCCACAAGGGCGAGGTGAACGAGCAGGCGAAACCCGAGGCGACGGTCGGCTCGACGCGGTAGCCCAGGCATGTGCGGACGCGTTGTCCAGGCGGCCGACCCGACGCTCTACACGCGCGTCGTCGGCGGCGAGCCCGAGCGCCCGATCCCGAACTCCCCGCCGCACTACAATGGTGCACCCAGCCAGGACTTCCTCGTCGGCCGAATGGACCCCAAGACGGGCGAGAAGAGCCTCGACCTGCTGCGCTGGGGCCTGATCCCGTCCTGGGCCAAAGACCGGAAGATTGCCTGGAAGATGATCAACGCCCGGGCGGAGACCGTCGCGACCGCGTCGGCGTTCAAGGCCGCTTACGGCAAGAAGCGGCGCTGCCTCGTCCCCGTCGACGGCTTCTACGAGTGGCGGAAGATGGGAGCAGCCAAGCAGCCCTACGCCATCGGCATGGCGGACGGAGAGCCGTTCACGCTGGCAGGCCTCTGGGAGAACTGGAAGGACCCGGACAGCGGCGAGTGGCAGCGCACCTTCACGATCGTGACGACGGAGGCCAACGAGCTCGTCGGCAAGCTGCACGACCGTATGCCCGTCGTCGTCGCGCCGGCTGACCGTGACCGCTGGCTTACCGATGACGGCCCGCGCGACCTGCTGAAGCCGTACGCGGCCGAGAAGATGCGAATGTGGCCTGTGTCCCGCGACGTGAACTCGCCAAAGAACGACCGACGCGATCTGCTCGACCCAATCCCCGACCTGCCTTGGCCGGAGCCGGGCGGCGATGAGGTCGCGAACGCGAACAGCCCGGAAGCCGACACGAAGCCGGCGAATTCTGTGCAACTGCGTATAAGTCGAGTCTACTGCGTAAAAGCCGAGTCTGATCAGGCAGGGACGCTGGCAAGCTAACGCATGATCCGCAATCTCACGGTTCATGAACGAGAGTGTATTCTGAGCGCTTGAGTGACCGAGTTCGCTCAAGTGAACAAGGTGTGCAAGCAGTTGCGCTGAGGTCTACGCTCCGAACAGGGCTAGAACGTACTCCGCTAGATCTAGCGGAGTACGAAGCTGCTTAGCCGTCCGAACTGCCCTGCGCCACTAATCCGGGAAGATCTCTGCAGAAGCCCTGAGCGGGGCGGCTACCCCCACATCTGGATCTGAAACTGATTGGCGCCGTTCCGGCCGAGAACGTCCTTCAGCTACTGCCTGACGCGGTCGTTCCCTCACGCGAGGAGCTGGCCGTCTACTGGCGCTGCGTCGGCGTGGAGGCTCTGGAGCACCTTGCCCGCAGTTGGTCCGGCACGTCAAAGGAACGACCTTCTACCACCGGGGACCGCTGCCGCAGGTTCCCCATCCCATCCACAAGCTGACCACCGAAAAGCGGGAAGCTGGCGAAGGCACCCGGCTCTGGGGCAGCCTCGACGGCCTGCTCGGCCTGTTGGAGAGCGGCGTGGTCGCATTTGGTGTTGGAGCACGTCCGTGCATCATCTCGCCACCTCTGCTTCCGAGACAAGCGTTGCCGAGTGCTTGCCGTCGGATATGGCTTCGTCGGGGAGATCGCGCCCTTTCACCAGGGCGTAGATCGCCGGGATCACCAGCAGGGTCAGGACGGTCGAGGACACCATGCCACCGATCATCGGGACGGCGATCCTCTGCATGATCTCCGACCCCGCGCCCGTGCTCCAAAGGATCGGCACAAGACCGGCCATGATGGCGACCACCGTCATCATCTTCGGCCGGACACGCTCCACCGCGCCGACCATGATGGCTTGGCGAAGGTCAGCCTGACTGAATGAGCTACCGTCCCGCTCACGCTCCGCCCGGATCTCCGACAGGGCCTGATCCAGGTAGATCAACATGACGACGCCGGTCTCGGCGGCGACGCCTGCAAGGGCAATGAAACCGACGGCTACGGCCACGGACATGTTGAAGCCGAGCCACCACATCAGCCAGACCCCGCCCACCAGCGCGAACGGCAGCGACAGCATGACGATGAGCGTTTCAGTGAGCCTCCTGAAATTGAGATACAGCAGGAGGAAAATGACCAGCAGCGTGACCGGGACCACGATGCGCAGGCGCGCCTCCGCTCGCTCCAGGTACTCGAACTGCCCGCTCCACTGGACGGTGGTGCCGGAGGGCAGTTTCACTTCCTTCGCGACCGCCTCACGCGCCTCCGCGACGTAGCCGCCCAGATCGCGGCCGGAGATGTCCACGAAGATGTAGACCGCGAGTTGCCCGTTCTCGGTCCTGATGGAGGTCGGCCCACGGGTCAGTTGCACCTTCGCGATCTCGCCTAACGGAACGGCGCCCCCGTCCGGCATGGGTACCTGCACCTCGCTCGCGATGGCTTGCGGGCTTGAACGGAAGGCACGCGGATAGCGGACGTTCACCGTGTAGCGCTCTCGGCCCTCGACGGTGTTCGTGACCGTCTCGCCTCCGAGCGCCGTCGCGATCACGTCCTGCACGTCCCCGACCGTCAGGCCGTAGCGCCCGAGCGCGACGCGATCCGGGACGACGTCGAGGAAATACCCGCCGATGACCCGTTCGGCATAGGCGCTCGACGTACCCGGGACGGCGCGTACGACCGCCTCGACCTGGCGCGCGGCCGCCTCCATCTCGGTCAGATCCTTCCCGAAGATCTTAATGCCGACCGGCGTGCGGATGCCGGTCGCCAGCATGTCAATGCGCGCGCGGATCGGCTGCGTCCACGCGTTCGACACGCCGGGAAACTGCAGCGCCTTGTCCATCTCGGCGCGTAGGCTCGCGAGGGTCACTCCTCCCCGCCACTCGGATCGCGGCTTCAGATTTATGATGGTCTCGAACATCTCCATCGGCGCTGGGTCGGTCGCGGTCGCGGCCCGCCCTGCCTTACCGTAGACGGACGCGACCTCCGGGAACGACTTGATGATCCGGTCCTGGGTCGCGAGCAGCTCGCCGGCCTTTGTCACCGAGAGTCCTGGCAAGGTGGTCGGCATGTACATGAGGGTGCCCTCGTTCAGGTCCGGCATGAACTCGGACCCGAGCTGACGGGCAGGCCAGATCGTTGCTCCGAGCGCCACGACCGCCACCAGCACCGTCAGCACGCGTGCCCGGAGCACGCCGGCGATGACGGGGCGGTACGCCCAGATCAGCAGGCGGTTGATCGGGTTCCTGTGCTCGGGAACGATCCGCCCCCTGACGAACAGGACCATGAGCGCGGGAACGAGCGTCACGGACAGGAGCGCCGCGGCGGCCATGGCGAAGGTCTTGGTGAACGCGAGCGGCCCGAACAATCGTCCTTCCTGGCTCTCCAGCGTGAAGATCGGCAGGAACGAGACGGTGATGATCAGGAGGCTGAAGAACAGGGACGGCCCGACCTCGGCCGCCGCCTCGACGAGAACATCCGTGCGGGACTTCCCAGCCGGCGCGCGCTCCAGGTGCTTGTGGGCGTTCTCAATCATGACGATTGCCGCATCGATCATCGCGCCGACGGCAATGGCGATGCCGCCGAGGCTCATGATGTTCGCGCCAATGCCGAGCGCCCGCATCGCGGCGAAGGCCATCAGGATGCCGACTGGTAGCATGATGATGGCGACCAGCGCGCTCCGCACGTGAAGGAGGAACACGATGCACACGAGCGCGACGATCACGCTCTCCTCGATCAGGGTCGTTTTCAAGGTTTCTATGGCCGCCTCGATCAGCTGAGAGCGGTCGTAGACCGGCACGATCTCTGTCCCGGAAGGCAGGCTCGCGGCGACCTCGGCGAGGCGCGCTTTCACGCTCTGGATGACGTTGAGCGCGTTCGCGCCGAACCGCTGGAGCACGATCCCGCCGGCGACCTCGCCCTCCCCGTCGAGCTCGGCGATACCGCGTCTCTCGTCCGGCCCGAGCTCAACTCGCGCGACGTCGGAGACGCGCAACGGCGTCCCGTTCTCGGTACGCAGGACGATGTCGCCGATGTCCGCGACGTTTCGCAGGTAGCCGCGGCCTCGAACCATGAACTCGAACTCGGAGAGCTCGACGGTCCGTCCGCCCACGTCCGCGTTGCTCGTTCGGATCGCGTCGCGCAAACGAGCCAGCGTCACGCCTTGCGCACGCAGCCGGTTCGGGTCGACGATCACGTTGTACTGCTTGACGAAGCCGCCGACGCTCGCGACCTCGGCGACGCCCTCCGCACGAGAGACGCCGAACCGAACGACCCAGTCCTGCATGGACCGGAGCTCGGCCAACGTCCTTTCCTTGGCGAGGATCACATACTGATAGACCCAGCCGACCCCGGTAGCGTCCGGCCCGAGCGTCGGGGTCACTCCGCTGGGCAGCCGCCGTGCGGCCCCGTTTAGGTATTCGAGGACACGGCTGCGCGCCCAATACGGGTCTGTGCCGTCCTCGAAGATCACGTAGACGAACGATACGCCGAAGAACGAGAAGCCGCGCACCACCTTGGAGCGCGGCACGGTGAGCATGGCCGTCGTGAGCGGGTACGTGACCTGGTCCTCGACCACTTGCGGCGCTTGGCCCGGAAATTCCGTGTAGACGATGGTTTGTACGTCCGAGAGGTCCGGGATGGCGTCCAGCGGAAGCGTGCGGAGCGCGAAAAGGCCGGCAGCGACCGCGAACGTCGTCCCAATCAGGATGAGCACGATGTTGCGCGCCGACCAACCGATGAGGCGCCCGATCATGGGGCTTTCTCACCGGCCATGGCCTGGGTGGTCGGCGCCGAGGGCGGTACGGTCAGGGCCTGCAGTGCCGCCTTCAGGTTGCTTTCCGCGTCGATGAGGAAGTTGGCCGAGGTCACGACGGTGTCGCCGACAGCGAGGCCCTCTCGCACCTCCACGTACCCCTCCCCACGCTGGCCCAACTTCACTTCCCGAGGCTCGAACCGACCTTCGCCGCGGTCGAGCAGCACGACCTGTTTCGTCCCGGTATCGAGGATCGCGTCCTCGGGAACGCTCGTCACGGGACTTTGAGCGCCCGTCTCGATCCGAACCTCCGCGTACATCGCGGGCCGCAAGGCTCCCTCCGGGTTGGCGAGCTCGATCCGGAGCCGGGCGGTCCGGGTCCCGGCCGCAAGGTGCGGGTAGATCCGGGTGACGGTTCCGACGAAGCTTCGGCCGGGAAAGCTGCGTACCCGCACCGTCGCCGCCTGTCCCTCGGCGACCCGGCCCAGGTCGCGTTCCGACACGTCGGCCACGACCCAGACGCGGCTGTGGTCGACGATGCGGAACAGGACATCGCCCGCCCGAGCACGCATTCCCGTCGACACGTTACGCTCGACCACGACCCCGTCGCGCGGGGCCGACCAAGTGATGACGGCCGGCACCTTTCGCGTACGTTCGATTTCGTCGATCACCTCGCCCGGGATGGCGAGGTTCTCCAACCGCCGCCGGGCTCCGTCGTATCCGATAGCGGTCAGGTATTGGGCGGCCGCGGAAGCTATCTCCGGCGAATAGAGCCGGAAGAGCGGCTGGCCCTTGTGCACGTGGTCTCCCGTCGTAACGTTCTCGACCGCTTCCACGAAGGCGTCTGTGCGGGTCGCGACGACTGAGATCCGACGCTCGTCCTCCTCCACAGTGCCCGGGGCTCTGACCGGCGCCGAAAGCACGCGCTCCAGGGCTTCGGTCGTGCGTACTCCCGTGCGCTGGATCTTTCCTGGAGAGAGCCTGATGACGTTTCCGTCCTCTGCCTCGCCTTCGAGCACAGGGATGTAGTCCATCCCCATCGAGTCCTTCTTGGGCACGGGTGACGTGTCAGGCAGGCCCATTGGATTGCGGTAATAGAGCACCCGCTTCGTGTCGGCAGAGGCCTCGGACGCGTGCCCGGCCCCGGACGGCGTCTCAGCTGCGGGCTTGTCCTCGAAGCTCACGTCCTCGCTGGCTCGCACGGCCAAGTAGTCCCGGCCGTCCGCCGTCTTGCGTGGTCCAGCCGAATAGGCCGGCTTACCGTCCGGGTCGCGGTAGTAGATGACAGGCCCGGAGGGGGGCGGCGCGGCGGCTTTGGTGTTCGAACCGGGCCGGCGTGCCGCTTGCAGCGCTTCCTGGGCCATATCGACCATTGCGGCGAGGGGTGCGCCGTCTCGGCCGACTACGTAGCCGGTCACCCCCGCCGCAATCGCGGCGAGGGTCCCGGCGAGCCATGCCGCCCGTCTCACTTGGTGGCCTTGAACGTCAGCCTTCTCTCGACCGTCCCCGCTTCTCCCTGCACCTTGGCGGCAAGCGACAGGCGCCAGCCTCCGGCCATGGTGAGCTTCACGTTGAAGCGATACACGCCCGGCTCCGTCGAGGGTGCCGGTTCGATGCTGGACGTCATCGTCTCCATGCCGTCGGGAGCCATGTCGATGCGCTTCGCGACGATGACGGCATCGGGGACCGGCTTGCCGGTCTTCTTGTTCACCAGGCGGACGGCGAGGACGGCGTCACCCTGCTTGAGCTCGTTCTGGACGAGTTGGAACTCGTAGTCCTTGACGTCGGCGAGGGCCGGCCCTGCCAGGGCTGCGGAGAGGAGCGCGACGCCTGCGGCGCGCGCAAATGGGTTGATGCTCACGATTTGATCTCCTGATTCGACGATGACCGCGCACGCGGTCGCGTTCGGCCGCTAAGCACGGCCGAGTCCGGCGAGGCCGGGGTCGAACTCAGAAGTTCGGGGGTCTGGGCAGGCGTGGCCGATCCGGTCCCTCAGGAACCGCGTCGTTCGTGGCCAGGATCTTCGATGGGAAAGACCGCCGAACCGGAACTCCCACCGCGACGGCGATGCCGCCGACGCACTTCGCGACGCAAAGGGCTATGAGCGGGCACGTCTTCTGACAATCGGGCGAGGGAGGAGCGTCCGGCGGACAGCACGGCATTCCGTCCGGCATCAAGCCTGACCCGGCGCCGCCGACGTGCAACGCTGCCTCCGGTCGCGCGGCAGCCGCTGCCGAGGGCGCAGCGAACTGGCCTACGACGAGGCTCGCGACCGCCAGGATCGAAAGCATCCGGCAGATGAGGGCGAAGATGCTCACTCGGGGAGTGTCTCACATCCGGTCCGCCGCCGAAAGGAGCGTGCAGGGTCGCACCCAGCCGGATCGAGCCGTCGCTCCGTTTGGCCCAGAAAGCATCGGCGACGGTGGCAACCAGACTTGAGGTCACCGCAGCTGCGGCCCCGTCCGCCTAGATCGGCTCCGATCTCAGCGGAGCGCTCGCGGCGGGGCATCCTTCTGCCTCGTCTCGGCCAGCGTCGTCTGCCCGGGCGTGGGCAAGCGACGGGGGGGAACGCCTGCGGCAGGTGTCGCCTGGGCAGAACGTGCGGCCGTCGACTTCGCCGGATAGGACGGCTCCGCGTTCAGGGCGATCTCGCGCGGTCCCCCGGCCAAGGCGTCGGGCCGGCTCACTTCACCGAGCTTGTTCCGAGCGCCCCTGGCGTCAAGGAGCGCGAAGGCCCCCTCGCCTGCCGCGGAAGATCCGTCCAGGAGCTCGCGGAACACGGGGTGCTGCCCGCCGTCCTCGTAGGCCAGCCTGATCGCCGGCGTGCCCTTGGCGACGAGTTCGGCCACCTCCCGGTCGTCCTTCGCGCGCTTGCTCGCCGCCGCGGCAGAGACCTGTCCGCCGTTGAACGCGTACCTGCCGGCGACCACGGAGACCCGAGGTGCCTCGCCCGAAACGTCGAACTCGTCGGAGCCTTCCTTGAGATTGCGCCAGAACGCGATGTGAGGGTCCCGCCGATGCTTCGCCAGGTTCTCCGCCGTCATGCGGAAGGGGTACGACTGGAACTGGATGGAGCGCTGTCCCGAGGCGAAGGCCTCCCGCGTGAGGGCGTACACCTCCGACATCGCCTCGTCCGTCATGGCGTAGCAGCCGCGCGACGAGCACTGGCCGTGGACCATGATGTGCGCGCCGGTTCGGCCGTGCTCGCGGTCGTACTCGTTCGGATAGCCCAGGTTGAAGGACAGATAGAGGCTGGAGTTCGGGTTCATCGCCCCAGGGGTGACGTCGTAGAAGCCTTCCGGAGCCTGCCGATCCCCTTCCCGGATCTTGGGCCCCAGCTGACCGGACCAGCGGCAGATCGGGTAGGTCTTGAGGTGGACGTACTTGCCGTCGGCGGCCTTTTTCCAGAGCTCGATCTCGGCCTCCTTCTTGTACGACCGCATCACGATGGGATCGGAGGCCGACACTCCCTTCGAGGCCATCAGCGCGACCGTGGTAGAAGGGATCGGCGCGAGATGCCGATTGCTGCCCCCCAGCTTCGCTTCCTGGCAGGCCGACAGCGCGAGCGCGAGCACAGCGCACAGCGACAGCTTCTTCAACATGTGTCCCCCATCGGTCGCGGCGGCCCTTGCAGGGTCGCTCGTCAGATTGTTCCGGCTACGCGTCCCGGGACGCCAGGCGGTCCTTGGTCGTCGGCGGCGTCGGCCGCCACAGGGCGTCCACGAGCAGCAGCGCCACCCCGGCGGATATCCACACGTCTGCCAGGTTGAAGGTGAAGAAAGACCTGCCGAGCGCGTGCAGGTGCAGGAAGTCGGTCACGGCACCGTCTGGGACCCGGTCGAGCAAGTTGCCAACCGCGCCGGCCAGCACCGCCGTAAGCGCGACGACCTCCAGGCCGCCCCGGGCTCGCAAAGCCCACGCGAACAGGAGGCCTACGAGTACGGCCTGGATGCCGAGGAGCAGCACCGTCTCGCTCGCGTCGCGTGTCGCGAACAGGCTGAAGCTGATGCCCCGGTTGTAGACGAGGCTCAGGTCCACGAACGGGATGAAGGGCGTCCGGGACGGATCGAGCATGGTCTCGGCGACCGACTTCGTCCCGCTGTCCGCCGCGGCGCCTACGCCCGTGCCGGCGAGGATGGCCGCGAGCCTGGCCCGCCATTCGCTCATCGCGTCGCCTCGACGAAGGCGAGGCTGCCGAGCGCGGTGCGCCGCCGGTATGTCTCCGAGACCTGCCGGAAGCCCGCTTCTTGCACCAGGACGGGCAGAAGGCCCTGGAGGTTGTCGCGGGTGTTCGGGAACCCGTCCGCGATCTGCACCGGCAGGTAGGCGAGCCGCATCAACAGGTCGTGCGGCTTGGCCCAGTCGGCGAGCACGAGGCGGCCGCCCGGTCGGAGGACGCGGTATGCCTCGTGGAGGGCCGCCCGCTTGGTGTTCCGCTGCATGTGGTGGAAGACCAGGCTGGAGACCACCTTCGTCACGGACCCGTCCCCGAGCGGCAGCCGGTCCGCGCGGCCGGTCCTCAGGTCGACCTCGACGCTGGCCGAGCGGACCTTGTCGCGCGCAGGACCGAGCATGGCCTCGTCGGGGTCGATCCCGATCACACGTGCTTCGCGGCACGCCTCCTTGAGCATGATCGCCAGCGTACCCGTCCCGCAGCCCAGGTCGACGACGATGTCGTCCGGCGCGGGCGCCACTCGTTCGACAAGTCGCTTCTTCCAGGACCGCTCGGCCAGCGCGCCCGCGATCAACCGGTCGTAGAAGCGGGTGAGCGCGTGCACCCCGAGCGCCGGCACGAACGGCTCCGCGACGGCCGGCGACCCTGGACGCGGGTGGTGCGAACGGTCCTGTTCCTGGATCACTTGGGCCGCCTGCGCGAATGCTGCGGCCCCTTCGCTACATGCTGTACCCGCTACAGGAGCAAGCGCTTTTCACCGGCCGGCGGAATACCGGGGTCAGTTCGGTAGGCTGGAACCCGTGGCGAGCGCCTCGACCACCCGGCATTCCGCCACGCAGCCGCCTTCGCAGGCCTCGATCATGCGGGCGAGCTCGGCCTTCAGCGCAGATAGCCGGGCGATCCGCTGCTCGACCTCGACCAGCTGCGTTCGCGCCAGATCGGAAGCCGCCTCGCAGGACATGTCCGGACGCTCCTGCAGGGCCAGCAGGGACCGGACGGCCGGCAGACCGAACCCGAACTCCCGGGCGTGGCGGATGAAGGCCAGCCGCCGCACGTCCGCCTCGTCGTAGAAGCGCCGTCCGTTCTCCGCGCGCGAGGCCTTGGGCAGCAGCCCGACGCGCTCGTAGTAGCGGATCGTCTCGATGTTGACGCCGGTCCGCTTCGACAACCCGCCAATCGCCAGCATCATCGGCCCTTGCTCCTGTAGCGCCTACAGGATGTAAGCCGGACAGTAACGACGGCAAGGTTCAACTGCATAAGCACGGTCGAACGAAGCCGAGAGGCATCAAGTCATGACGATCAACGTCGACCCGCGCACGCTCAAATACCGCGTGGCCGGAATGGACTGCGCGTCCTGCGCATCCAAGATCGAGGCGGCGGTGAGCCGCTTCGCCGGAGCGGAGGAGATCACCGTCAACTTCGCCAACCAGGTGCTCGCCTTCAAGCTCGACGAGGCGCGAACGAACCCGGCCTCCATCGAGAAGACGATCAAGGGTCTCGGCTACGGCGTGACGCCTCTCGACGGCGCCCGTCCGGGCGACGGCGACGACGAGGACGAAATGGCCGAGCGCGCCTGGTGGCGCACTCGAAAGGCCCGCCTGACGCTCCTCGTCGCGGGCCTCACCGTCCTGGGTGCCGCCGTGCATTTCGGCGCGGGCGTCCCCGAACGGTGGGCCTACATGCCCGCAGCCGGCTTCGGGCTCGCATTCTTCGGGCGACGGGCGTGGGCGGGCGCGCTCGCCGGCACCCCTTTCAGCATCGAGACGCTCGTGAGCGTGGCGACCGCCGGTGCGCTGGCCATCGGCGCGAGCTCCGAGGCCGCGGTCGTAATCGTCCTGTTCCTCGTCGGCGAGCTCCTTGAAGGGCTCGCAGCAGGAAGGGCTCGGGCGGGTATCCGTTCACTGGCCGACCTCGTGCCCCGGACGGCGCTCGTGCTGGACGGCGACGACACCCGCGAGGTTCCCGCCGAGAAGCTGGAGGTCGATCAGATCGTGCTCGTTCGGCCGGGAGACCGCGTCCCGGCCGACGGGGAGATCGTCGAGGGCGCGTCGGACGTGGACGAGGCGCCCGTCACGGGCGAGTCCGTCCCCGTGGCGAAGACTGTGGGCGGCAGGGTGTTCGCCGGAAGCGTGAACACGACCGGGTCGCTGAAGCTGCGGGTGACCAAGACGGCCGCCGACAACACCATCGCCCGGATCATCCGCCTCGTCGAGGAAGCCCAGGCTGCGAAGTCGCCGACCGCGCGCTTTATCGACCGGTTCAGCAAGATCTACACCCCGTTCGCGATCCTTTTCGCCGCGCTGGTAATGGTGCTGCCGCCGCTCGTCCTGGGCGGCGATTGGTCCACCTGGATCTACCGCGGCCTGGCGCTCCTGCTCGTCGCGTGCCCATGCGCGCTGGTCCTGTCCACGCCGGCCGCCATCGCCTCGGCGCTAGCCGCCGGCGCCCGGGCCGGGCTGTTGATCAAGGGCGGAGCCGCCCTCGAAGCCATTGGTCGCGCGAGGACGGTCGCATTCGACAAGACCGGAACCCTGACCGTCGGGCAGCCCAAGGTCACGGACGTCAAGGCGCTTGGAGACGTCGAGGAGGCCCGCGTCCTGGAGCTCGCGGCCGCGGTGGAGGCTCGCTCCGCCCATCCCATCGCGGCGGCGATCCTGGAGCGCGCCCTCGCCGACAGGCTCCCGGTCAAGCCGGCGCTCGCGGCCCGGGCCATCGCGGGCAAGGCGGTCGAGGGTCGGGTCGGGGGGAAGGTCGTCCTCGTGGCCTCGCCGCGGCACGCGCGCGAGGTGGGTGCCCTCTCCGTCGAGAACCCGCTCGTCGAAAGCATGGAGCGCGAGGGCAAGACGGTCGTCGTTGTGACGCTGGACGGCGTGGCCGTGGGCCTGGTCGCGGTCAGGGACGAACCACGTCCGGACGCCGCGACCGCCATTCGCGGGCTCTCTGGACTGGGCATCTCCTCGGTCATGCTGACGGGAGACAACGCACGCACCGGGGAGGCCATCGGCGGCGCGCTCGGGCTTACGGTCAGGGCCGAGCTCCTTCCGGATCAGAAGCTCGCGGAGATAGCCAAGCTGAAGGCGCTGGGTGGCGTGGCGATGGTCGGGGACGGCATCAACGACGCCCCCGCGCTCGCGGCCGCAAACGTCGGCATCGCGATGGGAAGCGGCACCGACGTGGCGCTGGAAACCGCGGACGCTGCCCTCCTTCGGGAACGGGTGGGGGGCGTCGTCGACATGGTCCGACTGTCGCGCGCGACGCTCGGCAACATCAAGCAGAACGTCGCAATCGCGCTCGGGCTGAAGGCCGTGTTCCTCGTCACCACCATAACCGGAACCACCGGGCTGTGGCTCGCGATCCTCGCCGACACCGGGGCGACCGTGCTGGTCACGCTCAACGCCCTGCGCCTGCTCGGCTTCCGCTCGGAGACCATCCGGCCATGAGTTGCGACGACGACGACGGGCTGCAGGACCTCACGGGCGCCACCCCGGCCTACCGAAGGGCGCTCTGGCTCGTCGTCCTCCTCAACCTCGGAATGGGTGCGGCGGAGATCGTGGCCGGTTTCCTCGCGGGCTCGCAGGCGCTGAAGGCCGACGCCCTCGACTTCCTGGGTGACGGCACGATCACGCTGCTCGGTCTGGTCGCCATCGGCTGGAGCACGGTCTGGCGCGCCCGCTCGGCCCTGGCGCAAGGCGTCTTTCTCGGCCTCCTCGGGCTCGGCGTGCTGGCCACCTCCGCCTACCGCGTGCTGGTCCTGCACCGGCCCGACGCGGATGTCATGGGGATCTTCGGCGTCGCCGCCTTGGTCGTGAACGTCCTGTCCGCCTGGATACTGCTTCCGCACCGGACGGGCGACGCGAACGTGCGCGCCGTCTGGCTGTTCAGCCGCAACGATGCGGTCGGGAACGTGGCCGTGATCGTCGCGGCGGCCCTGGTGGCCTGGACGGGGACGGCATGGCCGGACCTCGCCGTGGCCGCCATCGTCGCCGGCCTCTTTCTCCAGTCCTCCTTCGCCATCATCAAGGACGCCCGCGGCGACCTCGCCGCCGCGCGGTGAGCGTCGTCCGGAACCGAAAGGAAACTCGACATGTCCAGCGCCTTCCGAACCAGCCGTCGAGCCCTGCTACTCGGCCTCGGCTCGGCCGCGGTCTCCACTCGGTTGCGGGCCGAGGGACTGCCCGAGATCAAGGTCACCAAGGACCCGAGCTGCGGCTGCTGCGACGCGTGGGTCGAGCACCTGAAGGCGGCCGGCTTCCCGGTCTCGGTGACGCAGCTTCCCGTGAACCCGCTGAAGGCGAAGCTGGGGGTGCCGAAATCCCTGTATTCCTGCCATACGGGCCAGGTCGCCGGCTACGTCGTCGAGGGCCACGTGCCGGCCTCCGCGATCAGGCGCCTCCTCGTGGAACGGCCGCGCGGGACCGGGCTGGCCGTCCCCGGCATGCCCGCGGGCTCGCCCGGGATGGAGGTCGAAGGCATGGAGCCCGAGACGTACGAGGTGACCCTGTTCGGCCCAAGTGGACAGCGGACCTTCGCCCGGTATCGCGGCAATCAGGCGCTGTGACATGGCCGCTGCCGCCAGCACGGAGACCTGGTCCGTTCCTCGGGACGGCGGGGCGGTGAATTGAACCTGCGCTGGACGGTGGCCGGCTTGTGTGCGGTCGCCCTCGCCGCCGGCGCCTCTCTCGGCCTTTACCGAGAAGGCGTGATCCCCCGAAAGGCCGGCCGGAGCGAGACGGCCCATGCAGCGGTCCAGGGCATCGGCGGGCCGTTTGCCCTGATGAGCCACAAGGGCGAACTCGTCACGGAGGCGACCCTACGAGGACGACCATTTCTGGTGTTCTTCGGGTTCACGCATTGCCCGGTCGTCTGTCCGACGACGCTCTTCGACGTCACCGACCTGCTCAAGGAGCTCGGTCCCGACGCGGACAGGCTGCAGGCCCTATTCGTGACCGTCGACCCCGAACGAGACACGTCGGAAGTCCTGGCGGAGTACATGCGGTCCTTCGACGAGCGGATCTTGGCCCTGAGGGGCACGGCCGTGGAGACGGACGCGGCCGTGCGTGCCTACGGCGCCGAATACAGGAAGGTCCCCTTGGGCAGCGACAGCTACACCGTCGACCATACCGCGACGGTCTACGTGATGGACCACGCGGGCCGCCTCGCAACCACGCTCGACATGCACGAGCCGCGGGAGACGCGTCTGGCTAAGCTCCGCCGCATCGCCGGACCGCAGCCGTGACGGAGTCAATCACATTGGCATTCGGGTCATGCGGAATGGGGGAGCGGCCTTGAAGCCGGACGCCGGATCGCTCGGGCTCGCCGTACGGAGTGGCGCGATCTGCGGCGCCCTGCTCGGGCTCGGCCGGCTCCTCGTCGCTCCCGAGCCGAACGCGTCCGGCGCCTTCCTCGCGGGCGTGTTTCTCGGCTGGACGGCGCTCGGAGCCCTGATCGGCGCGACCGTCGCCACGATCAGGAACGGGGGTCGTTAGGAGGCGTCCCGGAGAACGCCGTTGACCTGTTCGGCCTTAGCTGGAGGATCTCCTTACGTCGTCGCATCCTCACGATGCTCCCGTGGGTCTCAACCGTGCGCGCAATCAGCGCTCACGCGGTACACGCGAAAGGGCAGGTTCCGGCACTACGTTCTGCAAAACATGGTAGCACCCTTGCGCACCTCCTTGCTCATGCTTGCCGCGCTGCCCAACAATCCTGCCAAGTGCGCGACCGCGGCACCGTCTTCCTCATCCATGGGTGCGGACGCGTGCAAATCACTCCCCCGGTCAACTAAATATCGTTGCGAGCAGCCATGAGCGCGTTGCGCCAAACACTCGAACACCGGCAGTTGACGATTTACTTTGCAGCAATTTCGGCAGGTGCGCTTGCCGCGCTGACCGTGCCGGGCACACAGTCGCTAGAGACAGTCATCAATCCCGCTCTCGCCTTGATGCTGTTCGTTACCTTCCTGCAAGTACCCCTTTCAGATCTCGGAAGAGCTTTTGCCCGAGTGCGCTTCTTCGCCGCGCTGCTCCTCACCAACTTCGTCGTTCTGCCGGTGTTGGTGGGAGGCTTGATCTACCTGTTGCCCGCCGACCCCATGCTTCGGCTGGGCGTACTCTTGGTGCTGCTCACGCCGTGTATAGATTATGTGGTCACGTTCTCTCACCTAGGGCAGGCTGACGGCAAGGTGTTGCTAGCGTCGACGCCGGCGCTCCTCATCGCGCAAATGGCCCTGCTTCCGGTATACCTAAAGGGCTTCCTTGGTGACGACGCAGCGCGTTACGTCCAGGTCGGGCCTTTCGTGCATGCGTTCGTCTGGCTCATCGTGATCCCGCTAATGCTCTCTGCCGCCGTGCAGGTCTGGAGCCGTCGAAGCCAAGCGGGGCGGCGCACCGCGGACGGGCTGGGCGTGCTGCCCGTGCCCATGACGGCCCTGGTCCTGTTCGTCGTAGTCGCGGCCGTGGTTCCGCAGCTTGGGCCAGCCCTCGGCGACGCTCTGCGTGTAATCCCCGCTTACACGGCGTTCGCTCTGATAGCACCCCTGCTCGGCTGGGGGTTTGGACGTCTGTTCCACCTGGATGCGCCGGCCGGTCGCGCCCTTGCCTTCAGCGCGGCAACTCGGAACTCGCTCGTGGTGCTGCCGCTCGCGTTCGCTGTACCAGGGGGAGTTCCGCTCCTGCCAGCTGTGGTTGTTACACAAACGCTGGTCGAGCTCGTTAGCGAGATGCTCTACGTTCGTTTGTTGCCTAAGCTCGGTGCTCCCAAGCCCGTTCCGGTGCGACCCGCTTAGATGGACCAGCACGGATCGGGCCGGCTCCCCGGTGTTCCGGAGGTGACAGATCCTGCCGTTCCTGGCTCTGGGCGGGATGGTGCTCGGAGCCTGATCGCCACGATCAGGGCCGAGACGCCCGGAAGTGTTGGCGGCCGGTTCAGGGACTGACGGCGGTGGCCGGTTCACAAGCGCCGCGACCGGGATTACTCCGACCGAGGCTTCAGGCGGCAGCGATCATGGACTTCTCGATAGGCGAACTCTCGCGCAGAGCGCAGGTTAAGGTTCCGACGATACGGTACTACGAGCAGATTGGACTGCTGCCTGCTCCACCCCGAACCGAGGGCAAGCAGCGGCGGTACGACGAGACCGACGTAGGCCGATTGAACTTCATCAGGCATGCGCGCGAGCTCGGGTTCGAGATCGACGCCATCCGAGAGCTCCTCGACATGTCCGCGCAGCCGGACGGATCGTGCGAAGAAGCCGACGAGATCGCCCGGCGCCATCTTGGCGAGGTCGACCGTCGCATCGCGAAGCTTTCTGCTCTGCGCGGCGAGCTCACCCGCATGATCTCGGAATGCGGGCACGGCCGGGTGGCCGAGTGCCGCGTTATCCAGGTGCTCGCGGACCACGACATGTGCGAGCACGACCGGCACTGAGCCGAACGTCGGATGAGCAAGAAGCTTCGCCGACAGTCCTTTGGCCATCTGGAGCCGGGCAGGTCCGGCCGGCGCCGGCCGAGAACCTTCATCCTGCGCCGGGCCAACCGGTCCTTGTACCTCGTCGTCATCGGCATCCTGGTCATCATCGTCGTATTCGAGGTGGTGATGGCCTGGCGAAGTTGATGGCGGAGACGTCCCGCCTTACGGTCCCCGTCATGATTTGCGGCAGCCCAACGAGGGAGGGACGGGCGCGTTTCGGCGCTGCCTCGCTTCGCCTGTTTTTGGTCCTTCTGACCCTTGCCGCTCTCCTCAGCTACGCCCCGACCCATGTCTCGGCCCAGGAAGTCGGGGCGGGCTCCGTGCTGACGCTGGAGGATCTCGGCGCCGACCCGGAACGGTCCGAGGCGCATTGTCACTGCATGAAGACGAGCCGACTGCCCGAACAGGCCGAGAGCCACGCCCGGCGCGTGACCTACGCGGCGTTCGGGTCAGGTAGTGACCGCCTGGACGCGGGTCGCACCGTCTCGCCCCCTTTGAAGCCGCCGCAGGCCTGAGTACGCGGGCGCGCATGCGTCCGGCACTCATCCCTCGTCTCAGAGTGCGCTCTCCCGGCAGAGGAGGCGCGCGAACTTCAAGGACATCACCATGCCTTCCAGCTCATTTGCGACATTTGCGCCTTCTCGGAAAAAGGGCCTTGCAGCTCTAGCCGCTAGAGACATTACAAGCCGCTTCGGACCCAGGACAGGAGCCCTTCGCGTGCAGCACCTTCTTCGCACCGCCGTCTTCGCAGCTTCCCTCATGGCGGCGCCGGCCGTGGTCTTCGCCCAGGGCGGACACGGCCACTCGCACGCGGCCCCGAACGGCGGCCAGATCCAACAGATTGGCGCCGTCGAAGGCGAGCTTGTCGTAAAGGGGTCCGACGTGACCCTGTTCCTCGTGGACGAGAAGGAGCAGAAGATCGACGCCGCCGCCTATGTCGCGACGGCGTCCGTCCTGGCGAAGGGCAACCAGCAGAAGACGGTCGAGCTCAAGCCCGCCGGCGACAACAAGCTTGCTGCCAAGATCGACTTCCCTGTGGAGGGCAAGTTCCGCGCGTCCCTAACGCTCAAGAAGGGTACGGCGGAGGTCGGCAAGGCCCGCTACAATCTAGACACCAAGTAAGCGTATAAGCCCGCAGGATGACACGAGTCGCGCAGCAGGGACGGAGCTCCGGGCTCCAGGGGGCGGTCGCCCTCTGGCGTCGTGCGCTCGCTTTGCTGCTCTGCGTGTCGTTCCTGATGGGCGCGCTTCAGCCGGCGACGGCCTCCGACGTGGAGCCACGTCGGGACGGAGTGGTGCTCCTGACCGGTTCAGGCGTGGACCACCACTCCGCGAACGAGCCCTCCCACGCCGGAACGGCTCAGCACTGCGCACACTGCGCCTGCCACCAAGCGGTGCCGCTCGCCGCCGGAGAGCCGGAGTTCGTGGCGCACGCGGTCGAGGTCAAGTTCGCCGCGTTGAATGCGTTCGCGGCGGCCCGCGAGCACGAACCGCCCGCCGAACCCCCTAGAGCCTGACGTTCGCCGGCTTCGGCCGGCGTGAGCGCCGGCGCGCCCGCTTTGGCGCGCCGCTCCCCGTGCTCGTCGTTGTCCGTCCCGGACGGACCCGAGCCGCGCAAGTCACGTCAGGACGTCCCATGAAGAAGATCGTTTTGTGCCTCGCCCTCGTCGGGCTGGGGCTGCTCGTCGGCACCTTCGTGCCCGGGGTCTCGAATTTCATCCGCGAGGTAGCGGGACTTGCCCTGCCACCTCCGCCCAAGGCCGCGGACGGTCACGGCCACGGCCACGGGCACGGTGCCGGCGAGAAGGAGGGACCGGAAGGCCACGTCGTCATGACGGCCGAGCAGGTCGAGGCGGCCAAGATCGGGGTCGCCGAGGTCGGCGGAGGGACGCTCGCCCGCAAGCTTAGCGTACCTGGCACCGTGACGACAGACGCCGACCGCGTCGCCCGGGTCGCGGGCAAGGTCGTCGGGACCGTCGCCGAAATGCGCAAGCGCCTCGGCGAGCAGGTAGCCAAAGGCGAGGTCGTCGCCGTGCTCGACAGCCGCGAGGTCGCCGAGGCTCGAAGCGAATACTTCGCGGCCACCACGAACCTCGAACTGCAGCAGACACTGTTCGAGCGCGAGCAGGCCTTGTGGGATAAGCGGATCTCGGCCGAGCAGCAGTACCTGCGCGCTCGCCAGACCTTCACGGAGGCGCAGCTCAGGGTCGAGCTCGCCTCGCAGAAGCTCCAGGCGCTCGGGTTCTCTGAAGGAGAGGTCGGCGATCTCGCGCGTCGCTCCGCACCGGTGCGTACGGCGTCCGCCGGCGCGTCCGCGCCCGTCGCCCGGACGATGGCGGGACTGCAGAAGTACGAGATCCGCTCGCCTCTCGCCGGGAGGGTCATCGAGCGCAAGGTCGATCTCGGAGCGCCGATCGGCGGGGAGAGCGAGGAGAAGGAGCTCTACGTCGTCGCCGACCTCTCGTCCGTCTGGATCGAGCTTTCCGTCCCGAGCGGCGACCTCGCCGTCATCCGCGAGGGACAGGAGGTCGCCATCTCGGCCGGGAACGGCGCCGAGCCCTCGAAGGGGAAGATCGTCTTCGTCAGCCCGGTCCTGAACCAGGAGACCCGTTCCGCCCGTGTCATCGCGTCGGTCGAGAACAAGGACATGACATGGAGGCCGGGCTCGTACGTCACGGCCAACGTCGTCGTCTCGGAAGAGCCGGTCGAGATGAAGGTCCCGCGCGGCGCGCTGCAGGCCATCGGGGGCGAGCAGGTCGTCTTCGTCCGCAACGAGAAGGGCTTCGAGAAGCGTGAGGTCGTCCTCGGCAAGGGAGACGACGCCTCCGTCGAGATCGTCTTCGGCCTCGACCCCGGCGAAAAGGTCGCGGCCACGAACTCGTTCGTCCTCAAGGCGGAACTCGGCAAGGCCGAGGCCGAGCACGTGCACTGAGGGGCGGGAACGTGATCAGCCGCATCCTCGACTTCTCGGTGCGCCAGCGCTGGCTGGTGCTCCTCGTCTCGCTCGTCGCCTGCGCAGTGGGCGCGTGGTCGTTGACCAAGCTCCCCATCGACGCCGTCCCGGACATCACCAACAACCAGGTGCAGATCAACGCGGTCGTGCCCTCGCTGTCGCCGTTCGACGTCGAGAAGCAGGTCACCTACCCGATGGAGACGGCGCTCGCCGGCATCCCGGGCCTCGAATACACGCGCTCCCTTTCGCGCAACGGTTTCGCGCAGGTGACCGCGGTCTTCAGCGAGAAGACCGACCTCTACTTCGCGCGACAGCAGGTCAGCGAGCGTCTCTCGGAGGCGAAGGCCAGCCTGCCGCAGGGAGCCGAGGTCCACATGGGACCGATCTCGACCGGGCTCGGCGAGATCTACATGTGGACGGTCCACTTCAAGGAACCGGGCGACGGCCGCCCCGTGAAGGACGGCCAGCCCGGTTGGCAGACGGACGGGAGCTATCTCACGCCCGAAGGCCAGCGGCTCCGCTCCGACTTCGAGCGGGCGGCCTACCTGCGGACGGTGCAGGACTGGATCATCGGGCCGCAGCTTCGGACGGTGCCGGGCATCGCCGGCGTCGACGTGATCGGCGGCTACAAGAAGCAGTACCACGTGCAGCCTGAGCCGGCGAAGCTTATCGGGCTCGGTCTCTCCTTCAAGGACGTCGCCGAGGCCGTCGAGAACAACAACCAGAACCGCGGGGCCGGGTACCTGGAGCGCAACGGCGAGGGCTATGTGGTGCGCTCGGCCGGACGCCTGGAGGGCATGGAGGAGATCGGCAACGTCGTCGTCGCGACGCGCGGCGGCGTTCCCGTCCGGGTGAAGGACGTCGCGACCGTGACCATCGGGCGCGAGCTCCGCACCGGCTCGGCGTCCGAGAACGGCAAGGAGGCCGTGGTCGGCACGGCCCTGATGCTCATCGGAGGGAACAGCCGCGAGGTGGCAAAGGCCGTCGACGCCCGTATGCGGGACATCGCGCGCTCGCTGCCGCCGAGCATCGAGGCGAAGACGGTTCTCAACCGCACCCAACTGGTCGAAGCGACCGTGCGGACCGTGGCCAAGAACCTGGCGGAGGGCGCCCTTCTCGTCATCGCCGTGCTGTTCCTGCTTCTCGGCAACATCCGCGCGGCCATCATCACGGCCCTCGTGATCCCGGTCGCCATGCTCATGACCATGACGGGGATGGTTCAGGGCCGCATCAGCGCGAACCTGATGTCGCTGGGAGCCCTCGATTTTGGCCTCATCGTGGACGGGGCGGTGATCATCGCCGAGAACTCGCTCCGGCACCTCGCGGAACGCCAGCACGAGCTCGGGCGGAAGCTGAGCCTGGAGGAGCGGCTGGAGACCGTTCGCCGGTCCGCCGAGGAGATGGTCAAGCCTTCCGTTTACGGGCAGGCGATCATCATCCTCGTCTACGTCCCGCTCCTCACCTTCACGGGCGTCGAGGGCAAGATGTTCGCGCCGATGGCCCTCACCGTCATCATCGCGCTCGCGGCGGCCTTTGTCCTCTCCCTCACCTTCGTCCCGGCGCTCATCGCCATCGTGATCACGGGCAAGGTGCAGGAGAAGGACGTGTTCCTCGTGCGCTGGCTGAAGGCGATCTACCGCCCGGCGCTCGCCGGCTCGATCCGTCATCCGGGGATCGTCGTGACCGGGGCGGTCCTGCTCTTCATCGCGAGCGGCCTACTGTTCCTGCGCCTTGGGCAGGAGTTCATCCCGCAGCTGGACGAGAAGAACATCGCCATGCACGCGATGCGCATCCCGTCGACTTCGCTGACGCAGTCCCAGGACATGCAGCTGGCCGTCGAGAAGGCCGTGAGCTCCTTCCCGCAGGTCGCGTTCGTTTTCGCCAAGACGGGCACGGCCGAGGTCGCGGCGGACCCGATGCCGCCGAACGTGTCCGACACCTTCATCATCCTGAAGCCGGAGGCGGAGTGGCCGGACCCGACCCTGCCCAAGGACAAGCTCATCGCCGAGATCCAGGCGAAGGTGGGGAAGCTCGCCGGCAACAATTACGAGTTCACCCAGCCCATCCAGATGCGGTTCAACGAGCTCCTCGCGGGCACCCGCGGCGACCTCGCCGTGAAGGTATTCGGCGAGGAGTTCTCGACCATGCTGCCCGCCGCGAACCAGGTCGCGACGGCGCTCCGCTCCGTCGACGGCGCGCAGGACGTCCGGGTCGAGCAGGTGACGGGCCTGCCGTTCCTGGAGATCGGCATCGACAAGGCCGAGATCGCGCGGCTCGGCCTGAGCCACTTCGCCGTCCAGGATGTGCTCGGCGCGGCCATCGGGGGTCGCGAGGCGGGCGTTCTGTTCGAGGGAGACCGACGCTTCGAGATCGTCGTTCGATTGCCAGAGAACGTTCGCGACGATCTGGAGGCGCTCAAGAACCTGCCTATCCCGCTTGCGCCAGGCGCTACGGGGAAGGCCGCCACGGTGCCCCTCAAGCAGGTCGCGAGCTTCTCCTTCTCGGAAGGCCCGAACCAGATCTCGCGCGAGAACGGCAAGCGCCGGATCGTCGTGACCGCGAACGTCCGCGGACGCGACATCGCGTCGGTCGTCGCGGAGGCGCAGGCGAAGGTCGCCTCGTCGGTGACACTGCCACCGGGCGCTTGGATCACCTGGGGTGGCCAATTCGAGAACCTCGCGGCGGCGCGCCAGCGCCTCGCCATCGTGGTCCCGGGCTGCTTCTTCCTGATCTTCCTCCTGCTCTACCAGGCGCTCGGTTCACCGAAGGACGCGCTCCTGGTGTTCAGCGCGGTGCCGCTCGCGTTGACGGGAGGAATCCTGGCCCTGTGGCTTCGGGGCATGCCGTTCTCCGTGTCCGCAGCGGTGGGGTTCATCGCCTTGTCGGGCGTCGCCGTTCTGAACGGCCTCGTGATGCTCACCTTCGTCAAGCAGCTGGTCGAGGAAGGACGGCCCAAGCTCGACGCGATCATGGAGGGCGCCATGACCCGGCTGCGGCCGGTCGCCATGACGGCGCTCGTGGCCTCGCTCGGCTTCGTGCCGATGGCACTCGCGACCGGTACCGGCGCCGAGGTCCAGAAGCCGCTGGCGACCGTCGTCATCGGCGGCCTCATCAGCGCGACGCTGCTGACCCTGCTCGTTCTGCCGGCGCTCTACGCCCTGTTCGGGACGGCGGACGCCCCGGCTCGGTCCGAAGCGGAGCCGGAGCACGAGTACCGCCCTATCCCGCTAGCGGCCGAGTGAGGGCACAAGCATGTCGAAGACACTAAGGGTCGCCTTTATCGGCGCCGCCGTCGCGGTCTGCTCGCCTTCGCTGGCCACGACGGAACGTCCGCCGATCAGGACGGAGCGCGGGACGTGCATCCCGGGGCCGCATCATCCGCTTCGGGATCGCAAGCTACCGGGCACGCCGGCCATGTCGGACCGCCACCGCGAGCCGGACGACGACGCATTCGTCCACTGCTCCGAACAATCGCCGGAACCCAAGCCGGCGCGCCGTACCAGACCGAACGCGGAAAAGAGCCGATGACGGTGCGCTCCTTCTTTCGCGCCGCGGCGGTGACGCTGGCGCTCGCCGGCACCGCGACGGCCGAGACGCTGCCGTCAGCCCTGGCCAAGGCCTACATGGGCAATCCGGACCTGAACGCCGGCCGCGCCTCCTTGCGGGCCACCGACGAGAACGTGCCTCGGGCTCTTTCTGGGTACCGTCCGACCGTGGCGGCCTCCGCTACCGCCGGCGCGAGTTACGAGACGGGGCGAACAGGCTCGTCCGGTGCGCTCGTGAATACCCGCGACGCTCTGTTCCCGAGACAGGCCGCGCTCCAGGTCACCCAGAACCTGTTCAACGGATTTCGCACCGTGAACTCCGTCCGCGAGGCGGAAAGCGGAATCCTGGGCGCGCGAGAGACGCTACGGCAGACGGAGCAGGAGACACTGTTCTCGGCCGCGCGATCCTACATGGACGTGCTGCGGGACACCGCCACCCTCGATTTGCAACGCAACAACGTCGAGGTTCTCGAAGAGCAGCTTCGGCAAACCCGCGAGCGGCTCGTGGCCGGGCAGATCACGCGAACAGACCTTGCGCAGGCCGAGGCTCGGTTGGAAGGCGCGCGCTCGCAGGTCAGCGTCGCGCAGGCGAACCTCCAGTCGTCCATCGCCACCTTCCGACGGATCGTGGGCGTGGAGCCCCGGCAACTCGCCCCGGGTAAGCCGCCGGACCGGCTCGTTCCCGCGTCCCTCGCCCAAGCCGTCCGGATCGCGTTGGCCGAGCACCCGGCCGTCCTTTCCGCCCTGCACGCCGTGGACGCGGCCGAACTCCAGGTGAAGGTCGTCGAAGGAGAGCTCGCCCCGAGCCTCAACCTCGTCGGAAGCTTCGGCGGTGGATACGACACGTCCAGCCCGGGAGACAGGACGCTCTCGACGTCGCTCGTCGCCCAACTCTCCGTGCCTATCTACGAGGGTGGAGAGACCTACGCCCGGGTCCGGCAGGCGAAGGAGGTCGCGGGACAACGTCGGATTGAGGCCGAAGCGACCCGGGACGCAGTTCGTTCGGCCGTGTTCTCGGCCTGGGGAGCCTTGGAGGCCGCGAAAGCGACCGTCATCTCCGCGCAGGCGCAGGTAGCGGCCAACGAGGTCGCGTTGACGGGCGTGCGCGAAGAGGCGCGGGCGGGACAGCGTACGACCCTGGACGTCCTGAACCAGCAGCAGGAGCTACTCATCGCCCGGGTGAACCTCATCGTCGCGCAGAGGGACCGCGTCGTGGGAGCGTTCTCGGTGGCCCAGTCGGTCGGCCGTCTCAGCGCCGCGTCGCTCGGCCTGTCCGTCCAGCGCTACCGGCCGGGGCAGCATTACGAACAGGTCAGGGATCTGCCATGGGGGCTCGTGACCACCGACGGACGATGAGCGCCAGCGTCTCGGATACGGGGTCGTCAGGCGATAGCGACCCCGGCGTAGCTCATGCCACAACGACTTTGGTTCCGCGCTTTGTCGTGCTCGCCGTCCTCCTCGCATCGGCGGCCCTGGAGGGTGGATCGCAGCATTCCGCCTCGCACTGGCTGGTCGTGGCGGGCTACGGCCTCTGCACGGCGCTGATCGCGTTCGGCAGCACGCCACGCCGCGACTGGATCGCGACATGCCTCGACGGGCTGTTCGCCGGGTACCTGCTCGCTGAGCACGTTTTCGTCGCGAACGACTTCACGCGCTCGGCCGCGCATACCGCCACCTTGGTCCCGGCGTTCCTGCTACTCCTGGCGAGCGGCTTGGCGCTCGAACCAATTCGTACTGCGGCGTTTGCGGCTTTGGTGGTCTTCCCATGGGCCGGCGCGGTCGCCGTCGCTTGGACCATCGGCATGGCTCCATCGGCCGCGTTGAGTGCGCACCTCTTCAGCTTGGCGAGCTTCGTGGCCGCCTCGGGCTTCGTTTTACAGGGGACGGCACGCCTCAGGACGGCGGTTCGCACCTCGATCCGTTCGGAGCGGGAGCGCGCCTTTCTCTCGCGCTTCGTTCCTCCTGGAACCGGCCCGGCCACTGGCGTTCGCCGCCGGCACGCGTGCCTGCTCGCCATCGACATACGGGGCTTTTCTGAACTGAGCCGGCGGCACGCGCCCGACGAGGTCCTGAGCTGGCTGCTGCAGGTTCGCGCGCTCGTGAACGCCGCCATCGGCGAAGCCGGGGGCAGCGTGGACAAGTACGTGGGCGACGCGGTCCTGGCACAGTTCTTCGACGGTGAGCCAACTCGCCAAGCCACCGCGGCACTGAGCGCCGTGCTGATTATCAGGGCGAGGATCGAAGCCTTGAACGGCGGCCGCGCGGTACGAGGCCTGCCCGAGATCCGGCTCGTCGCCGTACTGCACGCGGGAACGCTCCTCGCCGGCATCCTGGACGACGGCTTTCGCGCGGAAATGACTGTTCTCGGCCCGGCGATGAACGCCCTCGGGCGAATAGAGCGCCGCGCGAAGGAGGAGGATCTCGATCTCGTCGCATCCAGGCGCTTCGTCGCCCTACTCGGGTCCGAACTCCCGAACAGCCTGCTCGTCCGCCCTCTCCCGAGCCGAGATGGGGACCGTGAGACCCCAGAACTCGTCGCACTCGCGACCAGCGCGACCGTTCGCACACCCAGCGGGATGGCAGACATGAGATCCGAGGCGGCATGAGCGGCGGCCACTCCCACGGAGGTTCTGCCGGATCGGCGGCCTCCCGAAACAAGCGGGGCATGACCTGGGCCTTGGCCCTGACGCTGACCTACATGGCCGCTGAGGTCGTCGGCGGACTTGTTACCGGTAGCTTGGCGCTGCTTGCCGATGCGGCCCACATGCTGACCGACGCCGGTGGGCTCGCTTTCGCGCTTCTCGCCATCAAGCTCGGCGAACGTCCGGCCACACCGGAACGCACCTACGGCCTTCTTCGGGCCGAGATCCTGACTGCTCTCGGGAACGCCGTCGTCCTGCTCCTGCTGACGATCTACATCCTCTACGAAGCCTACGAGAGGTTCAGGAACCCGCCAGAGGTGCTCGGGCTTCCGATGCTGATCGTGGCCGCCGTAGGACTCGGGGTGAACCTCGTCAGCATGCGGCTCCTCTCCGGCGGATCGGGCGAAAGCCTGAACGTCCGCGGCGCCTACTTCGAGGTGCTCTCGGACATGCTGGGATCGGTCGGCGTCATCGTCGCCGCAGCCGTCGTGATGCTCACCGGGTGGCGGCTGGCGGACCCGATAATCGGGGCGGGCATCGGGCTCTTCATCGTCCCGAGAACCTGGAACCTGCTGAAGGAAGCGACGGCCATCCTCCTCGAAGCTACTCCTGCGCGTGTGGACGTCCTTCGCCTCGACGACCGCCTGCGAGCGATCCCGGGAGTGATTGCAACCCACCACCTTCATGTCTGGACCATCACCTCAGGCATGGACGCGATGAGTGGTCACCTCGTCGTTGCGGACCCGGCCCAAGCCGGGCGGGTGCTCGCTGATGCCCGCAGGCTTGTCGCGGACGAGTTCGGAATCGGCCACCTGACCATCCAAGTCGAGGACGCGACATCCGGGGACACCGAACCGACGCTGCCCGTCTGACCTATGCATCTCATCAAACCCGCCCTACTCGGCACCCTAGTCGTCCTCGCCTTTCCAACGAACGTGCTGGCCGACCATCACCACCTCAAGCGCGCGCTGCAGGTCGCGCGCTGCCTTCCGCAGGACGTTCGGGAAGTCTCGTCCTCGAAAGAGACGGTTGTCTACGAGGCCTCGTGTCGCGAAGGTTCAGGGCGAGTGGTCACGCTCGTCTGCACCCCGACGCGGTGCCTCGTCGACGACCATTCTCGCCACAGCGATGAGGAGGAGGTCGCAGATTAAGTGGAAGAAGCCCGAACGTGGTGTGGCCAGGTTAGGTCGAAAGGAGCTTGACCTTACCCCTGTTGGAAGGTCTACGCCGGATCGGCCCGGGTGAAGGAGAGGTCTGCTTCACGACGAAGTTCGGAACCGCTTGAACGAAGGCCGTGGGATCGAGTTGTCTCCGGCGAGAGGCCAACGTTGCACCGTACGTGGACACATATTCGACGGCTGGTCGCGAGCTTCATGCTCGTGGCCTTTGTGTCGTTCGTGCTCCACGGCTCGGCCATGGCGCGCATCGCGCCCATGCACCCCACCCCCGCCGTCGCGGACCACCACCACGACGACACGAGCGACCACCACCACCACGGTCCGGGCGCCGACAGCCACGGGGGGACCGCCGAGGGGCGGGATCATCACGGTTCGAAGGGTGATTGCTGCGGCAGCTTCTGCGCCACCGCCATCGCGCCCGTAAGCCGTGACGCAGCGGTTTCGCTCGTCGAGACCACCGCCGCGTTGCCGTCCTTCGTCGCCCGTGGACACGGGATCCTGCACGAAGGTCCCAGGAAGCCACCGAGAACCCCCGACATAGCCTGATCGGGCGACCCGGCACCGCCGGGGCGCTCCCGAAGCCATGTCCGCTTTTCGGGGTTCTCGTCCATGTTTTCGTTGCTGCCCGGCCGCCTCGGCCGGTACGGAGCCGTTCTCGTCGCGCTCCTGCTCCTTTCCGTGCCCGTTCTCGCCCACGAAGGGCATGACCACGGGGCCGCACAGGCCGCTCCCGCCGCACCGGCAAACCCTCGCGTCGCGATGTCGTCCGACATCTACGAGGCCGTTGCCGTCCTGCGCGGGGATCGGCTGACCGTCTACCTCGACCGCTTCGGCTCCAACGACCCGGTCACCGATGCGAAGCTCGTCGTGACGCTGGGCGGGGAAGGCGAGATCCCGGCAGACCTGGGCGCGGACGCCACCTATGTCGTCGCCTCGCCGAAGCTCGCCGGCTCCGGGCCGCTTGAGATCCTCCTGGCGGTCACCGGCCCGGCCGGCGATGACCTGTTGATTGGGACCCTGAACCGTCCCGAGGCCGCCGCCCCGGCGATGGCCGCCCCGACGGCCGTCCGGAAACTGGTCCTTGCCGGAACCGAGATCCCGCTACCTTACGTGGTCGCCGGTGTTGCGCTTGCGCTGGGGTTCCTGCTCGGCCTCGCCGTCCGGGCTCGGGGGCGTATGCTCCCCGTGGCCGGCGTGGCGCTGGTTCTCGTCATCGCTTCGACTGCCTTCGCACTCGCCCACGAAGGCGAGGATCACGGGCAGGCCGCGACGCCCCGGGCTACGGCGGGGGTGCCACCTTCCGGCGACCGGCCCGAGCGGCTTTCCGACGGGAGCGTCTTCCTGCCGAAGCCCTCGCAACGCGTCCTTGACGTCCGGACGGTCCTGACGAAGGCCTCGACCGCCGAGCGATCCACCTCCCTGATCGGACGAGTCGCGGCCGACCCGAACCGGAGTGGTCTCGTCCAGAGCATAAACGGTGGGCGCGTCGGAGCACCGGAAGGCGGACGTCTGCCCCAGCTCGGTCAGGTCGTGCGCCAGGGCGACATTCTCGCAGTGGTCGAGACGCCGATCATCGCGGCCGACCGCGCGACGCTGGCCGAAAAGGTCGGGGACATCGAACAGCAGACCGCGCTGGCGGAAGCCCGCCTCGCCCGCGCCCGCCGGCTGCTGGCCACGGGCGCCGGTACGACGGTGGCCGTCTCCGACGCCGAGCTTGAGGTTGAAGGCCTCAGGCGGCGGCGCGAGGCCGTGCGCGAGATCCGGTCCGCTCCGGAAGTGTTGCGCGCACCGGTGGACGGGATGGTCGCGACGAGCCGCGTCGTGGCCGGCCAGGTCGTGGCCGCACAGGACATCCTCTTCCAGGTGGTCGATCCGAAGAGCCTCTACGTCGAGGCCGTAGTCTTCCACGACAGCGACATGCCGTCTTTGGGTGCCGGTGAGGCGAGCGCGACGACGACCGATGGGACGCAACTTCGGCTCCGCTACCAGGGCACCAGCCGCGCGATGCAGCAGCAATCGGTGACCGTTCAGTTCGCCGTGCTCGATCCGCCGCCGAACTTGAGCGTGGGTCAGCCGGTCACCGTGGTCGCCCCGTCTGGCAAGCCTGAGCACGGGATCGTCTTGCCGCGGGACGCTGTCGTGCGCGGCGGGAACGGCGAGACGCTGGTCTGGCGTCACGCCGAACCGGAGCGCTTCCAGCCCCGGCTCGTCCGTGCCGAGCCCTTCGACGCCGGCCGGGTCATCGTGCGGGCCGGAGTGGCCGAGGGCGAGCGCGTAGTCGTGCGCGGCGCCGACCTCGTCAACCAGATCCGCTGAGGGGGGAAAGGCCGTGTTCAACCTCCTCGTCTCCGCGTCGTTGCGGAACCGCCTCTTCGTGCTCGCGGCCGCGCTCGCGCTCATGGCCTACGGCACCTACGTCCTGCCCCGCCTGCCGGTTGACGTCTTCCCCGACCTGAACCGCCCGACCGTCACGCTCATGACGGAGGCCGAAGGGCTCGCGCCGCCAGAGGTCGAGCAACTCGTCACCTACCCGGTCGAGACCGCCATGAACGGAATGCCCGGCGTGACGCGCGTCAGGTCGGTGTCCGGCGTTGGCCTTTCCGTCGTCTACGTCGAGTTCGATTGGTCGACCGATATCTACCGTTCCCGCCAGCTGGTCGCCGAGAAGCTGTCGCTGGTTCGGGACCAGCTTCCGCGCGGGGTCACGCCTCAGATGGGGCCGGTCACCTCCATCATGGGCGAGATCATGCTCGTCGCGGTGACGGGTGACGACAAGACGTCCCCGATGCAGATGCGCGAGCTCGCCGACTTCGTCATTCGGCCGCAGCTGCTGACGATCCCCGGGGTTGCGCAGGTCATCCCTATCGGAGGCGAGGTTCGCCAATATCGCATCACCCCGAACACTGCGGCGATGCAGGCGCTCGATGTCTCGGCTGACCAGATCGAGACGGCAGCAGCACGCTTCGGAACGAACACCGGCGGCGGGTTCGTCAACCAGCACGGCCGCGAGTACCTCATCCGCAACGTCGGCCTGACAGACCGGCTGGAGGACCTCCGCAATACCGTCGTTGCACCCGGAGCACCCGAGGCCGCCAAAGCCTCCGGTGCGACCGGGACCCGGCAGCCCATCCTGCTGCGGCAGGTCGCCAGCGTGGACTTCGCGCCAGCCGTGAAGCGCGGCGACGCCGGCTACAACGGCAAGCCGGCGGTGATCATCTCGGTCCAGAAGCAGCCCGGGGCCGACACGGTCCCGTTGACGCAGAAGATCGAGGAGGTGCTGCGCGACGTCCAGAAGACGCTCCCGGCCGGCATCTCGGCGACGAACGTCCAGTTCCGACAGGCGACCTTCATCGCGAACTCCGTCGACAGCGTGAGGCGCGTTCTGTTCGAGGCGGCGGCCGTGGTCGCGGTCGTGCTCATCCTGTTTCTGATGAACGTGCGGGCGACGGCGATTTCACTCCTCGCCATCCCGATCTCGATCCTGATCACGGTGGTCGTCTTCCGCGCGCTCGGGCTCACAATCAACACCATGACGCTTGGCGGCCTCGCCATCGCCATCGGCGAGCTCGTCGATGATGCGGTTGTCGACGTCGAGAACATCATCCGGCGCCTGCGCGAAAACCGTGCGAAAGCCGCGCCCGAGCCGGTACTGCGGGTCATCGCTCACGCCAGCCAGGAGGTCCGGTCCGGCATCGTCTACGCGACGATGATCGTGATCCTCGTCTTCGTGCCGCTGTTCGCGCTGTCCGGCATCGAAGGCCGGCTCTTCGCCCCGCTCGGGGTCGCCTACATCGTCTCAATCCTGGCGTCGCTCGTCACCTCCATCACGGTGACCCCCGTCCTCGCCTACTACCTGCTGTCCGGGCGAACGAGCGCGCACGAACGGGACACCTGGCTCGTTCGCCACCTCAAGCGCGGTAATCGCCGCCTTCTCGAATGGGCATTCGGACACCGGGCCGTGCTGCTCGGCGTTACGGGAACGGGGGTGGTCGTCGCAGGGCTGTTCGCGACCACCCTTCCGCGCGCGTTCCTGCCGCCCTTCAACGAGGGGACGCTCACGCTCGGCCTTGCCTACGAGCCCGGCATCTCCCTGGCCGAGAGCCACCGGCTCGGCTTGATCGCGGAGCGCCTCATCCTGCAGGTGCCCGACGTCGTCTCCGTCGGCAGGCGCACCGGTCGCGCCGAGCTCGACGAGCATGCCGAGGGCGTCCACTCGTCCGAGATCGACGTGGACTTGAAGCCCGGCGGCCGCCGCAAGGAAGAGGTCATGGCCGACATCCGGGCGCACCTCGCCGTGCTCCCGGCCGTCCTCAACGTGGGGCAGCCGATCTCGCACCGCCTCGACCACATGCTTTCCGGCGTGCGCGCCGAGATCGCGCTGAAGATCTACGGCGACGACCTCGACACCTTGCGCACCCTCGCCGGCGGCCTACGCGAGCGCTTGTCGCGCATCCCCGGGGTGGTCGATCTCCAAGTCGAGAAGCAGGTCCGCATCCCGCAGCTGAGGATCGACGTCGATTACGGCCGTGCCTCCCTCTACGGGCTCACGCCGGCGGCCATCACCCAGGCCCTCGAAGGGCTGTCGAACGGCCGGACGGTCTCGCAGATCGTGCAGGGCAACCGCCGCTTCGACGTAGTCGTCCGCCTTTCGGACAAGGACCGCTCGACGACCGCACTCGCCGACCTTCTCATCTCGACGCCGTCCGGACGCATACCCCTGCACCTCGTCGCGGACGTCACCGAGACGGACGGCCCGAACCAGATCCTGCGCGAGAACACGCGCCGCCGCATCGTCGTCATGGCGAACACTGACGGCCGCCGGGACATGACGGCCATCGTGGCCGACATCCGCCGCGCGGTCGACGAGAGCCGGCTACCGACGGGCTACGTCGCGGCGCTCGAAGGGACGTTCCAGGCCCAGGAGGAGGCGAGCCTGCGGATCGCGCTGCTCTCGCTCGTCTCTCTCGCCCTGATCTTCGTCGTCCTGTTCTCGCGCTACCGGTCCGTGCCCCTCGCGCTGATCGTGATGGGCAATATTCCGCTCGCGTTGATCGGCGCGGTGGTCGCCCTCTGGATCGCGGGGCAGCCACTCTCGGTCGCCTCCATGATCGGCTTCATCACCCTCGCCGGGATCTCGGCCCGCAACGGCATCCTGAAGATCTCGCACTACCTGAACCTGATCCTGCACGAAGGCGAGACGTTCGGGCGCGAGGCGGTGATCCGCGGCAGCCTGGAGCGACTGACACCGGTGCTGATGACGGCGCTCTCGGCCGGCCTGGCTCTCGTCCCGTTGATCCTGGGCGCCGACGAGCCGGGCCGCGAGATCCTGCACCCGGTGGCGGTGACGATCTTCGGCGGGCTGATCAGCGCGACGCTGCTCGACACCTTCCTGACCCCGATCCTGTTCCTCGCCTTCGGGGAGCGCGCGCTCGAACGCATCCGGGAGAGCCACGACGGCGCGCTCAACCCGGCCGAAGCCTTCTGACAAACCAAGGAGACCCGACCATGAGACGATTGCTGATTGCGAGTGCGATGGCCCTGCTGGCCAGCGGCGTCGGCGCACACGAACTGGCGAAGGGACCGAACGGTGGCCCGGTGGTCGATAGTGGCGGCCACCATGTCGAGATGGTCGCGAAAGGGACGGAGCTCGTCCTGTTCCTGACCGAGCAGGAAGACAAGCCGCTCGCCTCGGCCGGCTCCAAGAACGCCCGCGCGGTCGTTCAGGACGGGGGCAAGACGGCCACGGTCGCATTGCAGCCGGCGGCTCCGAACAAGCTCGTCGGCACGCTCGCCCAGCCACTCGGCAAGGGCGCCCGCGTCGTGGTCACCGCCACCATGGCGGACGGCCACGCCGTCCAGGCCCGCTTCGTCAACAACTGAGTTCACCCCGCCGCAAGCGCGGCCACATCAGCAGGAGAGCATCACCATGAAGACCATCAAGAAATCGCTTCTCGCCGCGACCGTTGCGGCCAGCCTGGTAGGGGGCGCCTATGCGCAGTCGACCCATGGCGGCCACGGCTCCACCTCGGCCACCATGCCCGGCATGGACCCCGAGATGATGTCCATGATGGCCGAGATGCAGCCCAAGCCGACCGACACCGCCTCCACCAAGAACTTCAAGGAGGCGCACAAGAAGATGATGAAGGAGATGCACAAACCCTTCACCGGCGACCCGGACGTGGACTTCCGCGTGCACATGATCCCGCACCACCAGGGCGCGGTCGACATGGCCAAGATCGCGCTGAAGCATGCCAAGGACGCAGACACCAAGAAGATGGCCGAGACCATCATCAAGGACCAGGAGCGCGAAATCGGCGAGATGCAGGCCTGGCTGAAGAAGCACGGCAAGTAAGCGGGCGCGGCGGGCGGAGCTAACGGGCTCCGCCCGGTGCCAGACGGATTCCGACATGACCAATGTTTCTCGCGGGCGGAGAAGCCCTCTTGTGTTGGCGCTCGCGACCCTTACGGCCCTCTCGGTGGGCGGTGCCGCGACCGCCAGCGACGCGCCGCTTCAACACGCCCTTCGGGCCGCCCGCTGCCTCTCGTCGTCGGTCAGGCAGGTCGCGAAGCACAGCCACGTGGTGGTCTACGAGGCGAGTTGCTCCGCACCGGCCGCACGCGTGATGACCTTCAGCTGCGACCGGGTGTCCTGCCGCGCCGACGAGCCTGAGGAGGACGCCGTCCTAGGCCCGAACACGAAGACACGAGGGCGGAACCAACCTGAAATTGCAAGACGGGCTTGCGTACCACGATCGTGTTACGCGCCGTGGAACGTTCGGCTTCCTCGCCGCTATAGGGTTGTCGCCCGAAGCCGAAGCGAGTTGGCGATGACGCTCACCGACGAGAGCGCCATGGCGGCGGCCGCGATAACGGGCGAGAGCAGGATGCCGAGGAACGGGAACAGCACCCCCGCCGCAATCGGCACCCCCGCCGCGTTGTAGATGAACGCGAAGAACAGGTTCTGGCGTATGTTGCCCATCACGGCCCGCGAGAGCCTGAGCGCGCGTACGATACCCGTCAGGTCGCCCTTGAGCAGGGTAACGCCCGCGCTCTCCATCGCGACGTCCGTGCCGGTGCCCATGGCGATGCCGACGTCGGCCGCCGCAAGCGCCGGCGCGTCGTTGACGCCGTCGCCCGCCATGGCGACGACTTTGCCCTGAGCCTTGTAGCGGGCGACCACGTCGGCCTTGCCGTCGGGGAGGACCTCGGCCTCGACTGCGTCGATCCCGAGCTTCGCGGCGACCGCCTTGGCTGTCGTCCAGTTGTCCCCGGTCAGCATCACGACGTGGATGCCCTCCTGGCGCAGCGCCTTCAGCGCATCCGGGGTGGTCGCCTTGACTGGGTCCGCGATGCCGAAGGTGCCGGAGAGTCGCCCGTCGACCGCGGCGAAGATCGCAGTGGCGCCGTCAAGCCGGAGCTTCTCGGCCTGATACGCCAGTCCAGTGACGTCGACATCCTGCTCCCTGAGGAAGGCTTGGCTGCCGAGCGCGATCCGGCGGCCCTCGACGGTTCCGAGTGCGCCCCGACCGACCGGGCTGTCGAAATCGCTCACGGCGGCAAGTGCCAGCCCGCGCTCCTCGGCCGCCCTCACGATGGCCTGCCCGAGCGGATGTTCGCTCGCCCGCTCTACGCTCGCGGCGAGCCGGAGGAGCTCGGCTTCCTCGAAGCCTTGCGCGGGCACCACCGCTGTGACTGCGGGCTTGCCCTCGGTCAGGGTGCCGGTCTTGTCCACAACGAGGGTGTCGACCCTCTCCATCCGCTCCAGCGCTTCCGCGTTGCGGATGAGGACGCCGGCTCCGGCGCCACGGCCGACGCCGACCATAATCGACATGGGCGTGGCTAGCCCGAGCGCGCAGGGGCAGGCGATGATGAGAACGGCCACCGCCGCGAGCAGCGCATAGGTGAACCGCGGCTCGGGGCCGAATGCCCACCACACGCCGAAGGCAACGAGCGCGACCGCGATGACGGCCGGGACAAACCAGCCCGAAACCTGGTCGGCGAGGCGCTGGATCGGGGCGCGCGAGCGCTGGGCTTCAGCCACGAGCTGCACGATTTGCGCGAGCATCGTGTCCCTCCCGACCTTGTCGGCACGGATGACGATGCCGCCGCTCTGGTTCAGCGTCCCGCCGATGACTTTCGCGTCGACGTCCTTGCTGACCGGCATGGACTCCCCGGTGACCATGCTCTCGTCCACTGAGGAGCGTCCCTCCAGGACCGTGCCGTCGACCGGGACTTTTTCGCCGGGTCGTACGCGCAACCTGTTGCCGACCTCGACCGCGTCGAGCCCGACCTCCTCCTCGGACCCATCGGACCGGAGGCGGCGAGCCGTCTTGGGCGACAGATCGAGCAGCGCCCGGATGGCTCCGCTCGTGCTCTCGCGTGCCCTGAGCTCCAGGACCTGTCCGAGAAGGACGAGGACGGTGATCACTGCGGCCGCCTCGAAATAGGCCGGCACCGCCCCATCGTGGCCGCGCAAGGCAGGCGGGAAGAGCCCGGGCGCGAGGGTCGCGACGACGCTGTAGATCCAGGCGGCGCCCGTACCGGTAGCGATGAGCGTGAACATGTTCAGGTTGCGATTGACGAGCGAGCGCCAGCCGCGCTCGAAGAACGGCCAGCCGGCCCAGAGCACGACCGGAGTGGCGAGCACCAATTGCGCCCAGTTCGCGTTCTGCTGGCCGATGCGGTCAGTGATCCCGAGGAGGTGCCCGCCCATCTCCAGCAGGAAGACCGGTACGGTCAGGGCGAGCCCGACCCAGAAGCGACGCGTCATGTCGACGAGCTCTTCGTTCGGGCCGGCGTCGGCGGTAGCGAGAACCGGCTCCAGGGCCATTCCGCAGATCGGGCACGATCCCGGCCCGACCTGCCGGACCTCCGGGTGCATGGGGCAGGTGAAGATCGTGCCCTCGGGGACCGGCTCGGCCTTCGCCTTCTCGGGCGAGAGGTATCTTTGAGGGTCTGCCTCGAACTTGGTCCGGCAACCGGCGGAGCAGAAGTAGTAGGGATGACCAGCGTGCTCGGCCCGGTGCTTGGCCGTGTGCGGGTCGACGCTCATCCCGCAGACCGGGTCCTTCGCCGTCCCGGACACCGGGGCGGCATGCGCGTGGGCGCCGTGGCCGTGGTGATGGTCGTTACCTCCGCCGCCGCAGCAGGACGACTTTGCCGGTGCCGCGGGGTGTTCGTCGGCCTCGCGGTGCCCGCCGCAGCAGGACTTGGGCTTGTGCTCGTGCGCCATGGGAGATCCCCTTCTCCCGACCCATGTGGGGTCTCCCATGATGGGAAGGTCAAGGTTCCGCTATCGTCCTCCCTCTGGCCCGTACGCTCCTAACCTCATCCGAGCATTGTTGCCGGAGCTCCCGCATCCGGAGACTGTTGATTTCCCCTCAAACAGGACGTTGGGGGGCGGCGCCGGCCTGAATCGGCGCTCACCGGATCAGGTCAGCGCCGCGTAGGAGCCGATTGCCCTTGTCGCGCCGCGTGCATCAGCACCTTCTTACAGTACGAGCACCCGCCCGAGCCTTGCGCCAGCGGACCCGGCTGGTTCGGCATCCCCATCTACCTCATGCCGTAGCGGGCGACGGGAGGACCGTCGGATGCAGCATGGAGCAAAGTGGCCTTGGGGATCCGTCCGTCCACTCTCGTCGATGACGTCGCGATGCCGACAATCAGAGAGTTCGACGCCGCGAGTTGCCCAGATCGCCGGCGCACCTGAACAGGCAGCCTCAAACTTCCCGTGCTGGGCGAACATGCCGCCACAGGGCCGCGACCAGAGCCAAGTTAGCCATAGCCAGGATGACCAGTCCGAGATACGCGTCGCCCGCGCCGAAGCGGGCGAGGAGAACGGCCCCGAGCGAGGGAGCAAGCGCCTGCGCGACGAGTCCCGGACCAGCTAGACGACCGGCCAGGGCCGGGTAGCGGTCCGGCCCGAAAAGCGCGAGCGGCAGGGCGCCGCGTGCTATCGAATAGATGCCGTTGCCGCCGCCATACAGGATCAGCGCCAGCGCCGGCAGCGACAGCCCGACCCACAGGAGCAGCAGCCCGAGCGCGATCAGGATCATCGCCGCCGCGAGCGTCCAGAACGGGTGGTGCTTTCCCCCGGCCGCCATTTCGATCACCCGGGCGGCCACTTGCGACGGCCCAACCAGCGCGCCGAGGCCGACCGCGGCCGCGAGCGACAGGCCGCTCTCCTGCAACAGGGTGATTAGGTGGACGGAGACGACGGACGTCGTGGCGCCCGCCACCACCCAGATCCCGGAGAGAAGGAGGAAGGCGCGCCATTCCGACCTGGAGAGAGAGACGGTCGACTTCCGCGTCGCCGTCTTGGGCATGCTGGCGTCCGCCGCAATCGTGCGCAAGGTGACCAGGAGGAGCGGCAGCGAGATCCCGACCTGGATCGCCGCGTAAACGAAGCAGGTGCCGCGCCAGCCGAGCCGCTCCACCAAAAGCGCCGACAAGGGCCAGCAGACCGTACTGGCGAACCCGCCCCACAGGGTCAGGTGCGTGATCGCCGGACGGGCCTTTTCACGGTACAGCCAGCCGAGCGCCGCGAAGGCCGCGTCGTACAGGCCGGCGCCCATGCCCGCCCCGAGCACAGCCCAGGCGAGCAGGTATATCCCGAGGTTTGGTGCGGTCCCGAGCAACGCCAGGCCGAACCCGAGTAGGAGCGCCGAGCCGGCGAGGACCGGACGGCCGCCATGGTCGCCGATAAGCCGTCCGACACGCGGCGATACCAAGCCTGCGACCAGCAGCCCGAGCGAGAGCCCGCCGACAACCCAGGGCAGCGGCCAGCCGGTATCATCTGAGATCGGCACGGCGAGGACCGCGAGGAGGTAGTAGGACGAGCCCCAAGCGAGGATCTGGGTGGTCCCGAGGGCGGTGATGACCACCGCCCGGTCGTGCGCGGTCACGCGGCCTTGCCGCAGCAGCCGGTCCTGACCTTGCCGGGCTCCGGCGTCTTCGCCGGCCCGCAGCCGCGACCCTGCCCGGATGTGGCCTTCGCCGTGGCATCGGCCGCGCAGCACGCGTCGACCTCCGCCGGAGCTGGCCCGCCACAGCAGGACGAGACGACGTTCGCGTCCGCGTTCGGCGCGCCCGTGCATACGCCAGTTTCCGGCAGGACGAGCTCGACGTGGTCCGCCCCCGCCAAGTCGCCCGCCAGCGCCGCGGCGATGGAGCGAACCTGTTCGTAGCCCGTCATCATCAGGAAGGTCGGCGCGCGGCCGTAGCTCTTGATGCCGGCCGTGTAGAAGCCCGGCTCCGGGTGCGAAAGCTCGCGGTGGCCGTGCGGGTACACCGTCCCGCAGGAATGCTGGTTCGGGTCGATCAGTGGCCCGAGCGCCTCCGTGCTCTCCAGCCACGGATCGAGCTTGAGACGGAGCTCGCGCGTCAGCGCCGGATCAGGACGCTGGCCGGTTGCAGCGACGACCCGGTCCACCGGGCCGAGCGAGCGGCGGCCCTCCGCCGTGTCCCCGTCCACGATCAGCCGGCCGTCGTCCTCGCGGATCGCGGCGACGCCAAAGCCCGTGACGAGGGTGACGCGGCCGCTCTCCACGAGAGCCTTCAGCGCCGTCCCGAGCTCGCCCCGCGCTTCGAGCTTGTCATTCGCGCCGCCCCCGAACACCCGCATCAGGTTCGTGCCGCGCGTGGACCAGACGGCGTTCGTGCGCGGATCGCGCTCGGCGAGCCGCGTCAGGTCAATGAGCACGTTCGCGGCCGAGTGGCCGGCTCCGACCACCAGCGTCGTCCGCCCCGCATAGGTCCTGCGGTCCCGCCCGAGTACGTCGGGGATGCCGTAGGCGATCCGGTCTGCGAAGGAGTCCTCGCCTTCAGCCGGCAGCCCGCTGGCCCCGAGCGGGTTCGGGCTCGTCCAGGTGCCGGACGTGTCGATGACCGCCCGCGCGAGATCGCGGCGCCCGCCCCGGTCCGAGCGCACATTCATAACGAAGGGTCGTTCCTCGCGGCCCTTGCTGACGACCTTGTCGATGCCGAGCCGGCCGATGGCGCGGACCTCCGCCCCGGTCTCGACGACGGCGGCGATCTCCGCCGTCTCGGACAGTGGCGACAGGTACGCATCCACCAGATCCTGGCCGGTCGGGTAGAGGTCGGCCGGCGGCTCCTGCCAGCCATGCCGCATGAGGATCGCGCGCGCCGCCGGGTCGACGTTGAACTTCCAAGGCGAGAACAGACGCACGTGGCCCCAGTCGCGCACGTTCGCCGCGACGCTCGGGCCTGCCTCGTAGACCTTCACCGGCAGGCCACGCTGGATGAGGTGGGCGGCGGCCGCGAGCCCGACCGGACCGGCACCGACCACCGCGATAGGAAGCTCTCCATTCGACATCTCTGGTCCTCCTAGAAAAATCGAAATATCACGCGTTGAAAAATCGAAATATCAGGCGTTCCCGTCCGGGACTTGCGGGATCGCGGCGGGCGTGGCCCTCTCGACAATCACGCGGCAGCGTCGGTCGTGACACCCACGCAGGCGGCATCGGCGCAGCACTCGTCGGCCATGAAGCCGAGCAGGGCGTCCATGGCCGTGTAGTTCGCCCGCGAGATCAGGGTGGTCGCCTGCCGCTCCTGGGTCACCAGCCCGGTCAGGATCAGCCGGTGCAGGTGATGGGACAGCGTCGAGGCGGGGACGCCGAGCTTCTCCTGAAGACGCCCGACCGGCATGCCGGCGTGCCCCGCCCGGACGAGCGTGCGGTACACCTCCAGCCGGGTCGGGTTGCCCAAGGCCTCAAGCTGCTTTGCCGCAATTTCGACGTTCATAGAAACATGCTGCAGCCGAGCGGGAGCCCCGTCAAGCGGAAATTCGATGGTTTTGGAAAGAGGTCACTCGGCCGGTCGGAGTGCCGATCCGACGGCGTTCCTCTCGTACCAGCCCTGCGACCGGTTCACGATCCAGACAACGGACAACATGACGGGCACCTCGATAAGGACACCGACCACCGTCGCGAGCGCCGCACCCGAGTTGAAGCCGAACAGGCTGATGGCCGCCGCGACCGCGAGCTCGAAAAAGTTTGAGGCCCCGATCAGCGCGGACGGTCCGGCGACGCAATGCTGCTCGCCGGCGAGCCGGTTGAGCAGGTAGGCCAGCCCGGCGTTGAAGTAGACCTGGATCAGGATCGGCACCGCCAGGAGCGCGATAACGAGCGGCTGTGCCAGGATCTGCTCACCCTGAAAGCCGAACAGAAGGACGAGGGTAGCCAGGAGCGCGACGAGGCTGACCGGTCCGAGGCGCTTCAGGAGCGCGTCGAGCGCGGGCTGTCCGCCGGATGCCAGCAGGGCGCGCCGCGCTACCTGGGCGATGATGACCGGGACGATAATGTAGAGCGCGACGGAGAGCACCAACGTGCCCCAGGGAACCGAGATCGAGGAGAGCCCGAGCAGCAGCCCGACAATGGGCGCGAATGCGACGACCATGATCGAGTCGTTCAGCGCAACTTGGCTGAGGGTGAAGTGAGGCTCCCCCCGGGTCAGGTGTGACCAGACGAAGACCATGGCCGTGCACGGCGCCGCGGCCAGGATGATGAGCCCGGCGATGTAGCTGTTGATCTGGTCCGCCGGCAGGTACGGCCGGAACACGTAGGCGACGAAGAACCAGCCCAGCGCCGCCATTGAGAACGGCTTCACGGCCCAGTTGATGAACAGCGTTACGCCGATGCCGCGCCAGTGCCGGCCGACGTGCCGGAGCGATGCGAAGTCGATCTTGAGCAGCATGGGGATGACCATGAGCCAGATCAGGATCGCGACGGGCAGGTTGACCTTGGCGATCTCCGCCGCGCCGACCGCCTGGAAGAAGCCGGGCATCACGTGGCCGAGCGCGATCCCGACGACGATGCACAGCGCGACCCAGAGGGTCAGGTATCTCTCGAAGGTGGACATCGTTGTTCCTAGGCGGGGATGCGGCGGCCGGCATCGTCCGTGACGCGCTCGCCGTCTTCCTTGGCAAAGGCGCCGCGCTGCGGCGGCAGGAGATCGAGGACGAGCTCGGACGGGCGACACAGACGGACGCCTTTCGGCGCGACGACGAGTGGCCGGTTGATCAGGATCGGATTCGCCTCGACCGCGTCGAGGAGGTCCTCGTCGCTCAGGTCCGGGTTCCCAAGACCGAGCTCGGCATAAGGGGTGCCCTTTTCGCGCAGGATCTCGCGAACGTTCAGACCGGCCCGGTCGAGCATCTGGACGAGGACCGCACGCGTCGGCGGCGTCTTCATGTACTCGACCACGTGCGGCTCGACCCCGGCGTTGCGGATCATCGCGAGGGTGTTGCGCGACGTGCCACAATCCGGGTTGTGATAGATCACCACGTCCATCAGGCGACCTCGGGGCGGCGGCTCGTGGCGCCTTCGAGCTGGCCGATCTCTCGCACCCGGCTCGCCAGCGCGAGCTGGTCCAGGCTGGCCACGGGAAGCGAAAGCAGGACGGAGATCCGGTTCCGCAGGTAGCGCATTGCGGTGACGAACGCCCGCTCGCGCTCGATCTCGGCACCTTCGACCCGGGATGGGTCCTCGATCCCCCAATGGGCCGTAATCGGCTGCCCCGGCCAGACGGGGCAGACCTCGCCGGCCGCGTCGTCACACACAGTGATGACCATGTCCATCACGGGTGCACCGGGCTCGGCGAACTCGTCCCAAGTCTTGGAGCGCAGGCCCTCGGTCGGAATGCCCTCGTCGCGCAGCACCTTTAGCGCCAGCGGCTTCGGACCGGGCCCGCCCTCGCTCCCGGCCGAGAAGGCCTGGAAGCGGCCACCGCCCATGTGGTTGAGGAGCGCCTCGGCGAGGATTGAGCGGGCCGAGTTGTGCGTGCACAGGAACAGGACGTTGTAGGGGCTCTCAGGCATCCGCCGTCTCCCTCGTCGGCGGGCAGCAGGTGGCGAGCGCAGCGACCGCTGGGGCGCAGACTTCCGGGTGGCCGCCGCAGCAGTCCCGCATCAGGAACTGAACGAGACCGGACAGGGCGCCGAGTTCCGCGCTGTAGATGATCGAGCGGGCCGCCCGTCGAGATTGCACCAGGCCGGCGCGTTCGAGCTCCTTCAGATGGAAGGACATGTTCGACGGGCTGGCGCCGACCGCCTCGGCGACGGCGCCAGCGGCCATCCCGGCCGTACCTGCCTCGACCAGCAAGCGCACGATCCGTAACCGTGTTTCCTGCGCGAGGGCCGCGAAGGCGTTGACGGCCTGAGCTTCATTCATTTCCATCGTTTCAATATACATTGAATCGACAGGGTTGCAATCATCCAGGCGACCCTTTCAGCGGCGGGCTGTCGAGAGATGTCACCCCTTCAAGCTTCACTGCGGAAGTGTCCGCGCTCAGAGACCATGACGCTGGATGAGCTCTTTTGGCGGGCGCATTGCATTGTGGAGGACATCAGTGCGCCTCAGGCGAAGCGCGACTAAGCCGAAGCTACTTCAGCATCTTGTGCTCGAACGACAGATACAGGAACGCTCCGTAATCCGGCTTCTGCTTGGACAAGGTGATCGGGGCAGCCGCGCCCATCACGACCTGGAGGTCGGCGAGGTTTGGGAAGTTCAGGGCGTACCGGAAACCCGGCGATAGGGTCAGCGTGTTGTCGCGCGTGATCCGGCTGGTCTCGTCCACCTGCGCCTGGCTCTCGGCGACCGCCTCGAACAGGACGTTGAAATCGCGGGTCACGGCATAGACCGCGCTCGCCCCAATCGACGGGCTCGTAGGGCGGCGACCGTTGACGTCGAGCAGCGTCGTCCAGCCCACGTTCGCATGCAACGTGACCCGGTCGGAGACGACCTTGCTGAACGCGAAGTTCGTGTCGAACCCGTGCGACCCCTCCCCCACGCCCTTGAACGAGTTCCCGGTGGGTAGGATGAGGCTGAACCGCGGGGCGATGGCCGGGAGGACGTCCGTCTCGTACTGGGCCTGGTAGCGGTAGTTGACCTGCACGTCGCCGAACCCGCTCGGACGGCGACCGTTGGCTCGCAGGAACGAGTACGGCAACGTGTAGGAGAACTGGTGGTCCTGGCTCCCGAGAGGAATCTCTTGAGTGAAGGTCAGGAACCAGTCCCGACCCTGCTTCTGGGCGGCCGTGATGTGCTGCACGACCCCAGGCTCCTGGTTATAGGCCTCTTCGATCAGGAAGGAGTTATCCTGGATTCCCTTGGCGGGAGGGCCGTCCGCCTCCTGTGCTCTCGCTCCGAAACACGCCAGGAAGGCCAGGCTGAAGGCAGCCACTTCCAGAAGTCCGAAGTCCAACATCAGGGTCCTCGCTCGTAGGTCGCGCGAATCGTCCAGACGGTACGAGGGTCCCAACCTCAAGTCAGGACACAGTCCTGGCGGAGTGCACAGTTGCGAGTTGCGACGTCCGGACGCGAGCAGCGAGCCAAGACCGGCTTGCATCTCTAGCCGCTAGAGGTCGTAGCACGGGCCCGACAGGAGGAGATCGGCATGCCCCACGGAGCCGGAACGGAGTTGGTCGAAGCTGACGAGACGCATCGTTCCCGCTTCCGCGTCGCGGGCATGGACTGCGCCTCGTGCGCATCAAAGGTCGAAAGCGCCGTGCGGCGTCTATCCGGCGTCGCGGACGTCTCCGTGTCAGCCACTGCTGGGACCTTGACGGTGACCCACGGCGGCTTCGTCGCCGACGCGGAGATCGCCGGCGCCGTGAAGGCCGCTGGTTATCGGGTAACAGGCCGGGAAGGCTCGACCGCGGCCTCGGGCCATCACGATCACCAGCATGGGGTTGAGGACGAGGCTGGAGCGGCCGGGCTGCACGGCCACGACCACGACGACTTCGCCGGACCGTGGTGGCGCAGTCCCAAGGTGCACCTGACGGCATCATGCGGGCTTGCGCTCGTGATCGCGTACCTCGTCGGTCGCGCCTACCCTGCCGCCGACCGCTGGGCGTTCCTGGCGGCGCTCGCCATAGGCCTGGTTCCCGTCGCCCGGCGTGCCTTCGTGGCACTCCGGTTGGGCATTTCGTTCTCCATCGAGATGCTCATGACCATCGCCGCGGTCGGGGCCGTCATCATTGGAGCGACCGAGGAAGCCGCCGCTGTCGTGTTCCTGTTCCTCGTGGGCGAGCTCCTGGAAGGCGTCGCCGCCGGGCGAGCCCGCGCCTCGATCCAGGGCTTGACGAAGCTGGTCCCGAAGACGGCGTTGGTCGAGCGAGAGGGCCGAACTGCCGAGGTCCCGGCTGAGAGACTGTCCGTCGGGGAGACTGTGCTCGTCCGCCCGGGTGACCGCATTCCGGCGGACGGAACCGTCGTCGAGGGCGAGAGCGGCGTCGACGAGGCTCCCGTCACCGGCGAAAGCGTGCCGAAGCGCAAAGGGGTCGATGACCCGGTCTTCGCGGGGACGATCAACGGCGACGGCGCGCTACGTGTGAAGGTCACGGCGGCCGCCAGGGACAACACCATCGCTCGCGTGGTGCGCCTCGTCGAGGAAGCGCAGGAGGCCAAGGCTCCGACCGAGCGCTTCATCGACCGGTTCTCACGTTACTACACGCCCGCCGTCGTCGCCGTGGCGGCGCTCGTCGCGGTCCTGCCGCCTCTCCTGGCGGGAGCCAACTGGAACGAGTGGATCTACAAGGGCTTGGCGATCCTTCTCATCGGCTGCCCCTGCGCGCTGGTCATCTCGACCCCCGCCGCCATCGCCGCCGGACTGTCGGCAGGAGCCAGGCGTGGACTGCTCATGAAGGGAGGAGTGGTCCTGGAAAGCCTCGGCCGGATCACCGTCGCTGCACTCGACAAGACGGGCACCCTCACGGAGGGCCGGCCCAAGGTGACCGACGTGGTCTCGTCCGGGCGAGCTGACCGGGAGGTGCTGTCCTTGGCGGCGGCCCTGGAGACGGGCTCCTCGCATCCGCTTGCGAAGGCGATCCTCGACAAGGCCACGGAGGCTGGGGCTCCGGTGCCGCCGGCGAGCGAAGCGTCGGCTCTTGGCGGCAAGGGTGTGACCGCGAAGGTTGGCGGCACGTCCGTGTTCCTCGGTTCGGTCGGTGCAGCGTCCGAGCGGTCCAGCCTGAACGAAGAGCAGAGCGCGCGCGTCGAAGACCTTCGGGGAGAAGGCAAGACCGTCTCCGTACTCGTCGTTGATGGTCAGGTTTCAGGCCTGATTGCCATGCGGGACGAGCCTCGTGCGGACGCGAAGGTCGGGCTGGAGCGTCTGCGTGAACTTGGCATTCGGGCCGTCATGGTCACCGGGGACAACGCCCGTACGGCCGCGGCAATCGCGTCGAGCCTTGGCATCGAGCCGCGTGCCGACCTCCTGCCAGAAGATAAGCAGCGGATCGTGCGCGAGCTTCAGGCCAAAGGCGAGAAGGTCGCCAAGGTGGGCGACGGCATCAACGATGCCCCGGCGCTCGCCGCGGCCGACGTCGGCATCGCCATGGGGGGCGGAACTGATGTCGCCTTGGAGACCGCCGACGCCGCGGTGCTGCACGGCCGCGTGGCAGATATTGCGCGCATGGTCGACCTGTCCCGCCGCACCATGGCGAATATCAAGACGAACATCGGCCTTTCGCTCGGCCTCAAGGCCGTGTTCCTGGTGACGACCATCCTCGGCGTAACGGGCTTGTGGCCGGCGATCCTCGCCGATACTGGCGCGACCGTTCTGGTCACCGCGAACGCGCTTCGGCTCCTCAGCGCAAGGATCTGAGTGGATGACCCGCACCGCTCTCCTGATCGCGGCCGTGCTCATCGTGCCGGCCCCGGCATGGGCGCAAGCCGTCAAGATCGTCGGCATCGGCGCCGTGCCCTGCACGACCTTCCTCCAGCAGGCCTCGGCCGACCCCCGCGCGGGGCGCGAGTACATGGCCTGGGCGCAGGGATACCTCAGCGGCCTGCTGGTCCGCGCTCCGGAAGGTAAGGACGAGAACCTCGACTTGGCGCCGGCCTCGTTCCCGCTGCGGAAACAGGCGGAGTTTCTGCGGATCTACTGCGAGACGAACCGAGGCGCGGACTTCGGCGACGCTGTCGAGAACTTGTATAAGACCTTGCGGGCGCCGCCCGGGTGAGGTCGTCTTCCTTTGTAGGCAGATTCAGCCAGTTGACCGTGGGAGCACCGAGTAGGGTCCTGCTTGTCTCTGTCGTGAAGGCATGGCCGAACACGGTGCCGGGAGGCCTGATTGCCCAAGAACGTCGTGGTCTTCTCGGACGGCACCGGCCAGGACGGCGGCATTAGGCCGGAGCAAAGGTGGAGCAACATCTTCAAGATGTACCGGGCCTCCCGGGTCGGGACGGAACCGGCATTGATCCCAGGGACCAAGTGGTCTTCTATGATCCCGGCCTCGGAACGGAGACCTCCGCGACCGGGTGGACTAACCTCGGGCGCCGTGCCCAAAAGCTGCTTGCAAACGTCGACGGGCGCGGAATCGCCATCAACATCGCCGATTGCTACGAATTCATCATCAATCACTACCAGCCGGGCGACCGGATCTTCCTCTTCGGCTTCAGCCGCGGGGCCTACACGGTACGCTCGGTCGCGAACCTCATCATGCTGTGCGGTATCCCGACCAAGGACGGGGACGGGCCGCTTCCGAGGTTCCGACGCCGAACGAGGCTGATCGCAGAGGAGGCGGTCACGACGGTCCTCGAACACGGCGCGGGACATCCCCGTGGGGAGTTCGAGAACGAGCGGCTTGAACTCGCGCGCCGATTTCGTGAGACCTACGGGTCACAGCACAACACACGCGAGGAGCACCGTTCCAACGTCGCGCCCTACTTCATCGGTGTCTTCGACACTGTGGCCGCACTTGGTGCGCAAGGCGCCTTGCGGACGGTGATCCAGTCGGTCCTGTTCGGGGGAGCGGCGCTCCTCGGAGCGGCAGTAGGCGTCGTGGTCGGAGGACTGCTCGGGCTTCTCAGCTGGGCTCTTGGTTGGTCCTTCCTCTGGGTGTTCATCCCAACGATCCTTCTCGGGGCCGTCGCAGGAGCAGCGCTCATGTGGAAGGCCCAGCGCGGAAAGATCGTGAAAACCATCCGCGACTTCCCGAACCCTGGCCAAGTGAAAACCCATGTGGCTGAGTGGAAGGGCGAGCACTTCGATAGGCTGTTGAGCCGCTTCGTGCCGTATGCCCGTTCGGCCAATGCGATTGACGAGACGAGGGCGGACTTCGCGCGCGTCGGGTGGGCCAACACGGTCGGAGCTCCGGAGACCGTTGACGGCGTCAGGCGACTTCGGCAGGTCTGGTTCGCGGGCAATCACTCCGACGTGGGGGGTAGCTACCCAGAGACGGAGTCCCGCCTCTCGGACATCGCCCTCGAATGGATGATCACGGAGGCCTTGAGCGTCCCTGAACCGTTGCGGGTCGGTCCGGTCATCGTGAACGGCGCCCATCTGGAGAGAAGCGGCGTCGCGGGTCCGGCACTCTTGCTTCACCCGGCCGAGGATGGGCTGCAGCATTGCGAGGTGTCCGGCATGGAGGACACCCTCGACGCCCGGGTGCCATCCTGGTTACGGCGCTTTCTCGGGGTGAAGGGATGGAAGGTGAAGGTCCGCGAGGTCAAGGAAGGGGCGGAACTGCATCCGAGCGTCGCCCGGCGGTTCTCTCTGCCGGACGTTCCGCAATGCGCTGGCAACGGACCCTACCGGCCAAGTGCCCTCAAGGCCTACCCGGGCTTTCGGGAGAGCTACTGACTTCAGGACGTCGCGTCGAGCCGCCGGACTTCGTCCGCCGTTTCGCTCCTAGAGACGAGAACCTCGACCTCACGTGAGATTTCGGTCGTGACCGCGATGGAGTTAGGATCCTGAGAACCGGTCGCGCGGCAGAGTGCGCACCGTGCCTAAACGTCCATGGCGGCGGCGGACCGCGACCACAGCCATGCACCCGCTCGACGCAGAAGGGCGAACAGAGCCGCGAACGTTCGACTTCGAAACACTACGGTTCGACGGGCAGGAGGCTCTGCAAGATCAGCCTCTCTGGACGGAATCCCGTCTCAGCTTCGAGGCAAGAGAAAACCTCGCCCGGCGCCATTGCAAAGGCTGGGAGGTCCGCTTGGCTCGGCACGGGCCGACCTGCGGGTTGATCGTGCGGTACAGCGGAGACAACGTCTACTGGCCCTACGATTCTAAGTTCAGCATGCCGCTCACGTTCGACGGCGACGAACCTTCCATGGACTGGTCATACACCTTGCTTGTTCTCAGCCGGAACCATGTCTGGATGGGAACCGGCGAGTATGGATGGGGCCTCAGGATGCTCGCTGATCTGCTCGCGAGGCCGGACGCCAACCGTCCCTGGATCGACGAGGCCGATGCCGCCGCCCTCGCGGTTGTCGCCGAGACCCGCTGAGACCTTCCGCCGGGCAGGCGCGGTGTCGCACCGGCTGCCTCGCACAATGACCGCATTCGATCTTCGAGACTTCGCTAGGTGTTCGGTCGGCGGAACGCCAACGCACGATGCCCAAGGACGTGACGAGGATCGTGGTCGAGCCCGGCGCTGACCTCTCCACGTGTCATACCGGACGAGCCAGTGAACCGGCTGTGGCGGACTAGAGCTGTCATTCATAAACGACATCATGCGCCATAGTGTCGGTTATACGCGACAAGTTCAGCAACGATCCTTGCAAGCGGCTGTGATGTCGATTATAAGCGACAGTACGGGACTTTCCGTCGCACGGAACAGACATGAGCATCATGGATCGGAAGCGGGGGGCGCCCCTTCCCTACGAAGCCGACCGGGCTCTCAAGTCTCTCGGCCAGAACCTGCGGACGGCTCGCCTTCGCCGTAATCTTACCCTCGACGATGTCGCGAAGCGCATCGGCGTGCACCGCACCACTCTGGCGCAAGCGGAACGGGGCGACCCGACCGTTATGGCAGGAACCTACGTCACTGCCTGCTGGGTGTACGGCCTGACTGCCGAGGTAGCCGAGCTCGCTGCGCCGGAACGCGATGCCGAAGGGCTGGCGCTCGAAGCCAGTAAGGCCCGGTCCCGTGCCCGTCCGGCACTCGGCGGGATGAGCAATGACTTCTAGCGGCTGCTTCGTCTACATCACCCTGCCCGACACGGTCGAACCGGTCGTCGCCGGTCGCTTCGAGCTCCTGACATCGCGCACGGGCAGCACTGTCGGCCGCTTCATCTACGGCAGGAGCTATCTCGCTCGCCCGAACAAGGTGCCCATCGATACGCGACGGCTCGCGGTCCTAGATGACACCGTGAAAGAGATTGCCGGAGCGAGTGCCATCTTCCCCTCGCTACGGGATGCCGCTCCCGACCGCTGGGGCCGTCTGGTCATCGAACGCGAGTTCGGCGGGGAGCTCGACGAGATGGGCTACCTGCTGAATTCGCCCGACGACCGTGCCGGTGCGCTCGGGTTCGGGCTGAACCCGAACCCACCAGCACCGCTGCGGGCTTTCAATCGAACGCTACGCCTCCCCGAGCTCCTCGATGCTGCGGACGAGCTTCTCCGCGGCGACCCGATAAAGGACACACCCGTCAATCGGCAGGTGCAGAAGCTGCACCTTCTCGGAACCTCCATGGGCGGCGCTCGTCCGAAAACCGTTGTCGAGGACGACGAAGGCTTGTGGCTGGCCAAGTTCAGCCGGCCCGATGACGCGTGGGACAATCCTCGCGTCGAGCACGCCATGTTGGAGCTCGCGAGCGAGTGCGGGATCTCTGCTTCACGCTCCAAAGTCGTTCAGGTGGGCGAGCGACCCGTGCTGTTCGTCAAGCGGTTCGACCGCGAGCGTGTCGACGGAGGTTATCTGCGCCACCGCATGATCAGTGGCATCACCTTCCTCGATGCGAGCGAAACCTCTGCTGACCGTACGCGGTGGTCTTACCCGCTCTTCGCGGACGAACTCAGGCGCCGAGACCTCAACGAGGAAAGCGCCAGACGCGAACTGTTCCAGCGCGTGGTCTTCAATGCCCTCATCTCGAACGTTGACGATCACCCCCGCAACCACGCCGTCATCGGCGACGCACGAGGGTGGCGGCTGGCCCCCGCCTACGACCTGGTGCCGACGCCCATGGTCGCCCAGGACGGTCGAACCCTCGCCATGGAAGTCGGAACGGACGGACGGCTCGCCACGCGAGATAACCTCATCTCGGAATGCGGCCGCTTCGCGATGGGGCAGGACGAAGCGTCAGACCTGATCAAGGACCTGCGCGATCTCGTCGAGGCGCGCTGGTATGGCGCGTGTCGGGCCGTAGGGGTGTCACCCGCCGATTGCGAGCTGATCAGGTCCGCATTCGTGTATCCCGGCTTTCAATGGACCGAAACGCCAAACGACGAGAGTGTTCGACAGCCGTGAGGGCTCGACGGCTTCTCCGTCCGACCTGAGTTCGTCGAGACCCTGCCCACGACGGATCCTGCAACCTGACCGCCAGATGCGTGTTAGGCGTACATAGCCCTGGTCTTCGCTTCCGTCGGCGCCAGGCCGGGGACGGCTCAACCGACGGATCTCACGCCGGCTGGAAGTCCGGCAGGAGGATCACGATGGCTGGAAAGACGACCTCGCCCAAGGCAGCATCGTCCGCGTCCAAGACGCTGAGCAGCGGATCGACCGGATCGAAGAGCAAATCGGCGGCAGGATCGGCGCTGTCCCAGAAGGAAAGCACCAACACGAAGAACACCTCGTCGGGGGCAGCGAGCAAGGCTTCGAAGACGCTAAGCGACGGCCGCTCGTCCAAGGCAAGCAAGTCTGCCGCAGGCTCCGCGCTCAGCCAGAAGCGCTGAAGCTGAGCGCCAGGTCACTGGACCGAACCTCTCGAATTCGTGGAGTACCCCGTCACGCCGGATGGCCGGTACTTCGTGGTACGTGGCCGGCTATGGCGAATGTCGAACCCGAGCCTCGGGGAGGACCAGCGTCAGGAGCTCGTGCGGCAGTTGATGGCAGCCCGTTGCGCGGTCGGGGTGGCGAAACGCGCCGGCGACTGCGAAGGAGAGGGTACGGCACGGGGCAAGGTCAACAGCTTGAAGCGGGCACTGGGCGAGCGTGGGCCGGCATGGTGGGAGGACGGAGCGCCTGACCTGAACCGAACCATGGTGAAATCGTCGATTTATGCGACGTGGTATGACGGGCTGACCGGGAACGACGGCCCAGATCAAATCTAGCACTCAGCTGCCGCGCCTCCTGCCTCAGACCGTATGCGGCGCCGGCGTGCTCCAGCGCGGATCACCCTCCCATCCGTCAGGAAAGCCCATGCCCGACAGGGTCACGAAGGTGGGACGCTCCGCAATGAGAAGCTTGAGCCGGTGCGCCCACGGGGAGGTCGGATCGATCTCGGCCAGGAGATGCCTGATGATCCCGCACAGCACGTACAGACGGTCGGCGTCACGCTCGGCCCACTCGCCCCGGTACATCTTCGGCACCTGCGGCTTGATGGTGAAGCGGCGGTTCCAGACCCGGCCATTGTGCGCGCACACGTTTCGACCGAACGCGAGGGCATGAAGCCAGCTCTCCAGGACGTTGTGCTGGACGTTGAACTGACGAGCGACCGCTTGCCTGATGGTACCTTTCGCCCTCCGGTACACCCTCGACACCTTGCCGAAGGACATGACCTCCATGACCATCCAACATGGTGGCCACGCATCCGTGTACTTGCCGTAGAAGTGCTGGATGAAGACCGGGCTGTTGCGGTCGGAGCTATCACCCACACTCTCGATGACGAGGCTCATGATCTCGTCATGCGCACCGCGGTCGAAATGAGCCGGGTCGCACAGCCAGAACGGCCCGCCGACCTGCGCGCCGGCATCGGACAACGTTGCCTTGCTCGCCACCTCGATGCGCTCGAACGCGCGCATGAGAAGCGCCCGGATCTTCCGGTCGAAGTTGTACAACGCAACCACGTCGTCGAAGGTGCGATCCGCACGAAACCGCGCCTCGCTCCCGTTCTGACGTTCGTAGAAATTCCGGAAGTAGCCGGACAGGCGATAGTAGCCGACGTTTCTGATGAAGCGCTCGGCCGCGCCAGGGTCAGGAACCAGCAGCCCGCGCTCGCCAAGGAGCGCCACTTGAGCCGGCACGTCGATGGCCGGCTTCGAGAACGGGACGCCAGAAAAAGAAAAACCCCCCTGAGGCGCTTCCGATGGAGAGGCGTGGGGGGTGTTGTTGCAGCCAATGTCGGGCATCGGTGGGGGTTCGTCAAGCAGGAACGGCGCGGTCTCCCGCTTTGGTGAACGGTCCCCTAGCGGATGCGGCAATCCTACAACTAAGGAGGAGTGCCGGAGGCGGCAAGGCCACCGGGGAGCCCCGGATTTCCGCTTCCTCAGAAGCCCGAACAGGCGAATCGGTCAGGTGCCCGCCGACAGGGCGGATCGGCCTTGCGCACGTGCGGACTTAGCCCACCTTGCCCCTCAGCGGGAGGCACCCATCAACGCCTAGCCGGTCCCGTCCGCCGCCGCCCCGGACCCTCAATCCGCCCGGGCGACCCACCGTCCTCCAGCAGCCCGAAACGACCGTCGTCGAGCAGGCGAAACGATCTGCCGCCGTCCACGCGGACCTGCATCTCCCGACGTAAGACCGCCTCGTCGAGGCCGCCATGCGCAACCGCCTCCGTCCGGCGCCCGGAACTCAGCCCGGCCAGGATCTCCGCGACCCCGAGCGCCCGGTCCTTCGATGCCGCGATCACCGCCGCGGCCTCCTGCATCACCCCGTCCCAAAAAGCTCCCTTGGCCCGCTCTGTCGCCCAGCGCGCCTCCAGCGGTCGCAGCAGAGACTCCATCTCCGCGTCGCGCGCCGGATGTGCGGAACTCCCGCCGTCCCGCACCACGCCACCTCCCCGCCGGAGCCAATCGCCCGGCAACGACCCCACGAAGCCACGCAGGCGCTCAAACTCTTCCGCCTGCTCCGGCGTCTCGGGCGGGGGTGCCGGCGGCGGCGGCCTCGGAACCTGCCACCTCAGCTGGCGCACCTTCAGCGTCAGATCCGTCACGACCTCGTTCAGCCGGTCGACCTCCGCCCACGCCGCAATCGCCTCGCGCTCGTGAACCCGCTCCAGCAGTTCAAGCCTCTTGCGCTCCGCCTCGACGACCTTGTCCGCCTCAACCCTCGCAGCGGCCCAAACCTGCGCCACGAACGCATTCACAGCCCCGGTCAAACCAGCCGGCACCTCGGACGGCAGCTTCCCCGGACGGTAATCCGCATCCACCTTCCATTGCGCCAGAAGCGGACCGATGCTGCCATACGAGCCGCCCTTCGGAAGCTTTCGTCGAACATTGCGGACGGACACCCGCTCGCCAGCACGCCGCAATTCCCGCGCGGCTCTTTCAACCTCGCTCCGTGTCGGCATCGCCGTCCCCTCCACCCGCTGAGAGCTTCGCGGACCAGCCTTTCCAAAGCGTTCTCGGGCGAGCGTAACGGTGCCACGTAGCGCTACGCGTTACTGTTACGGCCGGCGAGTCGCATTTCGCCCAGGCCGGTCCCGTAAACTTGTCCGCATCCGGCCAGGGTGCTGTCCAACAACCCTGGACATATCTCTAGTCACTAGAGCTCCTTCCGTGGCACAATTCGCCTCGTTGCAAAAACGGAGGCGTCATGAACGAGCCGAAGCCGCAGACCAGGGGCGAATTCCAGCCCAAGACCAACGCCGCGCCCGCGCTCCCCCCCGACCGCCGCCGCCGCGCGGCCGTTCGGACCCGCCCCGACCGGCGTTCCCGGATCGCGCCGACGATCCTGGAGCCCGACGTCGAGGACGAAATCCTGCACGCCTCGCCTACGAGCTACGCCGTGGACCCGGACTTCGACGACTTCGGCCAGGACCTGGACGCGGTCCTCGGGCTCGTGCCCGACGCGTTCGCCGATGACGAGGGCAACTGGTTCGGCCTGTAATCCTGACAATTCGTTAACTATAAGCCCACGAACAGAATTGACCAGAGCAGCAACACATTGCATTGTGGCCGGTTTTCGTGGGATAATTCGTTTCTTCTGCTGATGTCGTCATCCGGCTGCACTTGGACGAGCTGAGCTCGCCCGAGCGCGGTCGGATTCCGTTCGAAGGAGGACTTACCCATCTCGATCACCGCCCTCTTCAGCCTAGCCGACCGCAGCGACGCCGCCCACGCCGCCCTGCTGCTCGCCCACGCCAGAAACGCCGAAACCGAAAAGGGCGTCACCCTGGTCAGGATCACGCAACCCGGCGAAACCGCCCTTCCACCCGCCCAAAGACGACTGGGAGACATCCAGGTTGTCGAACGCGAAATCGCCGCCGAGCCCGAGCTCGCATTCCGCGCCGACGAGGACATCGCCGCCGCGCTACGGGACAAGCGCGACGTCGTGCTCGACCTTCCCGGCCCCCTCATCCGCCACGAGGCCCTGCGCGCACGGCTGGATGCTGCGGTCGTGCCCATCGGAACCAACCCGCTCGGCGAACACGCCGCCCGCGTCGCGCTCTCCGGCAACGACCTGGACACACCCGCCGAACGTGCCGTCCACGCCGGATGGGCCTCGCCGAACGCCCGTCAACCGGCACCTGCCCGACTGCTCGCGTGCGGCCGTGGCGGAGGCGCGCACGCGGCGGCCGCCTTCAACCGCAACCTCGGAATCGGCTCTGCGCCGCGCAGCCTGCCGGTCGCCCTCCCGGCCCCGACCCGAGACGAGGCGGCAGCACTCTTCGACGGCAAACCCCTGCCGCACACGCTCCGAACCGGCGCAATCCTTCTCGCCGCGGTCGATGCCGCCTCTCAAAACCCGCAGGCCGATGCCGCCGAGCTCGCAGCCGCCCTGGGCGGCCCGAACGCGCATCCCATCCAGCGTGACAGCCGCTCCCTGCCCGAGCGCCTGCGCGAACTCTCGGACGTGCTCGACGCCATCGCCGACGGCCAGCGCCCCACTCCGGCAGACCTCGCCGACGCCCCCCTCCTGCGAAACTGGAGCCCCGACACCAGAGCGCTCCGGATCGTCACCGGAGAGGTGACCGGCCACCCCGATTTCCCACCCGGCCGGAGGATCTGGACCAGCGATCTCTACGCCGCCGACCCGGCGGGCACTTGGATCCGCACGATGTCCCGCTGGTACCGCATTGCGGAGCCCGCCGGCTCCGCGCCGACCTCGCACTAGCCACTCCCCCAAACCAGCAATGCCCAGCGCCCGGTTCCTGACCGGGACGGCGAAGCTTTGCGCCCGGAGGACCCATGCGAAAGAACACGGCCATTCACGCGCTCGCCGTCTGGCGCTCGCTCCACCCGGACGACATCCGCGCACAAGAACTCCAGTCGGTCCGGGACACCCTCGCCAAGGGACCGCTTCAACTCATGGACCGGCGCTGGCCCGCAGCAGCACGGGGCGAAGCCTTCGCCGCCGTCGGCGTCGGCGTCGACCGCCTGCACGACCGCACCGATCCGCAAACCGCGGCGTTCGATCTCGCCATGACGGCGCTCGTGCAGGCGGCCTGCGGCGGCAACCCGGCAGCCGCCCTCGTGCTCGCCCACGGGCTCGAAGCGCTGGCCCGAGCCAATGGCGACATCCGCGCCGACGCCCTGGCCCAGGCCTGGGCACGGCGCTGCCCGATGGTCGACGCCGTACGGCCCCGCCGGCCGCGCTGAACCGGAGATCCGCCCCTCCGCCCTCACGCAAGGAGCTCCGATGACCAGCGTCCCCCACCACGTCGCGCGCGGGATCGTCCTGCGCGAATTCCCCCGCCTCCTGCGCGCCGCCCATTGCGCTGCAGGCGGCACGGCCGCGCTCGCGCGCGACCTCGTTGCCGAAGCCGGCGCGCTCGATCTCTCACTCGAAGGGCCGCTCGCCCTGTGGGTCGAGCATGGCTGCAGGTTGCCGTCCGGCGAGATCGCCGTCCTCGATGGCCTCGCCGCCACCAGCGACAACCAAGCCGCGCGAGACATCGCCGATGCTCTTCTCATGTTCACGAGCCCGGGCGAAGACGGAGCCGTCACGCGCCGGCTCGCACGGGCCACCTGGAAGGCTCTCGACCGCCTGCCGGAGGTCGGCGCCACGCTGCATCAGCTCGCGCTGGTGTCCGCCGCCGCGCAAACAGACGACGACGAGAACGAGCTCGACGCCGCGTTCGTCACCGATCTCGACACGCTGTTCGCGCAAACCTTCCCGGCCGACCGCGAACGCCGGGCCGCCGCCGTCGTCGCCTGGCGAGAAGCCCTCGGCGAAGCCTTCGACGCCCTCAAGCTCGAATTTCGCCAATTGGCCCTCGGCTTCTCCATCGTGGGCGCCACAGGCACACCGGACCACCTCAGCGACAAGACGCACGGCTACATCGCTGCCGTTCTCGGTCGGGTCGCCACGCAGCCCATCGAGGCCATCGCCACTAAGCGTGAACGGGCGCGGCGCGACCGCCGGACGTCCTGGCCCGACCTCAAACAGGTCCCGACCGAGAAGTCGGTCGAGAAGAAGCCCGCCGATGCGCCCGTGCCCGAAGGCCACGTGCTCGTCTGCGCAGGAGTGGGCGGCAGCGCAGGGCGCCACGGCAGAACGGAATGGGGAAAAGGCTACGAGGACGCGATTGGGCGACCGCTGCCGCTCGTCCCGGTCCCGGATCTCGCCCGGGTCCAGACCGAGCTCCTCGCCGATTTCCCACAAGCAGGGGACGCCATCAAAGTCATCCTCGGCCAAGTCTCGCGCGGACGCTACCTGCGCCTGGACAACCCCATCCTGATCGAAGGCGAACCCGGAGCCGGCAAGTCAAGGTTCGCGCGCCGCCTCGCCGAAACCCTCGGGGTCGGTTTGTTCCGCGTCGACGGTACAAACGACGCGGGAGGTTCTTTCGGCGGAACAGAACGCAGGTGGTATTCAGCCGAGCCTTGCCGCCCCTTCATGGCCGTCGCGCGGCATCGCCAAGCAAACCCGATGATCCTCATCGAAGAGAGCGACAAAGCCGCTGTGCGTCAAGACTACGGCAGACTTTGGGACAGCATCCTGTTGTTCGGCGAACGGGAAAGCAGCGCGCACTTTCAGGACCCTTGCTTACAGGCGGAACTTGACTTGTCGCACGTCCTGATCGTGCTCACGGCCAATCGCCGCGACGGCCTGCCCGGGCCGCTTCTCGATCGCCTCAAGATCGTCACGTTCCCGGCACCCGGGCGCGAGCACCTGCCCGCGCTCGCCGCCTCGGTGCTGCGTGAGATCGCAACCGCGAACGGCGATGACCCGCGCTTCATTGCGCCGCTCGCGGCGTTCGAGATCGACGCCCTGCGCCGCCGCTGGGCCGGCGGCTCCGTGAGGCGGCTGCGCCGGGCCGTCGAAGCCGTGCTGCGGGCGCGCGACAGCCAGCGAGGGCTTCTCCAATGAGAACGGAACCGCCCGCGCAGCAGCCAGGCCTTCCCGGCATTCTCCGCGACGTGGACGACGTCCACTTCCGCCTTTGGGTCCTGACCGACCTGCCTCTCGACGGTCGATCCGACCTTCTTCCGGAAGAAGCTCCGCCCTGCGACGCCATCGTCGTCGCCGGCAGCAGCGGGGCCGCGGGCCTCGCTGGGTCGGTCCGGCAACTCGCCGCCACCTTCGACCGACTGCGCGGCACGCGCGTGCTCGCCTTCGTTCCTGGCGCCGCCGCCTTCGCCGACGGTGCGCCGCTGGACCAAGCCGTCGCCGAAGCGTCGGAGGTGGCCGAGCGGCTCGGGATCGCGCTGCTGCACGACACGACCGTTCGCATCGCCGGCCCGCACGGGATCGGCTTGAACCTCCTGGGAGCGGTGCTTTGGCCGTCCTTCCAGGCCGCCGGGCGGCGGGAGGCGCGCCACGCCCGCCAGCATGCGCGCCACCGCTGGCGCGTGCTGAAGCATTTCCGCGCCAACGGCATCCCTTTCGCCCCGCACGACGCAGTCGGGGCGCATCATCGGTCGCGAGCCTTCATCCAGGACGCGCTCACGAGCATCTCGCTCGGCGAAGGCGGCTTCGGAAACGAAAGCCGTAGCCTCGTGCCGCACGCCAGACCGGGCGACAAGGCCGTCGTGCTGACGGGGTTCCCGCCCAGCCCGCTCTGCCTACCGCGCTGCATCTGGCGGGAAAGCGTCGACCCTCTCTCCGCGGCCTGGCTGACCTCCGACATGGACGAAGACCTGTCGGCACCATGGGCGCCAGCCGCCTGGGTGCACGGCTCGGTGCCGGTCGGCTTCGACTTCAGGATCGGCAGGACGCGCGTCCTCTCGAACCCGCTCGATCCCGCCCACCCCGCGAACGGCGGCGAGCCCGCCCGCATCATCGTCGTGTGAGAGCGTCTCCCCGGCAGCGATGGCCTGTCGCCGATCCCCCGACCCGCCGCACACGATCAACTGTTCGATCCCGCCCTGTCCTGGAGGTCCGACATGCATCTCGACCCAACCGCCGAACCCGCCACCCCAACTTGGCAGACGCCGCGACCGGTCACGATGGGCACCCGGCCGGACAAGCTACTTTGCCTGGATGTCGAGACCGCCGGCGACAAGGCGCTCATCCCGGCCGATTGGGGCGACGGCCTGCCCAAGCCCTTCTGGAACCGGATCGTCTGCGTATCCTTCGTCGAGGCGCGCATCGAGCGCCCCGTCCCGGGCGGACCGGAATCCTACACCGTCGAGCGGGTCGCAAGCGGTGGCGAAGTCGACTGGAGCGAAGCTCGCATCCTCGCCGGCTTCTGGCGCCTCCTCGAACGGGGAAACTACCGGCTCGCGACCTGGAACGGCCGCACCTTCGACCTGCCCGTGCTCCGATGCCGTGCCTTCGTCCACGGCATCCAGACCGCCGTCTGGCATAAGCGAGGCGGCCGTTGGGATGGTTACGCCCAGCGCTACAGCGACGAATACCACGCCGACGTCATGGACCTTCTGTCCGCGCACGGCGCCGCGGCCAGGATGCGCCTGGACGAGGCGGCCAAGGCAGTCGGGTTGCCCGGCAAGATCGGAGAGAACGGCGCCATGGTTGCCGACCTCTACGAGAATGGGGAGCTCCCGCGCATCCGGGCATACTGCGAGACCGACACCATCCAGACCTTCTACCTCTACGCTCGCTGGGCCCTCCTCTCCGGGCGAACGGACCAGGCCGGATACGAAGCATCAATCGCATCCCTGACCCGGTACCTAGAGACGGAGCGGTTTGCGAGGCCTCACCTCGGCATCTTTCTGGATAGTTGGAAGAGCCGCTCCATCGCAACCTGACTTGAGATCCGCATCAACTTAACCCGCCCGCTCTCCGACGAGCGCGCCACCAAAGAAAGAGAGCATTAGGTATAATCGCGGCCAGGCCTACGTAAAACGTCCGTCAGTCTACTTTTTCCTTGTGGACGCTTGGGCTCTCCCCTATGATTCAAAATGGGACGAGGGAGTGGAGACATGATCCCCGAGCGCAGCCTTCGCAGGCTGGAGGAACTGAAGCGGAGCGTCGCCTTCTTCGAGGAGAAGAGGCGCCATGCAGAGGAGGAGATTGTGCGGGCAAAGGTGGAGATCGAGTTGCTCATGCGAGACGATTACCGCCAGGCGCCGATCCCCTCTGCTCCGGCAAGGTCCCACTACGGGTCTGCCGCACCGCCTTCGGTTCCGCGGAGCATGGCCGCTCGGCTCATGATCTCCGCGCTGGAGGAGGCCGGGCCGGCCGGCCTTTCGGGAGGTGAACTGAACGCCGTGGTGATCAAGGGCGGCCTGACCAAGGATGCTGCCGAGAAAGCCAAGGCCCGCATGAAGGAAGCCAAGTACGTCGTTCACGACGGAAAACGTTGGTACTCCCTCTCCGGAGCGCCCCCGGCCATCACAGGCCTCACTGAAAACCAAGGGAGCTAGCGTTGAGAATAGCGAAACCAGCGCGCGGACCGCCGAAAACACAAAAGGCGCACGACATGGTCGCGCGCCTTGTGTGAGCCCATCACCCCGTTGGGGAGTGGACACGTGGACCTCGACGATCTTCCAACCCCGTCAAGGCCCTAGTCCGTATCTCCGACACCGAATTCGCACCCACCCGGGAACGCGATTTCTTCAAGCCTCGGTCGATCCGGCCAGAGGCGGCGTAAGCCGTCCCTGGAATCTGTTCAATACGCCTGTCGGCGCGTTGCGGCAAGCGTTTTCGGACAAGAATGGACCTGATCGGGAGACTTAGCTCCAGGAAGGTTAACAATGTCCGACAACGACTACGTGCAGGTCGACCTCAACATCTTTCAGACGGGCCGGCTCTTCCGTCCGGTTCTGGAAGACGCGGGCGGCGACTTCTACCCGCTCCCTCCGCTCGGCCAGGGCTTCCCGGAGAGCCCGGAAGCCTAATCGCACCAGCCGATTGAGACGGAGAGCAGCATGCACTCGCGTTCGAAACCAGCGCGCGGACCGCCGAAAACACAAAAGGCGCACGACATGGTCGCGCGCCTTTTGTGAGCCCGTCACCCCGTTGGGGAGTGGACACGTGGACCTCGACGATCTTCCAACCCCGTCAAGGCCCTAGTCCGTCTCTCCGACACCGAATTCGCACCCACCCGGGAACGCGATTTCTTCAAGCCTCGGTCGATCCGGCCAGAGGCGGCGTAAGCCGTCCCTGGAGATCCCCTCTTACAGCTGGGTACACTGCCTCGCAACCCTCCGAAGGGCCGAGCAGCCGGAACACCGAGGCATTCCGACCGAAAAGGATAAGGAATGCTGACCGACTTCAATCACGACGACGCCCCATACTGGCTCGACACCCTCCAGGTGCTCGATCCCGACTTCGACGACTGGGGCGATCATCACCCGACAGCGCCGCTGGCTGCCCGCCAGCGCGGGCGCACCGGGCCCTGGCTGTCCGCCTGAGCGCCAGCTGGAGGGTGACCTGCAGGGTCACCCTCCAAGGCCGATCCTCATAGCCGCGTCCGGCGCCGCGCGCCGGCTTTCCCAGACCACGACTGCCACGCCGGGCGCCCCCAAGCGCGCCGGACAGAGAGGTCTTGTTCCCATGAGTAAGCCCAGCTTCGTGCCTGTGCGTTCGCCCGCCCACAAGGCCGCGTTGGAGCGCGTCTTCCGCGGGCTGCCAACCGTGGTCTGGACGGACAACGGTCCGAGCTTCCGTTCCCAGCCCCTCAACGGGCCGGCGGACGCACCCATCGAAGCTCAGCCCCGCCGCTTCCGACCGGCGCCCTGACCCCCGCTCCCCTCCCTTCATCGGCCGACGAGGAGTTCCCCATGTCCGCTCTGCACGCCACCCAGATCCACCGCGTCCCTATGCCCGTTCCGAACCGGACGGTGTGTACGGACACTGTCCGGTTGGACATCATCTTCCTTGACGACAAGTCCGTCATGACCCGGGACCTTCCCGCCGACCAGTTCTCGTCCATCTACCCGGACGATCTCGGCCTCGGTCCGAATGACGCGTTCCGTTGTCCGGCGGCTGCGCGCCGCGACGGGGTTCCGGACGTGGTTCGTTCGGAGAAGCTGCCCAACGGGTACCACGTGACGGCGACGAGCCTGGAGGCGGCTGCGTTCCAGATGCTCGCCTGCGACGCGCAGATCACGCGCATCGTCCCCCGCGCTCACGTCCTCAGCTACCCGTTCAAGGAGGGCGGGCGGACGGTCTTGCGCACCTTCGTGCCCGACTTCGTGTTTGTTCGCACGAACGGCGAGGTTTCGGCCCTGGCGCTCGCCCCTTCTTGGGAGCCCGGCGCGAACGGCAGCCGCCGAGCGAACGAAGCCGACGCGATCCGGGCGGCGTACAAGCGTCACCGCGTCGGTTTCCTCAAGTGGAGCGAGCACAAGCCCTTCGCTCGGCACCCGCGTCGCAACCGCGAGTTCATGCTGCGGCGCGCCCCCGAAGCCACCGATGCCGACCTCCAGAGGGTGCGCGCGGCTCTCGCCCTGCACGGGCTGCCGACGACCGTGAAGGCCGTCCACCGCCGGGCAAAGCTGACGAGCCGCCCCGTGCTCGACCGGGTGCTCGACTGCCTCATGAACCTCGCGCTGCGGGGCGAGGTGGGCCTCGATCTCAGCAAGCCCTTCGACGGGACCACGCGCGTCACCAAGGGAGCGCTCGCGTGAGCGGCGCCCGGAGGATCTCGTCCGTGCACCCCGACGATCTCGGATTGTTTCCGGGAGCGCCGGTCGTGCGCGAGACGCCGCGCTTCAACTACGGCCATGCCATCGATGGCGTCGGCGCGGACCACAAGGCCCTCGGCCCGGCGCCGTTTCGGAGCCTCCTGGAGCGTGACTTGCGCTCCCTGCTCGGCGCCAATCCAGACATCGACCACTACGCCATCGAATCGCACGAGCTCCGGTATTTCACGCCGGACGGGCGCGGCGGGTTCGTGCCCCGGACCTACGTACCGGACGTCACCGTCCGGTACCGGTCCGGCGAGATCGTCGTCCTGGACGCGAAGGCACTCTTCTTCACCACCCTGCCTCAGTGGACGAGCCGCGAGCCCTTCATCACCGAGGCCTATGCCCTCGACCACGGTGTGAACTTCGTCGTCCTCAGCGAGGACGAGATCCGGGCGCAACCCCGCCTCGGCAACGCCCAGATCATGGAACGTCACCGCTACATCGTCCGTGACGAGGCGGCCGTCCTGCGCGTGCGCGACGTCCTCGACGGGCTCCCGTCCCCGACCACGATAGCGGCGGTGGTCACCGCCGCTGACCTCCCGGGTCGGCCCGGCGAATGCCGAGCCTACACGGCGTTGATGAACCTGGCGCTCGCGGGCGAGGTCGCGCTCGACCTCGGGCAGCCCTTGTCCGAGCGCACGGAAATCCGGGGGTACGCTCGATGACGGCGGCTCTCCCTGCTTATCCCAACGATGTCGCTCTCCTGCCCGCTTTCCCCGTGTCGAGCGCGCCCGCGACGACCCTCCGCTTCGACCTGAACGCGAAGGACGTCTTCCGGATCAGTGGCAGGACGTGGGAGTTCGAGCGCCGCCTGGACGACCGGCTCCAGTTCATCTGTCTGTCCGACAAGGACCTGCTGTTCGTCTCGGACCAGCAACTGGCGTTCATGGCCGCGGCGGGCGATGCGAGCGTCCTTCTCGGGAAGGGACGGTACGCGACGCTGAGCGCACCCTTTCCGAACCGCATCTCCCTGACCCCGGAACAGAACGCGGAGGCCAGTCGCAAGCTCGCCTACGTGGAAGCGTGCCTGCGCGGCCATGTCGGGGGGGAGGGTCCCCGGACCCCGTACCGGTTCAAGCGCTCCAGGCGGAAGCTGATGCCTCTGGTCACGAAGGTCGCGGACCTTCGCGGCGAGAGCGCACCCGACTTCACGACCGTGCTGAACTGGATCGACCTGTGGACCCAGTACGGGTCGATCCACGGCAATGCCTGCCTTGTCGGCCTGCACTCGCTCAAGGGCAACCGGCGCACGCCGTTCGGCGGCATCGGGGAGATCGCGCTCGGGCGCGGGCTGTCCTATTGGCTCAACCCCGACGTCACGACCGAGATCGCCTATGCCAAGGTCGTCTCGACGGTGAAGGTCGTCAAGCGCTCCTACCGCCGTTTTCTTTCGGCCGAGGAGCTTGCCTCGATCCCGACGCCCTCCAAGCGCACGTTCCAGCGCCGCTGTGCCGCCGTCGACCAGTACACCCGCGACTACTACCGCATCAGCCCGTCCTTCGCCGCCAAAAACCGGACCTACCAGACGCAGCCCCTGCCCGACCGTCCCTATCAGGACGTCGAGGTCGACCATTGCACCCTCGACATCCTGCTGGTTGACGACGAAAGCGACATCGTGCTCGGCCGCGCCGACCTGATCCTGTTCAGGTGCCGCGCCACCGGCATGCATATCGGGTTCAGCGTCGGCTACGAGGCGCCCAGCTACGCGTCGTTCGTCGCCGGCCTCCGCCATGCGATGTACCCGAAGGACATGGCGCGCTTTCCGGCGATCAACACGCCGTGGCCCTGCTTCGGAAAGATCGAGAACCTCTGGGTCGACAACGGCCTGCACTTCATTGGCAAGGACATCGAGGCCGCCTGTCGCGAATTGAAGATCAACAAGCCCCGGTTCCGGCCGAAGACGCCCTGGTACAAGGGCGCGCTCGAACGATTCTTCGGCTACCAGAACACCGGCCTAATCCACCTTCTGCCGGGCTCGACGAAGTCCAACGCCCTCAAGCTGAAGGACTACGACGAGAACCCCGTCGAAAGCGCAAAGATCAGGTTCAGCGACTTCGAAGCCCTCCTCGCCTTCTTCCTGGTGGAGATCCACAACGCCCGCATCTCACGCGGGCTCGGGCTGCTGCGCGGCGTCGGCGACATCCCGCTGAAGGTCTGGAACGAGAAGGCCAAGAACCAACTCAGCGGACCACTGCCTCCAGCGGAGCTCTTCATCGCCTTGTGCGGCGAATGGGAGATGCGCACGATCCAGAACGACGGCATCGTCTGGGACTACATCAAGTACGAGTCTCCCGAGCTCGTCAGACTGCTCACGCACCCCGAGCACAAGAACGCGAGGCAGAGCGGCAAGGGCACGCGGTACAAGTGCGTGCGTGACCCGAACGATCTCGGCCGGATCTACGTCGAAAACCCCTACGACCCGAGCGGCAGCATCATCGTGGTCCCGGCGACGAAAGCGCACCGGGCATACGCGGAGGGCCGCCATCGACACGTCCACCACCTGGCGGTCGCGCACGCAAAGAGCGCCGTCAAGGAGGCGCTCGATTTCGACGCGCTGATGCGCAGCCTCGCCCATCTTGCCGACCTCGCCGTTGCGGCACGCGCACAGCCCGGCCGAAAACGAGTGCAGCGCCGCCTCGCCCGGTTCCTTCACGCCCAGCGCGTGGGCCGGCTCGCGAGCACGGTCGCAGCCGCTAGGCCAGCGGATGCCGGCACTGCGGCCCACCTGGACCCGCTCGCCTTCGCGCGGCGCATTCGCTCGGGCGGGGAACGGACAGAGGACGCCGGCGAGGCCGTGGCGCCCGCGAGCGTCCCAGCCCTGCCCGCACCGTCCGTACCGACGTCCGACACCCCGACGCCGGAGGCGACCGAAGACCCGGCCCCGACGCTCGGCGCGCAAGGACGACCGTACGAACTCGACGACGAGGACGACGACCTGTCGTCCCTCCGAGCAACGAAGCAGTGGAGTACCGCCGATGAGTGAACCTGCCATGACCGCCCGGGAACGTCGCGACCGTGCGGCACTTCCTGCTCCCGAGAAGCAGTTGATCATCAAGAACTTGTTCGTCGGGCACGACCGGTTCTCGGAAGCAACCGAACAGGTCCGCCGCTTCCACATGCCCGTCGACGGCGGAGTGAACGACACCGGGTCCCTGTTCGCGTTGGCGGGCGAGTCGCGCGCCGGGAAGAGCTACGTGCTCAAGCGCTACGCCGCCGGCTTCCCCGTCGAACGCGGAGAGGAAGGGCTCGTTCGCCGCGTGGTCTACGTGGACCTTCCAGTGGCTTGCAACGAGCGCAAGTTCGTCGAGCGGATCGCGGACGCTCTGAACGTCGGACGCGCCAGCAAGATGAACACGGAAGCCGTGTTCGGAAACATCCTTCTCGGGCTGCAGGAGCAGCGGACCGAGCTCCTCCTGCTCGACGAAGTGCAGGAGGCGTTCCAGTCCGAGCGGCCCGCCGCACTCCGGGCCTGCCAGGGATACCTGCGCAAGATCACTGACCTCGGCACCCTGAACGTTCTCGTCGCGGGCCTGATGGAGACCTACGCGCTGATGGAGGCCGACGCCCAGCTGGAAGGTCGGGGCCTCCTGCCCCACCACATCGTCCTGCCCTATACCTGGGAGAATAAGGAGGATCGTGCCGGCTTCCGGCTGCTCTGCGACCACATCGATACGCGCTTGCCGTTCGTCGAGAAGTCCGGGCTCGGAAGCCAATGGTGCGCCGCCCGGCTGCACTGGGTCAGCGACGGCCTCATCGGCCGCCTGAAGGCCTTCGTCTTCAGGGCCGCCTGCTACGCCCTCAACGAGGGTGCGCCCAAGGTCGAGCCTGGACATCTCGCAACGGCTTGGGACCTGGTGAAGCCGGTCGGGACTACGTTCAACCCGTTCCGCGAGGACCTGTCGGGCGCGCCGCCGCGGCGTCCCGCTTCGAAGACGGCGGGAGCAACGCGATGAGTGCCGTCGCCGGCGCGGCCCCGCGCGTCTTCACGGATCTCGGCGGCCGAAACGAGCCGCCCCTGCCGCAATGGGACAAGCCGAAGCCCGGCGAGCCGGCCCACGGCTACGTCGTCCGCCTCGGCGCGCTCAATCGACGCCCCAGCGTCAGCGTCATGCTCGCTTCGCACGGCCTCAACGGGATCTCCTTGCAGCCTGCGGAGTGCCTCGCTTTCGCAAAGTCCTTCCCGATCCAGGGCAGGGACGAGCTGGCGCAAGCCACGCCTGTGGTCTTCCCCAACCGCGTCACGATCATGGGGCAGGAAGTCCGCCGCAAACACTGGCAGTTGCTGCGGAGGCGCTTCTGCCCGGCCTGCCTGGCCGAGCAGGCGTATCACCGAGCCTGGTGGGACCTGCCGAGCTTCGCGCGCTGCCCGTACCACGACTTGGACCTGGAGTGGCGCGACCCGTCCGGACGCCCGCTCCCATGGTGGTCCCCCTCGTTCACCCACGGGCCGACAGGCAAGGGCATCCTGCGCTTCGGCATTCCGCGGAATCAGCGCCCGACCCCATCGTTCGAAGCCTACCTCCTGGGCCGGCTCGGCGTAGAGGAGGTCGTCCCCGTCCCGCTGCTCGACGCTCTCCCAACGCTCGGGGAGGCCATCGAGATGGTGGAGTTCATGGGACGGATCGTGCTCGGCGGAACGGACCGCCGGCGGCCGACTGTCGACGCCACCCCCGGATTTGAGCTCGGGACCGTGATGAAGGCGGGCTATCCGGTGACCACCGCGGGACGCGACGGCGTGCTGGAACTCCTGCGGGGCGTCGCCGACCACCGGGCGCGCATGCGTGCCGGTCGAGGTCGTGGTGCCTCCTTCGGCTGGATTGACCAGTTGCGGGAGGAGGAGGACAGCGCGCATCGCAGCCTCGTCGACGAACTTCTGCTCCAAGTCGTCGTGGAACGCGGCCAGTTCTCGACGGCAACCTCCCAGGCATGGCGCCGCGGCGTCGAAGGATGGCTGTCCGTTCCCCGGCTCGCGCAGGAGCTCGGAATAACCGAGATCAGGCTGCGACGCATCGCCGAGAAGCTCGGCATCCACGAGCGGCAGTTCGGCAGCGCCCGGAGCCGCTATCGCGCGTTCTCGCCAGAACAGGCCGAACAGGTTCGCTCCACTTTGCGCAGGCTTGTCGGGCGGGATGAGGCAGCGGCACTGCTCGGCGTAACTCGCAGCTGCTTCGACGCCCTCGTCGCGAACGGCGATATCAGTGTGTTCTGCATCATCGGAAAATTCGGCAGTCGGGATCGCTTCGACCCCGAGGAACTCGCGCGCTTCGCCGACGGCATCCTGCGCCACGCCACGCGCATCGAAACGGCCCCACCCGAGACCGTGCGCTTCGGGTTGCTGAACCGAACCTGCAAGACCAATCCCAGCCACGTGCTCGGACCAATGGTGCGAAGCTACGGACCCATCCTCGTGCGCGTCGGGGACAAGCTGGGCGATCTGCTTGTTGCTCAGCCGCGTCGTCATGCGTTGCGAACAAGCGGCCAGACATCCGCTGCCCGCGCCGCGCTCGCCAAGCTTCCCGGCCTTGGTCGGTACCAGGCGGCGACCTTGTACGGCGACCGCGTCCACGTCATCGACGCCCTGTGTGAACAGGGCGAGATCGAGGCCGTTGCGTCGGAGCGGAAGGCGTGGAGGCGGCTGTCGGCGGAATCCGTAGAAGCTGTCTGCCGGTCGTGGGCTCCTACGACCCTCTACGCCGAGGTGCCTGAACTCGCCGGTCGACACGTTCCCTCCCAGCTTCGCGCGCGTGGCGTCCGCCTCTTGGATTTGCCGCTGTCGGACGGATCGTCGACTGTGGCGGTAAACCGGGCGAGCGCGCGCAAGGTCCTCCGGCTACCCTGCGACCCCGATGCCAAGGCGAGCGGAAGCGTCCGGGCGTTTGAGGCGGCGTTCCTGCATCGGCTCGCAGAACGCAACGAGTGGAGCCTTGCCGGGCGGGAACGCGGCTTGTCTCTGCGAACGGGGAAGGGCGACCTCAGAGCGACGGTCGTGTTGGACGCGGACAGGGACGTCGTCGAGATCTCGGCACGAGCCAAACGGATCGACCCTCCCACGAGGGTCAATGAATGGGCGGTCTCGCGTGAGGGCACCTTCATCAGGCTGACCAGATCGCTGCCCGCGCCGGCGGCTACCAGCCCGAGTGCCTGGCCGGCCATCCAGGAACGGATACTCGCCCGCCTGTCGGAAGCGAAGGCGCTTCTGAGCCCCCCGTGACCTCCGGCCCGCGGAGTTGCGCGGGCCTGCACCTCCTTCATCCCTCAACCCAGGAGCATGTAGATGCACCATAAGCTGCGTCGCCGCGTCCTCGGCCGCGCGAACTTTCATCTCCGCGAACTCGCGGGCGCCTCGCCCGCACACGCCCTGTCCTACATGGGGAACGTGGCCAAGAAAGCCGAGGTGCTCTTCGCGATCTGGAACGAGGGCGGACCCGGCTCCGGCACGACGCTGCACCACATCCTCGTCAAGGGCGGGGCGGACCTCACGCCCGCGCAGGCGCGCAGCGCGCTCCGGCGCGACGTCGTCGAGGGCCTGCCCTGCAGAGATCGTTTCGAGGCGGAAGCCATGAACGACGCCTTCGGTGACGGATCGACGGTGGTGGAGGACTACGCCCCAACACCGCCCGAGGTCGCGCCGCACCTCGACCGCCTCCGCGCGGAAGCGGCGTCGGAAGCGGCGCACCTCGACGAGTTGGTGGAGATGGCGAACGCGACCGGCGACCTGATCAAATCCGGCGCGACGACATACGAGGACGTCTTCAAGGCCGCAGACGTGATCCACCTTATCTGGCAAGACGGATCACGCCCGCACGGCATCGGCCAGCTGCTCGCCAAAGGCCAGGACCGCCTCAAGCTTCTGGTGCAGAGGGGGGAGGCGGCTGACCTGAACTTCACAAGCATCCGCTGCCGTGACGCCGTTCACGCGCACGCCATGCGTCAGCTTTACGGTGATGGTCGGTAACGAGACCTATATCTCCAATCACGAGGCTCACAGTGCGTACTTGTTAGTGTAAGCGTCGATGAAGTCGGCATCCTGGCAGATGCAGCGTGGGACAGTCGACCTGCTCGCCTTGAGTGCAGGAACGTTGATGCGATCAGGAAGTGGCCTCATGAGGTCGACGACCGTTCGCGTTGCCCGGGTGGGCGAGCTCAATCCCGCGCAATCCGCGACAATCTCCGCGGAGAGCATGATTCCCGCCATGGCGGACTGAAACGCCAAGGGAACCTCGGTTTCGGCGCCCCCGCCGTCCGCGGCTCGAAGCACCAGCCCGCCACAAACAGCCTTGGCGCGAAACGCGCGAAGCGGGAGGTTGGCGAACGGCTGCAGGGCCGCAGCCTCTGCATTGGTCCTCCCTGCGACTTCGGCAACGAAAGCCGATCCGACGGGTTCGCCGGAGTAAAGCATCGCGCGAATGCGTTGAAGGTCGGGCTCTCCGAAACCGAGCTCCTGCGCCACGATCTCGTCGTCGTTTCGGGTGGCACCGCGGGGGAGATAAAGGCAGCACAGACAAGCGTCGGGTCCGAGAAAATCGTGTCTCGAAACCCCGAGATCGCCGGACTGGGTCCACGCGTTCAGGAGGCGCTTCGGCAGGGATGCCTGCACCTCCAGTCGGTCACGAACGGTGTCGAGCGCCACCGCCACGCGTTCCATCCGGCGGTCATCGAGCCTGCTGACGTATTCCCGCCAGGTCATCGCGAACGGCCGGGCGTCCAGTTCCGGCCGGCGCACCAGGGCGGCCGCATGATCAGCCTTATGCTTCCCCAGGTCCGCCTGGTCGCACATTGCGTAACGCTGCAGGTTCGATAGCTCGACGATCTCCGGATCAACCAGGTCAACCGCTCCACGCAGGCCATGCACGCGGGACAGGGCCCAGAGGGACCCGTTCCCGATGGCTCCCAGGCCCACGAGGCGCAGCAGCCCGAGATCGATATCGTCGATGGCCGGACCGGCAGGCAAGTTATCGCCGACCGTGAAATCCAGGAGCGAGAGCGACCTTTCCCCGTCGAGCGCTGCGCCCTTGAGATGATCGGCGAAGATGGACCGGAAAAGGTTCGCGGCCGCGAGACAGGCCGACGCTCCGGCGCCGAACGGATTACGGCTGGCACCTGAGCCGACCGGAACTCGCGTGGAAACCCTCGCCACCCATCCATCGGAGCCGGCGTAAATCGCGGTTTCCAGACCGGGCACCCGGGACCGGCCGACCACGATCCCGGTAGTCCCGCCCTCGCGCGAGACGTCGATCTCGGGATTGATAGTCCGCGCGAGTTCGACCAGTCGCGTGCGGACGCTGCCTGCCCTGCGTGAGCGTGAGAGCGAGGTGAACGCGAGGTTGGGATAGAAGCGGGCGAGAAGCCGCGTCGTCAGGTCGAGCGTCGCTAAGCCTTCCGCCGAGGCGCAGGCATGCTCGTCGAAGCACAAGCTGACGACCGTTGTCTCCAGGCGCTCCTCGAACCACGCAGGATCATAGGCTTGGAGCACCTGCGCGGCGCTCTGGCGCGCTCGTTCGAAGAAGTTGGCCAGCGCCACAATCAGCCCTCGATCCGGATAAGGCGCGGCGCATCCCCGACGGCCGTCCAACGCGGCTTTTCGGAAAACTGCCACCACGGTCGCCGTTGGAGCCGGTACACGGCGCACGTCTCAACCGTGAAGGGCGCGGCGGCGAAGTCCGGCACCACGAGAGAGAGCGAACCGAGCGCGGTCGCGACCGCGTACTCGTCGTCCATGGCACTGTGATAGGCGTGCGTCGGATGCGAATGGATCTGCGCGATCAGCCTGAGCTCGTTTCGGTGCAGGTACAGGTTGAGGCGGTGCAACTCCGGACCTGCCACCGTCACGGCAACTCCTTGAGGGGTTCTGTGCCCCTGCTGGCGGGGGATGTAGGCTTCCCGCACGTGAAACATCGGCCCGGAATGTACGCCGACCCAGAAGGCAATGCCTTCGAGGCCGCGGCGCCCTGCAGCCCGAAGCTGCTCCATCGTCGCGTCGATTGCCCTGCGCGGAACGACCACCGCGGATACTTCCGTCAGAGAGGTCGTCATCGGGGCACAGCTTGCTGCGAAAGTTGGGCCGAGATGGCGAAGGTCATTACGGTGATCGGGTCGGACCCATAGCGCCAGATCTTCTCCAGGATGTTCCGAAGGTCGCCTTCGCCTGTGGAACGGTGGAGGAACCACGGATCGCCCGAATGCGCAGGATTGTCGTGGTACTCACGCACCCCTGGCAGGCACAGGAACGCCGGCACGCCTGGATATCCTTGCACCAACTCCTGTACCGGCATTGGTGCTTGGCCCGCCATGGCGGCCGCGACGAGTTCCTCGGGCGCTGCGGGATCAAGGCGCCGCATGAGAGATTGTAGTTGCTCTTTCGCGAGTTCCCGGTCGTCGAAGGGGTCAACGAAGCGCACTGACAGGGGATGCAGGTCATAGTCTGTGAAATCGATGCGAGCCGCGAGAACGATCTGGGCCGGCCTCAGCTTTGCGGCCAAGAAGGCAAACTTCATGACCGGGAACTCTGCATGCATCAGCCAGATGCCCCGCGCGACGAAGGTCGGCTCAGCGGCCCGATAGGCCGCGAGCTCGCGCTCGAACTTCGCCCGACTGACGCTAGGATCGACGACCTGGCTCATCCCGCCGCTCCGGTCTGAAGGCTGGCCACGAGGATCGCGCCGTCTTTGAGACCCAGCGCCCCGACCGTTTCGTCGAGGGAGAGCAACTCACCCGCCTCGTCGCGAAGCTCCCACTTCTCGACCGGCTGACCGACGTTCTCGGTCTCCTCAAGGGCCTTTTCGAGCAGCGCGCCGAGCTTGTCGTCCGGCTTCGCCCGAAGTTCCGCGGCAACCCCGTTCACGAGAATCGAAAGGCTGATCTTGCCTGGCGGCTTGCGGCGACGGCCGACGATCTGCTCGCTGCCGCGCTCACGCAGAGAGATCGTGCCGCCCCGCGCGACAACGATATCAGGATCGCCCTCGACGACGACGTCCTGGTCGGCTGGGATCTCCGCGATCAGGCGGACGTCAGCTTCGCCAATTTCGCCGATGCCCCATTCGAACCCGCGCTCGTTCACCGTGAAGTTGAAGGTCCTGTCGCTCTCGAAAGTGCGGAAGGAGCGCTCCGACTTCGACAGGTCGATTTTCTCCTCCAGGCCGACGGAGCGGGTCGAGCGATGAAGGATTTCGACGAGCACGTAGGCGCTCGCGGGGTCACGATCCGCGGCGTGCCTAATCTCGCGTCCGTCTACTTCGGCATCATCGAATGTCAGCTGCCGTCCATCGACCTGGGCCGTGTACCGCTTGCGCTCGTTCATCTCATACTCCGTTCACCTCACCGGACGCTCGACTCTTGATGCCGAGTCCCGGCGGGACTAGGGTCTGATTCGAGTCCAGATCTGGACTTGTATCTATATGGACCAAATGGCTGCATCAAGTCCGAATCTGGACTCCGCTCGGAAGGGGGTGCGCGTGCCTGCCCAACCCACGTCCCCGGAGCGCAATTCGACGACAACTTCAGAGCAGGAGGCCGCGGCATTTGCGTCTTTCGCCAGACTTGCCGACCTCTGGAGCCTGACCACCGAGGAACAGATCAAGTTGCTCGGATCTCCCGCGCGGTCGACATTCTTCAAATGGAAAAAGGACGGCGGCTCGCTCCCGCGTGACACGGTCGAGCGGATCTCGCATCTATTTGGGATCTACAAGGCCTTGCAAATCCTGCTGCCGGAGCCGAAGAATGCGGATGGATGGGTGCGGCGGCCCAACCGCTATTTCGACGGCCAGAGTGCGCTTGACGTTATGCTGAAAGGGCAGGTCGTCGACATCTACCGCGTGAGACAGTATCTCGATGCGCAACGAGGCGGTTAACCCGTCCAGGATCAAGGTTCGGGGTCAGCACTTCAACTTGATCCCGTCCCGCTTCCCGCCGGTGAACCTCTTTGAGCGGATCGGGCAGGGCGACGGCAACGACGTCGCCGAGATCGAAGCGTTGACCAATCCGAGGCTGCGCGAGCGGGAGCGTCTTATCGGGACCCGGGCCACAGACGTGGCATCGGCGAGGCTTCAGAACTGGAACCACGCCGCCTTTGCCTATGGCAATCCGGAGGGTAGCCGCTTCTTCCCGCCGACCATCCCGGTCCTCGAACTTGCCGCGGACCTCCAGACTGCCCTGTCGATCTCCGTTGCGCGGCGTGAAGCCTTTCTGGCGCGCACCGCGGAATCCGCCATCATGCTGGACATGCGAGTTCTTGTCCGAACGGTCGAGGGCACGTTCTCCGACCTTCGCAGCCTGCCCCTCGACATGCCTACCGAGGAGCGCTGGAAGCTGGGCCGCGAACTCGCTGAAACTGATTGCGCCGGCGTTATCTTCGAGTGCCCGGAACGACCGGGGGCGTCATGCGTCGCGGTTCTCGACCCCGATTCGTTGGGCCGAGCAACGCAATCCGAGCACTTCAGGTACGTCTGGAACGGCCAGAAGATCGAAGCGCTCTATTCGTTCGCTGACGGCTTGACGATCATCCCCGACGAGCTTCGGTCCGCGAAGTCGGTGCGGGCAGCGTAGCAGATGTTGCCACCCCCGCTCTGGTCAGCAGGACGGGCCACCTCTGTGGCTGAGCGCCGGGCCTAAAAAGTCGGATCTTCTGGCACCCGGTCGCGACTTATGTGGCGTACAAGAAGAGGGTGGCGCACCCGACACGATTCGAACGTGTGACCTTTGCCTTCGGAGGGCAACGCTCTATCCAGCTGAGCTACGGGTGCTTGCCGACGCGGCGGACCATAGGCGAGGCGGGCCGGAAGGGAAAGGGCTTTCTGCACGCGGCGGGTGACGCTGGGTTCTCCGGCCGGCCGGATGCGTCTCACGTGCCGCAGCCCTGGCGCATGATCTGGGCGGCCTGCCCGGCGCCGGCGAGCGGAAAGGTGATCACGTCCCTGCCTTGGCCATTGCGGATCGTGAGCGTTTCGCCTCGCGCAAATGCGGCCAGGAAGGCGGCTGGCAAACCGGCCTGCATCACCCATGCTTTCTCGGGCGCGTAGTAGACCAGCCTGGCCGGGAACGATGCCAGATCGCCACCGCCTGCGACGGCGAAGTGGACAGGTTCGTCCCGATCGTCGATGCGCCTGAGCTCGCTACCTGGGTAGCCGTAGAGCGATCCCCAGAAGCCCGGCCCTCCCGACCTGTTGCAGCTGCCGGAGAGCGTGACCCGCCGGTCTGCCGCCGTTCCGTTGAGGGTCACCCCGGGAGGATTGCTGCTCGCCCGAGCGACCCAGTTCGAGCCGGCCTTGCCGGAGGCGTCCCGCGTCTGCTCGCCGGTACTCTCCGCTTTCGCCGTCGCGCTGCAGCGCGAGAACTTGGCCCCCACGAGGGAGCTCACCTCGCGGCCATGATCCGGATGTCCCTCGTCGAGGGTCATCAGGCCCTTCTTCCCATACGGGGGAGGCTCGAGGACGAAAGCGTAGGGGCCATTCGGCTGCCTGCTGATGGGTAGCCACACCTGCTTGCCGCTCGCCCGCACGCCACCCATCCAGCTGTGACTGGCCGTCACGCCGGCGTAGCTGTGGCGCTCGCCCGCTATGCTGATCATGACCCTGTTCGATTCCAACGTGATCCGTGGCGCAACCGGGTCACCGCAGCGTTGGGCCCACACACCTCGGAATTCGGCAGGGATGACGTCTGCGGGCGCCTCGGAGGGCATCAGCGCGAGCACGGCGCCGCAGAGGACGCTGCACCAAGCCGAGCCTGTCATCGCCGCCCCGCGCACCGTACGAAGCGCTTCGGATCGAAGGCGAACCCCTTCTGGCCGACAAAGGTGAGGACGTCGCCATCCACCCGGACGGAGAACGTGGCCCGGCTCGATCCGCCCTCCCCGCGACAGCCCGTATCCAGCTCATAGACGTCGCCGCGCCGGCCCGCGCGGCGAACCGTGCAAACGGTCTCGAACGTGGATAGATCAAGCGTCCGTCGGCCCAGGACGATCTCGGTGGCGTCCGCCCCGCAACGCGGCGATGCCCAGCGCCCAATCCACGGATCCTCCTGTGCGAAGCCGGTCGGCGGCAGCGCTACGGTGGCGAAGGCCAAGCACAAGGGTCGGACACACCGGATCCTGGGCATGCGGCTCCCCCGGCAGGCTCGGAGAAGTCCCTGCGGATGACGGCCGCCCGCCGGAACTTGTCGCACGCAGCATAACCGGGGGAAATCAACACGCCCGTGATCTTTGGAAGAGATCAGGCGACCGAGATGATCTCGAAAGAACTTACGTTTACCTCGACCGAAAGCTTGACGTTTTTTGGATCTCCGCCTCGGGCGCTCGGCGCGGCCTGCCGCGGTGCGTCGGGCCTCGTCAGCCGGAGGGCTGAGCGCGCGGTCCGGCGTGCAGGGACATCAGCAGCGGCTTCCACTCCTCGGCCGGCTGCGCACCGGAAACTCCCCGGCCGCCCTCGAGGATGAAGAATGGCACGCCGCCAATCCCCATCTCGGCAGCGCGACGCTCCAGCGCGATGACCTCGCCGCGCAGATCATCGCTCGCGAGCGCCGCCGCGATCTCGTCGGCCGGAAGGCCGTGCGCGCGGCCGATCTCCGCCAGGACGCTCGGATCCCCGATGTCTTTCCCGTCCTCGAAATAGGCGTGGAACAGCGCCTCGTCGCGGTCCCGCCGGCCCGCATAAGCGATCAGCAGATGCGCGCGCCGTGTATTGGGTATGCGGGCCATGCGGTCGAACGCGAAGGTCACGCCCTCCTCGGCGCCGAGCGCCTGCATCCGTGCATCCAGCTCGGCGCTGCGCTCCGGCCCGAACTTCCGCGCCCGGTACTCGGCCCGCGGCATCCCGTCCTCGGGCATGTCCGGGTTGAGCTCGAAGGGCAGCCACCTCAGCCGCAGCGCTCCGCGGAGACCCGTCTCGTCGAGCGCCCGTTCCAGGCGCCGCTTGCCCAGATAGCACCACGGACAGATCACATCCGAGAAGACGAACATCTCCGGCATCCTTCCCTCCCATTCCCGCCTCAGCTTTGACGTAACGTCAGCCTAGACGATCCGCCTCGCCGGCCGGCGAGAAAACACAGGGTCGCGATCCGGAACCTCACTACTCGAGAGAGGTTCGCCATGGACAAGCGAACCCGAATATGTTGCACTGCACAAAAGCCGAGATTCTTTCCGGCTCAAGGACAAGACGCATGCGCCCGCCCCGCAAACCGCTCCCGCCGCCGCGTGTTCGGCGCGAACCGCCCACGATCGAAGAAGCGATCCTCGCCGCCCAGGGTCTGACGGACGACACTCAGGCGCAGATCGAGATCGCGGCAGGCCTGATGGGCGTCACCGAAGACGAGGTTCGCCCTCATCTCGCCCGCATGAACCGGCTCCGCAACGCCCCCGTCGCCTCACCCGCCTCGGTCATTACGGGCAAGCGGACGGTGGTCGTCGAGCGCAAGGTGAGCCGCGCGCCCGGCGCCCGGCCTCTGATTACGCTCTCCCCACGGACGAGCAGGGCCGGCTGAGCCGGCCCATCTCCCCTCAGCCGGCGAGCGCCAGCTTCGTGCTGCCCGCGCCGGTCGGGATTTCGATGTCGACCTCGAGCGTCGAGATCGAATCGCCGCGGTCCATGGTGACGCGGACCTTGTCGCGGTCGACGCTCACATGCTTGGCGATGACCGCGAGGATCTCCTCGCGCAGGAGCGCCACGAGGTCGCGCTGCCCGAACGCCGCGCGCTCGTGGGCCAGCAGGATCTGCAGCCTGTCGCGCGCGACCGGGGCGGAGCTGCGGCGGTTGAAGAAGCTCAGAAGGTTCATGCCGCCCTCCTGGTGAAGAACTTCGTGAACAGGCGCCGCTTCTCGGCCGGCACGGTGACGGGGATCGTCTCGCCCTTCAGGCGCTTCACGGCATCGATATAGGCGCGGGCGGGCGCGCTCAGCGGCGCGTTGAGGGTCACGGGCGAGCCGAGATTGGAGGCGCGCAGCACCTCCTCGCTCTCCGGGATGATGCCGAGCAGCGGGATCGACAGGATCTCGAGGATATCCTCCGTCTTCAGCATCTCCCCGCGGGAAGCGCGGGCTGCGTCGTAACGCGTGATGAGGAGGTGCTTCTCCATCCGCTCGCCCTTCTCGGCGCGCTCGGTCTTCGAATCGAGGAGCCCGATGATGCGGTCGGAATCGCGGACGGAGGAGACCTCGGGATTCGTCACCACGATCGCGACGTCCGCAAAGCGCATGGCCAGCGTGGCGCCGCGCTCGATCCCGGCCGGGCTGTCGCAGATGATCCAGTCGAACTTCTCGCGCAGCTCGTCGATGACGCGCTTCACGCCCTCTTCCGTCAGGGCTTCCTTGTCCCGCGTCTGCGAGGCCGGAAGGAGGGAAAGCGTCTCGATCCGCTTGTCGCGGATGAGCGCCTGCGGGAGCTTGGCGTCGCCCTGGACCACGTTGATGAGGTCGTAGACGACGCGGCGCTCGGCCCCGAGGACGAGGTCGAGGTTGCGCAGGCCGACGTCGAAATCGATGACGACGACGTTCTGACCGCTTTGCGCCAGCGCGGCGCCGAGGGATGCCGTGGAGGTCGTTTTTCCGACGCCTCCCTTACCTGAGGTGACGACGAGTACTTTTGCCATGTGGGTTCCCCCTTCTTGGGCGGTCCTTTCACCGGGGACGATCCTCGCCCCCGAATCTCGCTAGTCGAGGCTCGCCAGCGCGATCGCGCCGTTGTCGAGCCAGGCCTGAACAGGGCGGCCACGCAGGTCCGGCTGGACCTCGTCGTCCGTCCGGAACGAGCCGTCGATCATGAGGAGCTCCGCTTCGAGCTTGCGGCAGTAGATCCGGGCCCCGGGATCTCCGGACGAACCCGCGACCGCACGGCCGCGCAAAGCGCCGTAGACGTGGATCGAGCCGCCCGCGATCACTTCGGCGCCCGAGGCGACCGAGCCGACGATCGTGACGTCCCCTTCGGGGAAGCAGATGGATTGGCCGGATCGAACCGGCTTGTCCACGAGGAGCGAGGCCTTCTTCGGTGCACCCTGCGGGTCCGCCTTGATGCGGTCCGTCGGGATCTCGAGCTGCCCGGTCTTGTTCCCGCCCGCCATCGCAGGCGGCAGGTCCGGTCCGAGAACTGCAGGGTCCGCCCCCTCGAGGCCCATGACGCCGATCCCGCGTTCCGACAGGTCGGCAACCAACGACTTGAGCATCGCCCTGTCCGGCGTCAGGTGCGAGACGTCGAGGATCACGGGTCGATTGACGAAGAAGCCGGGCGAGCGGCTGGCCAGCCCGTCGAGGTGGACGAGCCATTCCGCCACCGGCTCCTCGGGCACCACGACGAGCGCGATGAAGGAGTGGCCGCGGAAACGAATCGATGGGCGGGCTGTGCTGGTCACGGGCACTTACGAAACCGTTTCGGAGGCCCACTTTGGCGCCCGATACGGTTACCCATCGGTTAACGCGATCCGATTCCCACAGGCGGGTGCAAGTCGTCGGCGAGCTGCCGCAGGCCTTTCAATGCATGTGCGGACAGGCGGAAGCCGGCGCCTCCGTACGGCTGCGCACGGAGGCTTGGGCCCGCCGGTGGAGCGTCATCGGCAGGTCCTCGCCCGGCCGCAGCGTCAGGCGGCAGATCGGCTCGACCGTATGGCCGGGTTTCAGGCGAAGCGAGAAGCGCTGCGCCAGCGTCGCCAACGAGAGGATCGCCTCCGTCTGGCCGAAGGAGAGCCCGGCGCAGATGCGCGGCCCGATCGCGAAAGGCACGTAGGAGAATTTCGACTTGGCGCCCGAGCCTCCCGGCATGAAGCGCTCCGGCCAGAAATGATCCGGCTTGTCCCAGAGCAGCTTGTGCCGGTGGATCAGCCAGGGCACGACCATCACGAGCGAGCCCTTCGGCACCGGCCGGTTGCGGATGGACTCGTCTTCCAGCGCCTCGCGAGCGAGGATCGGCACGGGCGGATACAGCCGCAGGGTCTCGTCGATCACGGCGCGCGTGTAGCGCAGCCTGGGGACGTCGGAGAGGCTCGGCGCCGCCCCCCCCAATACGCCGTCGACCTCCTCGTGCAGCTTGGCCTCCACGTCCGGGGCCTGCGAGAGCAGGTACCAGGCCCAGGCGAGCGTGTTTGCCGTGGTCTCGTGCCCGGCCATGAAGATGACCGCGGCCTCGTTCCGGATCGCCTCGTCGCTGAGCGGCTGGCCCGTCTCCTCGTCCACGGCGTCCAGGAGATGGCCGATGACCGAGCCCTCGGCGGTGTCGCCGCGCTTCCGGTAATCCGCGATGATGCCGTCCAGAACCCGATGGATGCGGTCCTTTGACTTGCGCAGGCCCGGGCGGTGGAAGCGCGGCAGCCAGTCCGGCAGGCCGAGCAGCGACAACGCATCCGTCTGTCCGACGAGCCGCTGGTAGTCCGAGAAGCCCTCGACGACCTCGCGGGCATGCTCGCCGCCGAGCTGCCGTCCGAAGATGGTCCGGCAGATGATCTCGGCCGTCAGTTCGGCCATCTCGGAGAGCGCGTCGACCTCCGCGCCGTCGGCGGCCGCCTCCCAGCGCCCTCGCGCCTCAAGGATCGTGTCGACCATGACGGGCGCGAATTCCGCCAGACGCGAGACGTGGATGATGGGCGCGACGACCTTGCGCCGCCGCCGCCAGATCTCCCCGTCCGAGATGAAGAGCCCGTCCCCGAGGAGCGGCTCGAGCGCGTGCCGCATCTGCGGTGACTTCCGCTCGAAGCTCGCGTTGTGGGTGCTGAACGCGTACTGGACCGTGTCCGGGAAGTTGCAGATAAAAACCTTGCGGGCCAGGAGCTTGGTCTGCATGAACTGCGCCTGGAAGGCCTTCTCGGTCCAGATCTCCAGGAAGTTGCGCCGGGCGCGCCGGATCAGCTCGAGCGCCGGATAGGGCTTCTCGGGCCGGGGCGGGTGCGGGGGAACGAAGTCGCTCAAATTCGGGCCTCAGCCGGCGGGCAGTCCCCAGGAAGCGCCTGCAATACGGGCCCGGCTGTCCAGCGGCAAGCCGAGGGCCGGCCAGCCCGGGCGGCGGCGGGAACGGAGCGGCAGGCGCCGAGTTCAAGCCGGGTTCCCGGACGAAACTGGATGTTGGGACGATGAGACTTCTCGGAATTTCGCTGGTGGCGCTTGGGATTTCGTTCGGCATGAGCGGGACCGCCGCGGCCCAGGACCGTGCCGTGAATACCGGCCTGGGCGCCGTCGCCGGGGCGATCGTGGGCGGCCCGGTCGGGGCGGTCGCGGGCGGCGCGATCGGGTATGGGGCGGGCCACCGGATCTCGCGCGGGCTCGGGCTCAGCGGGCGCAAGTCGAACCGGCACCGCCGGGCCTACCACCGCCGGCACCAGGAGCGGCGGGCAGCCCGGTAGAGCCGGCTACTTCGCCACCTTGACCCTGCCCGAGCCATCGCAGTTGATTGACGGTCTAAACTGCATATGTCAGCATTGCTGACGTATTCGAACGAGACCGGCGGCAGTCGGCGGCTGGAGCCCCGCGGGGCGTGGAGGACCGGGTCATGAGCCTCACCGAGGTAGCTCTCGACTCCGTATCGCTCGACGACAAGTACGACCTCTCGAAGGAGCGGGTCTTTCTCACGGGTACGCAGGCCATCGTCCGGCTGCTCCTGATGCAGCGCGAGCGCGACCGCCGCGCGGGCCTCAACACCGCGGGCCTCGTCTCCGGCTACCGCGGCTCCCCGATCGCGGGACTCGACCTCAATCTCTACAAGGCCAAGAAGCAGCTCGAAGCCTCGCATGTCGTCTTCCAGCCAGGGCTGAACGAGGAGCTCGCCGCGACGGCCCTCTGGGGTGCGCAGCAGGCCGAGATGCGCGGCGAGGGCAAGTACGACGGCGTCTTCGGCGTCTGGTACGGCAAGGGCCCCGGCGTCGACCGCACGGGCGACGTCTTCCGGCACGCCAACCAGGCCGGTACCTCCCGAAATGGCGGCGTCCTCGCCCTGATGGGCGACGACCACACGGCCGAATCCTCCACGGTCGCGCACCAGTCCGAATTCGCCTTCGTGGACGTGATGAGCCCGATCCTGAACCCGGCCGGGGTGCAGGAGTTGCTCGATTACGGTCTCTACGGCTTCGCGCTCTCCCGCTTCTGCGGCGCCTGGGTGGCCGTGAAGTGCGTGAAGGACAACATCGAATCCACGGCCTCCGTGGACGGCAGCATCGACCGGGTGAAGATCGAGATCCCGACTGACTTCGCGATGCCGCCCGGCGGGCTGAACATCCGGCCGCGCGATCCCTTCCTGGAGCAGGAGGCGCGCCTCCACGACTTCAAGCGCGACGCCATGCTGGCCTTCGTGCGGGCGAACAGCCTCAACAAGATAATCCTGTCCGGGGGCCGCAACCCGAAGATCGGCATCATCACGGTCGGCAAGAGCTATCTCGACGTCCGCGAGGCCATGGACGAGCTCGGCCTCGACGAGGTCAAGGCCAACGACATGGGCCTGCGCCTCTTCAAGATCGCCTGCCCCTGGCCGTTGCCGCAATCGGAGCTGGTCGATTTCGCGCGCGGGCTCGACCTCGTGATCGTCGTCGAGGAGAAGCGCTCGCTCATCGAGGTGCAGGTCCGAGAGGAGCTCTACGGGACCGCGAACCAACCTGTGGTCGTGGGCAAGAAGGACGAGGGCGGCAACTGGCTCTTTCCTGTCAAATATGCGCTCGACACGAACGACATCGCGATCGCCATCGGCGAGCGCCTGTTGCGCTATCACCGCAATGACGATCTCGCCGGCCGCCTCGCGAAGCTGAAGGAAGCGCAGGAGATCCTGGCCATCACGAGCGATGCCGGCGTGCGCACGCCCGGCTTCTGCTCGGGCTGCCCGCACAACACCTCCACCAGGGTACCCGAGGGCCACCGCGCCTATGCGGGGATCGGCTGCCACTTCATGGCCCAGTGGATGGACCGCTCGACCGAGGGCTACACCCAGATGGGCGGCGAGGGCGCGAACTGGATCGGCGAGGCGCCGTTCTCCAGGCGCGGCCACATGTTCCAGAACCTCGGCGACGGCACCTACAACCATTCGGGGTCGCTGGCGCTGCGCTGGGCCGTCGCGACCAAGACGAACGTCACCTACAAGATCCTGTTCAACGACGCGGTCGCCATGACGGGCGGCCAGCCGCACGAGGGCTCGCTCACGGTCGACATGATCGCCCGGCAGGTCGCGGCCGAGGGCGTGCAGACCATCCGCCTCGTCACCGACGAGCCGGACAAGTATCCGGCCGTCGTCCGCTGGCCGGCCGGGCTCTCGATCCACCATCGCGACGAGCTCGATGAGGTCCAGCGCGAGCTGGCCGAGGTGGGCGGCGTCTCCGTTCTGATCTACGACCAGACCTGCGCGTCGGAGAAGCGCCGGCGCAGGAAGCGGGGCGCCTTCCCGGATCCCGACAAGCGCGTGATCATCAACGACCTCGTCTGCGAAGGCTGCGGCGACTGCTCCGTGAAGTCGAACTGCGTCGCCGTGCAGCCGCTCGAGACGGAGTTCGGCCGCAAGCGCAAGATCGACCAGTCGAACTGCAACAAGGACTTTTCCTGCGTGAAGGGCTTCTGCCCGTCCTTCGTGACGGTGCATGGAGCCAAGCCGAAGAAGATGGAGCCTGCTGCGATCCCGGCGGCCGCCCTGCCCGCCGGCGAACTGCCCGAGCCGGCCGTCCCCGGGATCGACAAGACCTTCAACGTGCTCGTCACCGGCATCGGCGGCACGGGTGTGATCACGGTCGGCCAGATCATGGGCATGGCCGCGCATCTGGAGGGCAAGGGACTCGGTCTCATCGACATGGCCGGGCTCGCCCAGAAGGGCGGCGCGGTGACGAGCCACCTGCGTCTCGCCAACCGGCAGCAGGACATCACCTCGATCCGGGTGACGGCCGGCATGGCCGACCTCGTTCTCGGCTGCGATCTGGTCGTGACCGGCTCAAAGAAGGTGCTCGGCGCCATGAAGGCCGGCCGCACGGCCGCGGTCGTGAACACGGCCGAGGTCATGCCGGGCGACTTCGCCCGCAATGCCGATTACTCGCTGCCGGCCGAGCGCCTGAAGCGGGCGATCGCCAATGCAGCCGGGGCCAGGACGGAGCAGGGCCCAGGCCTCTCCTTCGTGGATGCCACGGAGGCGGCGCTCGCGCTCCTCGGCAATGCGATCGGCGCCAACATGTTCATGCTGGGCTATGCGTGGCAGACGGGCCGCGTTCCGCTGTCCCGGGCCTCGCTGCGGCGGGCGATCGAGCTCAACGGCGAAGCCGTGAAGATGAACCTGGACGCCTTCGAATGGGGGCGCCGTGCAGCCGCCCAGCCCGAGGCCATCCGGGCGATCGTCGCGGCCTCCAAGACTTCGGCCGACACGACGGAGCTGTCGCAGAGTCTCGACGAGATGGTCGCGCGCCGCATCGCGTTCCTCAGCGACTATCAGGACGCCGCCTATGCCAGGCGCTACCGCGACCAGGTCGAGCGCGTCCGGGCCGCGGAGGCCCGGGCCGTGCCGGGCTCGACGGCCCTCACGGAGACGGTCGCGCGCTCGCTGTTCAAGCTGATGGCCTACAAGGACGAGTACGAGGTGGCGCGCCTCTACACGAACGGCCACTTCGCCAAGCAGATCGCGTCGACCTTCGAGGGCGAGAACCTCCGGTTCGAGTTCCACCTCGCGCCGCCGCTCCTCGCCCGGATCGACCCGCATACCGGCGAGCCGAAGAAGATGAGCTTCGGCCCCTGGATGCTGAAGGCCTTCGGCGTGCTGGCCCGGTTCAAGGGCCTGCGCGGCACTGCCTTGGACGTGTTCGGCTATACGCATGAGCGGAAGGTCGAGCGCCAGCTCATCGCCGATTACGTGGCGCTCCTGGACGAGCTCGTCGCCGGGCTCGATGCGGCGAACCACGCCACGGCCCTGGGCCTCGCCGGCATTCCGGGCAAGATCCGCGGCTTCGGCCACGTGAAGGCGCGCCATCTCGAGGCCGCCAAGAAGGAGGAGGCGGAACTCCTCGCCCGCTTCCGTTCGCCCGCCCCCGTGCTGGCCCAGGCGGCGGAGTAGGGTCAGGCGTGCAGCCGCAGCCCCTTGAGGGCGCGGTCGACCGCGTTGCGGGCGCCATAGACGGCGAAGCCGGCGAGCGGGAGCGCCTCGGTCGCGACCGAGGCCACTGCGGCGCGGTTGTCCGCGTCGTGCCCGGTGCCGAACATCGCGTCGGTATAGACGGCCATCCGGAGCGCGCGTCCGAGCGAGCGCGAGAACGTCTCGCGCAGGAGGGCGGCATCCCCCGTCAATACCGTGACCGGCTGCCGGAAGAGCGTCGCATAGGCTGCGCCGGAGCCGTCCCGGTACGGCTCGCCCCTCGTCTCCGGCTCCGCGAAGGCGATTCCGCTGGCCATGAAGGCCGTCACGTTCAGCTTCTGCCAGGCCTGCAGGTCATCCCTCACGATGACCGCGATCTTGGTGTCGAACCGCATATCCTTCTCCCGAACCGACAGGACGGGTAAGAGGATGCGGCCCTCGGCGTCTTGAACGGGTGTGCGCCATGCGGAACCCCGCTTCGGAAGCGCGCGACGTGTTCCGGCGCCGGTTCGCCGGCCCGATCGAATCCCTGCACGCGCGGCTCGAGACCTGGAGCTACGGCCGGCACGCCCATGTCGATTATGCCGTCGGGATCACCGAAGCCGGCTCGCAGACCTTCACCTGCCGCGGCGTGCGCCACAGGACGCGTCCCGGATCGGTAATCCTGTTCAACCCGTTCGAGCTCCACGACGGGCATGCGACGACGTCGGCCGGCGTGCTCTACCGGATGCTCTACATTCCCGTCGCCGAGATGCGGGAAGCGGTCGGCGATGCCGCGGGCATCGCCTCGCCCGAGCCGGCCTTTCGCGTGCCCTCGCCGGACGATCCGGGGCTGTTCGCGAGCATCCGGCGATTGGCCGAGGCGAGCGAGAGCGGGGACGGCTTCCTTGTGGAGGAAAGCCTCGTCCTCCTCGCGGGCCGTCTTGCCGAGCTCCCCGCCCGCGAGCGGCGCACGCGCTCTGCGGTGGTGGACCTGCAACGCATCTGCGACCGGCTCCGTGCCGAACCGGCGTCCCAGCTCCGGGTCTCGGACCTGGCCCACCAGGCCGGGATCGGGCGGTTCGAGCTGATCCGGGCGTTTCAGCGCCGATTCGGCATGCCGCCGAGCGCCTGGATCCGCACGGTCCGGCTGGAGGCCGCGAAGGCGCTGCTGGCGAAAGGCCTCGCGCCGGCATCCGTCGCGGCCGAGACGGGGTTCGCCGACCAGGCGCATCTCACACGGTGGTTCCGGCGCAGCTACGGCGCCCCGCCCGCCGCCTTTTCCAGAGCCGCGATCCGGCCTCCGGAGGCGGATTAGACACTTCTCCCGCATTCCGTGCGACTTCCGTCGCGTTGCGGCTCCGCGACCCTCAGGCGAGATAGATGTGGCCGGGATTGATGCGGCGAACCGCCCGCCCGAGCTGGGGTCAGCGGACCTGCCGGGCAGGATCCGCAACTTCGGTCTCAAGGCGCGTGACCTCGGGTGGCCAAGAACGACAAGTGGGACCGCTGACCATCGCTGCAATATCCAAAAAGCGGGGAGTAGCCGGCCTGTCGTTCAGGGCAGGCCTGGGACGCCGAGCCAGGCCACCAGGAACGAGGCGCCGGCAGCCGCCACGACGACCCTGCTCGCGCCATCCTTGAGCGCGAACACGATCGGGTCGTCGTCGAGCTGCGAGCGACCCGAGACGAGCCACACCCGGGCTCCGAACAGGAAGACCAGAAGCGGGAGCGCCCAGAGCATGCGCGGCAGGGTGAGATGCGCCGCCACGAAGGCTTCCTGAGTCATGTAGAGCACCAGCACCACCACGGCGCCGATAAGGCTCGCCGCCCCGAACGCGAGCAGGAAGGGTGCGTCGCTGGACTGGTATCCGCGGCCGTGCGTGGCCGTCCGACGCTCAACCGCGCGAACCACCTCGGTGTGTCGCTTCGCGAGCGAAAGCGAGAGGAAGAACAGCATCGAGAACGTCAGGAGCCAAGCCGAGAGGTGCACGCCCGAAGCTGCGACGCCGAGCGCGAGGCGGAGGGTGAAAAGCCCGGCCAGCGTCACGACGTCGATGATCGGCTGCCGCTTGAGCAGGAGCGAATAGAGGACCGTCGCGACGAGATAGGCGGCCAGCACCACCAAAGCCGCCGTGCCCGCGACCGCGCCCAGCGCCGCCCCGACCGCCACCAGGATCGCGGCGGCCACATAGCCTTGGGCAGGCGAAAGGGCGCCGCTGGCGAAAGGCCGTCGCCCTTTCGACCAATGGAGCCGGTCGCTCGCCCGATCGAGGATATCGTTGACCAGATATCCGGCCGATGCCGCGAGGCACAACGCAAGCGCAGCTGCCATGCTCGCCAGCGCGATGGTTGGCTGGAACATGACCCCGCCAAGGGCGGGCGGCACCAGGACGAGGACGTTCTTCGCCCATTGATGCGGCCGTACTGCGCGGAATAGAGGATGACCTGGGACGGCGGGAGTCGGCGCGAACTCGGCGGCAAGCTGTTCAAGCCTCGCAAGAGCGGGACTTTCGAGCTGGTCGGCCCTGTCGGCAATGCGAGCATACTCCTCGGGGGAAGAGGATGGGAGGGCGGCTCGGTTCATCACCCTCGATCCTGCGGCACAAGCGTCACCGAAAGGTTGAACCGGTCGTTGGCGGGGGCGCAATCGCGCTGCGTGCCTTCGCGACCTCTGGACACCCGCCCGAATCCGGCGCCTCCGCACGGGTCGCTCGGAGCAGTCTCGCCGTCTCTGGCCGAACCGGGGCCAGATAGGTCGACATGGGGAAGCCACCGAAGCTCGACGAGCGCCAGGCAGAGACGAGATCGCAGCCCGCCGGCGGATTGAGCGGGAACAGCACGGCGCGGGTGATCTCGGCTGCTGGCGTCGCGAGGCCGAGGGCGAAGACGAGCGCATAAGGCACCAGCGCTCTGCGACTGGCCCGTGCCGCCGCCCGGGCCCTCTCGATCACCACCACGGCCAGAAGCGCGAGCGCCGGGATGGATGCCCGCATGGTGAAATCGTTGGAGAAGCCGATCTTGTAGAGCGGAAATGCGAGTAGGAGCACGCCGAGGAGCACGAGCTCGCTTCGCGACGCCTTGTTCCCGGAGCGGGCCAGGAGCCAGAAGAAGGGCGCAAGCTCGACCATGAGGAAGAGCAGGTAGGTAGGAACGAACTCCGGATCCGAGATCAGCAGCTCACGCTCAACCATGCCGCTCCCGAGCGTGAGATAGACCACCGCCGGGAGCGTTGCGGCCCCTACAAGCGCTGCGCCAAGAATGGCCCGCAGGGAAAGCTTTCGGGCGCGGAGGTCGGCCATCGCGGCGAGGATGACGAATGGCACTGCGCCCGCGATGGCAAGCGGCGACCACAGGAGGGCGAGGCACAACCCCGAAAGCACCTGCGGCGAACCGAGCTCACCCTCACGCCAGCGAATGAGCAGGACGGCCGCGAACCATCCGGCGAGTGCATGATGCGGCACCCAGAAGAGCTGGGTCGTGTGCGACGAATACTGAAACAATCCGTTCCAGTGCTCCAGGTGCCACGGCCAGGGCGCAGGTGCCCCGACGGTCGCCGCCTTGGCGGCTTTGGCGAGGAAGATCACGACGTCGGCCCCGCTGAACAGCAGGAACAGCGGGGCGACGACGAGCACGTCACGCAGCCCCGGCCGGCGTCCGGCCATGCGAAAAAGCAGCAGGCCGAGGATTGCCGTGTTCTGGAGAAGAAGCGCCAGATGGGCAGCCCACAATCCCGCGGCCTTCCCGACCAGCGCGGGGACGAGATACATGCCGACGGGCGCGCGGAGCACGAAGGCCCCGCTCTCGAGCAGGTAGCCGGGCGGCCAGGGCAGCCGGACGAGGTCGGCAAGCACTGCGTCGCGAACGACCCAATCGTCGGGCGCGTAAACGATCCTTCCCTGGCCGCCGAGCAGGCAGCCGACCAGCGCGATCATCATGCTGGCGAAGAGAGCCCGCCCGTCGACGGGTTCGCTGCATGCGAATCCGCGCCCCAGAAGCAGGCCCGCCACAAGAAGCGCAGCCGCCGGCAAGCCAATCGAGAGTTGCAGGAAACCGAGGCAGAAGGCGACGAACGGCGTCGCCATCAGAATCACGAGAGCGGCGGAAGGCGGTATGCGAAGGGCGGGCACGGCCTAGGAACCCTACGGGGGCATGGTTAACGGGAGCGCTCCCGCGGCCGCTGTTCCCGTGCGACTTCCGTCGCGTTGCGGGCCGGGAATCCGCGTGCGACATACTCCTTCAGGCCGGGCTTGAAGCCTTGAGACGCGGAGCCAATCCGCGCTTGGCCGTGGATGCTCCACCGGAGCTCAGGGAGGTTGCTGGTGACGGCTCCAGCGCAAGGCGCCGAGGACACGTTCCCCAAGCTGCTCGTGCGCAATGCCCGCATTCGGGGCGCGCGGCCGGCCTTCCGCCACAAGGACCTGGGCATCTGGCAGAGCTGGACCTGGGCGGAGGTGCACGACATCGTGCGCGCCTTCGCGGCCGGGCTCGACAAGCTCGGCGTGGAGCCCGGCTCCAAGGTCGCCATCGTCGGCCAGAACCGGCCGCGGCTCTATTGGGCCATCGCGGCCGCGCAATGGCTCGGCGCCGTGCCGGTGCCCGTCTATGCGGATTCCGTCGCCGACGAGATGGCCTATGTGCTCGACCATGCCGAGGTCACGCTGGCGGTCGCGCAGGACCAGGAGCAGGTCGACAAGCTCCTCTCCGTGTCCGACCGCCTGCCCAAGCTGCACCAGATCCTCTACGACGAGGAGAAGGGCCTTCGGACCTACGATCACACGCGCCTGACCTCGATCGACGATGCGGTGGAGCAGGGGCGGCGCCTTCTCGAAACGCTGCCTGAGTTGGGCGAGAAGCTCGACGCCTCGCTCGCCCGGGCCAAGGGCTCGGACCTGTCCATCATCCTCTACACGTCGGGGACGACCGGCCGGCCGAAGGGCGTGATGCTGACCTTCGACAATGTCAGGCTGGCCGGCGAGATCGGCTCGGCCTTCGACAAGCTCGACGAGACGGACGAGATCATCGCCTATCTGCCCGTCGCGTGGGTCGGCGACCACATCTTCTCCTACGCGCAGGCGATCATCACGGGGCTCTGCGTGAACTGCCCCGAAAGCCCGGACACGGTGGTGGACGACCGGCGCGAGATCGGCACCACCTATGCCTTCGCACCCCCGCGCGTCTTCGAGAACATGCTGACCCTCACGATGGTCCGCATGGAGGATGCCTCGGCCCCTAAGCGGCGGATGTTCCGTTATTTCCTCGACCATGCCCGGAGGGTGGGCGAGCCGATTCTCAACGGCGAGAAGGTCGGGCTGCTGGACCGGCTGATCTATCGGGTCGGCGACTGGCTGATCTATGCGCCGCTGCGCAATCGCTTCGGCCTGTCGAAGATCAAGGTCGGCTACACGGCCGGCGAGGCGATCGGCCCGGAGATCTTCCGCTTCTACCGCTCGATCGGCGTGAACCTGAAGCAGCTCTACGGGCAGACGGAAGCCTCGGTCTACGTGACCATGCAGCCCGACGGCGAGATCCTGGCCGACACGGTCGGCCGCCCGGCCCCGCAGGTCGAGATCCGCATCGACGAGAACGGGGAGGTTCTCTACCGCTCGCCGGGCGTCTTTCAGGCGTATTACAAGGACCCGGACAAGACGGCCGAGACGAAGACGCCGGACGGCTTCGTCCGCTCGGGCGACGCCGGCTTCTTCGACGCGCGCGGGCACCTGAAGATCATCGACCGCGCCAAGGATGTCGGCCGCATGCGGGATGGCGCTCTGTTCCCGCCTAAATACGTCGAGAACAAGCTGAAGTTCTACCCGAACATCAAGGAGGCGGTCGCCTTCGGGGACGGGCGCGACTTTGTCGCCTGCTTCATCAACATCGACCTCGTCGCTGTCGGTTCGTGGGCCGAGCGCAACAACGTCACCTACGCGTCCTACCAGGAACTCGCCGCCCATCCCCGCGTCTACGCGATGGTGGCCGAGCATGTGGACGAGGTGAACCGCTCGCTCGCGGCCGAGCCTCGCATGGGAGGCGCGCAGATCCGCCGCTTCCTGATCCTGCCCAAGGAGCTCGACGCCGATGACGGCGAGCTGACCCGGACCCAGAAAGTCCGCCGCGGCTTCATCGCCGAGCGCTACGCGCCGCTGATCCAGGGCCTGTTCGACGGCTCGCAGGAGGCGAGCATCCGCACGGAAGTGACCTTCGAGGACGGCCGCAAGGGCGTCCTGGCCGGCACGGTCGCGATCAGGGACATGATGATCCACCCCCCGGCCGAAGCCGCGCTCGAACTGGAGAAGGCGGCGTAGATGACGCTAGGCCGCCTCATCGATCGGCGCGACGCCGACCACCAGCTTCTGTCCCAAGGCTTCGAGAGCTTGCGCCAGGAGGGGCAGTTCCGTGGGGTCGAACGGGTCCAAGATGCTACGAAGCTCAAGGTCCGTCTTTCCGCCCAGCATGGCCGCAAGTTCCTCGCGCGTTCGGCTCGATGCCGCGAAGGCCTCCAGAACGGCCAGCTTGGCCGTCACGTCGGGAGCTGGGCTGATGTCGAGGCCGGACGTCCCGCTCGTTTGGGAGGGCTGCGTGGCTATGCCTTGACGCCTTTGGGGCAGCGGGCGTCCGCGCGCCGGGTAGGACAACAGGGCAAGCCCGAGCGCCTCCTGGGCGGCAATGCGGGCCCCCTCGACCGTCTCCGCTTGCGTGACAGCCTCCGGCACGTCCGGAAAACTAACGACCCAATCCGCCTCGTCTCCAGGCTCGATCGTCGCGCGGTAGGTGTAAGTTCTCACTTTGGGTCCTCGCGATCGCTCAGCATCGAGATCGCTCCCGACAAGACCTCAATCAAGCCCGAGCGCCTTCCTGATCTTCGCCGCCGTTTTCGGGTCGATCTCACGGCTGGGCAGCGTCGACACTCGATCACCGATCCAGATCATGGCGTGCCCTCCCTTACCACGCCCTTTGGTCAGCTCGAAAGACAACTCCTTCCGCCGCGCCTCCTCCCGCAAATCTGCAATGAAACGGTCGCGCTTCTGCAAGATTTGACCCCGACGGCACGCTCCATCATCGAGATGCCAGGCAGCATGCGCAAGTGGATACGGCGACCGTTCATCTTGGAGTCTCTTCGATGAGAGCCCCGGACGGACCGCTCATCGTGAAGGGCGAGGTTCTGCTCGCAGTCGAGAATGTCTCGCTCGCCTTCGGGGGCGTGAAGGCGCTGACGGATGTGTCCTTCGACATCCAGAAGGGCGAGATCCGCGCCATCATCGGGCCGAACGGCGCCGGCAAGACCTCGATGCTGAACTGCATCAACGGCTTCTACCATCCGACCGAGGGCGCTATCACCTTTAAGGGGCAGCGCCGGCCCCGGATGCGTCCCTCCACGGCCGCGCGCGGCGGCATCGCGCGCACCTTCCAGAACGTCGCGCTGTTCAAGGGCATGACGACGCTCGACAACATCATGACGGGGCGCTCGCTGAAGATGCACAAGGGCCTCCTCTGGCAGGCGCTGCGCTTCGGCCCGGCCATGGCCGAGGAGGTCGAGCACAGGCGGTTCGTCGAGAACATCATCGACTTCCTGGAGATCCAGGCTATCCGGAAGGTCCCGGTCGGGAAGCTCCCGTACGGGCTGCAGAAGCGCGTCGAGCTCGGCCGGGCGCTCGCCATGGAGCCCGAGGTGCTGCTCCTGGACGAACCGATGGCCGGCATGAACCTCGAGGAGAAGGAGGACATGTGCCGCTTCATCCTCGACGTGAACGCCCAGTTCGGCACGACAATCGCGCTCATCGAGCACGACATGGGCGTCGTCATGGAGCTCTCCGACCGGGTCGTGGTGCTCGAATACGGCCGCAAGATCGCCGATGGCATCCCGGCGGACGTGAAGCGCGACCCGAAGGTGATCGACGCATATCTGGGGGTCGCGCATTGAGTGGGCACTGGTTCGTTACCCCTCCCCGCCCAGCGGGGAGGGGTCGAGCAGGCCGCGGCAGCGGCCGTCCGGGTGAGGGGTGTCTCGCTGAGCCAAGCCCCTCATCCGGTCGCGCTGCCGCGCGACTCGACTTCTCCCCGTCTGCGACGGGGAGAAGAGGGCTTCGCTGATGGACCTCCTCTACAAGATCTTCATCGACCCCTTCGTCCAGATGGGCGGGGCGCCCGATCTCCTGGTCCAGACAATCTGGGAGGGGCTCGTCTCGGGCGTGCTCTATTCGCTGATCGCGCTCGGCTTCGTGCTGATTTTCAAGGCCTCGGGCGTGTTCAACTTCGCGCAGGGCATCATGGTCGTGTTCTCTGCTCTGACGCTCGTCGGCTTGGCCGAGAAGGGCGTGCCGGCCTTCCTGGCGCTGGCGATCACCATCGGGGTCATGTTCGTGCTGGCGGTCGGCATCGAGCGCGTCGTGCTGCGCCCGCTCGTGAACCAGCCCGACATCATCCTGTTCATGGCGACGTTCGGGCTGACCTACCTGCTGATCGGGCTCGGCGAGATCATCTTCGGCGGCAATCCGCGCCGCATGATCACCGAGCAGCTCTACCTGCCGAGCGGCGCCGTGGACCTGCCGATCCTCGGCGGGCTCGTGTCGCTGCAGAAGATCGACATCGCGGCCGCGATCATCGCCTCCCTTGCCGTCGCGACGCTGGCCGTGTTCTTCCAGAAGACGCGGATCGGCCGCGCCCTTCGGGCGGTGGCGGACAGCCACAAGGCGGCGCTCTCCGTCGGCATCTCGCTCAACCAGATCTGGGTCGTGGTCTGGTTCACGGCCGGCATCGTGGCGCTCGCCACCGGCATCATGTGGGGGGCCCGCTCGGAGGTCTCCTTCGCCCTCCAGGTGATCGCCCTGAAGGCCCTGCCGGTTCTCATCCTCGGCGGGCTCACCTCCATCCCGGGCGCCATCGTGGGCGGGCTGATCATCGGCATCGGCGAGAAGCTCGGCGAATTCTACTGGGGTCCGCTCATCGGAGGAGGCGTCGAGTCCTGGCTCGCCTATTTCATCGCGCTAGCCGTGCTGATGATCCGCCCCCAGGGACTGTTCGGCGAGAAGATCATCGAGCGGATCTAGCATCCGCCAGCGGCGCCAAGTCGATGCAGTTCGTTGAGGAACGGCAAAGCATGTTCCTCAACGGCCCATGAGGACCCGGATCGTATGTTGCATCCGGATCCTCGGGGTTTCCTGTCCGGATGTTCTTTCCTTCGCTCCAGGCGGGCGACCTTCTTTTCCTGCTCTCGGTCGCGGCGTTCTCGTTCGGGGCCGGAATTCTGATCGCCGTCAGGCTGTTGACCCGCTCCGCCGGTAGCAGGACGGATTCGCCCGCGGACCTGGAGGAGACCCAGGCCGAGACCCTCTCCATCCTCGACATCCTGCCGGACGCGATCGTGCAGCGCGATCCGGGCGGCCGGATCACGTTCACGAACGCCGCCTATGAGGAGCTCATCGGGACGCGGCGGCGCGGTGGCGATGCCCGGCTGACCGAGTTGGACGTCGTCGAGCGCAGGCCGGCCGAGCAGGTCGGGGATGGCCTCCGCCGAGTGGACGAGGCGATCCGGACCGAAGGCGGGACCCGCTGGTTCAGCTGGGCGGAATCGGACATCGTCGGCCCGGATGGCAGCAAGTCCGTGCTGCGCAGCGGCCGCGAGATCACCGACCGGATCGAGACCGAGGCGGCCCTCGAGGAGGCCCGGACCAAAGCCGAGGCGGCGAGCGAGGCGAAGTCCCGCTTCCTGGCGACCGTGAGTCACGAATTCCGCACGCCCCTGAACGGCATCCTGGGCATGTCGGATCTCCTTCTCGAGACCCAGCTCGAGCCCGAGCAGATCACCTATGTGCAGGCGCTGCGCGGATCGGCGGAGGCATTCCTGTCGCTCATCGAGGAGATCCTGGACTTCACCAAGATCGAGGCCGGCCGGATCGATCTCGTCCGCGAACCCTTCGAGCTGGAGAGCGTCGTCCAGGGCGTGGTCGAGCTCCTCGCGCCGCGTGCTCAGGACAAGGGCACGGAGATCGCCTCCTTCGTGTCCCGCGACGTGCCCAGAATGGTGCGGTCGGACCGGGACCGGCTGCGGCAGGTCCTGTTCAATCTCGCCGGGAATGCGGTGAAGTTCACGGACGCGGGCGGAGTATGCATCAAGGTCGAGCGCGGCATCGGCGAGGAGATCGTGTTCGCGGTCGAGGATACCGGGCCGGGAATCGGCGCAGACCGGCTCGGCACGATCTTCGAGGAGTTCGACCAGGGCGGCCTCGCCGCGGCACGCGGCGCGGGAACCGGCCTCGGCCTCGCCATCACGCGGCGGATCGTCGACCGGATGGCCGGCCGGATCGAGGTCGACAGCATCCCGGGCCGCGGGTCGAGCTTCCGTGTCCGGCTGCCCCTGGAGCCGGCGGTATGCGAGGCCCTGCCGGGCGATGCGGCAAGCGACCTGCGGGTGCTCGTGGTGGGTCCCTCGCCCCACGAGCCGCGCTGTCTCGAGCGACGCCTGCAGGAGGCCGGCGCGGAGACGGCACGGGCGCGTGATCCGGCAACGGCCGGCACGATCATGCGGGCCGCCCGCTTCGACGTCCTTATTGCAGATGCGGCGCTCGGCGAGGCCGCCGTGAAGGAACTCGCGCGCGCCGCCAAGGACAGCGGCGTGACCCGGACGATCGTGCTGCTATCCCCCTTCGAGCGCCGCGATTTCGGCTCCCCGCACGCGGCCGGCTACGACGCCTTCCTGATCAAGCCCGTCCGGGCACGCTCGCTCTTCGAGCGGCTTCGTCCCGGGGCGGGCATGGAGCCGCTTCACGATAGGGGAGCCGCGCCTCTCCCGGCGCCTTCGCCCGCCCTGCCGCCGCTTCGCGTTCTCCTGGCGGAGGACAACGAGGTGAACGCGCTGGTCGCCATGAAGACGCTGCAGAAGCTCGGCACCTTCGTAGACTGGGCGCGAGATGGGAGGGAGGCTCTCTCCCATGCGGAGGCGGCGCTCGCGGGCGACAGGGAGCCGTACGACGTCATCCTGATGGACATGCGCATGCCCGGAATGGACGGCGGGGAAGTGACCCGGCGCATCCGCGAGTTGGAGACCGCAATGGGCCGCGACGAGCGCATCCGCATCGTGGCCCTCACGGCCAGCATCATCGGCGAGCGGGAGCGCTACAGCGAGACCGCCGGGTTCGACGGCTTCCTCCTCAAGCCGTTCACCTTCGAGGCGCTTGCCTCTACACTGCGCGGGAGTACAGGGATGAGCGCCGTCGCGTGAGCGATACCAGCGCGTCAAAAATCCGTCAGGGCCGGGTGGTGTATGACCGTCTCGATCGCGGGACCACGCGGCCGATTCGCTGGAGCACACGCCACCCCATGCCTCCCCCGGCAGAGCGAGATTCGACGGCGCAGCCGCTTTCCATGACGCCCCTTCCGCCGGTTGCCCTGCGCGAGCGCATGCGCGAAACCGCGACGCGTCTTCTTCCGCGCCTCGCGCCCCCGATCGAGCTGCCCCAGGCGCTGGGCCGCCTCGGTTCTCTGGAGGTGCGGCTTGCTTCGGGGGAGCGCGAGGTCAAGCGCGCCCAGCGGCTGCGCTACAAGGTGTTCTATGAGGAGATGTCGGCCGTGCCGGTCGGGCTCGCGGCCCTGAAGCGGCGCGATATCGACGCCTATGACGAGATCTGCGACCACCTGCTCGTCCTCGACCACGACGTGAAGCCGAAGCCGTTTCAGGCCCATAAGCCGAAGGTCGTCGGCACCTACCGGCTGCTGCGGCAGCAGGTGGCCGATGCGCATTTCGGCTTCTACACGGCCGACGAGTTCGACATTGCGCCGCTGCTCGCACGCCACCGCGGCAAGAACCTGCTCGAGCTCGGCCGATCCTGCGTCCTGAAACCGTACCGGAACAAGAAGACGGTCGAGCTCCTCTGGGCTGGGCTGTGGGCCTATGTGCAGCGGCACCGGGTGGACGCGATGATCGGCTGCGCGAGCCTGGAGGGCACCGACCCGGACCGGCTCGCCGTGCCCCTGAGCTTCCTGCATCACTTCGCTGCCGCGGAGCCCGAATGGCGCGCCCGGGCGCTCCCCGGGCGCTACATCGGCATGGACCGGCTCGCGGCCGACGCCATCGACCGCAAGGCAGCGCTGCTGAGCCTGCCGCCCCTCGTGAAGGCGTATCTGCGGGTCGGCGCGAAGTTCGGCGACGGCGCCGTCATCGACCGGCAATTCGGCACGACTGACGTCTTCGTGGTGATGCCCGTCGAGGCGATCAGCGGCCGCTACCTGAGCTATTTCGGCCCGGCGGCGCAGCGCTACGCGGCGTAATTAAAGATCTCAGAGCAAGATCTGCGTCTCGATCGCGTCCGTCGTGACGTGCAACGCCGTTCCGCGGCGCTCCACGAGGCCGGCCTCCTCGAGCGCCTCGACATCCGCTGCGACCCGGGACGGGTCGCGGCCAAGCGCCCGGGCAAGGTCCTCGTTCGAGGCCTCGGGACTGGCATGGAGGTGTCGAAGCAAGGCTAGACGCGGCCCGGACATGATCGCGGAAAGACCTTCCCAGCTCTCGAAGCTGACGACACGATCCTCTACGAGGTCGCCCTGTTCAGCGCGGTCCCAAGCCTCGATGAAGGCTGCCGCATCGTTCAAGGCAGAGCCTCCCACAGCGAGCTTCAGCCTGGACTTCATAGCAGCCCTCCCCGCACCCGCCGGACGTCCGCCAAGAAGTCCGCCATCAATCGCCGGACATCGCTGAACGCGTAGGCCTGCTCTTGATCAGCATAGTGGCGATGATCGCCCTTCCCGCGTTCATTGTCATAGCCGACAAGCCGTCTTCCGCCCTCGCCGTAGTAGAGCGAGTATTTGAGCCGATGGCGCGAGCCGGGCACCCGTGCCGGCAACCTCCAGAGCTTCATCTCCAGTATTCCACCATCGTCATAGATCCGCTTACGGTGGAACAACAGGACGGCCTTCGCCATGTCCGATCATGATCTATTGCGACTGGCTCCGTCAAAGTTCTCCGCCAGCGACGCCAATCCTTCCCGATAGGTCGGATACCGGAACGTCACCCCGAGCTCCTCGCGGACGAGCCGGGACGACACCCGCTTGTTCTCGCTGTAGAAGCTGCGCGCCATCGGGGTCATGTCGGCGTCGTCGAACGCGACCTCCGGCGGCGGCGGCAAGCCGGCGAGATTTGCCGCATGCGCCACGACGTCCTGCGGTGGCGCCGGCTCCTGGTCGGCGACATTGTAGATCGCGCCCGCGCGCGGCTGCTCCAACGAGGCGGCGAGCACGGCCGCGATATCCGCTACATGGATGCGGTTGAAGACCTGGCCCGGCTTCACGATGCGTTTGGCGGTCCCGTCCAGCACCTTCCGGAGTGGCGACCGGCCGGGACCGTAGATGCCAGCCAGCCTGAAGACCTGGACGGGCTTGCCGCTGCGCTGCCCGAGCCGGAGCCAAGCCTCCTCGGCCGCGAGCCGCTGACGCGAGCGCTGGCTGACGGGCCGCGGCGGGGTCGCTTCGTCGACCCAGCCTCCGCCGTGGTCGCCATAGACGCCTACGGTTGAGAGATAGCCGATCCAGGCCAGGCTTGGAGACGCTTCGATCGCATCCGAGAAGCGGGCGAGAACCGGGTCCCCGTCTTCGCCCGGCGGGATGGAGACGAGCACCGCGCGGGCATCCGCCAGATCATTCTCGAGCGCACGCGCATCCCCCTCGTCCGGAAAGACGCGGCCCACGAGCCCCGAGGCGGAGATCCGGTCCGCCTTCTCCCTGCTGCGTGCGGTCGCCACGACCCGGCCGAAGCGGCCCCGCACCTCACTGGCGAAGACCTCGGCCGTATAGCCGCAGCCGAAGGCGACAAGGTTCACGCCGCAGCCTCCAGGCCCGGATGATCGCCGAGCGCTTCGCGCCATTCGGCCCGGACATGCGCGTCCGCTTCGGACGGCAGATGGCTCGCCGCGAGAGCGGATATCTCGCCGGGCGACAGCAGCCTCCCGGCGGCCCAGACCGCCATGGCACGGACCAGGGGGGACGGGTCGCCGAGCAGCCGCTCGGCCTCGGGCGCGAGCGCCGCGTCGCCCGCATTCCCGATCGCGATCAGGACGTTGCGCAGGAAGCGGTCCCGGCCCGTGCGCTTGATCGGCGTGCCCGCGAAGAGCTGGCGGAAAGAGGGATCGTCGAGCCGGGCGAGATCGCGCAGCTTCAACCCCGAGAGCTCGCTCCGCATCGCGAGCCGGGCGTCGTGGGAGGCCGCCGCGAACTTGTTCCAGGGGCACACGGCCAGGCAATCGTCGCAGCCGAATACGCGGTTGCCGATCGCCTCCCGGAATTCGCGCCCGATATGGCCCTTATGTTCGATGGTCAGATACGCGATGCAGCGCCCGGCATCGAGCACGTGCGGGCGCGGGAAGGCCGAGGTCGGGCACACGTCGAGGCAGCGCGTGCAGCTGCCGCAGCTCGGACGCTCCGGCTCGTCGGCCGGCAGGTCGGCATTCGTGTAGATCGCGCCGAGCAGGAGCCACGATCCGTGCTCGCGCGAGACGATCACCGAATGCTTGCCGACCCAGCCGAGCCCCGAGGCGGCGGCCAGCGCCTTCTCCATCACGGGCGCCGTGTCGACGAAGACCTTCACGTCCGCCCCGGCTTTTACGGCGAGGTATCCCGCGAGTTCCTTCAGCCGGCCCTTGATGACGTCGTGATAGTCGCGCCGCGTCGCGTAGGTCGCGAGCGCGGCCCGGTCGTGCTCCAGGAGGGCGTCGAGCGGATCGCGCTCGGGCGCGTAGGACAGACCCAGCATCACGACGGACCGGACCTCCGGCCACAGCCCGGCCGGCGAGGCGCGCCGCTCGGGCATCGCCTCCATCCAGTCCATCCCGGCGTGATGCCCGGCTGCGAGCCAGTCCCGGAGACGTCCCGCCGCGTCCGGTATCCCGTCGCGGGACGCCACCCGGACGAGGTCGAAGCCGAGCGCCTTCGCCCGCTCGGCGAGCTGCGCCTTCAGGTGCTCGCCCGTCAGAAATCCAGGTCCGCGTAGTGCTGGGGCGGGATCACGCCGGGGATCCGCTCCCCGAGGAGCGGACGGAAGGCCGGGCGGGATTTCACCCGCGCGTACCAGTCCTTCGCATGCTCGTCCTCGTCCCATGGCACGTCGCCGAGATAATCCGCGCAGGAGAGATGGGCGGCCGCGGCGAGATCCGCATAGGTCAGGGTGTCGCCCGCGAGCCATCTCCGGGCCCCGGCCAGGTACCCGATATAGCGCATATGGTAGCGCATATTCGCCCGTGCGGCACGGATGGCGGAGGCATCAGGCGACGCGCCGCGCTGGAACCGCTTCAGGATCTTCTCCTCGAGGAGGTAGGACGTGACCTCCTCGAAGAACTTCGTGTTGAACCACTCGACGAGGCGCCGGACCTCCACACGGACGGCCGGATCGGCGGGCAGCAGCCGTCGCCCGTTGAGCCGGGGCCCACGGGTCTCGTCGAGATATTCCGCGATCACGCCCGCACCCGGAACGGCGAGGTCATCCTCGCACAGGACGGGCGTCGTGCCGGAGGGGTTCAGCTCGAGGAAGCGGCGGTCGCGCTCCCAGGGCTTCTCCTCGGCGATCTCGGACGGGATGCCCATCTCGGCGAGCGACAGGCGGATGAAACGGGAATGGGGACAGAACGCGTATTGGTGGAGGACGGCCATACCGGCGGGCACTGCGTGGGATCGGGCGACTAGCCGCGCCGGCGGTTAACGGCGCGTAATCGCCTTTGTTCAATCCCGCATTTCTGCCCCTTGGCCATGCCAGGTCGTTAACGTAGCCCTTACCCTAACGGGACAAGCCTCCAGCCCGACCCGGCCCCGCCCAGACGGCCCGCGAGATCCGATGACCCTCATCCAGATGCTGCAATCGCTACTTCTCGGCACCGTCGAGGGGTTCACGGAGTTTCTGCCCGTTTCTTCGACGGGACACCTGCTGCTGCTCCAGCACTTCTTCGGCCTCGACGGCGAGGCGAACAAGACCTTCGCCATCCTGGTCCAGCTCGGCGCAATCCTGGCGATCGTGACCGCCTATTTCGGCCGGCTGAAGCGAGTCGCCATCGACCTGCCGCACGATCCCGCCGCCCGCCACTTCGTCATCGGGGTGCTGGTCGCCTTCCTGCCGGCCGCGATCATCGGCGCGCTCCTGCACGGCTTCATCAAGGGCGTGCTGTTCAACCCGGCCATCGTCTGCATCTCGCTGATCGCGGGCGGCTTCGTCCTGATGATCATGGACCAGATCGACCTGAAGCCCCGCTACCGCGACGCGACCGCCTTTCCCCTGCGCATGTATCTCGGCATCGGCCTCATCCAGTGCTTCGCCATGATTCCGGGCGTCTCCCGCTCGGGCGCCACGATCGTGGGTGCGATGCTGCTCGGGGCCGACAAGCGGTCCGCGGCCGAATTCTCGTTCTTCCTGGCCATGCCGACCATGGCGGGCGCCTTCGCGTACGACCTCCTGAAGAGCTACAAGCTGCTGTCCTTCCACGATTTCGCCAGCATCGCGATCGGCTTCGTGGCGGCGTTCGTGGCCGGGCTCTTCGTCGTGAAGGCCTTCCTGGACTACATCTCCCGCCACGGCTTCACGCCCTTCGCCTGGTGGCGAATCCTCGTCGGCTCGGCGGGCCTCGCCGGCCTGATCGTGGTGGGCTGAGCCGGAGGGCGACTTGAAGCGAGGGGCCGGGCGGCTTAAGTCCTTGCCCGCAATGCGATCCGCCGCGGGCGTGCCGGCCGGACCTCGCTCATGTCCTGCGGAGTTTCGCCCGAGCCCCTATGCGCGCGTATCTGGATTTCGAGAAACCCGTCGCCGAACTCGAGGCGAAGGTCGAGGAGCTACGGACCCTCACGGAGGGCGACGATGCGGTCGAGATCCGGGAGGACGTGTCGCGCCTGGAGGCTAAGGCCTTCGCGGCCCTCAAGGACCTGTATGACGGTCTCACGCCCTGGCAGAAGACCCTCGTGGCGCGGCATCCGGAGCGGCCGCGCTTCGTCGATTACTGCCGGGAGCTCATGACGGATTTCACGCCGTTGGCGGGCGACCGCAAGTTCGGCGAAGATCAGGCGATCCTCGCCGGCTTCGGACGGTTCCGCGGCGAGGCGGTGGCGATCCTCGGCCAGGAGAAGGGCTCGACGACCGAGACCCGCGTCCGGCACAATTTCGGCATGGCGCGGCCGGAGGGCTACCGGAAGGCCGCCCGCATCATGGAGATGGCCGACCGCTTCGGGCTGCCGGTGATCAGCTTCGTCGATACCGCCGGCGCCTATCCGGGCATTGATGCCGAGGAGCGCGGCCAGGCCGAGGCGATCGCGCGCTCCACCGAGGCCTGCCTCGCGCTCGGCGCCCCGAACGTCGCGCTCGTGATCGGCGAAGGCGGGTCGGGCGGCGCGATCGCGGTCGCGACCGCCAACAAGGTCCTGATGCTCGAGCATTCCGTCTACAGCGTCATCTCGCCCGAGGGCGCGGCCTCGATCCTCTGGCGCGATTCCACACGCGCGCAGGATGCCGCCACCGCCATGAAGATCACGGCGCAGGACCTCCTCCGCTTCGGCATCATCGACGAGATCGTGCCGGAGCCCGTCGGCGGTGCTCATCGCGACCGCGAGGGCGCCGTGCGGGCCGCGGGCGACGCGATCGAGCGGGCGCTGGCCAGCCTCGCGGGCCTCGGCCCGAAGGAACTCCGCGACCACCGCGCCGCGAAGTTCGAGGCGATCGGGCGAAGCTTGGGCTAGCCCCTCTAACCCGCCGCCGCGATCGCCTCCGCCAGCGCGACCGTGCGGGCGGCCATGTCGGCATGCATGCGCTCGACCATGCGGCCGTCGAGGGAGATCACGCCGCGCCCTGAATTCTCCGGCAGGTCGAAGGCCGCGATGATCTTGCGGGCCGCCTCGACCTCGGCGGCGGCGGGCGCGAAGACCTCGTTCGCCACCGCGATCTGGTTGGGATGGATCAGCGTCTTGCCGTCCATGCCGAGATCCCGCCCCTGCTCGCATTCGGCCCTGAAGCCCTCGGCGTCCTGCAGGTTGTTGTAGACCCCGTCCAGCACGTCGAGCCCGTGCGCACGGGCCGCCGCCAGCACGGTCGTCAGCCAGGGCAGCATCGTCCAGCGCCCGGGCACGAAGCGGGCGCGCGTCTCCTTGGCGATGTCGTTCGTGCCGAGCACGAAACAGGCGAGACGGGCGGTCTCGTGCCGCGCCGCGCGGGCGATCTCTTCCGCATGCAGGATCGCGACCGGCGTCTCGATCATCGCCCAGACGCGGAGTGCATCCGGAGCCCGGGCGGTCGCCAGCGCGAGTTCGACGGCTCCGATCGTCTCCGGATCAGAGACTTTCGGGATGAGAACGGCATCCGCGCCGGAGGATGCGGCCGCGACGAGGTCGTCGTGGCCCCAGGGCGTATCCAGCCCGTTCACCCGGATGACCACTTCGCGCCGGCCGAAGCCGCCGGCCGTCACGGCGGCGACGACCTGTTCGCGCGCCGATTCCTTCGCGTCGGGCGCCACCGCGTCCTCCAGATCGAGGATCACCGCGTCTGCCGAGAGCGTGCGGGCCTTCTCGATCGCGCGGGCATTCGAGCCCGGCATGTAGAGCACGCTGCGGCGGGGGCGGATGGCGGCGCTTGCACTCATCGGGTCACCTTGGCTGAACCGACGAGTGCCATGCCGCCTCGAGGGCGCGCCCGCAACCCTCCTGGGCTCAGCCGGCAGGCTCTCCCGCCCCAGTCTCGGCGAGCAGCCACGACAGCGTCGCCGCATCCGCTCCGGACGGCGAGAGGAAAAGGATGATGGGGGTCTCGTAGGGGTGGCGGGCCTTCAGGGCCGCCGCGACCGCCTCCCGCAAACCTCCCCGGGTCTTGATGATCCCCACCGCCTCGGCCCCGCGTTCGACGGCGCCGTTCCAGGCATAGACCGACCGCATCCCGGGGATGATGTTCACGCAGGCGGCGAGCCGCTCCCGGACGAGGCTTTCCCCGATCTCGAGGCCGACGGCCTCATCCGGAAAGGTCGTGTAGAGGAGAAGAGCCGTGTCCACGCCCTTGATCTCGAAAGGCGGGCGGCCTTGCCGGCCGCCCGAGTTGGTTCAGCGCGACGCCTTGTAGAGCTTCGTCGCGATCTCGAACATCTCCTCCGGCGCGTAGTTCGGCGAGAAGGCGGACGGCACGCCGGTGAGCTGCTGGATCTTGCCGCCATCCGGCATTCCGTCCACCACGATCAGCTCGCCCGGAGGATCGTCCGGCAGAGCCTGCTCGCCATTGCCCCAGATGCCGGACATCTCGCGATAGTCGCTCGGGCTGAAGGTGTAGAGCCGGCGATGCGAACCCTCCGCCAGGTATTTCTGGCATTCGGGAATGTTGCCGAGCGGAATGTTCGGCACGGGCAGCATCTTCTCGATATCCACGCCGGTGATCTTCTTGAGCGCCAGCGCATAGGCATGCGCATGGACGGAGCCGCGCACGAGGAGATAGCCGCACACCTCCCGGCCGGTCGGGTCGGAGAGCGTCTCGTAGACCCGCAGCTTGTGAAGCCTCGCGCCGCATTCGAGATGGAAGTTGTGCAGCAGGTCGAGCACCACGTTGCCGGTCGAGGTGATCATGTCGTTGTTCCAGCTATGCCCGTTGCTGTTCACGGGCATGGCGCCGCCGCCGCCCGACAGGAACGCCGCCGCGAGCCGGATGTCCTTCATGTCCGCGAAGGGCGCGTCGGAGATGTCGCCGCCGTCGCCTTCATCCTCGGCGCCGGTATCCGGGCCGTTGTTCAGCATCGCGACGCCATTCGACACGAGCTCCACGTGCCCGAGTTCCTCGGCCGTGATCGCGGCCACGAGGCTGTAGAACGGGCGGAGCTTGCTCTTGGAGCGAAAGTTGAAGCTCTGGAACATGTAGTTCCCGAGCGTCGACATCTCGCCGTACTTGCCGCCGAGCAGCTCCTGGAGCGCGGCGGCGGCGTTGGGATCCTGTTTCGCGGGCGGTGGAAGTTCGACCTGCAGCTTGTCGACGCGAAGGAACATCGGGGCGCTCCGTACTTCGGTAGGGTTTACGGCAACCGATCCTCGGACCGGTCCGTTCCCTCGTGTACGGAGATTGACCTCTCCCGCGGCGGCCTAGGGCCGGTGCGGCGCTCCCACCAGGTCGATCAGGGCTGGGATCAACGGCTCGTCTGCGGGCGGCATGGGATAGTTCCGCAGCTCGGTGGGGCGAACCCATTTCAGCCGCTGCCCTTCGAGCGGCTGCACCAAGCCGCTCCAGCGCCGGCACGCATAAAGCGGCATCAGCAGGTGGAAGGTCTCGTAGGCATGGCTGGCGAATGTCAGAGGGGCCAGGCACGGCTCCTCGACCGTGATGCCGAGTTCCTCCTTCAGCTCCCGGATGAGCGTCTGCTCCGGCCGCTCGCCGGGCTCCACCTTGCCGCCCGGGAATTCCCACATGCCTGCGAGTTGCTTGCCTTCGGGCCGCTCGGCGATGAGCACGCGGAAATCGGCATCGATCAGGGCGACCGCCGCCACCAGGAGAAGCTTCATCTACTCGCCGAACCGGTACTGGAGAGTGACGCCCGCGCCGAGGTCGCGCGTCGACCGGACCGTCGAATTGCGGATGTCGGTCGGCTCGATCTTGTTCGCCTCGCCGAAGAGTCCGAGCGTCGCCCGCCTCGACACCTCGAGCTCCAGGTCGGGGGTGCGATGACCTTCGAGGAGGCCGGACCTCGTGAACGGGGCCGTCACCTCGACCGGATCGCGGGCGGTCAGCGCGCCGGGACGCGCCGGCTGGTCGCTCGGCAGCACCCACCTGCTGCGCGAGGAGGAGGAGCCGGTGGTCTCCGGCATCTCCACCGGCAGCGGCCCGGATAGATCGAGGTTCCCGATGGAGACGGTGTTCGCGACCGGCGCATAGGCGAGCCCGGCGGCCGAGGTCGGCCCGGCCGTTCCGGCCCTGCGACGCTCCTCGTGCGCCCGGACGAACACCGCGATCCCCGCGCTCTCGAAGGAGCCGGCCGGCACCGGGGAGCCCGCGCCGGGCATGCGGAACTGCTCCGGCCCGGCCTGCGCAGCGGCCGCGCCGAGAACACCAAGGAACGCGCCTGCGCGGCAGGCCAGCCGGACCACTCCCGAATTCTCCGATTCCACCAAAGCTTGGCCGGAGGATACCTCGGCTACTGGCGCAACGCCCAGACCACCTCGACCTCGGACGAGAAGGTCACGGTGCCGGCCTCCAGGGGGACCGCCTTCCCGCGACCCTCGGCCGCGGCCATCCGCATCACCGGATAGGGCGGGGAAGGCCGCTCCGTCCGCGGGGGCGTGGTGATTCGCTCGACAGGACCGAGCGCCACGCCGGCAGCCTCGGCGACGGCTTTGGCACGCTGCATCGCATCGCGCGTCGCGGCAGCACCCGCCTCCTGCTCCGCCTTGGCCGGCTCGCGCAGGCCGAACGACACGCCGTCGATCCGGTTGGCGCCGCCCTCGACGGCCTGGCGCATGAACTCGCCGAGCTTCGCCATGTCGCCGAGCCTGACCGTCACGACGTTCTGCGCCTGGTACCCGTCCGGCTGCTGCTCGCCTCCGGCCGGGGTGCGGACCATCTTGAAGGCCTGCTGCAGGCTGACCGCGCTGGTCGCGATATCGCGCGCCTCGACGCCCGAGCTCTTGGCGAGCGCGATCGTGCGGGCGACGGCGGCCGAGTTGTCGGCCAGCGCGGCGGCCGCATTCGGCGCGCGCGAGGTCACGCCGATCTGGACGGCCGCGAAATCGGGCGGGACCTCGATCGTCGCCTGCCCGACGACGCTGATCCGACCCGGCTCCCGGGCATCGCCGGCGGCCGGCTGTGCCGAGACCGGAGCGGCGAGCGCTCCGAGGCAGAAGGCAGCGACAGCGATTGTGCGGAAGGTCACGAGCGGTAATCCCCGTTGATTTCGACATAGGCCTTGGTGAGGTCGCAGGTCCAAACCCGCGCCTTGCCCTCGCCGAGGCCGAGGTCGACCCTCACGGTGATCTCGTCCTTTTTCATGACGTCCGAGGCGGCCTCCTCGCTGTAATCGGGATCGCGGGCGCCCGCGACGGCGACGCGCACGTCCCCGAAGGAGATCGCCAGACGGTCGCGGTCGGCCGGCTCGCCGGCCTTGCCGACCGCCATGACGACCCGGCCCCAATTGGCGTCCTCGCCGGCCACGGCCGTCTTCACCAGGGGCGAATTGGCGATCGACATCGCGATGCGATGGGCCGAGCGGTCGCTCTCGGCGCCCGAGACCTCGACGGTGACGAACTTGCGGGCGCCCTCGCCATCCCGGGCCACCAGCTGGGCGAGCTCGACCAGGAGGTCGTCGAGGGCCTCGCGGAAGGCGCCGAGGGCAGGATCGTCCGCCTGCTCGATCATGCGCCCGCCGGCCTTCCCGGTCGCGAAGAGGAGGAGCGTGTCGGACGTCGAGGTGTCGCCATCGATGGTGACGCAGTTGAAGCTCGTCTCCGTGCCCTTCGCGAGCAGCTCCTGGAGCACGGGAGCGGCGATCGCGGCATCCGTGAACACGAAGGAGAGCATCGTGGCCATGTCGGGCGCGATCATGCCGGCGCCCTTGGCCATGCCGTTGATCGTGACCTCGGCATCGCCGAGCCGGACCCGCCGGGTCGCGACCTTCGGGAAGGTGTCGGTCGTCATGATGGCGCGCGCCGAATCCACCCAGGCGTCCGGGCTGACGCGCCCGGCGCAATCGGCCAGGACGCCGCGAAACTTGGTGGCGTCGAGCGGCTCGCCGATGACGCCGGTGGAGGCCAGGAAGACCTCCTCCGGCCGGCAGCCGGCCGCCTCGGCGGCGATCTCGGCCGTGAGCCGGACGGCGTCGCGGCCCTTCAGGCCCGTGAAGGCGTTGGCGTTTCCGGAATTCACCACGACGGCGCGGGCCGTCCCGCCCGCCAGGTTCTCGCGGCACCAATCGACGGGCGCGGAGGGGCAGCGCGAGCGCGTGAACACGCCCGCCACCTGCGTGCCCTCGTCCAGGGCGACATAGAGGACATCCGTGCGGCCCTTGTATCGGATCCCGGCCTCGGCGGTCGCGAGTCGCACGCCGGGGATGGCCGGCATGTCGGGATAGCTCTGCGGCGCAAGCGGCGAGACGGCGTGGGACACGGGGGCACCCTCATCATGGCCGGGTCGTCCCGGCCTCACATGGTGGCGGGGCGCCTCTCACATCCGGGCCGCCGCCACAAGCCCGGTCCATCCGGGCCGGCCGGATCAGTCCGCATCCCCCTCCAGAGCGGCACGCGCGACCGCATAGGGGAACCCGGCACGGCAGAGGGACGCGAGGTCCTTCTCGCGCGCATCCGCGGCGGGCCGCGTCCGCCAAGGCCCGAGGCGCTTGCGCTGGGCGTAGCGGCGGGCAAGCGCGAGTTCGTCCGGCTCCTCCTCGGCCAGCGCCGCCTCGGCGTGCTCCTCGCTCACGCCCTTGGCCCGCAGCTTCTGCCGGATGAAGCGTGTCGAGGTCCCGCGGCGGGTGAGCGAACTGACCTTGGCTTCCGCAAAGCTCCGGTCGTCGATGAACCCGCCTTCCACGAGTTTCTCCACGACGGCGGAGATCAGGTCGGCGATGTCCTCCGTGAGCGACACCTCGGGACCGAGCCGCCGACGGGCCTTGTTGGCCAGGATGCGGCGCAGGTTCTCCGACGAGGAGGCGTAGCGCTCCAGGTAATGGAGAGCCGCTCGTTCGAGATAGGCGCGCGTGACGGGGCGCGGGCGGATGTCGTCTCGCATGGCGGCGGGGGCTCATAGCATGCGCCGGACGGGAGCCCAGCCTGCCGGATGGCTCCGCCTTGCGAAGGCCGCAGCGCCGGGCCTAAGTCGTGGACCATGCCCGCCTTCCTGCTCGACCACGCCTTCCTGCCCTCGGGCTTCGCCCGCGACGTGCGCGTCGAGGTGGAGGACGGTCTCATCACGGCGGTTCAGCCGGGTGGCCCGGCCGCCGGGACGGAACGCCTTCCCGGCATCGCGCTCCCAGGCATGCCGAACCTGCACAGCCATGCCTTCCAGCGCGGGATGGCAGGGCTCGCCGAACGGCGGGGACCTGCGAACGACACGTTCTGGACCTGGCGCGAGGTGATGTACCGGTTCCTCGGCCGGCTCTCGCCGGAGGATGTCGAGGCCATTGCGGCCTTCGCCTATGCCGAGATGCTGGAGGGCGGCTACACGCTCGTCGGCGAGTTCCACTACCTCCACCACGATCCGGCCGGGCAGCCTTATTCCGACATCGCCGAGCTGTCGGGCCGCATCGCGGCGGCGGCGAGCGAGACCGGGATCGGCCTCACCCTCCTGCCCTGCTTCTATGCCCAGGGCGGCTTCGGCGGTCGCCCGCCCGTCGAAGGGCAGCGCCGCTTCATCAACGATCTCGATTCCTTCGCCCGCCTGCTGGATGGCGCTCGCCGCCACCTCGGGCAGGTGCCGGGCGCCCGCATGGGCGTGGCGCCGCATTCGCTGCGCGCCGTCACGCCGGCGGCCCTGGAGGCCGTGGTCGACCTCGTGCCCGAAGGCCCGATCCACATCCACGCGGCCGAGCAATGGCTCGAGGTCGAGGATTGCGTCGCCTGGTCGGGACGACGCCCGGTCGAGTGGCTGCTGGAGAATGCCGGGCTCGACGAGCGCTGGTGCCTGATCCACGCGACCCACATGACCGCGGACGAGACGGCGCGGCTCGCGGTATCCGGTGCCGCCGCGGGTCTCTGCCCGCTGACGGAGGCGTCGCTCGGCGACGGCACCTTCGAGGGGCCGCGTTTCCTCCGGAGCGGCGGCGCCTTCGGCATCGGCACCGATTCCAACATCCAGATCGACGCCGCCGCGGAACTGCGCCAGCTCGAATACAGCCAGCGCCTCGCCCATCGCGGCCGCAACCTGATGACGCTGGACGAGGGCGAATCCACCGGCCGCCGCCTGTTCGCCTCCGCCCTCGCGGGCGGCGCACAGGCGATGGCGCAGCCGATGGGCGCAATCGCCCCGGGGCAGCGGGCGGACTTCGTCGTGCTCGACGCGGAGCATCCGGCGCTGGCCGCCGCGGGCCCGGAGAGCTGGCTCGATTGCTGGATCTTCTGCGCCGGCCAGAGCCTCGTGAAGGACGTCGTCGCCGGCGGGGAACGGGTCGTCAGCGACGGCCGCCACCACCGCCGCGAGGAGATCGCTTCGCGCTACAAGGCGAGCGTAGCGCGGCTCGTGGGCGAGGTTTAACGGCCGACACCTCATCCCGCGCTGTCGCTGAACGCGGCGGGAAGCGTGGCGAGGAACGACATGACTCGCTGCGTGCGCACGGGCGGGCGGCGGCCGGATGTCCGCAGCATCCATAGCGGCTCCGGCGGGGCGCGCCAGGGCGCAAGCACCTCGACGAGACGGCCGGCGCGCAGATCTTCTTGGACAAGCCACGCCGGCCCCCAGCCAATGCCGAACCCATCTGCGATCAAAGCGAGCGCAGCGTGCGCGTCGTCGCAAATGTGCTTGGGTTTGGGCGCGACGCGAACGGCTTTCCTGCCGCGCAGGCCGGCGAAACGCCAGGTCAGGATCTGGTCGCTCGCGGGGTTGCGAAAGCCGACGTGGTCATGCGCGGAAAGCTCGTCGGGAGACGCCGGCGCGCCGCGCGCGCTCAGATAGGCGGGTGAGGCGCAAGCCTTCCAGGAAAACGTGCAAAGCCGCCGCGCCTGATGGCCGGGCGCGCGGTCGAGGGGTCCCGAGCGGATCGCGATGTCGACGCCTTCCGCCGTGAGATCGAGGATCTCGTTGCGGAATTTCACCTCGATCTCGATTTCCGGGTGCTCTCGCAGGAACGCGGGCAGTCGCGGCAGGATGCAGGAGCGCGCGAACGAGGCGGGAGCGGTCAGGCGCACCCGCCCGCCGTCGTTACGCGAAACCTCGCCGAGCGCGGATTGCACACGCGCGAGACTCTCGGCCAGCGCGCGCCCCGCCGCCATCAGCCGGTCGCCCTCGTCGGTCAGCGCCAACGAATGGGTGGAGCGGTGCAAAAGCCGTATCCCGCGCGCTTGTTCGAAACGGGCGACCGCCTTTGACATGGCCGAGGTGGTCATCCCCGCCCGCCGCGCGGCCTCTGCGAAAGAGCCCGCCTCGACAACGCGCACAAAAGCGAGGAGGCCCGAGAGGTCGGGAGGCAACGCCGGCGTGGACATCAAGTCCACATAGTCATGACGGTTTGGTTGCTACAAGGGCCGCTCCCGAGCGGCTAGGTCGGGAGTGTCGGCGCACGCTGCGTCGGTAGAAGCCGCGGGAAGTCCCATGAACCCCATCGAAATCACTCTGCAGGCCCTCGACGTCGCCGAGCGCGCGATTCCCCCCGGCCAACCGGTCTACATGCTCAATCTGCTGCGCTATCGCGCGCACGCGCGTTATGATGACGGCTTCGACGCCGCGCCCTGCTCGGGCCGAGAAGCCTTTCATGAGCGCTATCGGCCCGCATTCCGGCGTCTCGCGGCCGGTAAGCCGCTCGTGCGGGTGTTTTCGGGGCCGGTTCTGGCGAGCCTCGTCGGCCGGCAAGGCGAAGGCTGGGACGAAGCGGCAATCAATGAATACGGCGATTTCGCCGCCTTCCGCTCAATCGTCGACACCGAGGCTTACCGGCGCGAAGCCGCCCCGCATCGGCACGCGGCGCTGGACGGTTTCCGGCTGTTTGCGCTCGCCAAGGCGATGTGAACGCACCGAGGCGACGGCTGCCGGTCGAGGCTGCAGCGGGACCTCCGCCCAAATCGCTGCGGCACCGAATGGACTTCTCTCAGGTGTCGAGGAGCGCCTGGAACGCCATCATCGCAATACGAGGTCGATCGTCATCCATTTCAGGTGTCGATCGGCGCTCGCCATCGAGGTCTCGATGTCCACGGCCCCCGGCACCGCGCTTCCAGCGGCCGAGCCCCAATGCTCAGAGCGCGGCCCGACAAGCTCCACTGAAGGGAATTCACGTGGCCAAGCTGAACTGGAAAATACTGACGAAAAGGCGTGGCAGTTCAACCCAGGGCCTTCCACCCGGTAAGGAAGAACTCGCATGGATCAACAACACCGTCACGCTGATAACCGGAGGCACTGACGCGGTTCTGGTCGACACGTTTCTGCCCGCCGAGCAATCGAAGGCTCTCGTCGAGTGGGTCGCGGAAAGCGGCAAGGATCTCAAGACGATCTACGTGACCCACGCTCATGGCGATCATTACTTCGGCTTGGCCCTTCTGCTGGAATGGTTCCCGGCCGTGAAGGCGATCGCCGCGGGCCCGGTTGCAGAGGCGATCGAGCAACAGATAGATCCGGCGTTCATCAAGTCCTTCTGGGAGCCGCGCTTTCCGGGCCAGCTCCCGAAGTCTTTCGCTGCGCCTCGGGCTGCCGAGAGGAATACATTCGAGTTGGAAGGCGAGGAACTCAGGATAGTTCCCCTCGGCCACACCGACACGTCAGACACCACCGCATTACACATACCGTCTCTCGGCCTGGTGGTATCCGGCGATGCCGTCTACAACGAAACGCACCTTTATCTTGCGGAATGCGACGCAGCCGCTCGGTCGGAATGGCTGCACGCGCTCGACATCATCGAAGCATTGGAGCCCAAGGCGGTCGTCGCAGGGCACTCCGTCACGGACCCAGACAACTCTCCCCGCCACATCGATGCCACGCGACGTTACATCAAGGATTTCGATTCCTCGCTGGCTCTTTCCTCGAACCATCTCGATTTGTACGAGCGGATGCTTGCGTTCTATCCGGACCGTGTGAATCCGGGCTCTCTGTGGGCAGCGGCAAAGGCCGCGAAGCCTGGCGCTTGATTGTCAGGCCGACACTTTTCCGTGGAACCCCATCCAGGACTCGCGATGCGGCCCCGGTTGTCTCCGGTGCGCCATCAAGGGGCAGAGCCTCCCGACTGGCGATCCCCCGTCGTCCGGGCAGGTCAGCAAGTCCTTTGGTGGGCGCACCGACGGTTTCCGGCACCCTGGGCACCGGCGATGCCGGTCGCGGTCAGCCGCTCCGCGGCACGCGGCCTTCGAGCGGGTATTGCGGGTCGTTGTAGCCCGGCGTTGACGGATGACCCGGCGCGACCAGCCGGTCGACCAGCGCCTCGTCCTCCTTCGTGAAGGTGTAGGCCAGCGCCCCCACGTAATCCTGCCACTGCGCCTCGGTACGCGGGCCGCCGATCGCGGCGGTGACGAGGCGGTTGTTCAGCACCCAGGCGAAGGCGAACTGGCCCGGCGTGATGCCGCGCGCCTGGGCGTGGCGGGCGATCTCCTGGGCGATGTCGAGCGACTCGGTGCGCCACTCGGTCTCGATCATGCGCCTGTCCTGCCGGCCGGCGCGGGTCCCCTCCGGCGGGGGCTTCGCCGGGTCGTACTTGCCCGTGAGGACCCCGCGCGCGAGCGGGCTATAGGGCACGACGCCGAGGCCGTAGAAGCCGCAGGCCGGCAGGTGCTCGACCTCGGGCATCCGGTTCAGGGCATTGTAGTAGGGCTGGCTCACCACGGGGCGGTCGATGCCGAGCTCGTCCGCGAGGCGGCAGATCTCGGCGACGCGCCAGCCGCGATAGTTGGAGACGCCGAAATAGCGGATCTTGCCGGCGCGGATCAGGTCGGCGATGGCCCGCACGGTCTCGCCGAGCGGCGTCGAATGGTCTTCCTTGTGCAGGTAGTAGATGTCGATGGCGTCCGTCCCGAGCCGGCGCAGGCTCGCCTCGCATGCCTCGATGACGCGGCGGCGGGAGAGGCCGCGCTCGTTCGGGCCCTGCCCCATCGGACCCGCGACCTTGGTGGCCAGGATCCAGCGTGATCGCTCCGCCGCGATGGCGCGGCCGACGATCTCCTCCGAGAGCCCGTCGCTGTAGACGTCTGCCGTGTCGATGAAATTGATGCCCGCATCCCGCGCCTGCGCGATGATGCGGGCGGAGGTCGCCTCGTCGGTCGCGCCGCCGAACATCATCGTGCCGAGGCAGAGCGGCGAGACTTTCAGGCCCGAGCGGCCGAGATTGCGATAGTCCATCGCTCACTCCATCACGAAAGCGTTCAGCTTGTTGCCGTCCGGGTCACGGAAATACGCCGCGTAGAACCCCTTCGAGCGCTCGCCCGGCGCGCCCTCGTCGGTACCGCCCGCTGCGAGTGCGGCTCGATAGATGCGGTCGACATGGTCCCGATCCGTGGCGGCGAGCGCCACCATGACGCCGTTGCCGACAGTGGCAGGCTGTCCGTCGAACGGGAAGGTCAGGCCGATTCCGGCACCCCCGCCCGGAGCGCCCCAGGCGATGAACTGCTCCTCCTCCATCATCCGGCCGACGCCCATCTCCTTCGCGATGGCGTCGTAGAAGCGGGCCCCGCGCTCCCGGTCGTTCGTGCCGAGGGTGACGTACCCGATCATGCCGCTCTCCGCTCAGCTCAGCCGTGCGATCGCCAGCGCGAGCCCTTGCGCGCGTGGCACGATGGTGTCGACCTCCAGGTACTCTTCCGGCGAATGCGCCCGCCCGCCCACCGGCCCGGTCGCGCAGATGGTCGGGCACCCGACCGCGGACGTGAAGCCCGAATCCGCGCAGCCGCCCGCGAACTCGCCCTCGACGGGACGGCCAACCTCGCCCATCGCGCCCTGATAGGCCTCGAACAGCGCGCGCGAGCCGGCATCCTGCACGAGCGGCAGGAACTCGCCCTTGATCGCCAGGGTCGCGCTCGTGCCCGGCACGTTGGAATTCGCGACGATCTCCTCGATGCGGACGAGGGCGGCGGCGCGCTGTGGCGGCTCCACGTAGCGCAGATCGATGCCGATCTTGGCGTAGGGCGCGACCGTGTTCACCGACTGGCCGCCCGAGACGAGCCCGACATTCAGCGTGATGCCGTGCTCGAGGTCCGTGATGTCCTTCAGCTGCAGGATCTTGTAGGCGGCCTCGTTGATGGCGCTCACCCCTTCGGAGAAGTTGCCGCCCGAATGCGCGGCCTTGCCGAAGATCTCGCATTCCATGAACACGCCGCCCTTGCGGCCGGTCACGACATTGCCCGACGGGCGGCCCGGCTCGGCATTGAAGACCGCGCGGGCACCGCGAGCCGTCTCCTCGATGATGCCGCGGCAGGCCGGCGAGCCGATCTCCTCGTCGGACGTGATGAGCTGCACGAGCGGGGCGGGAGCGCCGCCGAAGCGGTGATACGCCGCCATCACGAAGGCATTCATGACGAGGCCCGCCTTCATGTCGGCGACGCCGGGGCCATAGGCGCGCCCGTCCTCGATGCGAAACGGCCGGCGCGCGGCCTCGCCCTTCGGGAAGACGGTGTCGCGATGGCCGAGCAGCAGGATCGGCTTGTTCGCGCCGCCGCTTCCCGCGACCTCGGCCGTGATCGCATCGCCATAGGCGTCGCGCAGGTGGACCGCCGTGCGGATCCCCTCGCGTTCGAAGAAGCGCCGGAAGCATTCGCCGACCGCATCGACCCCGGCCTTGTCGTAGCTACCGGAATCGACGTTCACGACCTCCTCCAGCAGTTCCAGCATCGCGCCCTTCTGCTCGGCGAGCCAATCGAGGATCTGCCGCGAGGAATCGGCCATGAGGGTCTCCGGAGGGGGTGTCGTCAGACGGGTTTGTGCAGACGCAGGATCTTGAAGAAGCCGCCCGGAAAGACGGGCTCGAGCGGCAACGGCTCGAGGCCGCGCGAGCGGGCCCAGTTCTCGATGCGGGAGGCCTTGAAGTCGGAACTCCAGCCGATCTTGGCGCAGAGCGGCGCGACGGCCCGCTCGACGCTGGCGAGCGGGCCCGCATCCTGGCCGAAATGGTTCACGAGCACGATCTCGCCGCCCGGACGCAGCACCCGCTCCATCTCGCCGAGCGCACCTTCGGGATCGGGCACGAGCGTGATCAGGAACTGCGCCGTGACGGCGTCGAAGGACTTGTCCTTGAAGGTGAGGTGGCAGGCATCCATCACCTCCAGGCTCTTCACGTGCCGGAGGCCGCGCCGGGCGACCTTTTCGCGCGCACGCTGCAGCATGTCCTCCGACAGATCGATCCCGTGCACCTCGGAGGTCGCGGAATAGTAGCCGAGGGACAGCCCGGTTCCGACGCCCACCTCGAGGATGTGAGGCCCGCAGGCCTCGACGGCACGCACCGCTGCGCGGGCGGCCGGCTCCGTCAGCTTGTCGTAGACGATGTCATAGACGGGCGCCCAGCGCTGATACGCCTTGCGCATCAGCGCCGTCGTCGGTTGAGCCCCCATGATCCTCCCGTCCCTCTTAGGCTGCGGCGGCGACCGCGCTCGGCTGGCGCCTGATGATCGTGCCGCCGCCTAGCACCCGAGCCCGCGGGCTCTCGTCCTCGTAGACCACACAGGCCTGCCCGGGCGAGACCCCATCTTCGGCATCGACCAACTCGACTTCGACGCCCGCTTCATCGCTGCGCAGCAGCGCCGCACGGGCCGGGCGCGTCGAGCGGACCTTCACGGCAACGGCCAGGCCCTCGGGGCCGATCTCGGCCAGGGGCGTGTCTCCCAGCCAGTTCACGTCCCGGAGCCGGACGACCCGGGTCGCGAGTGCCTCCCGAGGGCCGACGACCACGTGGGCCCGGGCCGGATCGAGACGGACGACATAGAGCGGCTCCGCCTCGGCGATGCCGAGCCCGCGGCGCTGCCCCACGGTGAAATGCGCGATGCCGCGGTGCCGGCCGAGCACCCGCCCGTCGAGATGGACGATCTCGCCCTCCCGGGCGGCATCCGGCCGGAGCTTCTCCAGCACATCGGCGTAGCGGCCCTGCGGGACGAAGCAGATATCCTGGCTGTCCGGCTTGTCGGCGACCGACAGGCCGAACTCCCGCGCGAGGCGCCGGGTCTCGTCCTTCGGCATGTCGCCGAGCGGGAAGCGCAGCATGGCGAGTTGCTCGGGCGTGGTGGCATAGAGGAAGTAGCTCTGGTCGCGGCTCGGATCGGCCCCGCGGACCAGCATGCGCCGGCCGCCCTCGCCCGGCCGGCTCGCCACGTAATGGCCCGTCGCGAGCGCATGAGCACCCAGATCCCGGGCGGTCGCGAGAAGGTCGCGGAACTTCACCGTCCTGTTGCACTCGACGCAGGGGATGGGCGTCTCGCCGGAGACGTAGCTCTCGGCGAAGCGGTCGATCACCGCGCGCCGAAAACGCTCCTCGTAATCGAGCACGTAATGGGGAATGCCGATCGTCTCGGCGGCCCGGCGCGCGTCGCGGATGTCGGCGCCCGCGCAGCAGGCGCCCTTGCGGGCGGTGGCGGCGCCGTGATCGTAGAGCTGGAGCGTGACGCCCACGACATCGTAGCCCTCGCGCTTGAGAAGGGCCGCGACCACGGAGGAATCGACGCCGCCCGACATCGCCACGACGACGCGCGTATCCGCGGGCGAGCCCGGCAGGTCGAGAGAGTTCAACATTCTGGCAGCGGTTCAGGGCAGAGGATCATTATAGGGAGCCTGGATAGGGGCGGCAAACTTTGCCGCCCGGGCCGGCATGTTCCTGCCGAGAGACAACGGCGCGGCCGAGCACAGCCCGGCCGAAAAGGCAGACACCTCAGCGACTTGGGCCCGATCCTCTCCTGGCCCATGCCTTGCGCCGGCTCTGACCGGAACCACACAGATGTCACGCGTCGAGACCCTTCAGACAACCGCCCCGCGGGCCCGCACCCCTGCCCGCGAAAGCTCCGCGCGCCCGGAGCGTGCCAGTTTCTCCCTGCCCGAGATGTTCGCCCAGGCCGCGACCCGGCAGGTTGCGCAACGGGCCACGGCCTTGGTGCGTTCCGGCGAGGCTCCGCAAGCCCCGGCTGCCGGCCGGGATGCCCAGCCGATGCGTCCGGAGAGCCGGCGCGGCAACCGGGATGACGCGGCGCGATCCGCAGCATCGGACCGCACCGGAGATGCACGGGACCGGCGCGAGGCGGGCCGGCCCGACCGGAGGCGGGCAGAGCTGCGCGAGACGAACGGCCCGAGGCGACCCGACGAGGAGGAGACGGCCGGCAAGGACGCAACCGGGACCGAAGCTGCAGCAGCGCTGTCCGAGGTCGAGCAACTCGCCGCGGAGGCCGTGGCCGACGGGGCGGCCGGCATGCAGCCCCAGGTGGGTCCCTGGGGGCCGGGGCTCCTCGCCGCCCTCGGGGCGGAGCCGGGCGCTGCGGGCAAGCTGCCCGCAGCAATCTCCGCGCCCGGGCTGGCTGGCGCGGGGAAAGGCCCCGGGGCCCATCCGGCGCTGATGCAGGCAGGACAGGGCGAAGGCGAGGCGGCTGCCGGCGGCCCCGAGGCCGCGGAAAGCGGCCGGACGGCCGGGGTCGAGGGCGCGGCGGAGCCTGCCGTGGCCGTGGCCGCCCTCTCCGGCCGGCAGGGCGGCGAAGGCGGAGAGCAGGGCACCTCCGGCGGCGGCGCGGCGGCCACACCGCCAAATCTCCATCACCTGCAACCCGGCCAGGACGGCGCCCTGGCAAAGCCGGCCTTCGGGGCCTTGCTCGATCAGGCAGGGGCGGCGACGGACACCAGGTCGGGGGCCGCCGTGCAGCGGGCTTTGGTGACCGATGTCGCCGTCGGCCGGTTGCCGGTCGAGATCGGCCTCAGGGCCCTGGAGGGAACGAGGAGCTTCGAGATCCGGCTCAGCCCGGACGAGCTCGGACGCGTGGACGTCAAGCTCGACATCGACGACGACGGGGGGGTCACGGCGCACCTCACGGTGGAGAAGCCGGAAGCCATGGCCCTTCTCACGCGCGAACGCTCCCAGCTCGAGCGGGTTTTCGAGCAGGCGGGCCTGAAGCCCGGCGAGGGCGGGATCGCCTTCACGCTGCGCGACGGCGCGGGGGAGAATGGCGGCCGGTCCATGTCGGACGGAGGCGGCGGCGATCCGCGGCATCAGGCCGGCCGGCGCGCGGAACCGGAGGAGGCGCCCCGGCACATCGAGACCGCCATCGCCCCACCGCGTGCGATCCTGTCCCGGCTCGGCGCCCTCGACATGAGAATCTGAAGGGGCTGCCATGGCCACTATCCCGAACACGTTCTCGGCGCTGGGCTCGTCCCAGAGCACCAGCGGCGGCTCGGCCAGCAAGGAGATCGCCGGCAACTTCCAGGACTTCCTGCTTCTGCTCACGACGCAGCTGAAGAACCAGAGCCCGCTGGACCCGCTCGACACGAACCAGTTCACGCAGCAGCTCGTGCAGTTCGCGGGCGTCGAGCAACAGCTGAAGTCGAACGACACGCTGAGCTCGATCCTGACCGCCATGCAGTCGACCTCCACGTCGACCGCCGCGAGCTATGTCGGCATGAAGGTCACGGCCGACGGCAGCACCGCCTCCCTGGCGGGCGGGGCCGCGACCTGGCCGGTCAGCGCCGCCAAGGACACCAAGCGGGCGACGGTCACGATCTTCGATGCCAATGGCGGCGCGGTCGCGACCAAGAGCGTGATGTTCAAGGCGGGGGCCCAGACCTTCACCTGGGACGGCAAGGACGCCAGCGGCTCGATGCAGCCCGATGGGGAATACAGCATCGCCGTCACCGCGCAGGACGCCACGGGCCAGAGCGTGCTGGTCTCGACCGAACTGTCGGGGACCGTCTCGGCCGTCGACGTCTCGTCCGGGGCCCCGGTCCTGATGGTCGGATCGAGCGCGATCCCCCTCGCGAAGGTCAAGACGATCGCCTACCAGTGAGGGCCCACATTTGATCGAGGCAGGATTGTGGCGCTTGAGTGATTCGCTTCAGCAAATCTTAAGCGCAGCCGCATACCGTCAGACCTAGTGCTGAGCGTAAGTGTGTGTGAGCGTAAGATGTCCGAGCCTCTTCGACCGCGCGTGAAGTATGTGATCGGGCCGGACGGGTCTCCGCTGACGATTGCTGACCTTCCGCCGTCGAATACACGGCGCTGGGTTATCCGGCGCAAGGCCGAAGTTGTCGCGGCTGTACGCGGCGGACTCTTGAGCCTGGAAGAAGCCTGCAACCGTTACACGCTGACGGTCGAGGAGTTCCTGAGCTGGCAGCAATCCATCGACGAGCACGGCCTGGCCGGCCTTCGGACCACCCGGATCCAGCATTACCGCCAGTAGGAATGACGCCTCTGGTGCGGCGTCCTTAACCGCCCGCTAACCACGAACTGGGAAATTCTTGCCGAGCGCTGCGTCGCATGACGCACGCCTGGAAGGGTTCTTGGGTTCGACGGTGCGCGGGGTTATCGAGCTTCTGACACGTTTCGGTCCGGCACGGCTCGCGGCAATGGGTGCCGTGACGCTGGCCCTGATCGGCTTCTTCGCCTTCGTGATCCTGCGCGTGTCGCAGCCCGTGATGGGCGTGCTGTTCACGGACCTGGCGGGCAGCGACACGGGCTCGATCATCCGCGACCTCGAGCAGCGCGGCATCCGGTACGAGGCCCGCGACGACGGCCATACGATCCTCGTCCCCAAATCCGACATCGCCAAGATCCGCATGGAGCTCGCCGGGAAGGGCCTGCCCTCCGGCGGCGGGGTCGGCTACGAGATCTTCGACAAGGGCGACGCGTTCTCGTCGACGAGCTTCGTCCAGAACATCAACCACCTGCGGGCGCTCGAGGGCGAGCTGTCGCGGACCATCCGGACGATCGGCCGGGTGCAATCGGCCCGGGTACACCTCGCGCTTCCCGAACGCCGCCTCTTCGCGCGCGACAAGGAGGCGGCGCGCGCCTCGATCGTCCTGAAGCTGCGCGGCGAGCTTACGGGCGAGCAGGTGCAGGCGATCCGCCATCTCGTCGCATCCGCCGTCGAGGGCCTGACGCCCGACAACATCTCGATCGTGGACGAGCGCGGACGACTCCTGGCCAATGGCGCCGGGGGCAGCGAGGCGGCCCTGGGTGGGGTGAACGCCGACGAGAAGCGCGCCGGCCTCGAGCGCCGTCTCCGCAGCCAGGTCGAGGAGATCGTCGCCGGCATCGTGGGGGTCGGCCGCTCCCGGGTCCAGGTCGCCGCCGAGTTCGACCTCGCCCGGATCGAGAGCCGGTCCGAGACATTCGATCCCGAAAGCCGCGTCGTGCGCTCCACCCAGACGCGCGGCGAAAATTCCACGAGCACGAGCAGCGAGGGCCAGGTCACGGTCGGGAACGAGCTCCCGGCCGCGCGCGACGCCCAGCCCGCGCCGCAGCAGCCGAAGGATCAGGCGAGCAAGAACGAAGAGACGATCAATTACGAGATCTCGCGGACCACCCGCACGGAGATCCAGCAGGCGGGCCGCCTGAAGCGCCTCTCCGTCGCAGTGCTCGTGGACGGAGCCTACCAGCGCAATCCGAACGGCGAGACGAGCTACCAGCCGCGCAGCAAGGAGGAGCTCGACCGCATCGCCGCGCTCGTTCGCACCGCGGTGGGCTTCGACGCGAGCCGCGGCGACCAGGTGGAGGTCGTGAACCTCCCCTTCGCCGAAGCCCCGCCCGTGGTCGAGCCCGAGAAGGTGCCGCTCCTCGCCTCGCTGCTCAGCCCGACCAAGGACGACGTGCTCCACTGGGCGGAGATCGGCATCATCGCGCTCCTGGTGGCCGTCGTGCTGCTCCTCGTCGTCCGCCCGATGGTGAAGCAGATCCTCGCGCCGGCCGCCGCCCTGCTGGCTCCGCCACAGCCGGATCTCGCGCTTGCGGGCGAGGGGGCATCCATCGCAGCGCTGCCCAGCCCCGAGGCCTCGCTGGCCAAGGCGCCGGCCGTCAACCTGCAGGATGTCGAGCACGTCATGCGCGCCAACGCTCTGGCCCAGGACAATCCGAAACAGGCGGCCGCCGTGCTGCGCGGCTGGATGGCGCAAGGCTGATGGGAACGGCACGCAAGTTCCTGTTCGGCGAGGATTTCCGGGGGCCCACGCCGGAGGAGGTCGCAGAACGGGAAGCGGCCGGCAGGGCCGCCCATGAGGAGGCGCTCCGCCGGGCCTATGCGGACGGAGTCCAGGAAGGGCTCCGGCAGGGCGCCGCCGAGAGCGCGAGGATCCTCGCGCAGGCGATGAACCGCCTGTCGACCGAGGCGGCCGCCCGCTTCTCCCAGCTCGACGGGATGCTGGGCGAGGTGGAGGTCGAGGCGCTCGCCTATTTCGAGGCCCTGGCGCGACGGCTTGCCGGCTCCGCCCTCGAGGCCCAGCCGCTCGCGGCCGTGGCCGATGCCGGGCGCGAGGCCTTCCGGCACCTTCGCGGCGTGCCGCATCTGGTGGCCCGCGTGCCGACGGCGCAGGTCGCCGAGGTCGACGAGCTCCTGCGCGCCTTGGGGCGGGAACACGGTTTCGAAGGGCGCATCATCGTGATCGGCGAGGAGGAGCTCGGCCCCGGCGATGTCCGGCTCGAATGGGCCGATGGCGGCGTCTCGCGCGATCGGGCGAGTTTCGAGCGGGCGGTGGCGAGCGCGGTTTCATCCGCGGCCGGCCTCGCGCCCGGGCACAGTGACTGGACGGCATGACGATGGCGGGCTCCACCGATCTTCCCCTCCCGCAGCTCGGCGAGGGCGACCTGTCCTTCGGGTCCGGCGGGCCGGGAGGAGGCGACGGCTCGATGCCGCGCGATCCCTCCGACCTCGCCCAGATCCTCCATGTCCCCGTGACGCTCTCGGCCGTCCTCGGCCATGTCCGGGTGCCGGTGGGGGATCTCCTGACGATCGGGCCTGGTGCGATCCTCGAGCTCGACCGCCGCGTCGGCGAGGCGATCGACATCCTCGTCAACGACCGTCTCGTGGCGCGCGGAGAAGTCGTCCTCGTCGAGGACCGGCTCGGCGTGACCATGACCGAAATCGTGAGGCCGGGCGCCTGAGCGCCGGCTGCAAACGGACCCCAACGATGCGCCTTCTCATCATCGGCCGCCTCTCCGGCGAGCTCGTCACGGCCTCCAAGATCGCGATCAGCCGCGGAGCCTCCGTCACCCAGGCGGACGGCCTCGCGCAGGGGCTCTCCGTCCTGCGGACCCGCGGTGCCGATCTCGTCATGATCGAGGTGTCGCTGCCGATCCGGGAGCTCGTCGCAGCGCTCGACAGCGAGCGTATCCGCACCCCCGTCGTGGCCTGCGGCACCGGCACGGATGCCCGGGCGGCCGTCGCGGCCATTCAGGCCGGCGCGAAGGAATACATCCCGCTCCCGCCGGATCCCGAAATGATCGCGGCCGTGATCGAGGCGGTCGCGGCCGACAACCGCTCCTTCGTCTGGCGTGATCCCGCGATGGAGAAGGTCGTGAAGCTCGCCGAGCAGGTCGCGCGCTCGGAGGCCTCCGTGCTGATCACGGGCGAGAGCGGCACGGGCAAGGAGGTGATGGCGCGCCACATCCACGCCAAGTCGAACCGCCGCGACAAGCCCTTCGTGTCCGTGAACTGCGCCGCGATCCCGGACAACCTGCTCGAATCGGAGCTCTTCGGCCACGAGAAGGGCGCCTTCACGGGCGCGATCGCGCGCCGGATCGGCAAGTTCGAGGAGGCGAACGGCGGCACGCTCCTCCTGGACGAAATCTCGGAGATGGATGTGCGGCTGCAGGCGAAGCTGCTGCGGGCGCTCCAGGAACGGGTGATCGACCGGGTCGGCGGGTCCCAGCCCGTGAAGGTGAACATCCGCGTGGTCGCGACCTCCAACCGCAACCTCGCCGAGGAGGTCCGCAAGGGGACGTTCCGGGAAGACCTGCTCTTCCGGCTCAATGTCGTGAACCTCAGGATCCCGGCGCTGCGCGACCGGCCGTCGGATATCCTCGAGCTGGCCGCCTTCTTCGGCAAGCGCTACGCAGAACTGAACGGGCTTCCGGCCCGGGCGCTGTCGCTGGAGGCGAAGCGGCTGATGGCCCGCTCTCCCTGGCGCGGCAACGTCCGCGAACTCGAGAACACCATGCACCGGGCCGTGCTCCTGGCCACGGGCGAATTGATCGAGGCCGAGGATATCAGGGCTCCCGACGGCGAAGCCCTCGGAGCCGCGCCGTCACCGGCCGACCGGGCCGTCCAATCGGCCGAGGCCGTCACGCGCGGCCTCGTCGGCCGGACGGTCGCGGATGTCGAGCGCGACCTCATCCTGGACACGCTCGACCATTGCCTGGGAAACCGCACGCATGCGGCCCGCATCCTCGGGATCTCGATCCGCACGCTGCGAAACAAGCTCTCCGAGTATCTCAGCGCCGGCATCGCGGTCGCGGAGCCCGGCGCGACGCGCGCGCTGGCACTCTGAGGCGATCCGCCGCCGGATCAGCGATTGGTCCGGCCCACATGCTGCGGGTCGACGCCGCCCTGCGGATTCGTCTCGTTCTCCACGTCGCCTTCGACGGTCGAATCCCCCTCAATCGTCTCAACGTCCTCGCCGGCCATCGTGGTGCCTTTCGACAGGCCGATCCCGGGATTGCCCTGGAGATCCGCATCGGTCGGCGTCGACGTGCGCGGTTGCTTGCTGGTGGACATCTGAACTCCTCGCCATGTCCGGGTGTCCTGGTGAACGACACGGTGTCCGGACCGTTCCGCCCCGGCCCCAAAAGCCGCCCGGAACGGCGGTCCTGCGCCGGCCGTTATCCCGCGAGAGCGCGCCGCCGCGAGCGGACGGCGCAGGCAGCAATTCCGGGAGGACGACATGGCCGGCCACGACCGCTGGACGAGCGACCGAGATCGCTTCCGTCGGAGCGAGGGTCGCGGGCGCGACCGGGACTACGAGCGCCTAGGCCCCGAATCCGACCACTTCACGCGGCGCGACCGCGAGAGCTTCGCGCGGGGCGACGAGTTCGGCCATAGCAGCCGCGACTATCCGGGCGGAGGATATCCGGACGATTACCGCCGCGAGCGCAGCAGCATGGGCCGGCGCGGCGAATACGGGGGCGAGTGGGAGGGTGCGCGAGGCCACCACGGGCGAACCTTCCAGTATCGCGGGCCCCGCGAGCGGCAGTGGGGAGCCTACCCACGCCCCGAAGCCGATTACTGGCGGGATGGCGACCGGCATCGCGGCGAGCATGGCCGCTCCGTCGGCGAGATGGCATTCGGCCGCGAGCAGGGCGGCCGCAGCGATCCGGGCGAGTTCGGCCGTGCCTCCGGGCGGCACCGCAGCGGATGGTTCGACCGGATGGGCGAGGAGATCGCGTCCTGGTTCGGAGGGGAGCACGACGAGGACCGCATCCGGCGGCTCGATCTGCGCGAAAGCGAGGGCCCGGGGCGGCATCGCGGCCGCGGGCCGAAGAGCTACCAGCGCTCCGACGAGCGCATCCTCGAGGACATCAACGATCGCCTGACGGAGGATCCGCAGCTCGACGCGTCGGATATCGAGGTCAGCGTCTCGGGACGCGAGGTCACGCTGAGCGGCACGGTCGCGCATCGCTTCGACAAGAGGCGCGCGGAGGACCTCGCGGACAGCGTCTCCGGCGTCACGCATGTCCAGAACAACCTGCGCGTCTCGGCGGCGGCGGACTGGTCCGCGGACCGTGCCCAAGGAAATGCCGAGGCGGGCGGCACCGCCCCGGGCGGCCCGGAAGCCACCCCCCGCAAGCCTGCAGGCTGACCTGGGAAGCCGGCGCCTCGCGCTCCGGCTCCTGCCTTAGCCGGAAAGCTTCCGAAGCCCCGAGGGCTTGTGGGCGGCGATCTTTCCGGACTTGTCGCTCTTCACGATGTATTCCGGGTTGGACGGCGAGGCTGCCACCTTGTGGCTCTTTATCTTGGTCGGACTGGTCTGCTTTCTGACGACCTTGCCGTGGGTCTCGCCCTGACTGGTCTCCCAGGCGACCTTGTCGCCGGCCTTCAGTTGCTTCGCCATCTGCCGTATCCCTGCATCGGCGGGCTGGGCGCAGGCTTGCCCCGGCTCCTTCCTCCTGAACACACGCCGCACGGACTGGGTCCGGGCCCCGTCATCACGATCCGGTCATGCCCAAGCGATGAATTACCGCCACGCCTTCCACGCCGGGAACTTCGCCGACGTGATGAAGCACGCCCTCCTGGCCCGCATCCTCGTTCATCTGCGCGGGAAGGATGCGGCGTTCCGGGTCGTCGACACCCATGCCGGAATCGGACGCTACGATCTTGCGGGCGACGAGGCGGAGCGCACCCTGGAGTGGCGCGCCGGGGTCGGTCGCATCGCCGAACCGTTCGGGCCGGAGGTCGAGGCCGTGCTCGCCCCCTACCGCGAGGTGCTGGCCGCGATCCGGGCCCGCTACGGCGAGACCATCTATCCGGGCTCGCCTGCGATCATCCGGGAAATGCTGCGCCCCGGCGATCGCGCCGTCCTGGTCGAAAAGCATCCCGAGGACGGGGCCCTGCTCGCCGAGCGCTTCAACCAGGTTCAGAACGCCAAGGTCATGCGGATGGACGGGTGGATCGCCCTGCGCGGCCTCATCCCGCCGAAGGAGCGCCGAGGGCTCGTGCTGATCGACCCTCCCTTCGAGGAACCGGGCGAGCTCGCCCGTGCGGGCGCCCGTCTCCGCGACGCCGTCCGGCGCTGGCCGACCGGCACCTTCGCGTTCTGGTACCCCATCAAGGACCCGGCCGAGATCCAGGCCTTCCTCGACGAGACGGCGAGCCTGAAGGTTCGGGACATGCTGTGCCTGGAGCTTCTGGTGGATCGCCCGGACGGGGTGCGGCTCGCAGGCAGCGGCCTCCTCGTGATCAATCCACCCTGGCGGCTTGCCGACGAGGCCGGAATCCTGCTGCCGGCTTTCGCCGAGCGGCTCGCGAGGCGTGACTACGGCGCGTTTCGGTGCGAGAGGCTCGGCACCCAGAGCGCCCCGGCTTGAGGCCGACCCAAAGGCGCCGGGAGGAGACGACGTGATGATGATCCTGCGGTTCTCGCCCGCATCCCCCTATGCCCGCAAAGTCCGGATCGCCGCCGATCTCGTCGGCCTCACGGAAAAGATCGAGCTCAAGGTCACAGACACGGGCGACCCGGCGAGCGGCATCCGCGAGGTCAACCCGCTCGGCAAGATCCCGGCGCTCACGCTGGAAAACGGGGAAACTCTCTACGACTCGCGCGTGATCGTGGACTACCTCGATCACCTCGGAGGGGGCCGGCTCGTCCCGGCCGGCGAGGCGCGGTTCGCTGTCCTGCGCCACCAGGCGCTGGCCGACGGCATTCTTGATGCCGCCCTCCTCCAGGTCTACGAGGGTCGCTACCGTCCGCCGGAGCACCGCGTCCAGAGCTGGCTGGACATGCAGGCCGGCAAGGTGTCCCGCGCTCTCGCTCATTGCGAGAGCGAGCTCTCTCGGCCGAGCGACATCATTCACATTGGGCACGTCGCCCAGGCCTGCGCGCTCGGCTACCTCGACCTGCGCTTCGGGGGTGAATGGCGGAAGTCCCATCCCGCCCTGGTCGCCTGGCTGGAGGATTTCGCCTCGCGCGTGCCGGCTTTCGAGGCGACGCGGCCGGCCTGAGCCGGCCGCCCCCAATCGGCGCGGATCAGGCGCTCTTGCGCCGGCGGCCAGAGCCCGCCGGCGGACGCTCGGGCTGGGAGGGACGACGCTGCCGCCCCAATCCCATGGACTTCGCGAGCTCCGAGCGCTGGCGAGCATAGCTCGGCGCAACCATCGGATAGTCGATCGGCAGGCCCCACTTCTCCCTATACTGCTCGGGCGTAAGGCCACGGCCATTGAGGTGGCGCTTCAGCGACTTGTAGCGCCGGCCATCCTCCAGGCTGATGATGTAGTCGTCTCCAATCGACTTCTTGATCGGCACCGGCGGGACGGGGCGCTCGGTCTGCTCGGGTGCAGCCGGCCGGGTGAGGCCGACCAGCGAGGCATGCACGGAGGCGATCAGCCCCGGAATGTCGCTTTTCTGGACTGCATTGTGAGCCACGTAAGCTGCGACGACGTCCGCCGTGAGCTCAACGTAATTGAGCTCCGTGGCGGGTGCGGTATCGGTCATTTTGGAAGTACTTCCGTCTTGATTTGCCCCTCGCGCACGACATGGACCCGCGCAAGTTGAGTGTCAAGATGATTGAGTAGTCGAACAGGCGTCTATCCAGGGGACGTTGTTCTGGTTCAGAGTACCTAGCCCGAGCTAACTAACCCATTTTAGGCGAGAGCACCAACGCAGAATGGCCCGAAATACGCCAGCCCAGCTCTGAAGTTACCTTTGGTGTACCTTGCCCACCATAGCTGAGCGACTCGCTCGACCAGACAATCTGCCAATCCGCTCCGGTTGGCGGGGCAAGCAGAGGCTCCGCGATGCTACGCCGGACGAGGTCCTGACCCAAGTTGACCAGCAGCAGCCGGTCGCCCTCGGGATGGAAGAACCGGAGCGCAAAAGCCGCCGGGCCGATCACGGCCCCATCCACTCCACCCCGTGCCTGGGCGGAGAAGGCCGGCTCGGAGCGCCGAAGCGCCAGGAGATCCTTGTGCAGCGCGAGCGTCTGGCCGTGCTTCTCGCATTCGGACCAATCGAGCTTGCTCCTCAGGAACGTATCCACCGCCCCGGGATCGGCGAGGTTCGAGCGGACCGCCTCGTCGTCCCCCACTCCCGGAAACTGGGATATGAATTCCGCCCGCCCGTCCCGCACCAGCCCCGCAAGCTCGGGATGGTGGTCTGCGAAGTAGAGGAACGGTGACGAGGCCCAGAATTCCTGGCCCTGGAACAGCATCGGCGTGCCGGGCAGGAGCAGGACCAGCGCCGTCATGGCGCGGGCCTGGCCCGGATGAGACAAGGCGTGGAAGCGAAGACCGGACGCCGAATTCGCGACTTGGTCATGGTTCTGGATGAAATTCACGAAAGCTGACGGGTCCAGGTCCAGTCCGGGCGTTCCGCGGTTCTTGCCCTGGTGGAAGTAGAACTGGCCCTGGAACAGGTAGCCGTATTTCGCTGCCGAAATGAATTCCTGCGGCGAGCCGTCGTGATCCTCGTAATAGGCCTCGGCACGCCCGATCAGCGCGACCAGGGCCGAATGATGCAGATCGTCGTTCCACAACGCATCCAGGCCGTAGCCTCCATCGTCCGGATGGCGGACCAGGAGCGTCTCCTGCGGCTCGTTCTCGCCGACGAGGATGATTGCGCGGTGCCCGGCAGCCTTGCGGCAGGTCTCCGCGATCTCCCGGAGGATGTGCCGGTCCGAGGAATCGAAGATGCTCTGCGTCGCGTCGAGGCGGAGCCCGTCGAAGTGGAATTCCTCGATCCAGTAGGCGGCGTTCGCGAGAAAGAAGGCGCGGACCTCGGCGCTGTCCGGACCATCGAAGTTGATCGCTTCGCCCCACTCGGTTTCGTACCGGTCGCTGAAGTAGCGCGGCGAGAAGCAGGACAGGTAATTCCCGTCCGGACCAAGGTGATTGTACACCACATCGTGGATCACCCCGATCCCGTGCCGGTGCGCCGCGTCGATGAAGGCCTTCAGGTCGTCCGGCCGGCCATAGAGGCGGGTGGGCGCAAATAGCGCGACGCCGTCATAGCCCCAGCCGAAGCGGCCCGCGAATTCGGCCACCGGCATCATCTCGATGACCGTGACGCCGATATCCTTCAGGTGCGGCAGTTTCTCGATCGCGGCTCGCCAAGTCCCCTCGGGCGTGAAGGTGCCGACATGCAGCTCGTACACGACCTGTCCGTCGATCCGGATGCCCGGCCAGTCGTCGTCCGTCCACCTGAACGCCTCGGGATCCATGATCTCCGAGGGCCCGTGCGGCCCGTCCGGCTGGAAACGGGATGCGGGGTCGGGGTAGAGCCGCTTGTCGTCGTCGAGCCGGTAGCCGTAGCGCGCGCCGGCCCGCATGCCCGGCACGAATCCGGCGAAATAGCCGCCCTCCTCCGGCTCGAGCTCGTGGCGCTCGCCCGCGATCTCGACGGCGACGCGCCGACGCGCCGGCGCCCAGACCCGGAAAGAGGCTCCCTCCGGGGAAAAATCGGCCCCGAGGGGCAGCTTCCAGCGTGTTTTGGAAGCGCCGTCGCACCCCTTGCCCATGGGCATCCGACACTCCCCCGCATGCGCTGCGGGCTTTGAACCGCCGCCCTACCAGTGCGGTTCCAGGCCGGCGGAACAACCCTGCGGCTGGGGACTTCCGCATTGCATTCGAAAGCAGGCGATCCAGGGAGAGGTCATGCCGGCCAATACGTGGTGGAAGAACGGCATCGTCTACCAGATCTACCCCCGGTCCTTTCAGGACTCGAACGGCGACGGCGTCGGCGACCTCAGAGGCATCGCGTCCAGGCTCGACTATCTCGTCGACCTCGGGATCAACGCGGTCTGGATCTCGCCGATCTTCCCCTCCCCCATGGCGGATTTCGGCTACGACGTGTCCGATTACTGCGGCATCCACCCGCTCTTCGGCAGCATGGAGGATTTCGACCACCTCATCGCGGAGGTGCATCGGCGCGGGTTGAAGCTGATCCTGGATTTCGTGCCGAACCACAGTTCGGACCGGCATCCCTGGTTCAAGGAGAGCCGATCCTCGCGCAACAATCCGAAACGCGACTGGTACATCTGGCGCGACCCGAAGCCCGACGGCTCGCCGCCCAACAACTGGGTGTCGAATTTCGGCGGGAGCGCCTGGCAGTTCGACGAGGCGACGGGCCAATACTACTACCACGCCTTCCTGAAGGAGCAGCCGGACCTGAACTGGCGCAATCCGGAGCTCCGCCAGGCCATGCACAACGTGCTGCGCTTCTGGCTCGACAAGGGCGTCGACGGGTTCCGGGTCGACGTGATCTGGCACCTGATCAAGGACGCGCAATTCCGCGACAATCCGCGCAACCCGGCCTGGCATCCCGACCGGCCGGAGATCGAGAGCCTTCTCCAGGTCCATTCCAACGACCAGGAGGAGGTGCACGACGTCATCGCCGGGATGCGGCGCATCCTCGACGAATACAAGGACCGGGTGCTGATCGGAGAGATCTACCTGCCGACCGACCGGCTGGTGACCTATTACGGGAAGGACCTGTCCGGCGCCCATCTTCCCTTCAACTTCCAGCTCATCCAGGCCGCCTGGAACGCCCGCGCCATTTCCCATCTCGTCAACGAATACGAAGCGGCGCTGCCCGAGGGCGCCTGGCCGAACTGGGTGCTGGGCAACCATGACCAGCCGCGCATCGCGGCCCGGATCGGGGCCGAGCAGGCGCGCGTCGCCGCAATGCTGCTCCTGACCCTGCGGGGGACGCCGACGATGTATTACGGCGACGAGATCGGCCTGCCTCGGGTCGAGATTCCACCGAACCGCGTTCAGGACCCCTGGGAGAAGAACGAGCCGGGGCTCGGCTTCGGGCGCGACCCGGCCCGGACTCCCATGCAGTGGGATGGCTCCACATTCGCCGGCTTCAGCACCGTTCAGCCCTGGCTTCCGCTCGGCCCCGACCACGAGCACGACAATGTGGAGGCCTTGTCCCGAGACTCGGGCTCGATCCTGTCGCTCTACCGGCAGCTGATCCGCCTGCGGCGCAGCACTCCGGAACTGGCGATCGGCGACTACCACCCGATCCCGACGGAGAGCCCAGCCTTCGCGTTCCTGCGGACCTATGGGGAAGGCCGAAGGGTGGTCGTCCTCAACGTTTCGGGGGAACCAACCGCGGCCAAGCTGGTTTCCGTGCCGGATGGGCTCCGTGTGAAGCTGTCGACGTACCTCGACCGGGTAGGTGAGGCGGTTGGCGTGAATGTTGCGCTGCGCCCAAACGAGGGGCTCGTCCTGGGCTAGGTCGTTTCTTCAGTTTGCATTTCCTTAATTGTGCGATGCAGTACTGAGGGCCCGGTCGGGTAGCGATTCAACTTGCCCGAGGCCATATAGGCCTAGGTGTCGTGAGGGCGGACAGGCGGCATGGAAGCGCGGGTGATAGCCGAAGAGGATCGCCTGGGCGAATTGCCTGCGGAGCTGAAGGACCCCGGTGGATCCAGCGCCGCAGGGCCGGTCCAGCGGATTCTCTACGTCACGTCCGAGATGACGGACTACGTGAAGGCGGGCGGGCTCGGCGACGTGTCCGCGGCACTGCCGCGCAGCCTCGGCCAGCTCCACGACGTCCGCGTCCTCATCCCCGGCTACCGTCAGGTGCTCGCGGTCGAAGAGGACATACCGGTCGTGGCGCGACTTCCGGCCGCACATGGCCTGCCTGCCTGCGAGCTGGGCAGGATCGATTGCGCCGACGGCCTCACGGTCTACGTGATCCTCTGCCCGGAGCTCTACGACCGCGAAGGGTCGCCCTATGGCGACGAGAGCGGCACCGACTGGGCCGACAACGACATCCGCTTCGCACGGCTGGGGCTTGCGGCCGCGCAGATCGCCGCAGGGGTCCGGGATCTCGACTGGACACCGAGCCTCCTCCATCTCAACGACTGGCCATCGGCACTCGGCTCGGCCTACGTGGCCTGGGCCGGCATGACGACGCCCAGTGTCCTGACCATCCACAATCTGGCGTATCAGGGCCTGTTCGAGCCGAGCCGCCTGCGCAGCCTCGGCGTGCCCGATTCCGCCTTCGGGGTCGAAGGTGTCGAATTCTACGGCAAGTTGTCCTTCCTGAAGGCAGGCATCGTCTACGCCTCGCACGTCACGACGGTGTCGGAGACCTATGCCCGCGAGATCACGACGCCGGAATACGGCTGCGGCCTCGACGGCCTCCTGCGGAAGCTGGATGGCGAGGGCCGCCTCACGGGCATCCTGAACGGCATCGACGAATCCTGGGACCCGCGGACGGACAGCCACCTCGAAAGCCCGTTCGCCCCGAACGACTTCAAGGGCAAGAAGGCCAATGCCGACGAGGTCCGGCGCGACTTCGGCCTCGCCGTGTCGCGCGGGCCGCTCTTCGCGGTCGTGTCGCGGCTGGTGCACCAGAAGGGCGTCGACCTCACGATCGAATCCACGGAGACGATCGTCCGGCAAGGCGGGCAGGTGGTCGTGACCGGCCGCGGCGAGGATCGCTTCGAGCGCGCCATGGAGCGGCTCGCCTCGCGCTATCCCGGCCAGGTGGGCGTGCGGATCGGCTTCGAGGAGCCGATGGCGCGCCGCATGTTCGCCGGCAGCGACTTCCTGCTGATGCCGTCCCGGTTCGAGCCCTGTGGGCTGAGCCAGATGTATGCCCAGCGCATGGGATCGCTTCCGATCGCCCGCGCGACAGGCGGGCTCGCGGATACGATCAAGGACGGCGTGACCGGGTTCCTGTTCCGGGACCCCTCCCTCGGCGCGATGCTGAGCGCGATCTATCGGGCGGTCGATGCGTTCGGCTCGCGGCGCAAGCTCAACGCCATGCGGCGCGCGGCGATGTCCGAACCCTATGGTTGGACGCGCTCGGCGGCCGGCTACAGCAGCGTCTACGACCGCGCCCTGGCGGGCCCGGCCCCGTAGGGCCGCGGCCAAACGGGACGGCTGCGCGCCGTCCCGGCCGATTCAGACGAGCTTCGCCAGTAGCACGAGGCCCGCGAGCGCGACGCCCCCGCCGGCCGCCTGCGCGAGACGCGGTGTCGCGAGGCGAGCGACGCCCAGCGAGGCCCCGACCCCTACGGCATGCAGGAAGGCCGTGGCTGCCAGGAAGCCGGCCGCGTAGCCGAAGGCGCTCGTCTCGGCCGGCATCTCGGCGCCGTGGGCATGGCCGTGGAAGATCGCGAAGCCACCGACGAGCAGCGCTGCGAGGGCGGTCGGCATGCCGAGCCGGAGCGCGATCGCTGCGCCGAAGGCGAAGACCGAGAGCGCGATGGCGATTTCGACGAACGGCAGCTCCACCCCGGCCATGCCGAGCGCTCCGCCCGCAATCATCATCAGGAGGAAGGCGAGCGGCAGCGCCCAGATCGCCCGGCCGCCGATCTGGCCGGCGAGGAGGCCCACCGCCACCATGGCGAGCATGTGGTCGAGCCCTCCCAGCGGGTGCGAGAGCCCGGCCCCGAACCCGAAGGCCTCGCCATGGCCCGGATGCGCGAGGGCCGGGGTCGTCCCTGCGACCAGGCCGAGAACTGCCCAGAGGGCTTTGCGCGACATTCCCGTGATCTCCGCTTAGGCCGCCGCGGCCAGCCCGCCGGCGTGTTCGATGAAGTTCGCGACGACGTCCACCCCGACGCCGCCCCGGATATTGGTGAAGACGTAGGGGCGCTGGCCGCGCATGCGGCGCGTGTCGGCTTCCATGATGCCGAGATCGGCGCCGACGAGCGGCGCGAGGTCGATCTTGTTCACGACCAGGAGGTCGGAGCGCGTGATGCCCGGGCCGCCCTTGCGCGGGATCTTCTCGCCGCCCGCGACGTCGATGACGTAGATCGTGATGTCGGCGAGCTCCGGCGAGAAGGTCGCCGCGAGGTTGTCGCCGCCCGACTCGATCAGCACGACGTCGAGGCGGGGGAACCTGCGGCGCATCTCCGCCACCGCGGCCAGGTTGATCGAGGCGTCCTCGCGGATCGCCGTGTGCGGGCAGCCGCCGGTCTCGACCCCCATGATCCGCTCCGATTCGAGCGCGCCCGCCACGGTGAGGATACGGGCATCCTCCTTCGTGTAGATGTCGTTGGTGATCGCGCAGATGTCGTAGCGGTCGCGGAAGGTCTTGCAGAGCGCCTCCATCAGGGCCGTCTTGCCCGACCCGACCGGGCCGCCGATCCCGACCCGCAGGGGCCCGTGGGCTGAAAAGCTCATGAACGGAACAGCCTCGTATATTGCGTCTCGTGCCTGAATGAGCCGAGATCGGCCCGGAAGGTCGCCGAGCCGACATCGTCGAGGCCGAGCGTCAGGGTCTCGTCGGCCAGCGCGCTCAGCGCAGGCACCAATCGGGCCAACACCCGCTGCCCGGACGTCTGGCCGATCGGCGCGAGGCGGATCGCGGCCGAGACCAGGTTCTGCGCCAGCGCGACCAGGTAGGCTTTTGCCGTCGCCGCGAGATCGATGCCGTGACAGGCGGAAGCGAGCCCGAGCGCGACCGGCAGGGCTACCTCGTCGAGATCGCCGGCGAGAGCTCCGAGCCGCTCATGCGGCCAGGCCGCCCCGACCGCATCCAGGAAGCTCCTGCCCTGCTGCGCCGTCTCGAGCCGGAACTCGGCCGATCCCGCCATGGCGAGAGCGAGCTCGTTCGCGGCGTCCAGGCCGGCTCGGCTGCCGCTTGCCGCGGCCCGGTATGCGGCGCAGAGCAGGATGGCGTCGTTACGGCCGAAGCCGTCATGGAGGATATCGGAGAGCCAGCTCTCGAGGCTGGCCTCGTCGCGAAGATCCCCCGCCTCCACGGCCCATTCGAGGCCGTGGGAATAGGCGTAGGCCCCGACCGGGAAGCTCGGCGACAGCCAGCAGAGCAGCGGGAGAAACCCCGCCTCAGCCATGGCGGTGGGCGTGACCGTGATCGTGCTTGTGGCCGCCCTCGTGCTCATGCCCGTGATGGTGGTCGCCACCGCCGTGGTGGTGCCCGCAGCCGCAGGCCGCGCCATGCTCGTGCGAATGGCCGTGCCCTGCATGAGAGTGGTCGTGATGGGCATGATCGTGGCCGTGTGCGTGATCGCCATGGCCGTGATCATGGCCGCAATCCGGACCGTGCTCGTGATAGGCGCCGCGCTCCGGCCGGAAGGGCCGCTCGACGAGCGTCGCGGTCGCGCCGAGGCCGCGCACCATCTCCATCAGGACATGGTCATGCGTGATGTAGATCGCGTCGGCCGTGATCTCGGCCGGCACGTGCCGGTTGCCGATATGCCAGGCGACCTTCATCAGCCGCAGCGGGTTGTCGGTCCGGACCTCGACCAGCTTTTCCGGAGCCGCCTTGATCTGCACCAGGCGTCCGTCCTCGAGCTTCACGGCATCGCCGTCGTCGAGCACGACCGCCTTGTCGAGGTCCAGCAGGAAGGACAATCCGCCCTCGCCCGTGAGGGCGACACGCCGCCGATGGCGCGCCTCGTGGTCGAGGGTGAGCGTGTCGGCCACGCGCTCCGGCTTCACGGCAGGGCGGCGGACGACGGAGGTGGCGCGTAACATCTCGAAACCTTGCTGTCCCGGGGTCAATCTAGCGGGTCTTCCGAGGCGGGTCGACGCCGAAGGCCGGCTAGGCGAGCCCGCCGCGCTCGGACAGGAGTTGCGCGATCGAGGCCCGCAGTTCGGCCATGCCGAAGCCCGTGCGGCTGGAGGTCGGCTGCACCACCGGGAAAGCGGCCGGCCGCCGCTTGATCGCGGCCTCGATTTCCGCGATCCGCTTCTCGAGCGCGTCGGCCGTCAGCTCGTCCGTCTTCGTGAGCACGATCTGGTAGGACACGGCGGCCGTATCGAGCCCATCCAGCACGGCCGTGTCGTTGGCCTTGAGGCCATGCCGGGAATCGGTGAGCACGTAGACGCGGGCCAGATTGGCCCGCCCGCGCAGATAGGCGTGGATCGTCTTCGTCCAGGCCTCGACCTTCTCCTTGCCGGCGGCCGCGAAGCCGTAGCCCGGCATGTCGATCAGCCGAAGCTTCCCGCCGATGTCGAAGAAGTTGAGCTCCTGCGTCCGCCCGGGCGTGTGCGAGGTGCGAGCCAGCGTCTTGCGGCCGGTCAGGCCGTTGACGAGGCTGGACTTCCCGACATTCGAGCGCCCCGCGAAGGCGATCTCGACGCCCTGCATGGGTGGCAGGTTGTCGATCCGCGACGCCGCCCAGATGAAATCCGCCGCGCCGGCGAACAGCTTCCGGCCGGCCTCGGTGAAGTCTGTGTCGGTCTGCTCTGTCATTTCGTCATTCCGGGACCCGCCGGCTCGGCGGAGCCGATCGGCGGGAACCCGGAACCCACGGCGGGGCTCCGGAGCACGAGGGCGGGTTCCGGATCACGCTCCGCGCGTCCGGAACGACGGCACGCTACCCTTTCGCGGGGGCGGACTTGCGGTTGAACAACGCGCGCAGGTTGTCCCACAGCTCGATCTTCACGCCGTTGCGCTTCATGATGATGCCCTGCTGCAGCACGGAGAGCGCGTTGTTCCAGGCCCAGTAGATGACGAGGCCCGCCGGGAAGCTCGCCAGCATGAAGGTGAAGATCACCGGCATCCAGGAGAACATCGCCTTCTGCACCGGGTCCGGCGGCTCCGGATTCATCTTCATCTGCAGGAACATCGTGATGCCCATGATGATGGGCCACACGCCGATATGCAGGAACTCCGGAACCGTGAACGGCAGGAGGCCGAAGAGGTTGAAGAGCGAGGTCGGGTCCGGCGCCGCAAGATCGCGGATCCAGCCGAAGAACGGCGCGTGCCGCATCTCGATGGTGACGAACAGCACCTTGTAGAGCGCGAAGAACACCGGAATCTGGATCAGGATCGGCCAGCAGCCGGCGACCGGATTGATCTTCTCGCGCTTGTAGAGCGCCATCATCTCCTGCTGCTGCTTGACGCGGTCGTCCTTGAAGCGCTCGCGGATGGAGAGCATCTCGGGCTGCACCGCCTTCATCTTCGCCATGGAGACATAGCTCCGGTTGGCGAGCGGGACGAAGAACAGCTTCAGGATCAGGGTCACCAGCAGGATCGAGACGCCGAAATTGCCGAAGAGCCGGAAGAAGAAGTCCAGCGCTTTGAACATCGGCTTGGTGATGAAGTAGAACCAGCCCCAATCGATCAGGAGGTCGAACTGCTTGATGCCGAGCGTGCGCTCATAGGCGTCGACGGCCGACACCTCCTTCGCACCGGCGAAGAGATGCTGCGTGGCCTGGGTCGATTCGCCGGGCGCGAGGGTCTTCCCGTCGGACAGCGAATTGGCCTGGTAGATGAAGCCCGAACCTTCCTGGCGGGACGTGAAGCTGCCCTGGAAGGGCTGGTTCTGGTCCGGGATGACCGTCGCGGCCCAGTACTTGTCCGTGATGCCGAGGAAGCCCCCGGTCACCCCTTCCCAGACCTTGCCGCGCGTCGTCTGGGCCAGGATGAACGGCTCCTTGTCGAGCGCCGCATAGCCCCATTCCTGGAGGCCGTTATTGCCGAGGACGCCGATCAGGCCCTCGTGGAGCACGTAATAGCCCTGGGTCGGCGGCTTACCGTGCCGGGAGACGAGCGAGTACGGATAAAGCGTGACGGGCGCCGAGCCCTTGTTCTCGACCGAGTCCTGGACGGTGAACATGAACTTGTCGTCCACCGAGATGACCCGCTTGAACACGAGGCCTGCGCCGTTGTCCCAGGTCAGCGTGACCGGGCGGGCGGGCGTCAGGGTCTGGGCGTCGGCGGTCCAGAGCACATCCTGGCTGGGGGCGCCGGGCCCGACCCAGCCGAATTCCGCGTAATACGGATGCGGGCTGCCGGACGGCGACAGCAGGACGATCCGGGGCGAATTCGGATTGACGGTCTCGTGGTAGTTCTTGAGCAGGACGTCGTCGATGCGGCCGCCCTTCAGCGAGATGGAGCCCGCGAGGGACGGCGTGTCGAGGGAAATCCGCGGCGCGCGCGCAAGCGCGGCCTCGCGGGTCTCGACGCCCGCCACGCCGGGCGCGCTCGGGATCGTCGAGGGGGCGGGCGTCGAAGGCTGCCCTCCCTGCGGCGACGGGCTCGGGATGTGGCTCTGGCCGGGCGCGGTCTGGGCGGTGGTCGCAGGCGGCCGCTGCCGCTCGACCATCGGCACGCCATAGAAGTAGTTCCAGCCGATCAGGACGACGATCGACAGGGCTATGGCGAGCAGCAGATTCTTGTTGTCTTCACGCATGATCGTCAGGTCTGCCCGGGGGCGGCCTCTTTCGCGGGGTTCGTCGCATGATCGCGGTCGCGCGCCGGCGCCTTCGGTCGCGTCACGGCCTTGAGGCCGCGGGACAGATCCTCGATCAATGTTGCGTAGGGGGCGGCGAGCGTATCACGCCGGCCGATCACGACGACGTCGACGGGCTCGCCCGAATAGGGCTGCCCGGCCTCGGCTATGGCGCTGCGGAGCCGGCGGCGGATGCGGTTGCGCTCGGTCGCATGGCCGACGCGCTTAGTCACGGTGAACCCGACGCGGAGGCCGGACCCGGCCTCACCCTCGGGGCGGCGGCGCCCCTGGAGGCTCATCCGCTCGGTATGGAATCGGCGGCCGGAGGCCGCCGCCAGGAATTCGGGCCGCTTCGTGAGGCGCTCCAGCGCCGCATCACGCCGGGTGCGCACCCACGCGGCCCCCGGTATCAGGCCGAGAGGCGCTTGCGCCCGCGGGCGCGCCGCGCCGCGATGACCTTGCGGCCGCCGACCGTCGCCATGCGGGCCCGGAAGCCGTGCCGACGCTTGCGGACGAGCTTCGACGGTTGATAGGTCCTCTTCACGTGTCATCTCCGGTCGCGTGTCCGGGTGGGCTCCCGACCGCTATGTGGTGTTGCGACTGTGTCCGAAAAGACGGGCGGGGCGCCGCAAGGGCACCCTCTGCTCGCCGGGGCTTATGCGGAGGATCGGCTCCGATGTCAATGTGAGGGGTCGGACCGGATGGCAGCCATGCAGGCCGGGCGCCTGCCGGGCGGGAAGCCTGGGACGGCGACCCGGCGCCAGAGCGCATTCGACGGAGGGTGGGGAAGAAGGTGGTGCCGCAAGAGGGATTCGAACCCCCGACCCCCTCATTACGAATGAGGTGCTCTACCAGCTGAGCTATTGCGGCGCACCGGCACCTCTTAATCGCTCAGGCGGCCCGAGCGCAAGGTCAACGATCAGCCTTGTCGCGCGACGACGTCGCGGGCGAGGCGCAAGGCCGCGTCCGCCGCGGGAGCGACGACGACGAGCGCCGTAAGGACGCCGCCGGCCATCCGGGTCAGCACGGCCGCATGGGCGGCCCGGGATCCGTCCTGCCGCGAGAGGTGGAGCGCGAAGCCGCGCCACGTGCCTTCCCGCAGAGGTTCGGCTTCGGCCGCGATCTTCGGCCGCGGGACGGTTGCGCGCGCCTTCTGGCGTGGCTTGCCTTCCAGGAGAGCCCTGGCCAAGCGCTGCGGCTCGCCGGCTTCCCGGGCCAGGCGCTCGGCGACCGAGCCGCGGGCCCGGAACAACCCGATCGCGCCCGGGGGCGAGCAGGATGGGGCGAAGCAGCCCGCGATTGCGACGGGCTCGATGCCGCCCTCGGACACCCAGGCATCCACGGGCAGGCGCACCCAGGGCTGCGAGATGTCGAGACCGGGCACGTCAGGTGGGAAGGCGACGGAGGATGTCAGGTCGAGATCGACGCAGCCGGCGAGCCCGAGGCCGCAGATCGCGGCCGCGAGACCGGCCAGGCGGCGCCGGATCACGCCTCGGCTCCTCGCGCGCCGCCGCCGGCCCGGTGCTCCGACAGCGCCTTCCAGGATCCCTGGCAGGAGGCGACGAGCCGCCGCCCCGAGCGCAGGAGGCCGCGCATGAAGACCATGCTCCGGGTGCGCTGGACCACCTCGCCCTCGAGCTCGACGAAGGATCCGATCCTTCCCGCGCCGACGAACTGCATCTCGAAGCTCGTCGTCACGAGAGGGCGCCCGGCCGCGTCCCAAGCCAGGATCCCGAGCCCGCGATCGGCGAAGGTCATCAACATGCCGCCCTGGACGACGCCGACGAGGTTGGCGTGGCGCGGCTCGGCCAGGAAGCCGAAGCGTTTCTCCGCCCCTTCGCCCCGCGCCCAGATGGGACCGACCAGGCCGATGAAGCCTTCCTCCTCGGCCGAGGTCCAGCCGGCCTGGCGAAGGCTGTCCGGCGTCTCTGGGGGCCGGGGCGAATGCGGTGATGTCATCGGGGGGAGGGCAAGGGTGCGCGGAGACAAGAAAAAGCCCGGCCGAAGCCGGGCTCGCGAAGGCGGCGCGGCGCCGCCGGATTACTGGACGAGGCGGGGGCCGGTCGCCTGGATGTTCTCGTTCTCGCCGAGGATGCCGAGCCGGCGCGCGACCTCCGAATACGCCTCGATGAGGCCGCCGAGATCGCGGCGGAACCGGTCCTTGTCGAGCTTGTCCTGGCTCTTGATGTCCCAGAGCCGGCAGGAATCGGGAGAGATCTCGTCGGCCACGACGATCCGCATCATGTCGCCCTCCCAGAGGCGCCCCGCCTCCATCTTGAAGTCGACGAGCCGGATGCCGACGCCGAGGAAGAGCCCGGACAGGAAGTCGTTCACCCGGATGGCGAGCGCCATGATGTCGTCGATCTCCTGCGGCGTGGCCCAGCCGAAGGCGGTGATGTGCTCCTCCGACACCATCGGGTCGTTGAGGGCGTCGTTCTTGTAGTAGAACTCGATGATCGAGCGCGGGAGCTGCGTGCCCTCCTCGAGGCCGAGCCGCTGCGCGAGCGAGCCGGCCGCGACGTTGCGCACCACCACCTCGAGCGGGATGATCTCGACCTCGCGGATCAGCTGCTCGCGCATGTTGAGCCGCCGGATGAAATGCGTCGGCACCCCGATATCGTTGAGGTGCTGGAAGACATATTCCGAGATGCGGTTGTTGAGGACACCTTTCCCGTCGATCACCTCGTGCTTCTTGGCATTGAACGCGGTCGCGTCGTCCTTGAAGTGCTGGATCAGCGTGCCCGGCTCGGGACCCTCGTAGAGGACCTTCGCCTTGCCCTCGTATATGCGACGGCGGCGGTTCATGGGCGTGTACCGTGGTTTGAGGAAATCCATGGGGGCCGGGGCTCCTGACGGGACGATCGGTCCGCGGCTGCGCGCGCGGCCAGCAACATGACGTTGCCGACCGGCCACTCGCAGGTCCGGAATCTAGACGATCAACTGGCTGCGCACAACGCGCTGCGCCCGCTCGCCCACTTCTATGGTGATCGAAAGCGGCTTATCCAAGGCTGGCGAAAGCTTGGCAGGAGCTACATATAGCGGCGACAGCTCAAGTGAGGAGGACACGACCCGTATGGCTCAGTTCGACGATCGGCGCGACGCGTTCGAAAAGAAGTTCGCCCATGACGAGGAGCTTCGCTTCAAGGCGACGGCCCGTCGCAATAAGCTTCTCGGGCATTGGGCCGCAAGCCGGCTCGGCAAGTCCGGCGCCGAGGCCGAGGAATACGCGAAGTCGGTGGTCCTGGCGGATTTCGAGGAAGCCGGCGACGACGACGTGATCCGCAAGGTCAAGGCCGATCTGGAGCAGGGCGGCCATCCGGCCTCCGAGTCCGACATCCGGGCCAAGCTCAACGACTTCCTGTCGGAGGCCGTGGCGGAGATCCAGGCCGGCCGCTGACCGCGAGCGGCTTGACTCACGGGCGGCCGTCGCGTTCTCCCGCCCCTGATCCCGGACGATGCCGGGACAGGGAGGAAAACCGATGGCGTCACCCGTCCAGGCGCTTGCCGCAGGCCTGACCGGCACCAGGCCGGTCTTCACCGCCTGGTGCGGGCTGCCAGAACCCTCCATCGCGGGCTATCTCGCGCGGGAGGCCGGGATCGATGCCGTCGTGCTCGACATGCAGCATGGTGTGATCGATTTCCTGAACGCGACCCGCGCCATCCCGCTGGTGGCGGCGTCCGGCAAGCCCGCGATCCCCCGCATCCCGGTCGGCGAGTTCGCGACCGCCTCGCGGCTCCTGGATGCGGGCGCTGCCGGCATCATCGCCCCCATGATCAACACGGTCGAGGATGCCAGGCGCCTTGCCGCCTTCATCAAGTTCCCGCCCCTCGGCGAGCGCAGCTGGGGCCCGCATCCGGCCCTGACCCTCACGGGGCTGCAGCCCGCGGATTATTTCGGGACCGCCAACAGCTTCCTGCGCTCCTTCGCAATGATCGAGACGCGCGAGGCACTCGACCGGATCGACGACATCCTGGCCGTGGACGGGATCGACGCCGTGTTCATCGGCCCGTCCGACCTCTCGATCGGCCTCTCCCGCGGCGCGGCCCTGGACCCGAACGGGGCCAAGGTGAACACCGCAATCGACCACGCCCTCGCGCGGGCGAAGGCGGCCGGCAAGGCGGCCGGCATCTATGCGCCCAACGGCGAACGCGCCGCCGATTTCGCGAAGCGCGGCTTCCATCTGGTGTCCGTCGCGAGCGACATCGGGTTCCTCCGGGCCGGCGCGGCCGCCATGATGAAGGCCGCGACGGCCTGAGGCGGGTACCCCCTTGCCGCGGGGAGATCGTCCCGCGGCTTGACGCGCCCGGGTCGTCCGTCCAGCGTCCCGGGCGATTGTGACACGTGAAAGGAGCAGATTGCCGATGCGATCTGTGATCGCCGCCGCTTCCGCGGCCTTCCTGGCCCTTGCGGCCCCCTCCCCGGCCCGGGCCTTCCTCGATTCCGGGCCGGTAGCTGATTTCTTCAACGAGTTTCGCGAGCAGGCGATCCCGCGCCAGACCGTGCGCTACACGGGGGGCGAGAAGCCCGGGACGATCGTGGTCTCCACGGGCCAGCGCCGGCTCTATTACGTGCTCCCGGGGGGCCGCGCGATCCGCTACGGCGTCGGGGTCGGCCGCCAGGGATTTTCCTGGTCGGGCATGAAGACCGTCACGATGAAGAAGGAATGGCCGTCCTGGCGGCCGCCGAGCCAGATGCTGAAGCGCCGCCCGGACCTGCCGCGCTACATGGCAGGCGGGCAGGACAATCCCTTGGGCGCACGCGCGCTCTATCTCGGGTCCAGCCTCTATCGCATCCATGGGTCGAACGAGGCCGAGACGATCGGGTCGGCCGTCTCGTCCGGCTGCATCCGCATGACGAACCGGGACGTCGTCGATCTTTACGATCGCGTCCGGATCGGCACGAAGGTGGTCGTGAAAGGCTGAACCTGCCGGCGGCCGCCCCGCGCCTTGCAAGGGACGCAATCAGCTGGAAACCTTGGCCGTATATCCTGGTACTGTTCGGGCGAGAGCTGGAACCAGGCTATACCCAGAGCATTGGCTCACTCAGCCGGAAGGCGGGGCGGGGCGGACCCGCCTGCGGCTTGAACGATGAAGGTCGGAACGGAAGGACCACGATGACAAGTTCGCTTCGCAAGTGCCTCGGTGCCAGCGCCCTCGGCGCGGCGCTCCTCGCAGGCAGCATGATGTCCGCGCAGGCCGCACCGGCTCCGGCGGATCGCCTCGCCCAGGCTGCCGCGCAGGCGCAGAGCCAAGCCTATCCCGGCGAGAGCTTCACGCAGGGCAAGATCTATTACGGCCGTCCCGGCCGCGGCGGATATCGCGGCGGCTATTACGGACGCGGCTATTACGGGCGCGGCTACGGGTATCGCCGCGGCTATGGCGGCGGCGGAGTTGCGGCCGGCGTGGTCGGCGGCCTCGCGCTCGGTGCGCTGGCCGGCGCGGCGATCGCGAATTCGCAGCCGGCACCCGGCTATGTCGGCCCCGGCACTCCGGTCGGAAACGTCTACGGGGCGGACCCGAACTGGGTGAATTATTGCGCGAGCAAGTATCGCTCGTTCGATCCCCGCACGGGCACCTACCTGGCGAACGACGGATACCGGTATCCCTGCCAGTAAGACGCAAGAACTGCGAATGGGCCCCTCGGGGCCCATTTTCGTTTCTCCGGCGCGGAGGCGCGATTCCGCGACAGGCGCCGCGCCTGGCCTGCGAGGATCGGACCGGAAGGAGCCGAGATGATCGACCATGTCGGCTTCCGGGTCACGGATCTGGGCGCGGCGCGCCGCTTCTACGATGCCGCGATGGCACCGCTCGGCCTCCGGGTCATCGACAATACCGCGACCTCCTTCCTCATCGCCCGCAGCGGCGACGAGCCGGCCCCCTTCATCTGGGTCGGGACAGAGAAGCCGAGCTTCTGGATGCCGGGCCACAGCACCGCCGCCGCCCCGATCCATCTGGCTTTCACGGCGAGCAGCCGTGCCGCCGTCGATGCCTTCCACGAGGCGGCCCTGGCCGCAGGCGGACGGAACAATGGCGTGCCCGGGCCGCGTGGCCCGGAGGGAATGGGCTATTACGCCGCCTACGTGCTCGACCCGGATGGCAACAACGTCGAAGCCGGAATTCGCGCGGCCGCGAATGCGTCTCCAGCGGGATGAGGAGTCGGCGGCACTGGCACCGCGCCCGAAGATGTCGCTGCTCGCGGCCGATGGGCGCCAAGGGAGCGCGACGGGTACTTTCGCGCCTATTTTCGATTTTCTGGTATCCTACACGTGATCGGGCGGCCTTGAACTTGCCTTCGAAGCTCTGCGTACTAGCTGGAGCGTAGGTCGGACAGGATGGCCAAGTTGGACAGCACCCCGCATGCGGGCGGCGGCGCGGCGCGCGCATCCCGCTCGGGGCCGGCTGTTCGCCCGAGCGAGGCCCAGCCGGCGCGCTCGCGCGGCTGGGTCTGGGGAATGCTCCTCGTGCTCGCCCTTGCCGGAGGCGGTGTCTGGTACTGGCAGCGAGGCAATGCGGCAGCCCCTCGACAGCAGGATGCGGCGGGCCAGCGCGCGCAGCCGGCCGGCATCCCGGTGGAGGTCGCGGCCGCCCGCAAGACGGACCTGCCGATCTATCTGGACGGGCTCGGCACCGTGCAGGCCTTCAACACGGTGCTCGTGCGATCGCGCGTCGACGGCGAGCTGGTGAAGATCGCCTTCCAGGAAGGCCAGATGGTCAAGCAGGGCGACCTGATCGCCCAGATCGATCCGAGGCCCTATCAGGCGGCGCTCGACCAGGCCCGGGCGAAGAAGCAGCAATCCGAGGCGAACCTCGTCAGCAACAAGAACGACCTGGACCGGACGCGCCAGCTCGCCGGCCGCGGCTTCGCCCCCCAGCAACAGCTCGACCAGCAGACCTCGACGGTCGGCTCGACCACGGCCCAGATCGCCATGGACCAGGCCGCCATCGAGAATGCCGAGCTCCAGCTCGGCTTCACGACGATCCGGGCGCCCATCTCGGGCCGTACGGGCGTGCGGCTCGTCGACCAGGGCAACATCGTGCGCGCGTCCGACCAGGCCGGCATCGTCGAGATCGCCCAGATCGATCCGATCTCCGTCCTCTTCACGGCACCCGAGCAGCAGCTCCCAGGGATCGCCCGCGCCATGGGGCGGGGGCCCGTCAAGGTGATCGCCCTGTCGAGCGATGCGCGCGAGAGCCTCGCGCAGGGGACCCTCAACCTCATCAACAACCAGGTCGATCCGGCGAGCGGGACGGTGCGCCTCAAGGCCGTGTTCGAGAATGCGGACGAGCGGCTCTGGCCGGGCCTCTCCGTCAATACGCGCCTCCTCGTCCGGACGCTGCGCGACGTCGTCACGGTGCCGGAGGACGCGATCCAGCGGGGCCCCGACGAGCTCTTCGTCTTCGTCGCGAAGGACGACGGCACGGTCGAGAAGCGGGGCGTGAAGGTCGGGCCATTCAGCGAAAGGCAGGCCGTGATCGAGGAGGGGCTCGCGTCCGGCGAGCGCGTGGTGACGCTCGGGCAGTCGCGCCTCCAGCCCGGCAGCCGCATCCAGGTCGTCACGCCGCAGGCGCAGCGCACCGCGCATGGCGGGGCCGCGACCGCTCCGGCTCCAGCCGCGGCGCGCTGACATGCGCACCAACATCTCGGCCCTCTTCATCCGGTTTCCGATCGGGACGTCGCTCCTGATGGTGGCGTTCCTGTTCCTGGGGGTCGCGGCCTTCCCGAACCTCTCCGTCGCGCCCCTGCCCCAGGTCGATTTTCCGACCGTCCAGGTCACGGCCAACCTGCCTGGCGCCTCGCCCGAGACGATGGCGACCTCCGTCGCCCAGCCGCTCGAGCGCCAGTTCGCCCAGATCCCGGGCATCCAGCTGATGACCTCCACGTCCTTCCTCGGGACGACGCAGATCACCGTGCAGTTCGAGCTCGGCCGCAATGTCGATGCGGGTGCGCAGGACATCCAGGCGGCCATCAACGCGGCGGGAGGCGAGCTGCCGCAGGACATGCCGAGCCCGCCCTTCTACCGGAAGGTGAACCCGGCCGACCCGCCCATCATGATCATCGGCGTGACCTCCGACACGCTGCCCCTGATCGAGGTCAACGAATACGCCGATGCCCGGCTCGGGCGGCAGATCTCGCAGCTTTCCGGAATCGGGCAGGTCTTCATTGGCGGCGAGCAGAAACAGGCCATCCGGGTCCAGATCGACCCCGCCAAGCTGGTGGCCAAGAACCTGCAGCTCGACGACATCCGCCAGCAGCTCGCGCTCACGACCGTGAACATGCCGAAGGGCACGCTCGACGGCGACCGCCGCTCCTTCGCCATCTACGCCAACGACCAGCTCACCGAGGCGGAGAAGTGGAACGACGTCATCGTCGCCTACCGGGCGGGGGCGCCGGTGCGGGTCCGCGACATCGGCCAGGCCGTCGCGGGGCCGGAGGACATCAAGCGCGCCGCCTGGGTCGGGCAGAAGCGCGGGGTCTATCTCGTCATCTTCAAGCAGCCGGGCGCCAACGTGATCGAGACCGTCGAGCGCGTGAAGGCCGAGCTGCCGCGCCTCCAGGCCTCGATCCCGCCCTCGGTCGAGATCTCGGTGGTGAGCGACCGCACCCAGACGATCCGGGCCTCGGTGCACGAGGTGGAGCTGACGCTGCTGCTCACGATCGGCCTCGTCGTGCTCGTGATCTTCCTGTTCCTGCGCAGCTTCTGGGCGACCGTGATCCCCAGCGTGACGGTGCCGATCGCGCTCGCCGGCACGGTCGCCCTGATGTGGGCGGCGGGCTACAGCCTCAACAACCTGTCCCTGATGGCCGTCATCATCGCCGTGACCTTCGTGGTCGACGACGCGATCGTGATGCTCGAGAACATCGTCCGCCATGTCGAGGAGGGCGAGCGGCCGATGGAGGCCGCCTTCAAGGGCGCGGCCGAGATCGGCTTCACCATCGTGTCCATCTCGATCTCGCTGATCGCCGTCTTCATCCCCCTTCTCTTCATGGGCGGGATCATCGGGCGCCTGTTCCGCGAGTTCGCTGTGACGGTGTCCATGATGGTGGCCGTCTCCGCCCTGGTCGCGCTGACCCTCACGCCCATGATGGCCTCGCGGCTGCTCAAGGCCCGGGAGGAGGAGCATCACGGCGCCCTCTATCTCTGGCTCGAGCGGGCCTTCGCCAGGATCGAGGGCGCCTATGAGCGCAGCCTCGACGTCGCCCTGCGCCATCGCTTCGTGACGCTGCTCGTCTTCCTCGGCACGATCGCGCTGACGGGCTCGCTCTTCGTCGCGATCCCGAAAGGCTTCTTCCCGCAGCAGGATACCGGCCTGCTGATCGGCAACGCGGAGGCCGCGCAGGACGTCTCCTTCGCCGAGATGACGCGCCGCCAGGAGGCGATGCTCGACATCTTCGCCCGCGATCCGGCCGTTGCGAACTTTTCCGCCCAGATCGGCGGCAACAATGCCGGCAATGTCGGCCGCATCTTCGTGACGCTCAAGCCACACGCGGAACGCGACGTCACCGTCTACCAGGTCATCGAGCGGCTGCGCCCCCAGCTCGAGACCATCCCCGGCATCCGGGTCTTCCTCCAGGCTGCGCAGGACATCAATGTGGGAGGGCGCTCCTCCCGCACGCAGTTCCAGTACACGCTCCAGGACGCGGATTCGGACAACCTGACCGAGTGGTCGCCCCGCATGCTGGAGGCGATGCGGCGCCTGCCCGAGCTGCGCGACGTAGCCAGCGACCAGCAGAATGGCGGCGGCGTCCTGCGCCTCACCATCGATCGCGACCAGGCCTCCCGCTACGGCATCACGCCACAACTCATCGACCAGACGCTCTACAGCGCCTTCGGGCAGCGCCAGGCCGCGCAGATCTTCACGCAGGTCGACACCTACAAGGTGATCCTCGAGATCCTGCCCGGGCTCCAGGGCCAGACGGAGACGCTGCAGCGCCTCTACGTGAAGTCACCGATCACGGGCCAGCAGGTGCCGCTCGCCGCGATCGCGAGCTGGACGACCCGCGGCGTCGTTCCGCTATCGGTCAGCCACCAGGGCCAGTTCCCGGCCGTGACGATCTCCTTCAACCTAGCGCCCGGCGTTTCGCTCGGCCAGGCCACGGACGCCATCCAGCGCGTCGCGCGCGAGATGCGGCTGCCCGCCTCCATGCAGGGCCGCTTCCAGGGGAACGCGCAGGAATTCCAGAAGTCGCTCGCGACCGTCCCGCTCCTCGTCCTTGCGGCCGTGATCGCCGTCTACCTGATCCTCGGCATCCTGTATGAGAGCCTCATCCACCCGCTGACGATCCTCTCGACCCTGCCCTCGGCCGGGCTCGGCGCGCTGATCGCCCTGAAGGTCGGCGGGTTCGACTTCAGCCTGATCGCCCTGATCGGCGTGATCCTCCTCATCGGCATCGTGAAAAAGAACGGCATCATGCTCGTCGACTTCGCGATCGTGGCCGAGCGAGACGGGAAGCTCGAGCCCGAGGAGGCGATCCGGAAGGCGGCCGTGCTGCGCTTCCGGCCCATCATGATGACGACGCTGGCGGCGATCTTCGGCGGCATCCCGCTGATGATCGGCTTCGGGGCCGGGGCCGAGATCCGCCAGCCCCTCGGCTACGCCATGGTGGGCGGCCTCGTGGTCAGCCAGGCGCTGACGCTCTACACGACGCCCATCGTCTACATCTATCTCGACCACCTCTCGTCCTGGCTCGGCAGCTTCCGCCGCGGCCGGGGCGCCGATCGTCGCCAGGCCGCCGCGGCGCCCGCCGAGTAGCCCTCAGGCCCGTGCCGCAGCACGCCGCTCCCGGCGCTCCCACCAGAGCAGGTACAGCCCCGACGCGATCACGATGGCGGCCCCGACCAGCGTCCAGCCGTCCGGCACGTCGCCGAACACCAGGTAGCCGAGGATCCCCATCCAGAGGAGCTGCGTGTAGATGAAGGGCGACAGCACGGGCGCCGGCGCCCGCGCATGCGCGAGGACGAGCAGCCAGTGCCCCGCCGCCGCCGTCACGCCGATCCCGATCATCAGCGCCCAATGCAGCAGATCCGGCGGCGTGCTCCAGACGAAAGGCAGGATCGGCGTCATGATCAGCACGCCCACCATCCCCGAATAGAAGACGGTCGTGGAACTCCGGTCGTGCGCCGCCAGGGTCCGGGTCACGATCGCGTAAAGCGCATAGAGCACCGTGCTCGCGACCGTCAGGAAGGCCGCCGGATGCAGGGCGCCCGAGAGCGGGCGGGTCACCACCAGGACGCCGAGGAAGCCCACGCCGATCGCCGCGAGGCGGCGAGGTCCCGCCCATTCGCCCAGGAACGGGCCTGCCATCAGGGCCACCAGCAGCGGCATGGCGAACTGGATCGCCATGGAGGTCGTGAGCTGCAGGTGCTGGAGCGCGAAGAAGTTCAGGACCGTGCAGCCCACCAGGATCGCCGACCGCAGGATCTGCAGCCCGAGGCGGTTGCTGCGGGCGATGCCCGGAACAGTGATCGGGTTCAGGAAGGCGGAGACGACGACCACGTTGAAGGCGTAGCGCGCCCAGGCCGTCATCATCGGGTCGAGCGTCCGGTTCAGCCATTTCGCGCTCGCATCGCAGAGCGAGAAGCACACGACGCCCACGCACATCAGGAGGATGCCGCCGAGCCGCGAGCCCTGCGGCAAGGCCGGCCGCTCCGCGCCCTTCTCCTTCATGCCGGCCGCCGCCGGAGCGGGACCGGGCCTTTTCTCAAGCGTGACCGGCTGGCGCGATGGCCGAGGCCTCCACGATCGAGATGGTGGCGATTGCGGTCGCGGTCGGGATCTCCTCGGCGCCCGTGACGCAGACTACGTCGGCCGCCACCACGGAGGCGAGCCGCCCCGCCCGGACCACGCGTGCGCGGCAGACGAGCCGCTCGCCCTTGGCGGGGCCGAAGAGATTGAGCCGGTAATCGGTCTGCAGGCAGGCCTCGCCGTCGTCGAGCCGGGTCGCGGCCGCGATCCGGGCGCCCTGCTCCACCAGGATGGCCGTGATCTCCTCGTGGAAGCAGCCCTCCTCCTCCAGCAGTTCCGGGCGACAGCCGACGGAAATCGTCGCCCCGCCGGGCTCCAGGACGGACAGGTCAGCGCCCATGAGCGCCATGACGGTCTCGCCGGCCACCCGCTCCCGGATGGCGCGAAGGCGATGCTGAAGGGGCGAGACGTCGCTCATGGGGGAAGTCTTAGCAAGGCGCAGGCCGCCGACAAGCGCGCGCGACGGGACGGACCATTGACGCAGGGGCGCAGGTCGGCCGACCATTGCCCTGTCCGCAGAGCGATTTGTGCGGGGACGATGCGCGAGAGGGTCCGGTTTTATCTCGGGGAGGAGCGCATCGAAATTGCCTCCTGTGACCCGACGGCAACGCTGCTGGACTGGCTCCGCCTCGAACGCGGGCTGACCGGCACCAAGGAAGGCTGTGCCGAGGGAGATTGCGGTGCCTGCACGGTCGCGGTCGGGCGCCCCGACGGCGACCGCATCCGCTACGAGGCCATCAATGCCTGCATCAGGTTTCTGCCGACGCTCGACGGCTGCCAGGTGCTCACCGTCGAGCATCTGCGGAAGGCAGGAGCCCTCCACCCGGTTCAGGCGGCGCTCGTCGAACACCACGGCTCGCAATGCGGGTTCTGCACGCCGGGTTTCGTCATGTCGCTCTTCTGCCTCGCCCAGAACGAGCGCGATCCCTCGACCGACCGCATCGATGATGCGATCGCGGGCAATCTCTGCCGCTGCACCGGTTACCGGCCCATCGTGGATGCGGCCCAGGCAGCCTGCGCGAGCGATGCCGCCCGCCTGGACGTTGCCGCTCCCTTGAAGAGGCTCGCCGCGCTCTGCGACGACGAGATGGTTGCGGTGGGAGATGGCGAGCGGCGCTTCTTCGCCCCGGCAACTGTCGAGCAGCTCGGGTCCCTCCTCCAGGATCATCCCGACGCCATCCTGGTGGCCGGCGCCACCGATGTCGGTCTCTGGGTCACCAAGGAGATGCGCCGGCTCGACCCCGTCGTCTTCCTGGGTCGGATCCGGGAATTGCAGGCGATCGAGGAGACGGGCGAAAGCCTCGCGATCGGAGCCGCCGCGACACTCACGGAGGCCCAGCGGCGGCTCGCTTCCATCCACCCCCATGTCGGCGAGTTGATGCGCCGGTTCGGCGGCGAGCAGGTCCGCAATGCCGGGACGGTCGGGGGGAACATCGCCAATGGCTCGCCCATCGGCGACCTGCCGCCCGTTCTGATCGCCCTCGGGGCCACGCTGGTCCTGCGCGGCCCGAGCGGCCGGCGCGAGATGCCGATCGAGCGCTTCTTCCTCGCCTACAAGAAGCAGGACCGCGAGCCGGGCGAGTATGTCGAGCGGGTGCTCGTCCCGCGGCTCGGCCCGGACCACGCCTTCCACGCCTCCAAGGTTTCCAAGCGCTTCGACGAGGACATCTCCGCCGTCTGCGGCGCGTTCCGGCTGACGCGGGACGGAGCGGGCACCGTCACGGAAGCCCGGCTCGCCTTCGGCGGCATGGCGGCCATCCCCAAACGTGCTCCGGCGGCCGAAGTGGCTCTCATAGGACGGCCCTTCGACGAGGGCGCCGCCGAGGGCGCCGCAGCCGCGCTGGACCAGGACTTCTCGCCGCTCGACGATTGGCGCGCGAGCGCCCGCTACCGGTTGCTCGTCGCCGGCAATCTCATCCGCCGCTTCGCGATCGAGGAGAGGGAGCCGGACACCGTGACGCGGGTGGCCGGGCGTCTGGCGCGAGCCGGGGCGGGGAGCGCAAGCCATGCTTGAGCGGTCGCCTGCCCTCTCGGTCGCGGGCGACATGGGCGCGCCGCAGCGGCACGATTCCGCGCACAAGCATGTCGCGGGCGAAGCGCCCTACACGGACGATATCGTGGCGCCCGCAGCGCTGCTCCACGCCTATCTCGGCCTCTCCGAGCGGGCCCATGCGGGTATCGTGGGGCTGAATATCGACGCGATCCGGGCCGCGCCGGGCGTCGTGGCGGTGCTGACCGCGGAGGACATCCCCGGCGTCAACGACGTGACGCCCGTGACCGGCTTCCACGACGAGCCGCTCTTCGCGACCGACAAGGTCACCTGCCACGGCCAGCCGCTCTTCGCCGTGATCGCGACGACGCGGGACGCCGCCCGCCGGGCCGCGAGGCTCGCGGAGGTCATCTATGTCGACCTGCCGCCCGTGCTCGACGTCAAGGCGGCCCGTGGCTTCGGGACCGGCTTCGTCGCGCCCGGCATGACGCTCACCCGCGGCGACGCGAAGGACGCGCTCTCGGCCGCGCCGCAGCGGATCAAGGGCCGCGTCACGATGGGCGGCCAGGATCATTTCTACCTCGAGACCCACGTCGCGCTCGCGGTGCCGGGCGAGGACGGCGACGTGACCGTCCATTCCTCGACCCAGCACCCGACGGAGGTGCAGCACATGGTGGCCCATGTGCTGGGCGTGCCCTTCAACGCCGTGACGGTCGAGGTGCGGCGGATGGGCGGCGGCTTCGGCGGCAAGGAAACCCAGGGCAACCTCTTCGCCGCCGTCGCGGCGCTCGCGGCCGTGAAGCTGCGGCGGCCGGTGAAGATCAGGCCCGACCGCGACGACGACATGATCGCGACCGGCAAGCGGCACGATTTCGTGGTCGATTACGAGATCGGGCACGACGAGGAGGGACGCATCCTCGCGGTCGAGGCGACCTATGCGGCGCGCTGCGGGCACACGGTCGACCTCTCGGCCGCCATCACGGACCGGGCGCTCTTCCACGCGGACAATTGCTACTACTACCCGGCCGTCCACGTGACGTCCGAGCCATGGCGGACGAACACCGTCTCCAACACGGCCTTCCGGGGCTTTGGCGGCCCACAGGGCATGGTCGGGGCCGAGCGCTTCATCGAGGAGGTCGCCTTCGCGACGGGACGCGACCCGCTCGATATCCGCATGCTCAACTTCTACGGCGAGGGAGAGCGGGCGGTGACGCCCTATCATCAGGTCGTCGAGGACAACATCGCGCCGGAGTTGGTTACGGAGCTCGAGCGCCGCTCGGATTACCGCACCCGCCGGGAGGCGATCCGGGAGCTGAATGCCCGCAGCCGGATCGTGAAGCGGGGACTCGCCCTCACGCCCGTGAAGTTCGGCATCTCCTTCACGGCGACCCAGTACAATCAGGCGGGCGCGCTGGTTCACGTCTACACGGACGGCTCGATCCACCTGAACCATGGCGGCACCGAGATGGGCCAGGGCCTCTACACGAAGGTCGCCCAGGTCGTCGCCCGTGCCTTCCAGGCCGATCTCGACGCCGTGAAGATCACGGCCACCAGCACCGGCAAGGTGCCGAACACCTCCGCCACCGCCGCCTCCTCGGGCTCCGACCTCAACGGCATGGCGGCGCTCGATGCCTGCGAGACCATCAAGGCGAGGCTGCGCAGCTTCGCTGCCGGGAAATGGGACGTGGACCCGGCGGAGGTGGCATTTCTGCCCGGCCGGGTGCGGATCGGGTCGGAGGAGGTGCCGTTCGCCGATTTCGTCTGCGCGGCCTACAACGCCCGCATCCAGCTCTCGGCCACCGGCTATTACCGCACGCCCAAGATCCACTGGGACCGCCAGAGCGGCCGCGGCCACCCGTTCTACTACTTCTCCTACGGGGCGGCCTGTTCCGAGGTCGCGGTCGACACGCTGACGGGCGAGTACAGGGTCGAGCGGGTGGACATCCTCCATGATGTCGGGCGCTCGCTGAACCCGGCCATCGACCGCGGGCAGATCGAGGGCGGCTTCATCCAGGGCATGGGCTGGCTCACCACGGAGGAGCTGTGGTGGGATGCCCAGGGCCGCCTGCGCACCCATGCGCCGGCCACCTACAAGATCCCGGTCGCCTCCGACCGGCCGCGCATCTTCAACGTCGACCTCTGGGACGGCGAGAACCGGGAGGCCACGATCGGCCGCTCGAAGGCGGTCGGCGAGCCGCCCCTGATGCTGGCGATCTCCGTCCTGCACGCGCTTTCCGACGCGGTCGCGAGCGTCGCCGACCATCGCTTCTGCCCCTGCCTCGACGCCCCCGCCACGCCGGAGCGCGTCCTCTTCGCGATCGAGGCCTTGCGGGAGCGGGTGCAGAAAGGGGCCGGGCAGTGAAGCGCGACAGCCCCTGCCCGCCCTCCCCCTCGTGGGGAGCGTGGCCCGATGCCGGGGCTCAGCCCCGGGCAGGAGGGGCGGGTGGGGGGCCGGACGAGATCGCATCCACCGTGGAGCCTGGCGGCACGCCCCCCACCCCCGACCCCTCCCCACGAGGGGGAGGGGAGCGCCTCCCGCTCTCGTCCGCGCTTGCGCATCTCGTCGCCCGCGGCGAGCCCGCGATCCTCGTCGCGCTCGCCAAGGCGCGAGGTTCCACGCCCCGCGAGGCGGGCGCCGCGATGCTCGTCACCACGGGCGAGAGCCGCGGCACGATCGGGGGCGGGCAGCTCGAATTCCATGCGATCGATACCGCCCGGGTGATGCTCGCGCGCGGCGAGGCCAACCGGGAGCTCGACCTGCCGCTCGGGCCGCTGCTCGGCCAGTGCTGCGGCGGCCGCGTGCGGGTGAGGCTGGAACTGGCCGGGCCGGAGCATGTCGGGGCGCTCCGCGCCGCCGAGGAGATGGAGCGGAACCGCGCGCCGAGCGTGCTCGTCTTCGGCTGCGGCCATACGGGCTGGGCGCTCGCGCGCGCTCTCGCTCCCCTTCCCTTCCGGACCACGCTCGTCGACGACCGGCTCGAGACCGGCCTGGAACTGCCCGCGGAAATCGCCTTCGCGCAGCTCGACGACCCGGCCGCCGCTCTCGCCGCCGCGCCGGCCGGAGCCGCCTTCGTCATCCTCACCCATTCCCACGCGCTCGATTACCGGCTCGCCGACGCGGCGCTCCGGCGGGGCGACGCCGCCTATGTCGGGATGATCGGCTCGGCCACGAAGCGCGCCCGCTTCGGCCACTCCTTTCTGCAGGGCGGCGGCTCGGCGCGGGCGCTCCATGCCCTGACCTGCCCGATCGGCGGGTCGGATGTTGCGGACAAGCGCCCGGACGTGATCGCGGCCCTCACGGCCGCCGAGCTGATCCGGGTTTTCGCGCGGCGCAGTTCGTGCGAGGCAGGAGAAATCGGAGAGAAGCCCCGACAGGCTGTCGCGTGACGTCCCCACAACCGCCCCGCCTGGAGCTCTCCGGGATCACCAAGACCTTCCCGGGCGTCGTCGCGAACGAGGACGTGAGCCTGCGGGTCGAGCCGGGCGAGATCCACGCGCTTCTCGGCGAGAACGGCGCCGGCAAGTCCACGCTGGTCAAGATCATCTACGGCGTGCAGCAGGCCGACGAGGGCGAGATCCGCATCGACGGCCGCCCAGTCGCGATCCCGAGTCCCAAGGCCGCGCGCGCCCTCGGCATCGGCATGGTGTTCCAGCACTTCTCGCTGTTCGACGCCCTCACGGTGATCGAGAACATCGCGCTGGGGCTCGACGAGGCGGTGGACCGGGGCGACCTGGCGCGGCGCGTCGATGCGATCCTGCGCGCCTACAGCCTGCCGCTGGATCTTGAGCGCGAGGTCCACACGCTGTCGGTCGGCGAGCGGCAGCGCATCGAGATCGTCCGCTGCCTGCTCGTGAAGCCGCGGCTCCTCATCATGGACGAGCCCACCTCCGTGCTGACCCCGCAGGAGGCCGAGAGGCTGTTCGCCATGCTGCGGCAACTCGCGGCCGAGGGCTGCGCGATCCTCTACATCTCGCACAAGCTGGCCGAGATCAAAGCGCTCTGCAGCCGGGCGACCATCCTGCGGGGCGGCCGCGTCGTCGCGAGCTGCGATCCCCGGGCGGAAACGACCCGGCGCATGGCGGAACTGATGATCGGGACGGAGCTGCGGCAGGTCGAACGGCACGGTCGCGCCGCGCCCTCCGGCGCCGTCCGGCTCCAGGTGGAGGGGCTGTCCCTGCCGCCCGCCGGGCCGTTCTCGGTCCCGCTCCGCGACATCTCCTTCGCGGTCCGGGCCGGCGAGGTATTCGGCATCGCGGGCGTTGCCGGGAACGGCCAGTCGGAGCTCCTGCTCGCGCTCTCCGGCGAGCGCGCTGCGCCGGCGGCCGAAATGGTGCGCCTGGACGGGCGCGCGGTCGGCCGCAACCGCGCCGGCGCGAGGCGCCGCGCCGGGCTCTGCGCCGTGCCCGAGGAGCGCAACGGCCACGCGGCCGTGCCGGACCTCTCGCTCTCGGACAACGCCATCCTGACGGCACGCCACCGGCTGCCGCTGACCGCGACGGGGTTCCTGCGGTTCGGGGCGGCGCGGGGCTTCGCGCGCCGGGTGATCGAGCGCTTCGGCGTCAAGGCCGTCGGGCCGGGTGCGGCGGCCCGGAGCCTTTCGGGCGGCAACCTGCAGAAATACGTGATGGGACGGGAGATCCTGCAGCACCCCGAGGTCCTGGTCGTCTCGCAGCCGACCTGGGGCGTCGATGCCGGGGCCGCGAGCGCCATCCACCGCGCGGTCCTCGACCTCGCCGAGGCGGGCTCCGCCATCGTGGTCATCAGCCAGGATCTCGACGAGCTCCTTGCCCTCTCCGACCGGCTGGCCGTGCTCAACGAGGGCCGGCTCTCGCGGCCGATCCGCGCCGAGGAGGCCAGCCCCGACGAGCTCGGGCTCCTGATGGGCGGGGTGCACGGCGAGCACGCGGGAGCACGGCCCTCCTCGGGAGGCGCCGGATGCTGAAACTCGAGCGACGGCCCGAGCCCTCCCGGGCCATGATCTACCTGACGCCCTTTCTCGCCGTGCTCCTCACGGTCGCGGCCGGCATGATCGTGTTCGGCCTGATGGGCTATGACGGCCCGGGCGCCGTGCGGCAGATCTTCCTGGCGCCCCTCTCGCACCCGGATCGCTGGCCCGAGCTCCTGGTCAAGGCCGGGCCCCTGATCCTGATCGCCACGGGCCTCTCCGTCGGCTTCCGGGCCAATGTCTGGAACATCGGCGCGGAGGGCCAGTACATCGCCGGCGCGATGGCCGGGACGGGCGTCGCGCTCCTGACCTGGGGGCAGGAGGGTCCCTGGATCCTCCCGGCCATGTGCCTCGCGGGCGTGCTCGGCGGCCTGGCCTGGGCGGCCATCCCGGCCTTCCTGCGCACCCGCTTCGGGGTCAGCGAGATCCTGACCAGCCTGATGCTGACCTATGTGTCGGTCCAGCTCCTGTTCTTCCTGGTGCGGGGGCCCTGGAAGGATCCGGACGGGTTCAACTTTCCCCAGACCCGCATGTTCACGCCCGACCAGACCCTGCCGGCGGTCGCGGAGGGCTCGCTCGTCCATCTCGGGATCCCGATCGCGGCCGTGGTGGCGCTCGTGGTGTGGGTGCTGCTCGCCCGCACGCTCGCCGGCTACGAGGTGAAGGTGGTGGGGCTCGCGCCGGCCGCCGCCCGCTATGGCGGCTTCTCCGAGCGCCGCACCATCTGGCTGACGCTGCTCGGCGCCGGCTGCCTCGCGGGCCTTGCCGGCATCTTCGAGGCGGCGGGTCCATTCGGCCAGCTCACGCCGCAATTCCCGGGCGGCTACGGCTACACGGCCATCATCGTGGCCTTTCTCGGCCGCCTGCATCCGGTCGGCATCATCCTTGCGGCGCTCGTCCTCGCGGTGACCTATGTGGGCGGCGAGCTCGCGCAGACCGCCGTCGGATTGCCCCAGGCCGCGACCGGCATGTTCCAGGCGATGCTCCTCTTCTTCCTGCTGGCCGCGGATGTGCTGATCCGCTTCCGCCCGGCCCTCACCCGGTCTGCACGGGCGAGGGCCGCGTGAGATCCTCGATCCGCTCCCGCCTCCTCAGCGCGACGAAAGTGGGAGCCGCCGCATGAACACCGCGCTGCTCGTCTCCTTCGTCATGACGGTCGCGATGGCCGCGACCCCCATCCTTCTCGCCTCGCTCGGTGAACTCGTGGCCGAGAAGGCCGGGGTCCTGAACCTCGGCGTGGAGGGCATGATGCTCATCGGCGCCGTCACGGGCTTCGCGGCGGCGACGCTGACGGGCTCCGCCTATCTCGGGCTCCTGGCCGCGATGCTGGGCGGCGTCGCGGTCTCGCTGATCTTCGCCGGGCTCACCCTCGGGCTATCCGCGAACCAGGTCGCGACCGGGCTCGCGCTCACCATCTTCGGCACCGGCGCCTCGTCCCTGCTCGGCGCGCCCTTCGTGGGGCGTACGATCGAGCGGCTGGGGCCGCTGCTGCCGGCGGACCTCGCGGAGCACCCGCTGCTGCGCGTCGTCTTCGGCTACGACCTGCTCGTCTACCTCTCGCTCGGGCTGACCTTCGCGGTCGCCTGGTGGCTCAAGCGCACGCGCCCGGGGCTGATCCTCCGGGCGGTCGGGGAATCCGACTCCTCGGCCCGTTCGATCGGCTACCCCGTCCTGGCGGTCCGCACGGCGGCGGTCGCCTTCGGGGGGGCGCTCGCCGGCCTCGGGGGCGCCTATTTCTCGCTCGAGCTCACGCCCATGTGGGCCGACCGGCTGACGGCCGGGCGCGGCTGGATCGCGCTCGCCCTCGTCGTCTTCGCGTCCTGGCGACCGCTGCGGCTCCTGGCCGGGGCCTACCTGTTCGGGGCCGTCATGACCTTCGAGCTCCACGCGAAGGCCTCGGGTTTCGGGCTGCTGCCGCCGGAAATGCTGGCGATGCTGCCCTATCTGGCGACCATCCTCGTCCTGACGCTGATCTCCATCCGGCCCGGCCGCCTCTCGGCTGCGGCACCCGCGTGCCTGGGAAAATCCTTTTCGCCTGCCTAAATCGTCACCTGAAAGGAGAGATTGCTCGATGGCCGCCATCATTACCCGCCGCAAGCTGATCACCGGAGCCGCAGGGGCCGCAGCGCTGCCGCTGCTGGGCGGGACGCTCGCCGCGCAGGCGCCGCTCGGGGTGGGCTTCATCTATGTCGGCCCGACCGGGGATTACGGCTGGACCCACTCGCACGACCTCGGCCGCAAGGCGATCGAGAAGGAATTCGGCGGGAAGGTGAAGACGAGCTTCGTCGAGAACGTGGCCGAGGGGCCGGATGCCGAGCGCGTGCTCCGGCAGCTCGCGACGGGCGGCAACAAGCTGATCTTCGCCACCTCCTTCGGCTTCATGAACGCGGCCGTGCGGGTCGCCCGCGCCCTGCCGAACGTCTGGTTCGAGCACGCGACCGGCTACCAGCGCGCGGCCAACCTCGCGACCTACAACGCCCGCTTCTACGAAGGGCGCGCCGTCTGCGGCACCATCGCGGGCCACCTCTCGAAGACCGGCACGGCCGGCTACATCGCGTCCTTCCCGATCCCGGAGGTCGTGATGGGGATCTCGGCCTTCACGCTGGCCGCCCAGAAGGTGAACCCGAACTTCAAGACGAAGGTGCTCTGGGTCTCCACCTGGTACGACCCCGCCAAGGAGGCCGATGCCGCCAAGGCCCTCATGGACCAGGGCTGCGATATCCTCGCCCAGCACACCGATTCACCCGCGCCGCTCCAGGCCGCGGAGGCGCGCGGCATGCTCGGCTTCGGCCAGGCCTCCGACATGCTCGCCTATGCGCCGAAGGCGCAGCTCACCTCCATCGTCGACGAATGGGGGCCCTACTACATCCGCCGGGTCAGGATGGCGCTCGACGGCACCTGGAAGTCGGGCGACACCTGGGACGGCCTGAAGGAAGGCGCCGTCCGTATGGCCGCCTACGGCGAAGCCGTCCCGGAGAACGTCCGGCGCGAGGCGGACAAGGTCAGGGACGGCATCATCGCCGGCACGATCCATCCGCTCGCCGGCCCCATCAAGGACCAGAAGGGCGAGCTTCGGGTCAAGGAAGGGGAGCAGATGACGGACGCGCAGCTCTCGAAGATGGACTGGTACCCGGCCGGCGTTCAGAGCTGACGGGCGCGAGCCCACCCCAGCCGGCGGTGCGGACCCGCCCGCCGGCTATTTCTTGGCCAGGCTCTCCAGCTTCTGCTGCATCTCGGCCATCTGCTTCTTCAGCGCGTCGAGCTCGTTCCCGCCGGAGGCCTGCGTCGACGGGGCTGAAGGCTTCTCCGGCTCGTCCCCGGCCTTGGGCGTGAAAGGCGACCACATCCGCATCGCCTCCGTGAAGAAGGTCATGTTGGCCCGGACCTGATCCTCCATGGCGTGGAAGGCCGAGGGCCCGAAGGTCTTCTCCATCTGGTCGCGCAGCTTCTGCTGGTCGCGCGTCAGGTGGTCCATCGAGAATTCGAGATAGCGCGGCACCAGGGCCTGCATGCTGTCGCCGTAGAAGCGGATGAGCTGGCGCAGGAAGGTCGTCGGCAGGAGGTTCTGCTGCCCGCCCTTGCTCTCCTGCTCGAACATGATCTGGGCGAGAACCGAGCGGGTGATGTCCTCGCCGGTCTTGGCGTCGTTGACGACGAAATCCTCTCCCGCCCGGACCATGGCGGCGAGATCCTCCAGCGTGACATAGGTGCTGGTCCCCATGTGATACAGGCGACGGTTGGCGTATTTCTTGATGACCGTCGGCGCCTTTTCAGTGGCCATTCGACCCCCATCCTCCCCGGAACGGTTCCGAGTTTTTCACGGGCCGTGCTGCACTGCAATCTGGATTTTATCTAAGAAGGACGGAGATCCTTCGCACCGGCAGCGCGGCTGTTGTGCAGCGATGCTGCGCAGCATGCGCCCGAGGATAATAGCCGGGGCGGCAACGTCGCCGCCTTGGCCGGGTGGCACACGAGGCAAGTCACCGCGGGAAGCGGCAGGCTTCGCACCCTTGCCTCCGGCCGCCACATCCGACCATTAGACGGGCCAGCACCAGCCGCGGGTGACGCGGCGTCGGACAGGGGAGCCATGTCCTTCACCCTCCGGTTCGGGCCCGTTCTGGACGCCTGGCGCCAGCTTCTCGACGGCATCTGGGTCACCCTGCAGCTCTCGGCTGCCGCGATGCTGATCGGGCTGGTCGTCGCCGTCGTCTGCGCCTGGGCGAAGGTGTTCGGGCCGCGCTGGGCGGGCTGGATCGTCAACGTCTACGTGGAGGTGATCCGGAACACGCCGTTCCTGGTGCAGCTCTTCTTCATCTTCTTCGGGCTTCCGGCCGTCGGGCTCCGGCTCTCGCCGGACGCCGCCGCGCTCGCCGCGCTGGTCGTCAATGTCGGCGCCTATGCGACCGAGATCATCCGGGCCGGCATCCAGTCGGTGCAGAAGGGGCAGATCGAGGCGGGGCTGGCGCTCGGCCTGCGGCCGCTCCAGGTGTTCCGCCTCGTGATCCTGAAGCCGGCGCTGCGGGCCGTCTACCCGGCCCTGACGAGCCAGTTCATCCTCCTGATGCTGTCCACCAGCGTCGTGTCGGCCATCTCGGCCGACGACCTGACCTCCGTGGCCAACAACATCCAGTCGCGGACCTTCACGAGCTTCGAGGTCTATATCGTCGTCACCCTCATCTATCTCGGCCTGTCCTTCCTGTTCGCCGCCCTGTTCCGGGCGATCGACAGGCGCGTCTTCGCCTACCCGGTGGCCCGCTGATGCTGAGGCAGTTCGGCCCCACGGAGGCGCTCTTCATCCTGGCGGCGGCGCGGTGGACGATCGCGCTCTCCGCGATCGCGTTCCTGGGCGGCGGCATCGGCGGGCTCGCGGTCGCCCTCGCCCGGGTATCGCCTCGCAAATGGCTCTCGCGGCTCGCGAGCGGCTTCATCCAGGTGTTCCAGGGAACGCCGCTGCTGATGCAGCTCTTCCTCGTCTTCTTCGGCGCGAATGCCTTCGGGCTCGGGCTGAACCCCTGGTTCGCGGCCGCGATCGCCCTGACCCTGAACGCCAGCGCCTTCCTGGGCGAGATCTGGCGCGGCTCGATCCAGTCGGTGCCGACGGGACAATGGGAGGCGGGGACGGCGCTCGGCCTGCATTACGGGCGGCTGATGCGCCTCGTCATCCTGCCCCAGGCGATGCGGGTCGCGCTACCGCCCACGGTCGGCTTCCTGGTCCAGCTCATCAAGGGCACGTCGCTGGCCGCTATCATCGGCTTCACGGAGCTAACCCGGGCGGGGCAGATCATCAACAACGCGACCTTCCGGCCCTTCCTGGTCTTCGGGCTCGTGGCGGCCATCTACTTCGCCCTGTGCTGGCCGCTTTCCCTCCTGGCCGCCTGGCTGGAGCGACGGATGGCGGCAGCCCACGCGCGTTGACGCCGCCCGGCCGATCGGCGACGGCTGCGCCACAACCTCTGGAGGAATTCATGTTCAGCACAATCTCGCGCCGGGCCGCGCTTTCGGGCCTGGCCTTTGCGGCGGCGCTCGGCGCGGCGGCGCTTGGCGTCCAGCCGGCCGGCGCGCAGACGGTCGACGAGATCAAGAAGAAGGGCGTGGTGAATATCGGCATGCTGGTCGACTTCCCGCCCTTCGGGATCACCAACCTGGAAGGCAAGCCGGACGGGTTCGACGCCGATGTCGCCAAGGACCTCGCCAAGGCCCTGGGCGTGCGGGCCAACATCGTGCCCGTCACCGGGCCGAACCGGATCCCGTATCTCCTGACCGGGCAGGTCGACATGCTGATCGCCTCGCTCGCGATCACGCCCGAGCGCGCCAAGCAGGTCGCCTTCTCGGATCCCTATGCGGGCATCCGGATCGTCGTGTACGGCAAGACCTCGGCGGCCGTGAAGGAGCCGGCCGACCTGAAGAAGTTCACGGTCGGCGTCGCGCGCGCCTCCACGCAGGACGTGTCCCTGTCCGCGATCGCGCCCGAGGGCACCAACATCCGCCGCTTCGACGACGACGCCTCGGCCGTGCAGGCGCTCCTGTCGGGCCAGGTGGACGTGATCGGGGCCGCGACGCCGGTCGTCGGCGAGATCGAGAAGATCGCCCCCAAGGGTGCCTTCGACACCAAGATCACGCTCCGCGAGCAGGTGCACGGCATCGCGCTCCGGCCCGGCCAGGACGACCTAATGAAGGCCGTGAACAGCTTCATCGCGCAGCAGCGCGAAAGCGGGCAGCTCAACGCCACCTTCAAGAAGTGGCTCAACACGGACCTTCCGGACCTGAAGAAGCCCGCCACCTGAGCGGCGAAACATGCGCGAAACGGAGAGCCGGCTTCGCGCATCATCCAGGCAACGTGGCGAATCTAGACAACCTCTCCGACCGGCAAGAACCACGCCGGCGGATGGGGGTATCGATGATCGCTCGCACCAAGGTTCTGTCCACTCTCGCTGCCGCCGCCCTCCTGGGCGGCGCGACGCTCGGCTCGGCGAGCCCGGCCCAGGCGTGGTGCGGATATTACGGGTGCGGGTACGGCTATTCGGACGGTGCGCTGGCGGCCGGCATCATCGGGGGCCTCGCGGTCGGCGCCATTGCGGCCTCCGCTGCGCACCAGGCCCAGGCGGAACGCGAGGCCGAGGCCCGCCGGGCCTATTACGGCCCGCGCCGCGCCCCGGCCCGCAAGGCGCGGGCGGCCCGCCAGGTCCGGCGCTGAAACTGCGTCAGCCCGCCGTCGGCACGGGCGAGGCGCGCGGCACAAGGACGGGGGCGAACTGGCGCGACCTGCGCCGCTCGTAGACCGGGATCGGACGGTGGAGCTGCTTGGTGGCGTCCACCATGTGCAGCCCGGCGAACGGGAGGGACAGGCTGCGGCCGAGCCCCTCCCAGGCTCCCGCGCCGGACAGGAGGAAACGGCTTCTGAGCGGCGGCACGTAGAGGATCTCGGCCCAGCTCTCGGGCGAGAACAGCGCCCCTTTCATCAGGTGGCGCAGCTGCCGCCGGCTGAAGGGCTGGCCATGCCCGAACGGCGTCGTATCCACCCGCGACCACACTCCACGCCGGTTCGGGCAGACGAGAACGAGGCGCCCACCCGGCGTCAGGATGCGCCAGACCTCGTTCAGGAGCTCCGCCGGACTGGCGACCGTCTCGAGCGCATGCACCACCAGAACCCGGTCCACCGAGCCATCGGCGAGCGGCATCATCATCGGGTCGACCAGCGCGGAGGCGGACAGGCCCGAGGCCGGCCAGTTCACGACGCCCTGCCAGCCCGGCATGAAGGCGAGACGCGGGCCGGTCCCGTCCAACTCGGCCAGGAACGGGACGGCATAGCCGAGGCCGAGCACGCTCAGGCCGCGCAGGTCCGGCCAGAACTGCGCGAGCGTGCGGGTGACCACCCGCCGCGCGACGTGGCCGAGAGGCCCCGCGTAGAAGGCGCGCAGATCCGTGACGTCCACGCTCATCCGACCCTGCCCTGCTCCCGGTCCGGCCGGATCCCGGCCGAGGTTCCATCGTTTCCCGGCCCGTGATAGCCGAACGGCCGTTCACGCGGGATTATATCCATGCCGGCCGACATCCACGCCTTCCGCTGCCTCGAGGACAATATCGGGGTCCTGATTCGCGATCGCGCCACCGGCGCCTGCGCGGCGATCGATGCGCCGGAGGAGGCCGCCGTCGTGAAGGCGCTCGACGAAACGGGCTGGAAGCTGAGCCACATCCTGGTCACGCACCGGCACGCCGATCACGTCCAGGGCATCCCGGGCCTCAAGGCGCGGTTCAACTGCCGCGTCGTGGCACCGAAGAAGGCGGCCTCCGAGGTCCCCGATGCCGACCAGACGGCCGGCGAGGGCGACCGTGTCGCAGTGGGCGACCTCTCGGCCGAGGTCTGGGACACGCCCGGCCATTGCCGCGACCACATCGCCTACTGGTTCGGCGCCGACAAGGTTCTCTTCGCGGGCGACACCCTCTTCACGCTCGGCTGCGGCCGGGTGATGGAATCGACCATGGACGAGATGTGGCATTCGCTCGAGCGCTTCGCCGCGCTTCCCGACGACGCCCGGGTCTATTCCGGGCACGACTACGTCCTATCGAACGCCAGGTTCGCGCTCGCGGCCGATCCGGACAACGCCGCCCTGAAGGCGCGGTTCGCCGAGGCCGAGGCCGCCGCGAAGGAAGGCCGCTTCCTGGTGCCCTCGACGATCGGCGAGGAGAAGGCCACCAATCCGTTCCTGCGCGCGGGCGAGCCGGCCCTCGCCAAGTCCGTCGACAAGGCGGGAGCGCCAGCCAACGAGGTCTTCGCGGCCCTGCGCGAGTGGAAGAACCGCTTTCGATGATCGCCGCGGGCCTCACGGCCGAGGAGGTAATCCGCCTTCTCGACCTCGCGCCACACCCGGAAGGCGGGCATTTTCGCGAAACCTTCCGGGATCCGCGCACGGTCGAGGGGCGCTCGGTCGCGACGGCCATCTACTACCTCCTGGCGGAGGGCGAGACCTCCGCCTGGCACCGCGTCGATGCGGCCGAGACCTGGCACCATTATGCCGGCGCGCCTCTGGTCGTGACGACCTCCTTGGATGGGCATGATGCCGAGGCCCGGCATCTCGGGACGGACCTCGCGGCCGGAGAGCGGCCGCAGATCACCGTGCCTGCCGGGACGTGGCAGAGTGCGGCGAGCCTCGGGGCCTGGACGCTCGTCGGCTGCACGGTCGCGCCCGGCTTCCGCTTCGAAGGCTTCGAGATGGCGCCGCCGGACTGGCGGCCGACGCGGGGGCTCTCCTCCGATGCCTGACCTGTCGCTCGTGCAGGCGCTCGAGACGCGCCTCATCAATGCCTGGCCGTCCTTCGAAATCGAGGTGGTCGGCGGCTGGATCCTTCGCTTCGCGGAGGGCTATTCGAAACGGGCCAACGCGGCGACCCCGTTCGTGCCCGGAGCCACGATCGACCCGGCGCTCATCGACCACATCGTCGGCTCCTTCGAGGAGCGGGGCGTCTCACCCTGCTTCCGCCTGACGGGCGTCGAGGACCGGCGCTGCGAGGAGGTGCTGGCCGCCAGGGGCCTGGTGGATTTCGACCCCTCGCTCTGCCTCGTCGCGCCGCTCGGGCCCGAACTGGAGCACGATCCGTCCCTGATCGTCCGCCCAGCCCCGAAGCCCGCCTGGATCGAGGCGGCGGCGGCCGCCTATGGCGGGGAGAAGGCGAATGCCGAGCGGCTCGGCCGCATCGTGCGGCTGATCCGTCGGCAGGCCGGCTTCGCCACGCTGTCCCTCGACGGGGAGGATGCCGGGTGGGGCCTTGCGGTCGCGGAGCGCGGCTGGGTCGGGCTCTACGATCTCGTGATTTCCCCAAGCCTGCGCGGCCTCGGGCTCGGCCGCCGGCTCGTCACCTCCCTCATGGCATGGGGCCGCGAACAGGGGGCCACGCATGCCTATCTGCAGGTGCGGGAGGCCAACGAGGTCGCCACCAGCCTCTATACGTCGCTCGGCTTCACCACCGGCTACCGCTACACGCACCGCATCCTACCGCCGCCTCCCGGCTAGCGCCGGCAGCGTCGCCACGACGGCGCCGGCCGCGATCAGCCCGCAGGCGAGGGCCAGCGACCAGGTCGGCTCGGCGTAGCCAGCCAGAATCAGGATCCCTGTCGAGGCCACCGGGATCGCATAGGAGCCGATCCCGAGCAGCCTGATGTCGCCGCGCTTCATGCCGACATCCCACAGGTAGAAGGCGGCCCCGACCGGCCCGAGCCCGCTCGCGACGACGGCCGCCCACTGCAGGGGGCTTTCCGGCCAGATCGTCCGTTCGAAAGCGAGGTGGCACAGCAGGCCGAGCGCCGCGGTCGCGAGGCAGAACCCGGTGACGGCGTCGGTCGGCACGGCCGCCACCCGCCGCGACAGGACCGAATAGCCCGCCCACACGAAGGCGCAGGCAAAGGCGCAGGCGTAGCCTGCCCAGTATTCCGGCCGGATCTCGATCGCGCCGCGCCCCGCCACCAGCACGACCACGCCCGCAAAGCCGAGGAGCGCGCCCGCCACGTGCTGCAGGCGCAGCCGATGCCCCGGCAGCAGCGCCGAGAACAACACGATGAGCAGCGGCCAGAGATAGTTGATGAGCCCCGATTCGGCGGGCGGCGCGAGCTTCAGGGCTGCGAAATAGAGCGCGTGATAGCCGAACAGCCCCGCGATCCCGAGCGCCCAGACGGGCGGCGCCTGGCGCAGGGCGGCCGCTGCCCCGGGGCGGGCAAGCCAGGACAGGGCCCCGAGCCCGCCCCCGATCGCGAAGGTCATCGCGAGGAGCTGGAAGGGCGGAACGGGGCCCGTCGCGGCCGTGAACAGCGCGAGCAGGGACCAGAGCGCGGCCGCGCCGAACCCGGTGATCGTTGCGGCGCGGGAAGACATGCCCGCGCCCTAGCGAGCGGGCGCCTCGATGGTCAAGCGGCCGGCGGGCCGCTCAGATCATGTATTGCCCGCCATTGACCGTGAGCGTGGAGCCCGTGATGAAGCCCGCATCCTCGCTCGCCAGGAAGACGACCGCGCGCGCGATCTCCTCGGGCTCGCCGAGGCGGCCGACCGGGATCCCGGGCAGGATGTTCTTCTCCACGATGGCGGGGTCGATCGCCTTGACCATCTCGGTCGCGATGTAGCCGGGGCAGATGGCGTTCACGGTGATGCCGGCCCGCGCGCCCTCGAGCGACAGCGCCTTCACGAACCCGATATCGCCCGCCTTGGCGGCCGAGTAGTTCGCCTGCCCCACCTGCCCCTTCTGCCCGTTGATGGAGGAGATGCAGACGACCCGGCCCCATTTCCGGGACCGCATGCCCTCCCAGACCGGGCGCGTCATGTTGAAGAGCGAGTTCAGGTTCGTGTTGATGACCGAGTACCACTGCTCCTTGGACATGCGGTGGAACATGCCGTCCCGGGTGATCCCGGCATTGTTCACCAGGACGTCGACCGGCCCGACCTCTGCCTCGACCTGGGCGATCCCGGCCGCGCAGGCATCGAAGTCGGACACGTCCCACTTGAAGGTCTTGATGCCGGTCGCGGACGAGAACGCGGACGCAGCCTCGTCATTGCCGGCGTAGTTCGCCGCGACCGTGTAGCCCGAGGCCTGCAGGGCCTTCGAGATCGCCTCTCCGATGCCGCGCGTCCCGCCCGTCACCAATGCCACGCGTGCCATGCGTCACTCTCCCTGTTCGATGCCCCGGCTCTTGTGGCCGACAAGCAAACGGCCCGGCGATGCCGGGCCGTTCACTCATGTTACCGCGATGGGAGCGGGCGTCGATCCCCGCAAATCGCGACTTTCGGATCTTCGTCGGGGCTCAGCGCTCGACGCACATCGCAACGCCCATGCCGCCGCCGATGCACAGCGTGGCGAGGCCGCGCTTCGCGCCGCGCCTGCCCATCTCGTGCAGGAGCGTGACGAAGACGCGTGCGCCGGAAGCGCCGATCGGGTGCCCGATGGCGATCGCGCCGCCATTGACGTTCACGATCTCCGGATCCCAGCCCATGTCCTTGTTGACTGCGCAGGCCTGGGCCGCGAAGGCCTCGTTCGCCTCGATGAGATCGAGATCCGGCACCTTCCAGCCGGCCTTCTCGAGGGCGCGCCGCGATGACGGGATCGGGCCCGTTCCCATGATGGACGGGTCCACGCCCGCGGTCGCCCAGGACACGATCCTGGCCAGCGGGGTGAGGCCGCGCTTCTCGGCCTGGGCGGCGCTCATCAGGACCACGGCGGCGGCGCCGTCATTGATCCCGGAGGCGTTGCCGGCCGTGACCGTGCCCTCCTTGTTGAAGGCGGGGCGGAGCTTCGCGATCGCATCCATGGTGGTGCCGGCACGGATGTACTCGTCGTCCGTCACGACGGTGTCGCCCTTGCGGCCCTTGATGGTGACCGGGACGATCTCGTCCTTGAACTTGCCGGCCTTCTGGGCGGCCTCGGCCTTGTTCTGCGAGGCGACCGCGAAGCGATCCTGCTCCTCGCGCGAGAGCTGCCATTGCTGCGCGACGTTCTCGGCCGTGTTGCCCATGTGATAGCCGTGGAAGGCGTCGAGGAGGCCGTCCTTCAGCATCGTGTCGAGGAGCTTCAGGTCGCCCATCTTCGTGCCGGACCGCATATGGGCCGCATGGGGAGCCATCGACATGGATTCCTGGCCGCCGGCCACGATGATGTCGGCGTCGCCGCTGGCGATCTGCTGCATGCCGATGGCGACCGTGCGCAGGCCGGAGCCGCAGAGCTGGTTCAGGCCCCAGGCCGTCTTCTCGGCCGGGATGCCGGCCGCCATGGCGGCCTGGCGGGCCGGGTTCTGGCCCTGGCCTGCCGTCAGGATCTGGCCGAGGATGACCTCGTCGACCTCGCCGGCCTCGACCTTCGCGCGCTCGAGCGCGGCCTTGATGGCGATCGCGCCGAGCTCATGCGCAGGCGTATTCGCGAAGGCGCCGTTGAACGATCCGACCGGCGTGCGGGCGGCCCCCACGATGACGATGTCGGCTTGAGCCATACCTGTTCTCCCGTTCGGCAGATTGCTGAAACTCGAGGCGATGGCGGGATCAACTCCCGCCCCGCCCCCAAGTCAAGCCGCCGCCCGGACCCGCCGGTTCACCGGCCGGTCCGGATCCGCGTCCAGAGCCTCGTGACGGTCCTCTGGATCCGCTCGTCGTAGGCCGTGTTCGTGAACAGCCGCCCGAAGGTCTCGGCGTCCGGATAGATGCCGGGATCGGACGCGATCTCCGGCTTGATCCGCTCCTTGGCCGGCAGGTTTCCGCTCGCATAATTCACGAAGTCGGTGTTCGCGGCCGCGACGTCGGGCCTGAGCATGAAGTCGATAAAGGCGTAGGCCTCCGGCACATGCGGGGCATCGGCCGGGATGGCCATGGAGTCGAACCACATCAGCGCGCCCTCGCGCGGGATGACATAGGCGATGTCGACCCCGTTCTTCGCCTCCTGGGCGCGCTTGCGCGCCTGCAGGATGTCGCCCGAATAGCCGACCGCCAGGCAGATCTCGCCGTTGGCGAGCGCGTTGATGTATTCGGAGGAGTGGAATTTCCGGATGTTCCCCCGCACCTTCATCAGGGCGTCCGCGGCCTTCTGCAGATCGGCGGGCGTCTTGGAATCGGGGTCGAGGTCGAGCGCCTTCAGGATGCCGGGGAAGACGTCCTCGGGCGAATCCAGGACGTAGATGCCGCAATCCTTGAGCTTGCCGGACAGTTCGGGGTCGAGAAGCAGCTTCCAGCTGTCGAGCGGCACGTCCCCGAGCCGCTCCTTCACCTTGGCCCGGTTCACGCCGATGCCCGTCGTGCCCCACATGTAGTTCACGGCATGGAGATTGTCGGGATCGAAGGCGGCGAGCCGCTTCTGGATGTCCGGCCAGGCGTTCTTCAGGTTCGGCAGCTTTTCGCGGTCGAGCTTCTGGAAGACGCTCGCCCGGATCAGCCGCTGCAGGAACGGCCCGGAGGGCACGACGACGTCGTAGCCCGACTTCCCGGCGAGCAGCTTCGTCTCGACGATCTCGTTGTTGTCGTAGGTGTCGTACACGACCTTGATGCCCGTCTCGGCCGTGAAGCGTTCCAGCACCTTCGGATCGACGTAATCCGACCAGTTGTACACGTGGACGGTGCGCTCCTGGGCGGAGGCGGCCGTGATGGACAGGGCGCACAGCAGCGCGGCGGCAAGGCGTCTGATCATGATGGGGGAAAGCTATGGGCCGAGGTGCCTCGATACAACCGCCAAGCTTCGCCCAAGACCATCGCGGCGCAACGATTTTTCGCCTTGCGCCATGCCCTGACCATCATTGACAGCGAGAACGTTCCAGGGGAGGCCAACGGGGCTCGGATTGCCTCCGGGCGGGCGAGAGGACGGGATGATCTCACGTCGCAGTTTCGTTCAGGGCGCAGCCCTGGCCGCGATCTCGGCGAAGGCGCGTGCGCAGGCGACGCCGGAGGTGGTCGTCGGGCTCCTGTTCCCCCTGACGGGCCCCAGCTCCCAGATCGGAATCGACGCGCGCCACGCGGTGGAAACCGCCTTCGACATCGTCAATTCCCCGTATCCGGATCTCGACCTACCCCTGGCGGAGGAAGCGGGGCTCCCCGGCCTCGGCGGCGCCAGGCTGCGCGTCATCGCGGCCGACCATCAGTCGAGCCCCCAGGTCGCCCGCACGGAAGCGGAGCGGCTGGTCAAGCACGAGAAGGTCTGCGCGATCATCGGGTCGTACCAGAGCGCCATCGGGGCCAGTATCGCGCAGGTTTCGGAGCGGCTCGAGGTGCCCTACATGGCGTCCGAGAACTCCTCGCCGAGCCTCACCCGCCGCGGGCTGCGCTACATCTTCCGGCCCGGCCCGCACGACGACATGTTCTCGGAGACGATGTTCGATCTCCTCGACGACCTGCGCCGCAAGGGCGGCGGGGTGGAGACCCTGGCCCTCTTCGCCGAGGATACCCTGTTCGGGACGGATTCCGCCAACACGCAGCGCCGGCTCGCGGGCGAACGGGGCTACAAGATCGTCGCCGATATCCGGTACCGGGCGAACGCCCCCGCGCTCGGCGACGAACTGCGCCAGCTCAAGGAAGCGGATGCGGATGTCCTGCTGCCCTCCAGCTACACGCAGGACGGCATCCTGCTGGTCAAGGGCATGGTGGAGATCGGCTATCAGCCGCGGGCGATCCTGGCCCAGAATTCCGGCTTCTCCGACCGAACGCTCTACGATGCCGTCGGGCGCGACGTGGTCGGCTGCATCACGCGCGCCTCCTACTCGCCCGAGCTCGCCGCCCGGCGCCCCGACATCGGGCGGGTGAACGCGCTCTTCAAGGCGCGGTCCGGAAAGGACCTCAGCGATCTTTCCGCGCGCCAGTTCACGGCCGCGATGGTCCTGGCCGACGCGGTGAATCGGGCCCAGGCGACCGATGGGCCGACCATCCGCGAGGCGCTCGCCGCCTCCGACATTCCGGGCGATCAGACCATCATGCCCTGGACGCGCATCGCCTTCGACGAGACGGGCCAGAACCGCGATGCGGATCCGGTGCTCCTTCAATGGAACGGGCAGGGCTTCGCGACGGTGTTCCCGGCGAATGCAGCCGTCGCCCAGGTGCAGTTCCCGATGCGACCGGCCTAGTGGCGGCGGCGCTAGCCGACGATCTCGATCCTGGTCCCGGGACCGATGCGCTCGACGAGCGCGGCGATCCGGCGGCGATCGACCGCGACGCAGCCCTCCGTGGGCAGGAAGCCGGGGCGGGCGGAATGAAGAAAGATCGCGCTGCCGCGGCCGGGCACGATCGGGCCGCGGTTGTAGGAAAGATCGAGCACGAGGTCGTAGAGGGCATCGTCGCGCCACATGCGCTCGTGTCCGCAGGCGGCCGGAAGATCGACCGGGCGGTTGTAGCGGCGGTCCCGCGGGTCGTCCGACCAGCCGAGATCGGGCCGGATCGGCGCCAGCGGCAGAATCGTGGCCGGCCGCCGCATCCGGTCGGGCCGGTACAACGCGGCGAGCACCTTGAAGCGCCCTATCGGCGTGCGTCCGTCGCCCTCCCGCTTCCCGTGGCCCGGCCCGCTGCGGCCGAGGGCGCAGGGCAGGTTGATCCCCGGGCCGACGAGGCGCCCCTTGGTTCGGTCGAGCGGAGAGCGAAACACGCGGATAAGTCGGGCGGTGCGGCGCTTCATGCTGGGGAGGGGTCTTCAACCCGGCCCGGCTGTCAAGGTATGAAGGCCTGATGTCGAGCTCCGCCCGGCCCAACGCGTCGAGAGAACGTTTCTGATGGCGCGCCTCAATCGGCTCCTCGTCGTCGAGGACGACAGCGATCTCCGCGAGACCCTCGTCGAGCAGATCGGCCTCTCCAGCGAGTTCGAGGTCGATCCGGTCGGAACGGCCTCCGAGGCCCGCGAGGCGTTGCAGCGGGAGCGGTTCGACCTCGTGATCATGGATATCGGCCTGCCGGACATGGACGGCCGCGACGCGGTGCGGCTGATCCGCCAGGACGGCTTCCGCGGCCCCATCGTCATGCTGACCGGACAGGCGAGCGACGCCGACGTGGTCACCGGCCTCGATGCCGGGGCGAACGACTATGTCGTGAAGCCCTTCAAGTTCGCCGTGCTCCTCGCCCGCATCAGGGCGCAGCTCAGGACGCACGAGGCGAGCGAGGATGCCGTCTTCCGGATCGGCCCCTACACGTTCCGGCCCGGCGCCAAGCTGCTCGTGAGCGAAAAGGGCTCGAAGCTGAAGCTCACGGAAAAGGAGACCGCCATCCTCCGCTTCCTCTACCGGGCCGGGCAGAAGGTGGTCTCGCGCGACATCCTCCTGCAGGAGGTCTGGGGCTACAACGCGGCCGTGACGACCCATACGCTCGAGACGCATGTCTACCGGCTGCGCCAGAAGATCGAGACGAACCCCTCCGCGGCCCGCATCCTGGTGACCGAGCCGGGCGGCTACAAGCTGCTTCCCTGAAGGCCCTGAACCATGGCCATCGAGACCACGCTCTCGATTCTTCGGCGCGCGCCGATCCTCGGGCTGTTCGAGGACGAGGCTCTCCGGGTGATCGCAAACGTGGCCGACACGCGCCGGCTGCGTCCGGGCGAGGTCCTGTTCCGGCACGGCGACCGCTCGGATGGCGGCTACGTGGTGACCGCGGGGACGATCGCGGTCGGCCGGGCAGGGGCCGAGGAGCCCGTGCTGCTCGGGCCGGCCTCAGTCATCGGCGAGATCGCGCTGTTCATACGCATGCAGCGCCCCGCGACGGCGACCGCCCAGGAGGCCGCGTCCGTCCTGCGCATCTCGCCCACGCTGATGAAGCGCGTGCTGCATGAATTCCCCTCGGCGGCCCCCGCCATGGCCGAGGTCCTCACGCGCGACCTCGAGGCCGTCGCGGCCGGCCTGACGAGCGTCGAACGCCTCTTCGCCGAGCAGGAAGCCTCAGAGCGAGAGAGTCGCGGTCACCGGGACGTGGTCTGACGGGCGCATCCAGCCACGGACATGGCCGTGGATGTCGACGGATTGGAGCGTCGAGCCGAGATCGTCCGAAATCCAGACGTGATCGAGCCGGCGGCCCTTGTTGGCGGCCGCCCAGTCCGGAGAGCGATAGCTCCACCAGGTGTAGAGCTTGGTCGGCTCGGGCGTGAGATGGCGCGCTGAATCGACGAAGCGGCCCTCCTGCCGCAGCGTTTCCAGGGCTTCGGTCTCGATCGGGGTGTGGCTCACGACGTCGAGAAGCTGCTTGTGCGACCAGACGTCGTGCTCGAGCGGGGCGACGTTCAGGTCGCCCACCACGATCGTCGGGCGGCGATCGCGCTTCCCGGCCCAATCCCGCATCTCGGCCAGGAACTGGAGCTTGTGCTTGAACTTCGGGTTCAGGTCCGGATCCGGAACGTCGCCGCCCGCTGGAACATAGAAGTTGTGGATCTCGACGCCGGCCGCCTCCCCGGCCTCCGGCCCGAGGGTGACGGAGATGTGGCGGGCGTCCTGCCGCTCGCACCAGTTCTGCGGCTCGACCTTCTCGAAGGGGAAGCGCGACAGGATCGCGACCCCGTTATAGCCCTTCTGCCCGACCTGGACGACGTGCGGGTAGCCGAACCCCTGCAGGGCTTTCAGGGGAAAGCAGTTGTCCGGGCATTTCGTCTCCTGGAGGCAGAGCACGTCCGGCCCGATCTCCCCGAGCGCCCGCTCGACCTGGTCGATGCGGAGCCGGACGGAATTGATGTTCCAGGTTGTGACGGAGAGCTTCACGACGGGTCCGCAAGGGAGGATCACGCGACGCTGGCGCGCCGGGAGACGGGCCTGTAGCGTTTGCGGCAGGGCCCGGGAGAGGCCCAGGATCTACGGTTGGGAGGATAGGCATGCAAGTGTGGGTAGCCCCGCGCGCGGTCGGCGCGCGTCCGCGAACTGGGGATATCGTCGCCGCAGCGCTCGCCGCCATGCTGGCCGGCGCGGCAGTCCCGGCCCTTGCCGAAGCGCCGGCCGCACGGCCGGTCGCGACCCTCGCGACCGCGAGCCCGGAAGAGGTCGGGCTCTCCTCCGCCCGGCTCGCCAATATCGGCAAGGTCTTCGAGCGTGAGATCGCGGCCGGCCGGCTGCCGGGTACCGTGGTCATGGTCGCCCGCCGCGGCCGCATCGCCTATGCGGAGAGCTTTGGGTTCCGCGACGAGGCCGCGAACGCGCCGCTCGGCAAGGATGCGATCTTCCGCATCTACTCCATGACCAAGCCCTTCGCGTCGGTCGCGGCCATGATGCTGGTCGAGGACGGCACGATCCAGCTGACCGACCCGGTCTCGAAATTCCTTCCGGAGTTCAAGGACCTGAAGGTGAGCGTGCCGCGTGGGAACGCGCTCGGCGAGCAGACATGGGAACTCGCCGCGGCCGAGCGCCAGCCGACCGTGCAGGATCTCCTCCGGCACACGGCCGGCCTCGCCTATGGCGAAATCACCACGAACGCGCCCGTGAAGGCGGCCTACACCAAGGGCAAGCTCTTCAAGCCGGATTTCGACTACAACACGACGGATCTCACGCCGGAGGAATTCGTCTCCGCGATCGCGGCCGCGCCGCTCGCTTACCAGCCGGGCACGGTGTGGCAGTACAGCCTCGCCACGGACGTGCTCGGGCGCGTCGTCGAGAAGGCGTCCGAGCGGAGCCTCGGCGAGTTCCTCGAACAGCGCCTCTTCAAGCCGCTGAAGATGAACGAGACCGGCTTCTCCGTCCCGGCCGATCGCACGGCCCGCATCGCGCAGGCATTCCCGACCGACCCTGCAACCGGCAGCCCGAACCGCCTCATCGACGGCGCGGTCCCAAAGAACGATTCCGGAGGCGCCGGCGCCTATTCGACAGCCGCCGATTATCTGCGCTTCGCGCAGATGCTGCTCGACGGCGGCAAGCTCGAGGGCACCCGGGTCCTCAGCCGGAAGACGATCGAGCTGATGACGTCCGACATGCTCGGCGACAGGATCAGGCCGATCGCCACGCCCGGAGACCTGCTGATGGGCGTGCCCGGCTACACGTTCGGGCTCGGCTTCATGGTCCGGAAGGAGCCCGGGATCGCCGGGGTGCCGGGCTCGAAGGGCGAGTTCATGTGGGCGGGCTATGCCGGGACGTTCTTCTGGGTCGACCCTGCGGAAGACCTTGCCGTCGTCATGATGACGCAGGCTCCCGGACCGAGCCGGGCCTTCTACCGGCGCGAGATCAAGCAGCTCGTCTACGGGGCGATCGCCGACTGACGAGGCGCCGGCACCTTTCCGGCCTCCGCCCGTTCTCGACGGGAGGAGGCCGGACATGCCCCGACGGAAGCAGCTGAACGACCTCGCCGCGCTGGGATGGCTCGCGGCCGAATCCGCCGCCGTCATCCAGTTGCGGCTCCTCAAGCTCGCGCTCGGCGGACCAAAGGCGAAGCGCGAAGCGCGCCGGATGGTCAGCGAGAAGGTCCTGGCCGCCGGCTCCGCCACCCGCACGCTGATGACGGGCGGCTCGCCCGGGCAGGTCGTCAGCGGCTACCGCAAGCGCGTCAGGGCCAACCGGCGGCGGCTGTCGGGCGGCGGCTGAAGCGCGCTTACTCTGCCGAGGCCGGAGGACGTCCGCCTTGATGTTGCCCAGCACCCGCCTCCACCCGGCCGATGCGCAGCCGGACGGAATTGATGTTCGGGGTGCCGTCCCTCAGGTTGCTGTCGGATCGCCTCAAGCGTGATGGCGACCGGGCCGGCCGGGATCGGCCGCGCCCGATTGTCGGAACGCCTGCCCATGCTCAAGAGCCTCGCGGTGCAGAACTACAGGTCGTTGCGCGACCTCGTCGTTCCACTCGAGCGGGTGAACGTCGTGACCGGCCCCAATGGCGCCGGCAAGTCGAACCTCTACCGAGCCCTGCGGCTCCTGGCCGCCACGGCGCGAGGCGAGATCGTCGGCCAGCTCGCACGGGAGGGCGGCCTTCCCGCGACCTTGTGGGCCGGGCCGGAGACGATCAGCCGGGACATGAAGGCGGGACGCGTCCCCATCCAGGGGACGGTGCGGAAGGGCAGCGTCAGCCTGAAGCTCGGTTTCGCCTCCGACGACTTCGGCTACAGCATCGACCTGGGGCTGGCCCCGGACCCGCTGGCCGGGTTTGCGCTCGATCCCGTCATCAAGCGCGAATGCATCTGGTCGGGCGAAAAATTCCGGCCCGCCTCCCTCCTCGTCGACCGCCGCGGCCCCGCGCTGCGCGCCACCGACGAGACGGGCGCCTGGCGGATGGTGCCGGTGGAGCTCTCCGGCTTCGACAGCATGATGACGGAGTTCCTCGACGTCCACACGGCCCCGGAGATGGTGCTGCTCCGGTCCCGAATGCGCTCCTGGCGCTTCTACGACCATTTCCGGACGGATCTAGACGCCCCGGCCCGCAAGCCGCAGGTCGGCACCTACACGCCGGTCCTCGGCCATGAGGGAGCCGATCTCGCGGCGGCCTTGCAGACCATCGCCGCCATGGGCGACCGAAACCTGCTCGCGCAGGTGATCGACGATGCCTTTCCCGGGGCGCGCATCGAGGTCGGCACGGACGGTGGCCGCTTCGAGCTCCTTTTCCGGCAGCCCGGGATGCTCAGGCCGCTTTCCGCGGCGGAATTGTCCGACGGAACGCTTCGCTACCTGCTGCTGGTTGCGGCGCTGCTGTCCCCGAGGCCGCCGGAGCTCCTGGTCCTGAACGAGCCCGAGACCAGTCTCCACCCGGATCTCGTTCCGGCGCTCGCCCGGCTGATCGGGCAGGCTTCCTCGGCGGCCCAGGTGATCGTGGTCACGCACGACGAGACGCTCACGTCGCATCTCGCGGCGGAGTTCGACCTGAACCACATCCGGCTGGACAAGGATTCGGGCGAGACGATCGCCGATATCGATCTTCTCAGGCGCCCTCCCTGGGCCTGGCCGCCGCGCTGAGCGGCGCCTACTCCACGGGCCGCATGTAGTTCAGCATGAAGATCCGCGGATCGATCGTCCGGTTCTTCTCGATGTCCGAGAGCGAGACGGTGGTCGTGAAGCCCTGCGGGTCCACCACGCGCCAGCGCTTCAGGCCGGTGATCTCCGGGTCGAAATAGAGCGTGATCTTGGAGGTCCCGCCGAGCGTGGAGGTATCCTCGATCGAGATCCGCACCCCATCCGGGTCCGCCACCACGGCCGTGACGGAGGCCTCGCGCGCGAGGTCGATCTTGGACGAAAGCAGGAATTTCAGCGGCGTCTGCGAGATCGGATAGGGGTCCGAGGTGTTCAGCTTCCGGTCGCGGACGAGCACGGTCGAGCCGTCGGACACGATCTCGAGCGTGGACGGCTTCGCGTATTCGAAACGCAGCTTGCCGGGCCTCTGCACGTAGAGGACACCGGTGAACCTGCGCCCGTCCCCGCCGACCTGCGTGAAATCCGCCGCCATCGACGTGACCGAATTGAGCGCCGCGTTCGCCTTCTCGACGATCTGCTTGTCGCTGAGCTTCTCGCCGGCCGCGGCCTGGACGACCGGCGCGCCGCGCGCTCCCGGCTTCGCGACCGGCATGATGGAGCCCGTCGTGGTCACGTCCTGCTCGCCTCCCAGCGAGGCGGGCCGCGGCGGCGGGACGACATTGACGAGGCGCGATCGGCTCGCCGCTTCGGCCGCGGAGCCGAAGGCCGCGGCGGCCGTGAGGGCAAGCGCGATGCCGCGAGCAACAGACGCCTTCATGAACTCAACTCCACGCGTTCTGGCAGGCGCCTGACGGGCACCCGCCGGGGCCGTAGCGGCTCGCCTCAATCGGCGCCGGCGCTCTCCAGCAGGATCTCGCGCTTGCCCGCATGATTGGCGGATCCGACGATGCCCTCGTTCTCCATCCGCTCCATGAGGGAGGCGGCGCGGTTGTAGCCGATGCCGAGCCTGCGCTGGATATAGGAGGTGGAAGCCTTCTTATCACGCAGCACGACCTGGATCGCCTGGTCGTACAGGTCGCCGCCCTCCTCGCCGAAGGAGCCCTTGTCGAAGATGGCGGAATCGTCGCCGCCACCGGCCGCGCCGTCCTCGTCACCGGTCGTGACCGCATCGAGATATTGCGGCCGGCCCTGCGCCTTCAGGTGGGCCACGACCTTCTCAACCTCGGTGTCGGACACGAACGGGCCATGCACGCGGGTGATGCGGCCGCCGCCCGCCATGTAGAGCATGTCGCCCTGCCCGAGCAGCTGCTCGGCGCCCATCTCGCCGAGGATGGTCCGCGAGTCGATCTTGGACGTGACCTGGAAGGAGATGCGGGTCGGGAAGTTCGCCTTGATGGTGCCCGTGATGACGTCGACGGACGGCCGCTGCGTCGCCATGATGAGGTGGATGCCGGCCGCGCGCGCCATCTGGGCGAGACGCTGGATCGCGCCCTCGATGTCCTTGCCGGCCACCATCATCAGGTCGGCCATCTCGTCCACGATCACGACGATGTACGGCAGCGGCTCGAGATCCATGATCTCGTCCTCGTAGATCGCCTCGCCGGTCTCCCTGTCGAAACCGGTCTGCACCGTGCGGGTGATGACCTCGTGGCGCTCCTTGGCCTCCGCCACGCGGGCGTTGAACCCGTCGATGTTGCGGACGCCGAGTTTCGACATCTTCTTGTAGCGCTCCTCCATCTCGCGCACGGCCCATTTGAGGGCGATCACGGCCTTCTTGGGGTCGGTCACGACGGGCGAGAGGAGATGCGGGATGCCGTCATAGACGGAGAGCTCGAGCATCTTCGGATCGACCATGATCAGCCGGCACTGCTCGGGCGTATGCATGTAGAGCAGGCTGAGGATCATGGTGTTGATGGCGACCGACTTGCCCGACCCGGTCGTGCCGGCGACGAGCAGGTGCGGCATGCGGGCGAGGTCCGCGATGATCGGCTCGCCGCCGATGTTCTTGCCGAGGCAGAGCGCGAGCTTCTGCTTGGTCCCGGCGAAGTCCTCCGAGGCGAGGAGTTCGCGCAGATAGACCGTCTCGCGCTTCTGGTTCGGCAGCTCGATGCCGATCGCATTGCGGCCGGGCACGACCGCGACGCGGGCCGAGACCGCCGACATGGAGCGGGCGATGTCGTCGGCGAGGCCGATGACGCGGCTCGACTTGGTGCCGGGGGCGGGCTCGAGCTCATAGAGCGTGACGACCGGGCCGGGCCGCACGTTGATGATCTCGCCGCGGACGCCGAAATCCTCCAGCGTCGATTCGAGCAGGGTCGCGTTCTGCTCCAGCGCGTCCTTGGAGACGGTCGCGACCTGCTTCTTGGCCTCGGCCAGGAGCGTGAGCGCGGGCATCTCGTAGTCGCCGCCGGAGAATTGCGGCTCGGGGCGCCGTGCCGCCTGCCGGGTCGGGGCGGCAGGCGCCGAGACGCGGCTCGGGGCGCTGGCGGGTTTCGCGACGGCGCGCGGCGGCTCATAGGCCGGCTCCTCGTCATCCGCGTCGAACGGCTCGATGTCCTCCGGCTCGTCCCGGATCTCGTCGCGCTCGGGCTCGACCGCGATCCTGCGTCCCGCACGGGCCACCGGCGCGACCGGCAACTCGTCCGCCTCCTCGTCGTCGAAGTCGTGCACGGCCGGCGC